>NZ_LGDD01000094.1 GCF_001279695.1 Streptomyces sp. WM6378
GTCGTACCCCTTCACCTCACCGAAGCGCGACCCCGTCATCCAGTCCGAACGGGCCTGCTGGATGTCCTCGTTGGACCGCCCGATGAAGTTCCACCACATCACGATCTCCTCCTCGAACGGCTCGCCGCCCAGCAGCATCACGGCCGCGTCGGAGGTCGCCCGGAGGGGGAGTTCGGTGCGGCCGCAGCCCAGGTAGAGCATGGAGCCGGGAAGGACCGGTACGTCGTCCACGTGGGCCTCGCCCGACATGGCGAGGACGGCGTACTCGAAGTCGGGGTTCACGGGAAGTCGTGCTTCGGCGCCGGCCGTGAGGGCCAGATCCGCGCCGACGATCGGGGTGTAGGTGCTGCCCGGTGACGCGGCGCCGTCGAGTTCGCCCAGGATGACCGTCGCGTCGATGCCCGGTGCGGTGGCGTGCGGCAGATCGGCGTGGTGCTGGAAGTGCGGCTCGACGTGGCGGTGGGCATCGGGCAGGGCAACCCACAGCTGGGCTCCGTGCAGGAAGCGGCTGTGCGACTTGGGGGTTTCCTCCGAGTGGCTGATGGCCCGGCCCGAGGTCATCAGGCCGAGCTCCCGGGGGCGTACGGTCTGCAGGCTGCCGAGGCTGTCGCGGTGCAGCACCTCACCCTGGTGCAGCCAGCTCACGGTCTGCAGGCCCATGTGGGGGTGGGGCGCCACCTGCATGCCGGGTTCGTCGGCGATGTCGTCGGGGCCGTAGTGGTCGACGAACGCCCAGGCGCCGACCATCCGGCGGCCGAGGTTCGGCAGCAGCCTGCGCACCTCGGTGGACTCGCCGAGTTGCACGGTGCGGGGCGAGAGAAGCTCGCGCACCGGCTCGGCCACGACGAAGCCGCGTCCGCCGCAGACGGAGAGCACGGGCTGGCGATCGAGATTGCTCATGCGGTCAACCTATTCCCTCGCGGGGCACGGAGCCCCAGGATCCCGGCACAACCCTGCCAGGTCCCGCCGATGGCCCGCAGCTCTTCGTGTTTCGGCAGGTCAGCCGGGCGTCGGGAAGAGGCCGTTGGCGCCTCGTGGGCGACAAGCCCGCCCCGTGTCGCCCGGCCAACCCCGCCCCGCCCATGAGACGTCCGCCGTACGCCATTCACCTCGCGCTCTCCTCATGCCCCACCATCCGCTCCCCATCGTTCTACATCGTGTAGTAGGTTCTCGTGGCAGCCCCCGCCGGCCCGCTGTCGCGGCGCCGCGGGAGGCGGAGTTCCGCATGCTCTTCAGGAGGCTGACCGGCCGTGCCCCGTCGCGACATCCCGGATGACGTCCGGCCCACCCACCCGCCTCACGGCAGCCCCGCCGGCGGCCGGATCACCATCGTTTCCGCGAGTGTGGGCGCGGGGCACGACGGTGCCGCCGATGCGCTCGCCCTGCGTTTGGAGGCGGCCGGGTTCGCGGTGGACCGGCACGACTTCCTGGATCTGCTGCCGTTCCGGCTCGGCCGGGGCCTGTCCGACGCATACCACCGGCTGCTGACCAGCGCGCCGTCCGGCTACCAGCGGATCTACGCCGTCACCGAACGCTCGGGCTCCCCCGGCCCCGCGATCCGCGCCCTGCTGCGCAGCGCCGAGAGGCGTACGCTCCGGACGATCCGGCCACAGACGCGGGCGGTCGTGTCGACCTATCCGCTCGCCGGCCAGGTACTCGGCGCGCTGCGGCGCGGCGGGCGCCTCACCGTCCCCGCGTTCACCTACCTCACCGACTTCTCCGTGCACCCCCTGTGGGTCGCCCCGGGCATCGACGCGCACCTCGCCGCGCATCCGGTACCAGCGGCACAGGCGGCCGCGCTCGGCGCGGCCGGTGTGAGGGTGACCGGGCCGGTGACCGGGCCCCGTTTCACCGCGGCCGACGAGGCCGAACGCCGGGGCGCCCGGGACCGGTTCGGGCTCCCCCACGATGCCGCGCTCGCCCTCCTGGTGGCGGGGTCCTGGGGCGTCGGGCCGGTGCGGGAGTCCGCCGCGGAGATACGGGACAGCGCGGCTGCCGAGCCGGTCGTCGTGTGCGGGCGCAACGCGGCGCTGGCCGAGCAGTTGCGTGCGGACGGCTTCCGGTACGTCCACGAGTGGGTCGGGGACATGCCGCTGCTGATGCGCGCCTGCGACGTCCTCGTCCAGAACGCGGGTGGCCTCACCTCTCTCGAAGCGTTCGCCAGCGGGCTGCCCGTGGCCAGTTACCGGTGCATACCGGGACATGGGCAGACCAATGCGGCCGCCCTCGACGAGGCGGGTCTTGCCGCCTGGATTCGGGAGCCGCAGGGGCTCACCTCCGTACTGTCGGATCTCGTCAAAGGGCCTCTCGGGGAGCGCCAGCGTGCGGCCGGGCTTGCTCTTTTCGCGACGGCGCCCGGTCCCGCTGCCGTCATCGCCGACGCGGCTCTCCCCCGCGCGAACCCGACGGCGAAACCCCAACTCGCCCGGCATAGAGGGAAGTTGGTGGCTTCTGCCCTGACCGTCACCCTCTCGCTCGGAATCGGCGCGCCGCTCGCCCATGCCTATGAGAACGATCGCGGGCGGCTGCCTCACCTCGCCCACAGCTTCTTCGAAAGGTGCGAGCTGTGAGCTCACGTAGCACCAGGGCCGCGCTGGTCGTGGCCGCCGGGGCGCTGCCCGCGCTCGCCGTCGCCCACGCGGCGCCGGCCGTGTCCACCCTCGGCCCGCTGCGCAACCGCACCATGCCCCGGCTCGCCGGCCTCGGACACCCCGACCACATCGCGCTGACCTTCGACGACGGACCCGATCACCTGTCGACCCCGCACTTCCTCCGCCTCCTCGAACGGGAGGGCGTGCGGGCGACGTTCTTCCTGCTCGGCTCGATGCTCGCCCGCTCGCCGGGTCTCGCCAAGGAGATGGCCGCGGCCGGGCACGAGATCGGCGTACACGGCTGGGAGCACCGCCCGCTGGTCCTGCGCGGCCCGCGCGCCACCCATGACGACCTGGCGCGCGCCCGCGACCTGGTCGGCGAGGTCACCGGCGAGCGCCCCCGCCTCTTCCGGCCGCCGTACGGGGTGATGAGCACGGGTGCCCATCTCGCCTGCCGGGACCTCGGTCTCACGCCCGTGCTGTGGACGGCCTGGGGCGAGGACTGGCGCCGCCGGGCCACGCCGGGCTCGGTGCACGACACGGTGATGGGCTCGCTGCGCGGCGGCGGCACGGTGCTGCTCCACGACTCCGACTGCACCTCCGCCACGGGCTCGTGGCGCACCACCCTGGCCGCGCTGCCCGCGCTCCTCGACACCTGGCGGGCCCGGGGCTGGCGGACCGGCCCGCTGCGCGACCACGGCTGCGACCGGCTCTACGCCACGTAGTAGCTTGGGCTCCACCCGGTGGCCACCGGGATCAGCGCGGCAACAAAGGGGTACGAACGTGGCGAACGACGGCGCCGGGACGGCCGGGCGGCGGGCGCCCGGTGAGCTGGAGAACGAGGTGCTCGCCGCGCTCTGGGCGGCCGGCGAACCAGCGGCGGCCAGTACGGTCCGCGAGCACGTCGCCGGCGATCCGGCGTACACGACCGTCCTGACCATTCTGTCCCGGCTGTACGAGAAGGGCCTGGTCACCCGGAAGCGGGCCGGCCGCGGCTACCTCTACTCCCCCGTGCGGGACGAGGCCGGGCATGCCGCGGCCGGCATGCGGGCGCTCCTGGAGAAGGGCGGCGACCGGGCCGCGGTGCTCGCCCGGTTCGTGTCCGAACTCGGCACCGAGGACGAAGAGATCTTGGAGCAGTTGCTGCGCGGGCACAAGGAGGGCTGAGCGGTGCGCGTCGCCCTCTTCACTCCCCTCGCGGTCAGCGCGGTGCTCGCGCTCGCGGCGCCCTGGGCCGGCGGCCGGCTGCCGCCGCGCATGGCCGCCTGGCTTTTGACGCTGGCCTCGCTGGTCGCGGCGGTCGGCGCGGCGACCGCGCTCGGCATGATGGCCTTCACTCTCATCGCGCAGATCCCGGCCGTGGCCGCGGAGGGCGAATGGTCGCCCGGTCTGGTGGCCGCGCACACCCCGGTCAACTGGCTGGTGGCCGCGGTCTGCACATTGGCCGTCGTCGGCTGTGCGGGTGCGCTCGCGGTCAGCGCCTGGCGGCAGGGCGCGGTCTGGCTGGCTGCCCGACGGGAGTGCGGTGCGCTCCCAACTGGCAGTGATTTGGCGGTGGTTGACGATCCCGTACCGCATGCGTTCGCGCTGCCGGGTTCGCCCGGGCGCGTGGTCATCTCGTCCGGGATGCTGCGCGCGCTGTCCACCGACGAACGCTCCGCGCTGCTCGCCCACGAGCGGGCCCATCTGCGCCACCGCCACCATCTGTTCCTGCTGGTGCTGCGTCTGGCGGCGGCGCTCAATCCGATGCTGCGGCCGGTGGCGCGGGCCGGGGGTTTCGCGGTGGAGCGCTGGGCGGACGAGGAGGCCGGGACGCTGGTAGGCGACCGGTCGCTGGTGGCGCGGGCGGTGGCCCGGGCAGCTCTCGCGGCCAAGCGGACCCCACAACGCTCGCTGGCCGCGACCGGCGGCCCGGTCCCGCAGCGCGTACGGGCGCTGCTCGCTCCGCCGCCGCCCCTGCGCCGCGATCTGGTCGTGGCACACGCGCTTCTGATGGTGATCTGCTGTTCCAGCCTGGCGCTGTCCGCCAATGACATGGACCAGCTCTTCGACACGGCCTCGCCCGGCCACGCGTACGCGGCCGGGCGTCTCCACCACCATCACCACCACGAGGGCTGAGAGCCTGTCCGGGCCCGCCCGAGCCTCAGGTCGCGAGCAGCCCCCGGCCCAGCCAGTCCGAGGAGTCCTTCACGCCCGGCAGCGCGAAGAAGTAGCCGCCGCCGGTCGGGGAGATGTAGTCGACGAGCGGCTCGTCGATGAGGCGTTCCTGGGTCGCCTCGAACTGCCGCTTGACGTCCTGCTGGTAGCTGCAGAAGACCAGGCCCATGTCGAGGTTGCCGACGTTGTCGATGCCCCGGTCGTAGTTGTAACCCCGGCGCAGGATGCGGGTGTTGTCGGTCTGGGGGGTCCTGGGGTTGGCGAGGCGGATGTGCGCGTCCATCGGGATCGCGTTGCCCTGCGGGTCCTTGGCGTAGTTGGGGCTGTCGGTCTCGACCGCGCCGTCCAGCGGGGCGCCGGTGTCCTTGCGGCGGCCGAACATCTTCTCCTGCTCGGTGAGCGAGACCCGGTCCCAGAACTCGACGAGCATGCGGATCACGCGGATGACCTGGTAGCTGCCGCCGACCGCCCAGGACGGCTCGCCCAGCGTGTCGCCGACCCAGATCAGCCGGTCGGTCTCGCGCACGGACTTCACGTCCGGGTTGACGATGCCGTCCTTGAAGCCGAGCAGGTTGCGCTGGGCGCCGGTGGGGCGCGGCGCGTTCTGGAAGCCGTCGATGCGCCACTTGATCTGCATGGCGCCGCGGGTGTGCCGGGCGATGTCGCGCAGCGCGTGCAGGACCACGTCCTGGCGGGCGCCGCAGATCTGGAGCGAGAGGTCGCCGTGGCATTCGGCGGCCTTCAGGTTGTCGTTGGGGAAGGTCCGCATGGGCGTGAGGCGGACCGGCTTGGCCTTGGCGAGTCCGTACCGGTCGTCGAAGAGCGAGGCGCCGACGCCGACCGTGACGGTCAGCGCGTCGGCGGGGACCTCCGGGCCGAGGATGCCGTTGTCGGACGGCGGGGCGCCGACGCCGAGGTCGGCGGGGGCGCCGCCCGCGGTCAGGAAGCGGGCCCGTTCGGTGATGGTGCGCAGCAGGTCGGCGAGGTCGCCCCGACTGTCGGCTATGACGTCGAGGGAGACGAAGGTGGCGGCCGCGGGCTGTGGCGTGACGATGCCGGCCTGGTGGGCGCCGTGGAAGGGCACCTTCCCCGAGTCGGCGGTGCCGGCCGCGTGCGCCTCGCCGGTACCGGCCTGGCTCAGCGCGAATCCCCCGCCGGCCAGGACGGCACCGGCCGCGCCCGCGCCCAGGGCCGTCTTGACGAACGAGCGCCGTCCGGCGGGGCAGCCGCCTTGCGGGGCAGGGGTTTCGGCGGGCATGTCGGGGTTCCCTTCGGGGCGTGCGGCAGGTCGTTCGGCGGGCATCAGGCGGACTTCCGGATCTCCAGGAGGTCCGGCACCGGGGCCAGGTCCTCAAGGAGCTGGCCGGTCGCGCCGTTCAGGCGGGCGCGGCCGGCGGCGTCCAGCTTGTCGACGGGCGTCCAGCTCCGGTCGTGGTGGACCGAGTCGAGCAGTTTCTGTACGCGGTCGATGTCTGCGTCGACCCTGGGGAGCAGCTGCGCGTCCCGGGAGGCGAGCAGGGGGCGCAGCACGCCGAGGAGTTCGCGCGTTCCCGCGAGGTTGGCGTCGGCGGTGGCGAGCGTGGTTCCGCTGCCCTGGTCAGCGTCGCCGGTCAGCTCGAACTGGAGGGTGTTCTCCAGGATCTCGTGAGTGCGCAGCGGCAGGTCCGCCGGGTCGAAGTCCTGGGTGGGGAACGCCTTTTGGAGGCCCGTCACATCGTCGGCGAGGCGGGCGGCGGGCGCGGCGAGGTCACTCGCCGACTGGCCGTGCCACAGGCCGTACTCGACCCGGTGGAAGCCCGTGAAGTCCTTGTCGTTCACCCCGTCCGGGAGTCCGGCCGTGCGCCCGTTGATCTTCTTGTCGAAGTCCTGGAAGGTGCCGTAGGCGGCGCCGAGCGAGGCGTACGTACGGTGCGCGGTGAGCCAGTCGGTGCGCGCGGCGTCGAGGTTGCCGCCCGCTATGTCGTCGCTGAGCTGCTTGGTCTGGGCGACCAGGGTGGCCAGACCCTGGTTCACGTACTGCTTGTACGAGGTGAGGGGCGCGGCCAGGTCGGCCTCGGAGACCGGCACGACCGCCTTGCCCGCGGCGCCGCCGCTGACGCGTACGGACGCGGAGGTGACGGCCTTGCCGCCGGTGGGCACGCAGCGCCAGGCGTAGGAGCCGCCCGCGACGGTGGCGACCAGGTCGCGGGTGGTGCCGGGGGCCAGGCCCTCGATCTCGCCGTACACCGCGTTGCTCGCGGGGTCGATGAGATAGACCTCGGAGGCCTTGTCACCGGTGTTGTGCATCTGGAAGGTCTGGCGGCCGGGCTTCGGCGCGGTGAAGCCCTTGCCGCAGTCCTTCTCGGACACGGCCACGGTCTGCGCATCGGCCGGCTTGGAACCGCCGAGGGCGACGACCGCACCCGCGACGACCGCGGGGACGGCGACCACGGCGACCGGGATCACCCAGGCGGGGCGGCGGGACGCGGCCGTCTCGGGCTCGGCGGGCTTGCCCTCAGCGGCCGGTTCGGCGGACTCGGCGGACTCGGCCGACCCTGCCGATTTGGCGGGCGCCACGGGCTTGGCGGGCTTCACCGCGACCGTCCGCACGCCCCGTACGAACAGGGTCATCACCACGGCGAGGTAGCCGGCATAGGCGACGACCTGGAGCCACGTCATCGTCGGCGTCAGGTTGAACACGCCCTGGACGAGGGTGCTGTACCAGGAGCCAGGGTCGATGCTCTGGCTCAGATCCACGGCGTACGCGGACTTGCCGGGCAGCACTCCGCCTTCCTGGAGGTCGCGCAGGCCGTAACCGAGCACTCCGGCGGCTATGACGATGAGGACGGCGCCGGTGGCGGTGAAGAACTTCGTGAGGTTGATCTTCAGGACCCGGCGGTACAGGCCCCAGCAGAGCCCGGTGGCGATGACGATGCCGATGCCGGCGCCGATCATCGGGCCCGTGGACTCGCCGGCCGCGCGGGCCGTGGTCCACAGGAACAGGGCGGTCTCCAGGCCCTCGCGGCCCACCGCGAGGAACGAGGTGGCGACGAGCATGCCGGCGCCCATGGCGAGCGCCCCGGTGACCTTCTCCTTGATCTCGCCGGAGAGGCTGCGCGCGGAGCGGCGCATCCAGAACACCATCGCCGTGACGAACGCGACGGCGATCACGCTGAGCGTGCCGCCGAACGCCTCCTGGGCGGTTCCGGACATGCTGGCGGCGGTGAAGGTGAGCACCGCGCCGAAGCTCATCGCCAGGGCGACCGCCGCGAGCACTCCCGTCCACACCTGCGGCAGGCGGGACTTGGCCCCGGCGCGCACGAGCGTGGCGACCAGGATCGAGACGATCAGCCCCGCCTCAAGCCCTTCCCTCAATCCGATCAAGAAGCTTGGAAACGCGTCGTCCCACATGCCGTTCTCCCCAGCCCTGCAAAGGCGTGCCTCGCCTCAGTTAGCGAAGGCATACCTTAATCAAAGAGCCTGTGAGCCGTCTACGCGGGTGTAGTCAAGGGGTTCCCAAGGCATAAGGGGCCCAGGTGGCCGGCCGATCCGGACCTCGCGCTTCCATACCGTCGCACACGACCCGCAAGCGGCGGACGACCCCTCCCCGCAGACCTCACAGGTCGATCGTCTACAGTCCCGTAGACATTCACTTGGCGGCAATCACCGCCAGGTCGGACTCATTGGCCCAACCATGCCTGAATCAGGGGCAGTTGGGGCTGGGCGCGGCCGCGCCGGGAGGGCAGGAACGACCATGGGGCAGCCGAGCAGCGAGGCGACGACGAGGCCCGTACCGGAGGAACACCCCCACTGGGCCATGTCCCCGACCGGCTCCGGCCTGAGCAAGGTCCCCGCCGTCACGGCCGTCTTCTGGGTCGTCAAGGTGCTGACGACCGGCATGGGCGAGACCGCCTCGGACTACCTGGGGCGCACGCTGGGGCCCATTCCCGCCGGAGCCCTCGGGCTCGCCGGTCTGGTGGTCGCGCTGTTGGCGCAGTTCCGGAGCGACCGATACCGGCCCTGGACGTACTGGTCGGCGATCGTCATGGTCAGCGTGTTCGGCACGATGGCCGCCGACGTCGTCCACGTCGTGGCCGGCATCCCGTACGCGGTGTCCGCGGTGGCCTTCACCCTGGCGCTCGCCGCCGTGCTGATCGCCTGGTACGTCAGTGAGCGGACGCTGTCGATCCACAGCATCCGCACCCGCCGCCGCGAGGTCTTCTACTGGGCCACCGTGCTCGCCACCTTCGCCCTGGGCACCGCGGTCGGCGACCTCACGGCGGGCACGCTGAAGCTCGGGTACCTCGCGTCGGGCCTCCTCTTCACCGCCCTGATCGCCGTGCCCGCCCTGTCCGGCCGCTATCTCGGCCTCAACGCGGTGGCCGCGTTCTGGTGGGCGTACGTCCTGACCAGGCCTCTCGGCGCGTCCTTCGCCGACTGGATGGGCGTCCCGACCACCCGGGCGGGCCTGGGCTGGGGCACGGGCCCGGTGACCCTGGCCCTGGTCATCCCGATCGCAGCCCTGGTCGGCTATCTGGCAGCGACCCACAAGGACACCCCGCAGGACGACCCGACCCCCTGACCGGGCCGACCGAGCACCCGGCCACGCGAGCGCCCCACCCAGCGGGGCCGGTAACACGGCCCCGCCCCATAGGCCAGAGGCAGCCGCCGGACGGCACATTCCAGCCAACTCGACTGCACCGGGTGACAGTTCAATCACTCCGTGCCACATTGCTGCCCATGAACAAACCCGCCATCTGTCACGTCGTACCTCCCCACGTCCTCGACCGGCTCGCCCAGGCCGAGGACCCCGCCGTGTACGGGCCCGCGCGCCGCACCCTGGAGCACGACGCCCAGCTGCGTACCCAGCGCCGGATCACCACCGTTCGCGGCGCCGCGGCACCCACCGGCACCCCGTCCGACAAGCCCGAGCGCACCATCTACGACGCCGGGCACCAGGAGACGCTGCCCGGCACGAAGGTGCACTCCGAGAGCGACCAGCCCTCGGCCGACGCCACCGTCAACCGGGCGCACGCCGGCCTCGGTGCCACGTTCGAGTTGTATCTGAAGGCGTACGGGCGCCACTCCATCGACGACTCCGGACTGCCGCTGATCGCGAGCGTGCACTACGGCGACAAGTACGACAACGCCTTCTGGAACGGCGAGCAGATGGTGTTCGGCGACGGCGACGGGGAGCTCTTCCTCGACTTCACGCTGCCGGTCGACGTCATCGGCCACGAACTGACCCACGGCGTCACGCAGTACACCGCGAACCTGGACTACTTCGGCCAGTCGGGCGCGCTCAACGAATCCGTCTCCGACGTGTTCGGCTCGCTCATCAAGCAGTACGCCCTGAGCCAGAGCGCCGACCAGGCGGACTGGCTGATCGGCGCCGGGCTGCTCGGCCCGCGCATCCACGGCGAGGCGCTGCGCTCGATGAAGGCCCCCGGCACGGCGTACGACGACCCGCAGCTCGGCAAGGACCCGCAGCCGGCCACCATGGACGACTACGTGCGCACGAGCCGCGACAACGGCGGGGGGCACATCAACTCGGGCATCCCCAACCACGCCTTCTACCTGCTGGCCACGGCGCTGGGCGGCAACGCCTGGGAGCGGGCCGGGAAGATCTGGTACGCCACGCTCACCGGCGGCGAGCTCGGCGCGAACGCCCAGTTCGCCGACTTCGCGCGGCTGACCGCGGCGTCCGCGCGCAGCCTGTTCGGCGACGGCGACGAGATTCAGGCGGTGCTCAAGGCCTGGTCCCAGGTCGGCGTGCCGGCAGCCTGACGGACGGCCTGCCGACGACCGGCCGGTCGCACGGAATCGTCGCGCGCACCTCGTCGCATACGTCCTCGACCTCGGAGGTTTCGGGGTCGTGCCGGGGCGCGGGCGCGCGGTCGATCAGCCGCCCGGCCGGTCGCAGCAGCAGGTGTACGGCGAGCACGGTGGCGGTGCCGAGCAGCGCGAGGTCGATCCGGCCCGAGGCGGCGAGCACCCCGAGCGCGGCCGAACACCACAGCGTGGCCGCGGTGTTGAGGCCGTGCACGGAGGCTCCGTCGCGCAGGATGACGCCGCCGCCGAGGAACCCGATGCCGGAGACGACGTAGGAGGCGACCCGGGTGGGGCTGCTCTCGTCGCCGACCGCCTCGCTGTAGAGGACGAACAGGGTGGCCCCGGCGGCGACGAGGGCGTTGGTGCGCAGCCCCGCGGTGCGGGCGCGCCATTGGCGCTCGATGCCTATCAGGGCGCCGCAGCAGACGCCGACGGCGAGCCGCAGGGCGAAGTCGAAGGTGGTGAGGGTGGACATGGGAGCTCCTCTCACCCGGCCGGGATCCGGCCGGACGCGCCGACCGCGCGGCGCGCCGAGGACGGCGCTACCGCGGGCCGGAGGGGTGTGGGGACAGGGGGTCTCGCGGCCGATGCCGGTCCGCACTGCTGCGACTTCGCTCCATGTCCTCACCCCCTTCCCGTGCTCCTCGTGGCTACCGGACGACCGTACGCCTATTTGCACATCCGCGCAAATAGCGCCCCCGTCACTTCGCGTATACGGCGACGAAGTCCCTGGTCGCCTGGTTGTAGTAGCGCTCCGGCGGGTTCTCGAAGTCGAGGATGTTGGTGGGCTTCGGGTCGGCCGGGTTGTTTGTGGGGTCGTAGCTCATGAAGGAGGGCCAGGCGCGGTTCATGTCGAGCGGCATCGCGCGCACCGCGCCCGCCTGATGCATGAGTTCGGCCAGCGTGCGGGCGGTGAGGGCCTGGCCGACGACCATGATGACGTCACCCTGCGCGGTCACCCCGACCCCCGATCGCGGCACGAACATCCGGCTCTGGTCGGTGGCGCCCCACTTGGAGTCGATGTCGATCTCCGGCACGACCCTGCCGTTGTCGACCATGAGCTCCAGGCACTGCCGCACGCCGACCACGTCGCGCGTCATCCGCATGTCGCGGCCCCACTTGCCGATCCCGATCGAGCCGTCCTTGTAGAAGACCTCCGACGCCGCGCCGTCGCGCAAGTCCCCCGCCGTCTCGCCCTTGAGGTAGAAGCCGCCGCGCGAGCCGCCGTCGGTGACCTTGAAGCCGCCGTTCCAGGTGGCGAGGAGACCGGTGCGCTTACCCTCCGGAATGTTGGGCGGCACGGAAAAGGTGCCGCCCGGCTCGCGCACTCCGGGGTGCAGTTCGAAGCGCGCCTTCTTGCCGCTGATCCAGGCGACGGCCGCCTGGTAGGAGGTGTGGTCGCTGTCGGGCCGTACGTAGGTGCCCTGCACCACGGGTTCGCCGTGCGCCGTGCTCAGCACCCGCCACACGCCCTCGCCGGGCAGGGCCGGGGTGACCAGCGGCGGCATCGAGGCGCGCAGCGGCACTTCGTGGTGGTGGACCGGCATCGCCGGGGCCGTCGCCTTCATGCGGGCCAGCGCCGCGCTCGGCAGGGAGCCGCCGACCTGGGGCGGGTCGAGTTCGTACTGGAGATTCTCCAGCTTGTCGACGACCGTGCCCAGCTCGTGCTCGCGGGCCCAGCCGGCCAGGCGGGCCGCCGTGCTGTCGTCGCCGGGGTAGGTCAGCGCCTCCCCCACCGAGTAGCCGACCGCGCCGACGCACAGCAGGCCCACCGCGAGTGCGCCGCGCGTGGCGAGCTTGCGGCGTTTGAGCTGATGTGGCGTCAGGGCACCCCGGGACCTCCCCGGCCCCCGGCGTCGTCGGCCGGCCGCTGCCGCGCCGGGGGGAGCCGCCGCGTCCGGTCCGTTCCCCTCTCCCTGAACGCCGCTGCCCTCCGGCCGTCCCGCCCTGTGCGCCATGTCGCCCTCATCTCGGCCTTCTCGGGACCTCGCGGCCCCATCGCACGGAGGTATCACTCCTCCGCGGGCGGCAGCCGTGAGCGGTCTGCCATGCCGATTCACAACCTAAGCGGGCTTATCTCACATATCGACCGGGGTCAGGCGACCGGATTACCTTCCGGCCGCCCCGGACTCGCGCTCACCGAGTGAAGTGACGGGGTTTCATCCGGCCCGGATGCCGGGCGGCTGCCGGACAGCGATGCCGCGGATGCCTCGCCGGCGTCGCACGCGACGCAGCCCCAACCACCAACTACCTTCAGGAAATGGGGAGTTCGAGCTCCGGACGGTCCCACATCACGGCGGGCGGGTTGGCCGTCACGGTGCCGGTCCGCCTCGCCCCCACGCTGAGGTAGAAGCCCTCGGCGGGCGGATGCGAGACGATCCGTACGCTGTCGAGCCCGGCCGCCTGCGCCTCGCGCTTCATGTGGGCCATGAGGAGGCGGCCGATGCCGAGGCCCTGGGCGTCGTCCGCGACGAACATCAGGTCCAGCTCGGGCGGGCTCAGGATCAGCGCGTAGAAGCCGAGCACCCGGCCGTCCGGCCCGACGGCGACGTGGACCTCATGGGTCTCGATGTAGTCCGGGCCCACCCGGTACCCGGCGATCATCGGCGCGTACGGGCCCTCGTAGGCGCTGGAGGTGCGCACCAGGCGGGTCAGCCGCTTGGCGTCGCGCGCGGTCGCCCGCCGGACGCTCACCCCGCTCTCCTGATCCGTAACACGTGAATTCATGGGGAGAGTATTACTCACGAGCCCGTCCGCCTCATCCCCGGCCGCCCGGAGCCGAGACCAGGACGTCCCCGGCCGGGGTCCGGTAGTAGAGGACCGACCGGCCCGAGCGGCGCCGTCCCACCAGGCCGGCGTCGAGCAGGACCTTGAGGTGCCGGCCCACCGAGCCGAGGCCCTGGCCGGTCAGCGCCACCAGGTGGCTGGTGCTCTTCGGGGCGTCGAGCAGCACGAGCACGCCCGCGCGGGCCGGTCCGAGCAGCGCGCCCAGGGCCCCGGGCGCCGCCGTCCGGCCCGCTTCGGCGAGCGCGCCCGTGCAGGAGTACACGACGGCGTAGTGACCCCGGTCGTCCCAGGTCACCCAGCACGGGCGCGGGGTGACCGGCAGGAACAGGAGCCGGGCCGCCGAGATGTCCTGGGGCGGATGGTCGTACACGTTGATCTGGAGGCGGCTCTCGCCGAGCCAGCGCATCCCGGGCCGCATGTCGTCGAGCACCGCGGCCCAGCCGCCCCGGCCCAGCTGCCCGGTGCGCGCGATGATGTCGGCCTCGACGATCCGGCGGCGGCGCGGCCAGTCCGGGAGCACCACGTTCGTCCACAGCCACTCCAGGAGGTCCGCCGTGCGGTGCGCCAGATCCGCGCGGCGCAACACGGCAGGGAGCGGGCCGCCGATCGTCTCGGCCAGATCGGCGTGCACGGTCGCGGCCGGGGTTTCGCGGATCTCGGCCAGTTCCTCGGAGAAGGACCGCTCGCCGTCGCCGGTCGGCGTGGGCACGAGGTAGTCCGCGGTCCAGCGGACGCTGCGCACGGCACGTACGAGCTGGGCCGTGACCGGGTCGGCCGCCAACAAGGCCTGGAACGCGGGCAGTTGGGCATCGAGCCAGGCCCGCTCGCCCGGGTGGCGGGCCGTCGGGGCGAGCAGTGCGAAGAGGGTCGCGGTGGTCTCGGCCAGCGGCGAGACCACGAACCGGCTGCCCGCGAGCGTGTCCGCGCCGACCTGCCACCACCCCATGGTTTCGCCTCCCCGCGAAACAGTAACGCCCGCGCCGCGCGGCCCCGAAGACTCCCCGCCATGCCCACCACCTACCGGGAGCTCCTGCGCACACCGGAGTTCACCCCCTTCTTCCTCGTCTCCTGCGCCCAGGTCGCCGCGGCGACGGTGAGCGGCCTGGCGCTCGCCACCCTCGTCTACGCGGCGACCGCCTCCCCACTCCTGTCCGCGCTCAGCATGTTCGGCGCCTCGTTCACCCAGGTGATCGGCGCGAGCCTGTTGATGTCGGCGGCCGACCGGCTGCCGCCGCGCGCCGCGACGGCCGCGATCGCGCTGGCCTTCGCGGCGAGCACCGCCGTGCTCGCCGTCCCGGGCCTGCCCGTCGGCGCCGTCTTCGCGGTCCTGCTCTGTCAGGGCCTGGTCGCCTCGGTCGGCGGCGGGGTGCGCTACGGGCTGCTCGACGAGATCCTGCCGAGAGAGCGCTATCTCCTGGGCCGCTCGGTGCTCAACATGAGCGCGGGCGCCCTGCAGATCTGCGGGTTCGCCGTCGGCGGCGTCCTGGTGGCCGCGCTCTCCCCGCGCGGCACCCTGCTCGCGGGCGCGGTCCTGTACGTGATCGCCGCGGCCGTGGCCCGCCTGCGGCTCGCCCGTCGGCCACCCCGGGCCTCGGGACGCCCGTCGGCAGCCGAGACCTGGCGCGTCAACTCACGCCTGTGGGCGTCGAGTTCGCGCCGCCTCCTCTATCTCGGCCTGTGGGTGCCGAACGGCCTGATCGTGGGCTGCGAGTCCCTCTTCGTGCCCTACGCGCCCGATCACGCGGGCCTGCTGTTCGCCGCGGCGGCTGTCGGCATGCTGGCCGGAGACACCGTCACCGGCCGGTTCCTGAGCGCGAGTTGGCGCCGCCGGCTTCCCGTTCCCCTTCTGCTGCTGCTCGCCGTCCCTTACCCGGCACTCGCCCTGCACCCGCCCCTGCCGCTCGCCGTCGCGGCCGTGTCGCTGGCCTCCGTCGGATACGCGGCGAGCCTGCTTCAGCAGGAACGGCTCGTGGCGCTGGTCCCGGAGGGCATGACGGGCCAGGCTCTCGGGCTGCATTCCTGCGGGATGCTCGCCTTCCAGGGCATCGGCGCGGCCCTCGCGGGCGCGGTCGCCCAGCACACCTCGCCCGGGACGGCCATGGCGGTGACGGCTGCGGCATCGATCACCGTCACGCTCGCCCTCGCGGCGGGATCAGGCCGAATTCACGGGCCCCGCAGCCCTGTTGAGGGCGGGCGCCCCGCACCGCAGCGGCTGTCCGAGGCGTGAGGGAGGCGTGGCCGATATCGCGTGGTGTCGGGAGGACAGGGGGGACACGGGGTAGATAAGGGTCATGACCGACCATTTTCTGTCGCCCGCTCTGTACGTCTTAATGATCGTCCTGGTCATGAAGGTCATGGACGGGCTGCCGCAGCGGACGTTCAGCCTGCGCAGGCCACCGAAGGTGGCCATCGGCCTCTGGCTGCTGGTGGCGATCCCCTCCCTGCTCCAGTTCGCGTTCCCGGGGATCTACGACAACCTGCACCGCGACTCCGACCTGATCATCGACCACGGCCAGTGGTGGCGGGTGTACACCTCGTTCATGGTGCAGGACGGCGGGGTCGGCGGAACCGCGTTCAACCTCTTCGTGCTCGCTCTCATCGGCTTCGCCGCCGAGCGCGTGTGGGGCACCCGCATGCTGCTCGCGTTCGTGCCCGCCCTCATGCTGGTGTTCAGCGTCGACACCTTCCTGGTCCACGGGCCTCCCGGCGGCGGCAACTCGGGCCTGACCTTCCGGCTCGCCACCAGCATCGCCGGGCTCGCCCTGCTCATCCGCCCCGGCAGGCGCCACTACCTGCTGGCCGCCGCGGTCGTCGTCGACGGCGCGGTCCTGCTGCTGCTCGGCGACGGCCACGGCGAGCCCATGATCACCGGCATCGTCGCCGGCCTGATCGCGGCCCTCGTCCAGCGTCGCTGGCCGCTCGTGTGGCAGCCGGTCGCCGATGAGCCGGCCGCTCGGGGGATCGCGCCCGAGCCCAAGCAGGCGCCGCAACCGGAGAGCGACTTGGAGGGCCACTGACGCCAAGCACCGTACGGAGCAGTGGAGTTGACTGAGAGTGCACTTCAACTCCTAAGTTCGTCACCATGACGACTTCAGAACAGCACACCCCTCAGCACAAGATCGGATCGGGCTTCGGGGCCCGGAGCACCACCGCGGACGTACTGGCCGGGACCGACCTCACCGGGAAGCTCGCGGTCGTCACGGGCGGCTACTCGGGGATCGGCCTGGCGACGACCCGCGCGCTCGCCGGTGCGGGCGCCCGCGTCGTGGTCCCCGCCCGGCGGCTCGACGTAGCCGAGGCGGCCGTGGCCGGGATCGCCGGCGTCGAGGTCGACACGCTGGACCTCGCCGACCTCGACAGCGTGCGCGCCTTCGCCGACCGGTTCCTGGACTCCGGGCGCTTCATCGACATCCTGATCAACAGCGCAGGCGTCATGGCCTGCCCGGAGACCCGGGTCGGGCCGGGCTGGGAGTCCCAGTTCGCGACCAACCACCTCGGGCACTACGCGCTGGTCAACCGGCTGTGGCCGGCGCTCGCTGCGGGCGGAGGCGCCCGGGTCGTGGCGGTCTCCTCGCGGGGCCACCAGCTCTCCGCCATCCGCTGGGAAGACCCGCACTTCGCCCGCGGCTACGACAAGTGGCAGGCGTACGGGCAGGCGAAGACCGGCAACGCGCTGTTCGCCGTGCACCTCGACGCGCTGGGCCGGGACGCGGGCGTGCGGGCGTTCTCGGTGCACCCCGGCGAGATCCACACCCCGCTGGTGCGCCATGTCTCGGCCGAGGAGCGGATCGCCGCGGGCTGGGTGGACGCGCAGGGCAACTGGTCCTTCGACTTCAAGACCCCGGAGCAGGGCGCGGCCACCCAGGTGTGGGCGGCGACCTCCGCGCAGCTCGCGGGCCTGGGCGGCGTCTACTGCGAGGACTGCGACATCGCGGAGCACGCGCCGGCGGGCGCGGTCGGCGCCGTCGACGGTGAGCTCGACCACGACGCGCTCACCAGCGGGGTCCGCCCGCACGCGACCGACCGCGAGCAGGCGGCCCGGCTGTGGGCGCTGTCGGCCGAGCTCACCGGCGTCG
Organism: Streptomyces sp. WM6378; assembly: GCF_001279695.1. Classification (GTDB taxonomy): domain Bacteria; phylum Actinomycetota; class Actinomycetes; order Streptomycetales; family Streptomycetaceae; genus Streptomyces. Next base: position 17,423 of record NZ_LGDD01000094.1, read on the forward strand.
ACGCGTTCGCGGCCTAGCGCGCTTCAGCCCCGGTACGTCTCCAGGAGGCGCAGCCACACCTCGCTGATCGTCGGGTACGACGGGACCGCGTGCCACAGCCGCTCCACGGGTACCTCGCCCGCGATGGCTACGGTCGCCGAGTGGATCAGCTCGCCGACGCCGGGCCCGACGAAGGTGACGCCGAGCAGGACGCCCCGGTCCTCGTCGACGATCATGCGGGCCCGGCCCGTGTAGCCGTCGCCGTAGAGGCCGGCGCCCGCGACGCCGCTCATGTCGTAGTCGACGCAGCGCACCCGGCGGCCCGTGGCCTCCGCCTCGGCCAGGGTGAGCCCGGCCGAGGCGGCCTCCGGGTCGGTGAAGACGACCTGGGGGACGGCCACGTGGTCGGCGGTCGCGTTGTGGGCACCCCAGCGGTCGCTCTCCAGGACCGGCGTCCCGGCGGCGCGCACGGCGATGGCCGCCCCGGCGATCCTGGCCTGGTACTTGCCCTGGTGGGTGAGGAGCGCACGGTGGTTCACGTCGCCGACCCCGTACAGCCAGTCGCTGCCCTCGACACGGCACGAGTCGTCGACGGGCAGCCAGGAGCCGGGGGCGAGGCCGATGGTCTCCAGGCCGATGTCGTCGGTGCGGGGTGCGCGGCCGGTGGCGAAGAGGATCTCGTCGGCCTCCAGGCGTTCGTCTCCTTGGGGGCCGCGCACCGACACGGTCACCGCGCCCGTCGCCACATTGCGTACGACGTCGGTGACCGAGGTGTGGGTGCGCAGCTCGGCGCCCGCCTCGCGCAGCGCGTCGGCGACCAGCTCGCCCGCGAAGGGCTCCATCCTCGGCAGCAGCCCCTCGCCCCGCACCAGCAGGGTGACCTGGGCGCCGAGCGCCTGCCAGGCGGTGGCCATCTCGGCGGCCACCACTCCCCCGCCGACGACCACGAGCCGACCCGGCACCTCCTGGGCGCTGGTGGCCTCGCGGCTGGTCCACGGGTTCACGTCGGCCAGGCCCGGCAGGTCCGGCAGCTGGGCGCGGCTGCCGGTGCACACGGCGACGGCGTGCCGGGCCGTGAGGACGTGGTGCTCGCCCTCGGGGCTGGTGACGCTGACCTTGCGGGTGCCGTACAGGCGGCCGTGGCCGCGGTAGAGGTGGGCGCCGATGCCGTCGAGCCAGGCGACCTGGCCGTCGTCCTTCCAGTGGGAGGTGTATTCGTCGCGGTGGGCGAGGACAGCCCGGGCGTCGAGCGGGCCCTGCACCGACTGGCGCAGTCCCGGCACCCGGCGCGCCTCGGCGCGGGCGACGACCGGGCGGAGCAGCGCCTTGCTGGGCATGCAGGCCCAGTACGAGCACTCGCCGCCGACCAGCTCGCTCTCCACCACCGCGCAGCTCAGGCCGGCCGCCCGTACCCGGTCGGCGACGTTCTCGCCGACCGGTCCCGCACCCAGCACCACCACGTCGTATTCCTCGGCTTCGGTCATAGGCACAGTCTGGTGTGCGGTGTACTCCATGGCCACAGGGGCACACGCCAAGGACGGAATACCGCGGCGGCGCACGCGGTTGTGCGAGGCGGTCCCACCCCCGGGGCCGGGAAGAGGTGTGTGTGATGGCGACTGTCGAGCTGACCAAAGAGAACTTCGACTCGGTCGTGTCCGAGAACGGATTCGTACTGATCGACTTCTGGGCCTCCTGGTGCGGCCCGTGCCGTCAGTTCGCCCCGGTGTACGAGGCCGCGTCCGAGCGCCACGACGACCTGGTCTTCGCGAAGGTGGACACGGAGGCCCAGCAGGAGCTGGCGCAGGCCTTCGACATCCGGTCGATCCCGACGCTGATGATCGTCCGCGACAACGTGGCGGTCTTCGCCCAGCCCGGCGCGCTGCCCGAGGCGGCCCTGGAGGACGTCATCGGCCAGGCCCGCGGCCTGGACATGGACGAGGTCCGCAAGTCCGTCGAGGCGGCGCAGCAGAAGTAGCCCCCCCTTCTCCCACTCATCACGGCTCCCTCCCCGCCCAGGGGAGGGAGCCGTGACGTTGTCCCGGGCGGAATGCGCCATTGCTGGGTCCGGCCGGGGGCATCGGTTACCGGTCAGCTGCCTGTCCCCGCACACCTGTCGCGGCTCTCCACGCTGTGCGTCATGTGCGGTCAAGACGCCAACTGGCGCCAATCCGCGGCCAGTTCACGCCCACAGGGTTCGAGCCAGGGAGCGCTCCACAATGTGGTGATCCAGCGGACGTTGCGTGTGCTTCCTCCTACTCTCCGTCCTCATGCGAATCACACACCTGAGGCGTTTCGGCCTCGCCACGGTCCTCGCCTCCTCCCTCGCCCTCTTCGGCATGAGCCAGTCCGCGAGCGCCGACACCGCCGCCGACGTCAGCTTCAGCGCCGACCACACGGCGGCGACCCCCGGTGGCACGGTCAACCTGAGCATGACCTTCACCAACAACCAGACCACCGACGTGTGGTTCGTATACCAGTCGGTTCAGCCGACCTGGCAGACCACCCAGCGCACCGACCTCAAGTACGCGCTCGCCTCGTGTTCCGGCACGGGTGTCACCTGCACCGGGGCCGGCACCACCACGCTCGGCGTGAACTACTCGGTCCCGGTCGCGCCGGGCACCAGCCGCACCGTCACCATCCCGGTGCAGATAGCCGCGACCTCCGGCTGCAACGGCGACATCGCGTTCTACTCGTACGTCTACTACGAGTACAACAACAGCCAGAGCCACAAGGACGGCGTCTTCAACTCCCCGACGATGCACGTCAACTGCGCCACGCCCGCCCCCGCAGGCGCTCACTGACCAACCCCCGGCCGCGCCTGTCCGCGGCCCACGGATGCCGGTCGGCCCATCCCCCCGGGTCGGCCGGTTTCGTGTGTCCGGGATCGAACGTCCACGACCCTTATTCGAGTGAATGTTTCGCTCGCGTGGCCGAAAACCGGATACGTCCTGGAAAGCCGAGTTGTCTGGACCATTGGCGGTTCGCGCCGTCGTGCGCCCCCTGCCCCGAAAGCGGTTACTCCGCCGGGCCGCTCCGATTTTCCCGCCCCGGCACACCCCGCCAAGAGCATCCGGAAACCCGCGAATCTTCCTGTGCACCGGTCTGCGCCCCATCACAGCGGCCACGGTTTTTCGTCATGTTTCACAGTAGCCACTCGAAAACTCCTCGCAGAGCCGCACTATGTGACGCGTCAGAGCGGAACGGCGGGCCCTTCGAACAAGGGCAGGCCCGTTCCGTCGTGGGCGGGGTCCGCGCAGGCAGGGGAGCCGAACGGACCTCCAGGGGAGGGGACTTCACCGCGTGAAGCGGAACACACACCGCAGCAGACACATCACCGGCCTGGCCGTCGGCGCAGTGCTGCTCGCCATGGGCTTACCGGCGGCGCCGGCGTACTCGGCGACGCCCGCGCCGCGCATCGACCTGTTGGTCCTCGTCGTCTCGGACGGCGGCCCCGCCACCGAGGCCATCACCGCGGAACTGGACGGCGAAGGCACTCCGTACACCGTGGTCGACCTGAAGCAGTCCGGGCGGCCCGTGATCGACCAGGCCTTCCTCTCCGACACCGTGAACGGTCTGCCCCGCGCCAAGTTCCAGGCCGTGGTGCTGCCGAACGACAACCCCTTCCCGACCGGCTCCGCGGAAATGGCCGCGCTCGCCGCGTATGAGCAGTCGTATGCGATCCCGCAGGTCGACGCCTATACCTACGCGCGTCCACAGGTGGGTCTGCAACCCGCCGCCACCAGCGGCTACAGCGGCTCGGTGGACGGCATCAAGGCCCAGGTGACGGCGGCCGGCCGCAGCTCCGGGCCCTTCGGCTACCTCAACGGGAGCGTCCCGTTCGAGGACAACTCCCCCTCGGTGAGCGAAAGTTACGCCTTCCTCGCGCAACCGGCGGCGGGCGCTGACTTCACGAGCTACGTCGAGGCGCCGATCCCCGGCAAGACGGGCAACGGCACGCTCGTCGGCGAGTACCGCCACGACGGGCGCCGGGAGCTGGTCGTCACCTTCGCGTACAACCAGTACCAGGAGCAGTTCAAGCTGCTCGCCCGGGGCATCGTCGACTGGATGACGCAGAACGTGCGCCTCGGCGCCTCGCGGAACTACTTCGCGGTCCATGTGGACGACATGTTCCTCGGTGACGACCGCTGGGACTCCAACCTCAACTGCACGCCCGGCGATGTGGACTGCCCGCCCGGTCAGGGGGTCGAAAACTCGATCCGGATGACCCCGGACGACGTGAAGAACGCGGTCGCCTGGGAGAAGTCCCGGGGCTTCACGCTCGACATCGCCTACAACGGCGGCGGCAGCGTCGAGTACCGCGCGGAGCACAGCGGGGCCGACCCGCTCGCCGATCAACTGGCCCTGAACAAGGGCGACTTCCGCTGGATCAACCACACCTACGACCACGCCTTCCTCGGCTGCGAGCAGGACGTGTCGGTGGTCCCGTGGAAGTGCGCGACCAACCCGGACGGCTCGACGAAGTACGTGAGCCAGGCCGAGATATCCAAGGAGATATCCGACAACCAGCAGTGGGCGCAGAGCGTCGGACTGCCCGTCGAATCCGATGAGTTGATCACCGGGGAGCACTCCGGGATGAAGCTCCTGCCGCAGCAGCCGCAGGACAACCCGTATCTGGCCCCCGCGCTCGCCGCCAACAAGATCGACTGGCTCGGCGCCGACATGTCGCGCGACCCCGAGCAGCGCCAGGTGGGCCCCGCGCTCACCGTCGCCCGCTACCCGATCAACATCTTCTACAACGCGGGCCACGTCTCCGAGCAGGTCGACGAGTACAACTGGATCTACACCAGCCGCGCCCAGGGCGGCAGCGGCCTGTGCGAGAACCTTCCGAACACCACATGTCTGCCCACGCCGCTCAGCACGGCCACCGGGTACACGGACCACATCGTGCCCCTGGAGACCCAGGTCGCCCTCGGCCACGTCCTCGGCAACGACCCGCGGCCGCACTTCATCCACCAGTCCAACCTCGCCGAGGACCGGATCGGATATCCCGTCCTTGACGGAGTGCTCGACCAGTACAAGGCGCTGTACGCGGCCAGCGCCCCGCTGGTGAACCTGCGGATGAAGGACATCGGCGCCGAGTTGCGCAACCGGGGCGCCTGGAACACCGCCGTGAAGGCGGGCCAGGTCACCGCGTACCGGATCGGCGACAGCGTGACGGTGCAGGCCCCGGCGGGCGTGGCCGTCACCGCGACGATGCCGAACGGCACCAACCAGGTTCTGGGGAGCGGCACTTCGGCGTTCGGCCAGGCCTACGCCGGGAGCGTGTCCGGCTGGGTGTCGCCGCAGTCCGGACAGAGCAGTGTCTCGCTGGCGCTCGCGCCGGCTCCCGCCAGAGCCCTGGCACCGCAGTCCCGCCCCGCGCCGTCCGCCGAGCACCCGACGCCGCAGAGCGCACCGCGCACGCCGGTCCCCGCCGGTGTCACGAAGCCGGTTCCGTACAGCACCGAGCGGCGCTGACACCGGTCCGCCGAGGTTCCGAACGCCCGCCGCCGCCGCGGCGGCGGGCCGCCGGGCCGCCCTCACCACCCACCGCTCTCTTCAGCCGCGGAGCGCATGCATGCACGTACCACACCGCGCGCCGCGCTCCGGCGCGGCGCGGGTCACCCTGCTCACCGAGGGCACCTATCCGCACAGCCACGGCGGGGTGAGCGTCTGGTGCGACCAGCTCGTCACCGGAATGCCCGACATCGACTTCGACATCATCGCGGTGACCGGCACGGGCCGCGAACCCACCGTGTGGGAGCTCCCGCCGCACGCGTCCGAGGCCGTCTCGGTCCCCATGTGGGGCCCCGCGCCCGCCGGTTCGGCCCCGCGCGGCCGACAGGAACGGCGCCTGATGACGGCGTACGAACGCTTCCTGACCGCACTGCTCGACCCCTCGGCGGAGAGCGGGTTCGGTCCTGCGCTGTACGAGATGGCCCGGGCCGCCCGCGACGGCTCGCTCAGCCCCGCGCTGCGCGGCGACCGGGCGATCCGGGTCATGACCGAGGTGTGGAACCGGCCGGGGCTCGCGGTGTGCGAGGCACGGCCGACCCTGCACGACGCGGTCACCGCGACCGGGCTCCTGGAGCACGCGCTGCGGCCGCTCGCCGCGACCCCGCCGAGCCAGGGCGTCTCGCACGCGGTCAGCGGCGGAGTGGCCGTGCTTCCCGGGCTCGTCGGGACCGAACTCCACGGCGTGCCCCTGCTGTTGACCGAGCACGGCGTCTATCTGCGCGAGCGCTATCTGGGCTACCGGACCGCCCCGTACCGCTGGCCGGTCAAGGCGGTGCTGCTCGGGTTCTTCCGGCTGCTCGCCGAGGAGACATATCGGCGGGCCGCGCTGATCACGCCGGGCAACCAGTACAACCGGCTGTGGGAGGAGCAGGGCGGGGCCGATCCGCAGCTGATCCGCACCGTCTACAACGGGGTCGACCCGGCGGCGTTCCCGCCCGCCGGACCCGAACCCGAGACCCCAACTCTCAGCTGGGCAGGACGAGTTGACCCCATCAAGGACCTGGAGACGCTCATCCGCGCCTTCGCCAAGGTGCGCAGCGAACTCCCCGAAGCCACCCTGCGCCTGTTCGGCGGCACGCCCCGGGGCGGCGAGGCGTACCGGGAGCGGTGCGAGGCGCTTGCCGACTCGCTCGACCAGGGCGGCGCGGTCACCTTCGAGGGCCGCGTCGAGGACATCCGGGACGCCTACGCGGCGGGCAACGTGGTCATGCTGTCCAGCATCAGCGAAGGCTTCCCCTTCACACTGATCGAGGCCATGTCGTGCGGCCGGGCCACGGTCTCCACCGATGTGGGCGGGGTGCGCGAGGCGGTCGGCCCGGCCGGTCTCGTGGTGCCGCCGCGCGATCCGGACGCGATGGCCGCGGCCGCCCTGGAACTCCTCGGCGACCCGGTGCGCCGGGCGGCCATGGGGGAAGCGGCCCGGCTGCGCGTCGTCGAGCAGTTCACGCTGCGCCAGACCGTCGACACCTTCCGGGCCATCTATCTCGAACTCTCCGTACGCGGCGGGGCCGTCCCGGTCGGGCGAGGAGAACGAGGAGAACACAGCGAGGACACCACGATGGCCCTGCGCCTGGTCCCCGCCGAGCTGAGCCGGGTGGCCGGATGAGCGGGCCCGTCCGTCTGGAGCCGCCCGACGGCCGCGACGACACGCTGACGCTCCGGCTCGCCACGGAGTCCACGATGACGCTGCGCCTGCCGGGCCGGGCGCCCGCGCGCACGGGCAGGGACGCGGCGGTGGACCGGCTCGCCGCCGAGCTCGCCGAGCAGATCGGGCCCGCGGTCCACGCCTACGAGGTCGCGGCGCTGTTGGAGTCCGAGGGCCTGACGGCCCAACAGATCGCGGACGAGTACGGCCACGGCAACCTGTTCGCGCTCGCCGAGGACCTGTACCGGCGGGTGCCGCGCAGCTACCCGGAGCCGCCCGCGGCCGCCGACCCGTGGAAGCCCGACCCGGTGCGGTGCGCGCTGCGCGGCGCCCTGTTCGCGCTGCCCGGGCTCGCCTATCCGCTGACCGCCCGGCTGTGGCAGAGCGACCGTGCGGTTCTCGCCCTGGTCGTGGCGGGCCTCGTCTCCTGGGCGTGGGGGCAGGGCCTCGGCCACCGCGCCTATCTGCGGATGGCGTCGGGCCGGGCCGAGGCGGCCCGCACGCTGCTGGCGGGCGCGCCGCTCGGCGCGGTGCTGGCCTGCGCCACGGGCTTCGCGATCGTGGGGCCTAGCAAAGCGGCGTTCTTCGTGGCGGGCCAGTCCTGCTATCTCGCGGCCGCCGGGATCCTCCTGGTCCTGGCGCGCGAGCGGCTCCTGCTCGGCGCGCTCAGCCCGCTCATCGCGGGGGCCGCGGTCCTGCCGTTCCGGGAGCCGGGCGCATTGGTGCGGGTGGGTCTGTGCGTGCTCACCCTGGTCCTGGTGGTCGCGGCCGTCGGCCACTGTCTGCGGGAGGCGCTGAAGGAGCCCGCGGCCACCTCCTCGGCCGCGCCCCGGCTCGTCGCCTCACTGCCGTACGGGCTCTTCGGACTGGCCGCCGGTGTGCTCGTGGCGTTCGCCGGGCGGCTCCATCCGCTCGCGGTGATCGCGCTGACGCTCAGCATGGGACCGGCCGAATGGCTGCTCTACCGCTACCGGGGCCTGTCGGTCGCGGCGCTGCGGGCGACGGCCACCCCGGCCGCGTTCCGGTGGCGCTCGGCCGCCGTCCTCGGGGGTTGCCTCCTCGTCCACCTGCTCCCGCTGTTCCCCGCGGCGCTGCTCACCGGGGCGGAGCCCGCGCCCCTGCTCGCGCTCGCCGCGCTGCTGTGGACGGCGCTGCTGCTCCAGGCGTTCGGCATCGCCTGGCCGCCGGCCGCCGTCAGCCTGGCCGCCGCGGCCGGGGTCGCCTCGGCCGGGCTTCTCTCGCCGCCCCCGGGCCCGCTCACCGAACTGCTCTGTTGTGCGGCCGCCGCCGTCGTCCTCACCGGCACCACCCTGCACCTGCTCGGGCGGCCGACCGCGCACGCCTGACCCGTACCGCGCCCCACCCGGCACAAGGCGGGGCACCAGTCTCACGCACCGCACCCGAATGATCACCGAATGTTCTGAACAGCGTTGAAAGGAGCGGCAGTTGACTTCCGCACCGCTTGTCGCCGTCACCGGAGCCGAAGGCTTCATCGGCTCCCACCTCACCGAGGCCCTCGTCGCCTCGGGCCACCGGGTCCGCGCGATGGCCCAGTACAACTCCTTCTCGTCCTACGGCTGGCTGGAGACCCTGTCCCCCGAGGTACTCGACCAGGTGGACATCGTGCTCGGCGACGTCCGCGACCCCGGCTCGGTACGCGGTCTGGTCGAAGGGGCCGAAGCCGTCTACCACTTGGCCGCCCTGATCGCGATCCCGTACTCCTACCAGGCCCCGCACAGTTACGTGGACACCAACGTCACGGGCACGCTCAACGTGCTTGAGGCGGTCCGCGCCCTTGAGACGCCGCGCCTGGTGCACACCTCGACCAGCGAGACGTACGGCACCGCGCAGACCGTGCCCATCACCGAGGACCACCCGATCAACACCCAGTCCCCGTACGCCGCTTCGAAGGCCGGCGGGGACCGGCTCGCGGACAGCTACTACGCGAGCTTCGGCACCCCCGTGGTGACGCTGCGCCCGTTCAACACCTACGGGCCGCGCCAGTCGATGCGGGCCGTGATCCCCACCGTCATCGGCCAGGTCGCGGCCGGCTCGCGCACCATCACGCTGGGCGATCTGCGGCCGACCCGGGACTTCACGTTCGCCGCCGACACCGCGCGGGCCTTCCTCGCCGTGGGGACCGCCCCCGCCGAGCGCGTCGTGGGGCGCACGTTCAACGCCGGTACCGGCACCGAGATCTCGGTCGGGGACCTGGTGCGGCTCATCGGCAAGGTCATGGGCGCCGAGCTCGACGTCCGCGAGGACGAGCAGCGCATCAGACCCGCCAACTCCGAAGTGATGCGTCTGGTCGCGGACGCGAGCCGGCTCACCGAAGCCACCGGCTGGCAGCCGGGGTTCGGCCTGGAGCCGGGCCTGGAGCGGACCGCGGAGTTCTTCCGCGACCCGGGCAACCTCGCCCGCTACAAGACCGGCATCTACAACATCTGACCTCGCAAGGCCCATCCTCAGGGAGGCTCCCATGCACGCAGTGATACTCGCCGGAGGCAAGGGCGTCCGGCTGCGGCCGTACACCACGGCGCTGCCCAAGCCGCTGGTCCCGATCGGCGACCAGCACGCGATCCTGGAGATCGTGCTGCGCCAGCTCGCGGCCGCCGGGTTCACCGGATGCACCATCGCGATCGGCCACCTGGGCCAGATCATCCGTGCCTATGTGGGCGACGGCGAACGCTGGGGTCTCGACATCGACTACAGCACCGAGGAGAGCCCGCTCGGCACGATCGGCCCGCTGCTCACCATGCGGGACCGGCTGCCGAAGTCCTTCCTCGTCATGAACGGGGACATCCTCACCGACCTCGACTACGCGGACGTGCTCACCCAGCACCGCACCAGCGGCGCCCCGCTCACGATCGCCACGTACGCCCGCAAGGTGCTCATCGACTTCGGGGTGCTGACCACCGACGACACCAAGGTGGTGGCGTTCACCGAGAAGCCCAGCATGGACTACCGGGTCTCGATGGGCGTGTACGGCCTGTCCCTCGACACACTGGCCGGCTACACGCCGGGCCTGCCGCTGGGCTTCGACGAGCTGGTGCTCGACCTCCTCAAGGCCGAAACCCCGCCGCACGCCTACGCGTTCGACGGGTACTGGCTCGACATCGGGCGCCCGGACGACTACGACCGGGCGAACGCCGAGTTCACCACCCACCGTTCCCTCCTACTCAAGGGGGCCTGACCCGCCCATGCGCATTCTCGTACTGGGCCACAGCGGCTACCTGGGCGGCCATGTCGCCCGGGAGCTGCGCGCCCTGCCCGGCGTGCGGTTCTTCGGCGCGGGCCGGGGCCCGACGGCAGACCTCGCCGTGGACGTCGCCACCGTCGGCCCCGGCCCGCTCGCCGAACGGCTCTTCTCGTACGCCCCCGACGCCGTCATCAACTGCGCGGGGGCGGTGGGACCGCAGTCGATGGCGCTGGCCGAGGCCAACGTGCGGGGTCCGGCCGTGCTGTGCGCGGCGCTGCGCGAGGCCGCCCCGACCGCCCGGCTCGTCCACTTCGGCTCGGCCGCCGAGTACGGGCCGAGCGGGATCGGGGAGCACGTCACCGAGCAGTCCGCGGCCCGCCCGAGCACCCTGTACGGAGCCACCAAGCTGGCGGGCACCCTGGCCGTCACCTCCTCCGGCCTCGACGCGGTGGTCCTGCGGATCACCAACCCGGTCGGTCCCGGCGCGCCCGCCGCCGGGCTGCCGGGCCGCCTCGCCCGGCAACTGCGCGATCTGGGGCCCCGGTCCTCGGTGCGGCTCGGCGACCTCTCCGCGCACCGCGACTTCGTGGACGCGCGGGACGTCGCCCACGCCGCGGTCCTGGCGGCCACCGACGGCGGCCCGCTGCCCCCGGTGCTGAACATCGCGCGCGGACAGGCCGTCCCCGTAAGGGAGTTGGTGCACGAACTGGTCCGCGCCGCGGGGTTCAAGGGCCACATCGAGGAGAACGCCGAGGGCTCGGCGCGCTCGGCGGACGTGCCCTGGCAGTGCTCCGACCCGAGCGCGGCCCGCACCACCCTGGGCTGGTCTCCCCAGTACGCCCTCGCCGATTCGGTGTCGGCGCTGTGGGCGGCCGTGCGCGCCGAGCCGGACCGGGAACCGGTGCACTGATGCTGCTCGTTCCGCTCTACGTCCACCCCGCCGAGGACCCGGCGGCCTGGCGGCGGCTCGCCGATGCGGCGGCCGGCCTCTACGGGGTGGTGCTCAACGCAGCGGACGGGCCGGGCGCGGCCCCGGACCCGGCGTTCATCGAGCCGGTCGAGGTACTGCGCTCGGCCGGCGTCCGGGTGCTCGGCTATGTCGACCTGGACTACGGCGCCCGGCCGCTCGCCGACGTAGTGCGGGACGTCGAGCGGCATCGCGCCTGGTACGGGGCCGACGGCTGCTTCCTGGACCGGGCGCCCGCCGACCGGACCGGGCTGCCGTTCGTGCGGCAGGTCGCCCGGGCCGCGCGGCGGGCGGGCGCGGCCACCGTGGTGCTCAACCCGGGGGTGCATCCCGCCCCCGGGTATCTGCGGATCGCCGATCTCCTCGTCACCTTCGAAGGACACTGGGACACCTATGTGTCCGCCTTCACCCGCCCCGGCTGGGCCGACCGCCAGCCGCCGGAGCGCCTGTGCCACCTGGTGTACGGCGTGCCCGGGGCGCTCCTCGCGCTCGCCCTGCGAACGACCGGGGACCGCGGCGCGGGTGTGTGCTGCGTGGTCGAACGCGAGCTACCCAATCCGTGGGCGGCGCTGCCGCCCGTGCTTCCCGGAAAGACGCCATGAACCGCACCCTGGCCCGCACCCCGATGGCGCTGCTCTGCACCGCCGTCGCCCTGCTCCTGCTCGCCACCGCCTGTTCGTCCGACCCCTCGGACGACGACGCGGACGGCCCGGACACCCCGCGGCCGACGGCCACGCCCTCTCCTTCCCACTCCTCCACCACAACGCCCAAGCCGAGCGCGCCCGCCACTCCATCCCCCTCCCCGAGCGGTTCGGCCCCGGCGAAGCCGTGGCAGCCGAAGCCCGGCACCGCCTGGCAGTGGCAGCTCAACGGCCGGGTGCAGGACGGCCCCGATGTCCCGGTGTACGACATCGACGGCTTCGAGAACACCGCGGCCGACGTCGCCAAACTGCACGGCCAGGGCCGCAAGGCGATCTGCTACATCAACGCGGGCGCCTGGGAGAACTTCCGGCCCGACAAGGGGGACTTCCCGGCCGCGGTACTGGGCGAGAACAACGGCTGGGAGGGCGAGCGCTGGCTCGACATCCGGCAGATCGACGTGCTGCGTCCGCTGATGGAACGCCGCTTCGACATGTGCAAGCAGAAGGGCTTCGACGCGGTGGAGCCCGACCTGATGGACGGCTACGCCAACAAGACGGGCTTCCCGCTCACAGCCGCGGACCAGCTGGCGTACAACCGCATGCTCTCCGGGATCGCGCACGCGCGGGGTCTCGCGGTGGGGCTCAAGAACGATCTCCAGCAGATTCCCGAGCTGGTGCCGGACTTCGAGTTCGCGGTCAACGAGCAGTGCGCGCAATACGACGAGTGCGCCAAGCTCACGCCGTTCGTGAAGGCGGACAAGGCGGTGTTCCACGTCGAGTACGAGCTGCCCACCAAGGACTTCTGCGCCGAGTCCGACAAGCTCGGGCTCTCCTCGATGCGCAAGAACCTCAAGCTGGACGTCTGGCGCCAGCCCTGCTGAGCGGTCAGCCGAGGAGTACGGCGATCAGGGACAGGGACGCCATCGACAGGAGGGTCGAGAGCAGCACGGTGTCCCTGGGGAGCGACGTGTCGAGCCGGTATTCGGAGGCGAAGATGAAGGCGTTCTGCGCCGTGGGCAGTCCGGCGCAGAGCACCACCGCGAACAGCTCGTGCCCGCCGAGCCCGAAGGCCCACCTGCCCAACGCGTAGGCGAGCAGCGGCTGTACGGCGATCTTGAGGGCGACGAGCAGGCCGCGCTCGGCCCCCTCCCCCGGGTCGGCCGCGGCCCGTACGGTGAGCGACATGCCGAGCGCGAACAGGGCCGCGGGGACGGCGCCGCCGCCGAGGATGGTGAGCGGCGAGGTCACCTCGTCGGGCAGGTTCAGCCCGAGTGCGGCGACGGCCACGCCCGCAGCCGATGCCCCGACTACCGGGTTGCGTATGGGTAGTTGGAGCATCCGCAGCCAGCGCCTGCCCGCGTCCCGGCGTACGTCGAGTTCTATGAGCACCAGGATCAGCGGCGTGATGAACAGCATCTGGAACAGGGCCGCCGCCACGATGAACGACGTGTCGTGCAGGACGTGCACGGCGACCGGGATGCCGAGGTTCGCCGAGTTCACATAGGACGCGGCCATCGCGCCGATCGCCTGCTCGGCCTTCTTGCGCCTGAAGAGCCGCCTGCTCGCGACCAGCCCCGCGGCGAACACGGCGAGCAGGCTGAGGGCGAACACCACGACGCCGGGCTGCGCCAGCTCGCCGGGCCGTGACTTCGCCATCGTGAGGAACAGCAGCGAGGGCATGGCGAAGGTGAACGCGAAGCGACCGAGGACCTGTTGGGCCTGGTCGCCAAGAAGGTTGAACCGCCCGGCGGCCCAGCCGAACGCGGTGATGGTCCAGATGGGCAGGAAGCCGGAGAGAACCGAGTGCACGCGGGCAAGGATGCCCGACCGGTGTCCGATGCTCGCGGTCGGGGTCGCGGTATCCGAACGGCCGTCCGTGTCCGGCCCGTCACGTACGGCGCGCGTCGTCCTGCCGGGGTGGCCCGGCCAGTCGTCCGGTTGGTCGGTGACGCCGCCGACGCGGGGTGGGTGGCCCTCGCGCTCGTCGGTGGCCCCCCACCTTCGCCGTGCTCAAGGCCGCCGGAGCCGTCGGGCTGGCGCTCGGGCTCCTGGGAGTTCGGCTCCTCGGCATCGCCGCCGCGGTCGGTCTTGTGCAGTTCTTCCTCTGTGCCGTCATCAGACATGTACAGACCCGCGTGCACCACAACATGGCGTTTCCCGGGACGTTTCTGGCGTTGTCCGTGGCATCCCTCGCCCTCGCCCTGGCACGGTGAACGCCGACCCGCACGCCCTCGTCGGCAGGGCGAACGTCGCCGGATGCGGCACTAGAACGGATGGCCCGCCGGTTCGCGGCGCACCGTGGTCCAGCGCAGTTCGGTGAAGGCGTCCAGGTTGGCCGAGCCGCCGAACCGGGCGCCGGTTCCTGAGGCCGCGATGCCGCCGAAGGGCGCGACCGCCTCGTCGTTGACCGTCTGGTCGTTGATGTGGACGATCCCGGTCGGGATGCGGTCGGCGAGTTCCAGGCCGAGCGCGGTGTCCCGGGTGACGATGCCGAGCGAGAGACCGTACGGGCCGGCCGCCGCCAGGGCCACCGCCTCGTCCGGGGTGGCGAACGGGCGGACCGGCGCGACCGGGCCGAAGACCTCCTCGGCATAGGCGGGGGTGTGGTCGTCGACGTCGGCGAGCACGGTGGGGCGGTAGAAGAGGTCCCGATGGGTGCCGCCCGCGACGAGCCGGGCGCCGCGCGCGGTGCTGGACTCCACCAGGCCGTGGACCTTGGCGAGTTGGGCCCGGTCGATGACCGGGCCGAGGTGGACCTGCTCGCGGTACGGGTCGCCGACGGCCAGCGCGTCGGCCTTGGCGGCGAGCCGCTCGACGTACTCCTCGTACAACGAGGCGTGCACGAGGTGCCGGCCGGTGGTCATGCAGATCTGGCCCTGGTGGAAGAAGGACCCCCAGGTGGCCTGGGCGATCGCGCCCTCGATGTCCGCGTCGGCGAGCACGACAAGTGCCGAGTTGCCACCCAACTCCAGGTGGGCGCGCTTGAGTTGACGGCCCGCCGCCTCGCCGACCCGACGTCCGGCGGCGGTCGATCCGGTGAACGAGATGACGGGGATCCGCGCGTCGGCGACGAGTGCCTGACCGGTCTCGGCGCCGCCGGGCAGGATGTGCAGCAGCCCCCCGGGCAGTCCGGCCTCGGCGAACACCGCCCCGAGCGCGAGCCCGCCGCAGACGGCGGTACGCGGGTCGGGCTTGAGCAGCACCGCGTTGCCGAGCGCGAGGGCGGGGGCCACCGAGCGGATGGCGAGGATGAGCGGGGCGTTGAACGGGGCGATCACGCCGGTCACGCCGACCGGGACCCGCCGGGTGTACGAGAGCCGGGGCTGCTCGCTCGGCAGCACCTCGCCGAGCGGCCGGGAGGCGAGAGCGGCGGCCTCGTAGCACTCCTGCGCGGCGACGTGCAGCTCGAAGTCCGCCTTGCCGGACACCGATCCGGACTCGCGGACCAGCCATTCCCGCAGCTCGTCGGCGTGGTGCGCGAACAGGTCGCCCGCCCGGCGCAGGACGGCCGCACGCGCGAAGTGAGGGGTCCGCGCCCAGACGCCCTGCGCCGCCGCGGCGGCTTCGGCGGCCACCTCGACGTCCTCGCCTCCGGCGAGGGTGACGACACCGAGCGACTCCCCCGTGGCGGGCTCGACGACCTCGTACTCACCCCCGGCAAGCGTTCTGGGCTGCCACGTCTTGGGGTCGAGCAGGGTCATGAAGCCTTCTCCAGTCACTCTGTCGTCCGAGGGGAGTCGTAGGTGCCGCGCCGGGCACAACCGCCATCAACGGCCGTACAGGGAATGCCAGTTGAGCCGGGCGGGCATGCGGATGCATCCCGTACGGGACGCGGCCAGCCGGGTGCGCGAGCGGCCATCGTAAGGTGATTCACCGCTCAACGAAACCCGGAGCGGCCGCCTCGGGATTCTCAAATCCTTTGCGCACCAGGACTGTTAGCGCTGCAGCACGAGGGCCAGGCCCTGGCCCACTCCGATGCAGAGGGCCGCGAGGCCCGTGCCGGAGCCGGCGGCGGCCAGCTGGTGGGCGACGGCTCCGGCGAGCCGGGCGCCGGAGGCGCCGAGCGGGTGGCCGATGGCGATGGCGCCGCCGCGGGGGTTGACCACGGCGGGGTCGAGGCCGGGCCATTCGGCGAGGCAGCCGAGCGACTGGGCGGCGAACGCCTCGTTCAGCTCGAAGGTGGTGAGGTCGCCGAAGTCCCTGCCCGCCTTGGCGAGCGCCTTGTGGACGGCTTCGACCGGGCCGAGCCCGAAGAGCTGGGGCTCGATGCCGGTCACGGCGGAGCTGCGGATGCGGGCGAGCGGCTCACGGCCGGTGGCGCCCAGCCCCTCCTCGTCGACGAGGAGCAGGGCCGCGGCGCCGTCGTTGAGCGGCGAGGCGTTGCCCGCGGTCACCGAACCGTCCGTGCGGAAGGCGGGCTTGAGCCGGGCGAGCGCCTCCAGGGTGGAGGACTCCCGGATGCATTCGTCGCGGACCAGATCGACACCGTCGTACGGGACGACTTCGCCGTCGTACAGCCCCTTGGCCCATGCCTCGGCGGCCTTGCGGTGGCTGTCGAGGGCGAAGGCGTCCTGCTGTTCGCGGGTGATGCCGTGCTTGTCGGCGATGAGTTCGGCGCCCTCGCCGAGGGCGACCGTCCACTCGGCGGGCATCTTCGGGTTGGTCATGCG
This sequence comes from Streptomyces sp. WM6378, assembly GCF_001279695.1. GTDB lineage: Bacteria > Actinomycetota > Actinomycetes > Streptomycetales > Streptomycetaceae > Streptomyces. The sequence goes on from NZ_LGDD01000094.1 coordinate 34,041, forward strand.
CCAGCCGAGGGTGGTCGAGTACATCTGCTGGTGGCCGGCGGGGAAGGCGCGCTCGGGCTTCTGGACGACCCAGGGGGCGCGGGACATCGACTCGACGCCGCCCGCGACGGCGATCGAGGCGTCGCCGACGGCGATGGCGCGGGCCGCCTGGATCACGGCTTCGAGGCCGGAGCCGCAGAGGCGGTTGACAGTGACGCCCGGAACCGAGACGGGCAGCCCGGCGAGCAGCACTGCCATGCGGGCCACGTCGCGGTTGTCCTCCCCCGCGCCGTTGGCGTCGCCGAAGTACACGTCGTCGATGCGGGCCGGGTCGAGCTCCGGGGTGCGCTCCACCAGCGACCTGACCACGTGCGCGGCGAGGTCGTCGGGCCGCACCGGGGCGAGCGCACCCCCGAACTTGCCGATCGGGGTGCGGACGGCGTCGACGATGTACACGTCGCGGATGCTCATCGGGTCTCTCCCACGGATCTCCTCACCGGTTCGGGGCCGCCACGGCGGCCTGTTCGCCCAGTGAAGTGATGTTCATGAATGGCTGCGCCCGAGTCTCTGCCCACCGCAGTCCGCTGTCAACGGGCCCCGGCCACAACGCGATCACCGTCACGGCCGGGCCGGGACCTCCCTGAGCACCACGCCGAGCCCGATGTCCAGTTCGGACCCGTCGACGAGCACCGCCTCGACAGCTCGGGTGGCGGAGTCGATCTCGGCCTCGATGCCGTGCCCGGCGTACCGCGGATAGCCCGAGACCCCCCACTCACCGGTTGCCTCGACGACGGCGGACCGCACGGCGCTGTCCACCACCGAGGCATCGCCCCGGTCCTCGACGTGCTCGGGAACGAGCAGGATCTCGAAACGCTGGGGGTGGCGACTGGCGCGCTGCGGTTGGTTGCTCATGCTCCGACGCTAAACACCCGGGGGCCCGACCGCACGCCGCCGCGTCCCGCGCACCTCGCAAGTCCCAGCCGACACGATCAAGTCACCTGGAGACGGCTAAGTCGTCACAACCCGACCACATCGGTCGCGGCTGGTCGGCACTGCGCCCACACTGCGACCCTCAACCATGCACCATCTGGGGGGCACCATGCGTCGCACCATCGCCCATGCCATCAGCTCAGGCGTGCTTCTCCTCCTCGCGGGCACCGCCTGCACAAGTGGAAACACGGTCACCACCAAGCCCAACGACAGCAAACCCTCGGCGACCGGGTCGTCCCGGGCCGCACAGTCCACAGCGGGCCGCCCGAAGACCGCCGCTGTCGGCGACACCATCACCCTCAAGGGAACAAGCAAGGGCGCGCAACTCGACGTCACGGTCAAGCGGTGGCTCGACCCGGCCGTGAGCGCCAATGGGTTCTTGGCTCCGAAGGACGGGAATCGGTGGGTGGCGGCGCAGTTCGAGCTAGTCAACACCGGCTCGGCCGCCTATGAGGACAGCCCATCGAACGGGTCGCAGGTCGCCGACACCTCTGGTCAGCGGTTCCACACGACGTTCGGTGAGATCACCGCCGGGCCGCTGATGCCCGCGGCCGCCAAGGTTGCGCCCGGCGACAAGGCCCTCGGCTGGATCCTGTTCGAGGTGCCGAAGACGTCGAAGATCGCCACCGTGCAGTTCACCATGGACAGCGGGTTCGCCGACCAGACGGGCCAGTGGTCCGTGAAGTAGCCCCGCCTCGGGCGCCCCGGCTGGCAAGGCCGAGGCGTCCACTCAGCTCGACTCGCGCGGCAGCGCCCTGGCCCCCATCAGGTCGTGCCGCTCCGGGGTGCCGTCCGGGTCGCGCACCACGCGGTCGACCAGCTCGGCCAGGTGGCGGCCGGTCACCATCTCCACGTGGACCGTGCTCAGGCGGGGGCGCAGCAGTCGGCCGAGCAGGAGGTCGTCCGCGCCGATCACCGCGGTCTCACCGGGGACATCGATGTCAGCGTCCTGGAGGGCGCTCATCAGGAGCATCGCGTACTCGTCGTTGTAGGCGAACACCGCGTCGAGGCCCAACTCGCGCCAGCGGCCCGCCAGTTCGGCCGCCGACTCCTCCGTGTACGCCATCGTCACCGGCTCGATCACCGCGTCGGTGCCGTGCGCGGCCTTGCGGGCGCCGGCCAGGCGGGGCTTGGAGAAGAGTTCGAGGCCGAGCTCCTCGGGGATCAGCACGCCAATGCGGCGGCGGCCCCGCTCACGGAGGTGGGCCACCGCGCTCTCGCCGATCTCGCGCTGGTCCATCACGAGCGCGTGGGCGCCCTCGACGCGCTGCGGGCCGAGCGTTATGACCGCCCGGGCCCCGGAGCGCTTGAGGAGTTGGACGCCCTGCGGGGTGAGTTCGATCTCGCCGAGCGAGACCACGGCGACCGGCCGCAGTTCGGCCCACGCGCGGGCCGCCTCGTCCGCGCCGAGCCCGAGGCTGCCGTACTGGACGACCGTGTAGTCCAGCCGGCGCAGCTCCCACTGGAGCTCGTTGAAGAACCGGCTGTAGAGCGGGCCGACCGGGATGTGGGCCGTGGGCAGCAGCACGATCCGGGTGTGGCCGGCGCGCAGGCTGCGGGCCGCGGCGTGCGGGACATAGCCCAGCTCCTCGGCGGCGGCGCGGACGCGGACCCGGGTGGGTTCGCTGATCCGCACAGCCGAGGTGTTGTTGAGTACGTAGCTCACGGTCGCCCGCGAGACCCCGGCCAGGCGGGCCACATCGGCGCTGGTCGGGACGGGACGGTCGGCAGGCTGCTTGGGTGTCTGGCTCATCGCGATCGGCATCTTTCCAGACGCATCCCGCTCGGGGTCTAGCGGATGGCCTGAATTCGATGCTACACAGTGCTTACACGAGCAATTGACACGTGTCACCAAACCCATCAGATGGCCTCGCCCCTTGCGGTCACCGGTGTCACGCAGGCGACCTTCCAGCACGGGACCCCTCAATTCCGGCCGGTCAGGACGCCACCCCGCGCCGCTCGTGCACCCCTCATCCGCCTCCTCACTCCTCGGAGGGCAGCGTGGCCCTTTCCTCCCCCGGCACCGGCATCCCGGTGGCCGTCACCGCCCCGGCTCCCCGGCCCGCACGCGGGCTGCTTCCGCTGCTCCTGCTCGGCAACACCGCCATGTACGCCCTCTACATCGGCGTGCCCGGCGTGCTGCTCGCGCTCCAGATCGAGCACATCGACGCGGCGCACAAGGTCGCCGACTTCGGTCTCGTCTCGGGTGTCTCGGCGATCTTCGCGACCGTGTTCAACCCGGTGGCGGGCGCGCTCTCCGACCGCTCGGGGCGCCGCAATCCCTGGATCCTCGGCGGCGGCCTGCTCGCGCTGCCGGTGATGTTCCTGCTCGGCACGGTCCACACGATCCTGCTGGTCACCATCGTGTGGTGTCTGGGCCAGGCCGTCCTCAACGTCTACCAGGCCGCCCTCACCTCGGTCGTCCCCGACCGGGTGCCGATGGCCGCGCGCGGCAAGGCGTCGGCCGCGGTCGGGCTCGGGCTGCCGTTCGGCTCGACCATCGGCGCGCTGCTCGGCGCGGCCTTCTCCGACCACTACCGCACCGGCTACCTGCTCTTCGGCGCGCTCGTCGCGGCCGCCGCGGTGATCTTCACCGCCGGTACGCGCGAGGAGCGGCGGCCCGCCAGGACACCGCTGCCCGTCGCACGACAGCTCGCCGCGTTCACCGAAGCGCTGCGCGACCACGACTTCCGTTGGGCGTTCATCGGCCGCGCGCTGCTCGTGCTCGGCTACTTCGCGGTGGCTGGATATCAGCTGTACATCCTCCAGGACCACACCCAGCTGCCCGCCGGGTTGGAGCCCGAGCAGGCCGTGGCGATCCTGATGCCCGTCAACGCGCTCGCCATGGTCGTCTCGACGGTGCTCGGGGGCTGGCTGTCCGACCGGCACGACCGCCGCAAGCTGTTCGTCGGCGCGTCGGCCGCGCTGTCCGCGGCAGCCCTCGTCATCCCGGCCGTTTCGCCGGGCTGGCCCGCCATGATCGCGTTCTCGGTCGTCAACGGCCTCGGCTTCGGCTGCTACATGGCGGTCGACACCGCGCTGGTCACCCTGGTCCTGCCGAAGGCCGAGGACGCCGCCCGCGACATGGGCGTCCTGAACGTCGCCAACGCGGGCCCGCAGATCGTCGCCCCCTTCGCGGCCTCGCTGATCGTCACGGTCAGCGGCGGCTACACCGCACTCTTCCTGGCCGGAGCGGCGCTCTCGGTCCTGGGCGCGCTCGCGGTGCGCCCGATCAGGTCCGTGCGCTGAGAGACGTACGGGTCCGGGGTCGGCGCACACCTGACGGTCGCGCCGGTCCGGGATCCGTATCCGTACGGTTTCGGGGCGGGCCCGCGCCTGACCGCCGCCCGCCCCGGCCCCGTACACCGACCGCCCGACAGCAACCACCCGCACCGAAAGGCACCACCGTGCAGCTCAACACCCGCACCTGGGGAGAGGGCGACCGCGTCGCGCTCCTGATCCACGGAATCATGGCGGACCACCGCACCTGGCGGAAGGTCGGTCCCGCGCTCGCCGAGCGGGGCTACCGCGCCATCGCGGTGGACCTGCGCGGCCACGGAGCGAGCGGGCGCGGCGAGTACACCGCCGAGCTCTTCGCCGACGACCTCGTCGAAACCCTCCCGGCCGGCGCCGAGTTGGCGATCGGCCACTCCCTCGGCGGGCTCTCCCTGTCGCTCGCCGCCGAGCGGCTGCGGCCGGCCCGGGCGGTCTACTCGGACCCCGCCTGGCACGTCAACTCCCCTCAGAAGACGGCCAGTCCGGAAGTCTTCGCCCTGTTCAAGACGGCGACCCGGGCCACGGTCGCGGGGCTCAACCCGCGCTGGGAGGCCGAGGACGTCGACATCGAACTGGAGACACTGAGGGTCTGGGACGAGAACACCGCGCTCGGCCTCGCCCCGATGTTCGGCACGGACCAGGCCCCCGCGAGGGCCGTCGTCCCCTCGCTCGTCCAGTTCGCCGATGCGAGCTTCCTGTACGACGCGGGCGAGGCGGCCCGCCTCGAAGCCCGCGGTTTCGAGGTCCGTACGGTCAAGGGCGCCGGGCACACCATCCACCGCGACGACTTCGAGGGGTTCATGGCGTCGCTGGACGGGTGGATCTGACGATTCGTCAAACACGCCGGGCGGCAGGGCATCCCCACGGCCCTGCCGCCCGGCGCCGGGTCGTCACTCGGGCAGGTCGTCGACCTTGGCGACGACGATGCCGAACAGGTCCGTGATCGCGGTGAGCGCGGCGGTCTGGAGGGCGGCCGCGGGCAGCACCGTGCCGTCGGGGGCGGCGAGGGCCACGTCCTCGCCCTGGTCCTCGGCCACCAGCGCCAGCGCGAGGTCCAGGCAGGCGCTGATCTCCGCACCAGCAAGGTGTCAACCCGCGCGCCGACCTCGTCGAAGGACCAGTGGCTGCAATGACGATTCCCTGTCACATCCGGACACGGGACTGGACCATCCGCTCGCCGGAGCCCCGTCGCCGCATGGCCTCTCGGGTTACGCTCCCCCGATGAGCGAGGACATGGTGGGGCTGCTCGGGCGGGTGACCGGAACGATCGGGCCCGGGCTCGTGGGCGAGGTCATCGTCAGGATCCGGGGCGGGGCCGAGCACTTCCTGGCCCACCCCGCGCCGGGCACCGGCCGGATCGAGACGGGGACGGTCGTGACGGTGGTGGAATACCTGCCCCCACGCACGGTGTACGTGATGGCCGCATACGACAACTGAGCGCTCCCACGCTCAAGTTGACCTGCGCTTTCACCAGTGCGTATCAAGATTGCGACAAGGAATCGTCAGCGTCTTCACGCCACCCGCGGCCGGGAGCAAACTCCCTCCATCAGTGCCGAGCGGCACTGCATGAAGGGGGCGCATGCCGATGGTCATCGGCGTCGCGGCGGGACTGGTTCTCGCCGCCATCATCGTTCTGGTCGGCCTGTTCAAGCTGATGTGGCGGGTGGCCGAACCGAACGAAGCACTCGTCATCTCCGGTTCGAAGCACCGGACCGAGGGGCTCGGCGAGGGCATGGGGTTCCGGATCGTCACGGGTCGCGGAACCCTCGTACTGCCTGGTGTGCAGGCGGTCAGGAAGCTGTCGCTCGATCTCAACGAGACCGAGCTTTCGGTGGACTGTGTGACGCAGCAGGGCATTCCGCTGAAGGTGCGGGGCGTGGTCATCTTCAAGGTGGGCGACGACTTCGTGTCGATCGCCAACGCGGCCCGCCGCTTCCTCGACCAGCAGCGCATGATGGCGGAGCGGGTGCACAACGTCTTCGCCGGTCATCTCCGTTCCATCGTGGGTGGGTTGACGGTCGAGGACATGATCCGGGACCGGGAGAAGCTCACCGGGCAGACCCGGGCCGCGTGCGGTACAGAGATGGAGAAGCTCGGCCTGATCGTCGACTCGTTGCAGATCCACGAGATCGAGGACCCGACCGGGTACATCAAGAACCTGGCGATGCCGCACGCGGCCGCGGTGCAGCGCGACGCGCGGATCGCTCAGGCCGAGGCGAACCTGCGGGCCACCGAGGCCGAGCAGGCCGCGTTCGCGCGGATGTCGGAGGCGACCCGGGACAGCGAGATCCTCCAGGCCGGCTATCAGGCCGAGCGGGACAAGGCCGCGGCGAGCTCACGGCAGGCGGGCCCGCTCGCGGACGCCGCCGCCCGACAGGAGGTCGTGGTCCAGGAGACCCGGGTCGCCGAGCTGGAGGCGCAGCGCCGTGAGCAGCAGCTCCAGGCGGATGTGCGCAAGCCGGCCGATGCCCAGGCGTACGAGAAGCGGACGCTGGCCGAGGCCGAGCGTGACGCCCGCATCTCGGCCGCGCAGGCCAAGGCGAAGGAGACCGAGCTCGCGGCGGCGGCCGAGGCGACCCGGGTCAAGACGGCCGCGGCCGCCGAGGCCCAGGCCACCGAGGCGCGCGGGCTCGCGGCCGCGAAGGCGACCCGGGCGACGGGCGAGGCCGAGGCGTCGGCGACGCAGGCCAAGGGCCTCGCGCAGGCAGAGTCAGCGAAGGCCCAGGGCCTCGCGGAGGCCGAGGCCATCAAGGCACGCGCGGCGGCCCTCGCGGAGAACCAGGAGGCCGTCGTCGCCCAGCAGCTCGCCGAGAACTGGCCGCAGATCGTGGAGGCGGGCGCTTCCGCCTTCGGCAATGTGGAGCACATGGTGCTGCTCAACGGCGCCGAGGGCATGTCGGAGATGTTCGCGAAGGCCCTGACGATGGGCGGCACGGGTCTGGGACTGGCGCGGCAGCTCCTCGCGTCGATGAACCAGAACGGCGATTCCCCCAACGGGCATGCTCCGGGCGCGAGTTCACCCCCCTCCAAGTCGATACCGATCACGGAGGAGGTCCGGCTGGGCGACAAGTAGCGTACGGATACCCGACGTTTGTCACCGTGCGCAGCCATAGTCTCAAGTGACCTGGGCGATAGGTGAGTTGGCCCCCGTCCGGCATTCGGACGGGGGCCTTTCCGTGGAAGCGGCTCAGGCGGCGGGCAGTGTCTGCGCCGAAGTCTCGTCGAGGTACTCCTCGCGGATCTCGCGCGGCCCGAACGGCCAGACCTTCTCGAAGCGTGCCCACAGGACGAAGGCGACGCAGCCGAGCGCCAGCCAGGCCAACGACCATTCGATGGGGTGGCGGCCGGGCGAGTTCTTGTCGGCGTAGCCGTAGATGGTGAGCCAGCCGACCAGGGCGATCAGGCTCGGCAGCGGGTAGAGCCACATCCGGTAGGGGCGGCGGAGCCCCGGCTGCCGCTTGCGCAGCACGGTCACGGCGAGGATCTGGGCGAGCGCCTGGACGATGACCATCACCGTGGTGAGGAACTGGATGAGGGTGGTCAGATCGGTGTGGCGGCCGATCATGAAGCCGACGGCGGTGATGACGCCCATGGTGACCAGGCCCAGCATCGGGAAGCGGTGCTTGGGGTGCAGCTTGGCGTACGGCCGGAAGAACACCTTGTCGCGGGCGGCGTCGTACGGGACCCGGGAGCCGCCGAGCAGGCCGGTGAAGACGGAGGCGAACGCGGTGACCAGGATGAGGACGGTGACGACGTCGGCGGCGCCCTTGCCCCAGGTCTTCTCCAGGACCGCGGAGGCGACCGAGGTGGAGGCGATGTCGTTCGGGTCCAGCATCCGCTGCCAGTCGATGACGCCGAGGGTGCCGATCTGGAGCAGCAGGTAGATCGCCATGATGCCGAGGACGGAGTAGATGATGGAGCGCGGCAGGGTACGCCCGGGGTCCTTGATCTCGGCGCCCATGTAGGCGGTGGTGTTGTAGCCGAGGTAGTCGTAGATGCCGATGGTGAGACCCGCGGCGAATCCGAGCCAGAAGTGACTGCTCGTCAACTCGAAGGCGCCGGAGGGATAGTTGAAGGCGAGGTGCGGACTGAAGTCGGTGACGGCGGCGGTGATCACCAGGGCCACCGAGGCGATCATCACGACCCACATCACCGCGGTGATCCTGGCGATGTGCTCGATGCCGCGCCAGAGCAGCAGGACCACGAGGACGATGATGCCGAGCCCGATCAGGTCACCGGAGGTCTTGCCGAGGTCCGGGGCGAGGTAGCCGAGGTACTGGACGAATCCGACGACGCCGGTGGACATGATGAGCGGGATGAAGAGCATGGCCGTCCACACGAAGAGGAACGGCATCAGCCGGCCCGTGCGGTACTGGAAGGCCTGGCGCAGATAGACGTAGCTGCCGCCGGATCCGGGCAGCGATGCGCCGAGCTCGGCCCAGATGAGGCCGTCGGCCAGGGCGAGTATCGCGCCCGCGACGAAGCCGATGACGGCCTGCGGCCCGCCGAACGCGGCGACCATCAGCGGGATGGTCACGAAGGGGCCGATCCCGCACATCTGGCTCATGTTGATGGCGGTGGCCTGGAAGAGTCCGATCCGGCGGACGAAACCGCCGGCCGGCGGAGGGGTTCCGGACACTGGGGTCCTCCCTGGGCTGATGACGAGAAGAGGAAGCTTTGCCGCCGATTCACCAGTGCAGGGATTCGCCTCGGCGTTGGGCGTGCTTAAGTTAAGGACCTTTACTTTCACCGTCAAGGGGTCGTCAGTGAACAGCTCGGACCGATGCGTGAGAATGATGCGATGACCAGCAGCGACGAGGGTGGCGACCTGCCCTGGAACCCGCAGCGGCAGCGCAGTTCCAATGAGCGGCTGCTGCTCGACCGGCTGCGCGCCGGGGGCCCCGCGTCCCGGGCCCAGCTCGCGCGGGACACCGGCCTGTCCAAGCCCACCGTGTCCAGCGCGCTCGCCTCGCTCGAACTGGCGGGCCTGGTCCGCGAGGCGGGCACCATCACCCCCGAGCGGGGCCGGGCCGCCGTGCTCTACGCACCCGACCCGACGGCGGGTTACGCCCTCGGCGTCGACATCGGCCGGGCCTGGCTGCGGATCGCCCTGGCCGATCTCGACGGCAAGGTGGTCGCCCGCTCCGAGGTCCGCAACCACGCCCGCACCTCGGCCACGATGGCCGACCTGGTCGTCACCAGCGCGCACCAACTCGTCGAGGGCTCGGGCGTGGACGCGGACAAGGTCGCCCAGGCCGTGGTCGGCACCCCCGGCGTGTACGACGCCGAGAAGCGGCGCGTCCGCTATGCCCAGCACCTGCCGGGCTGGGGCAGGCCGGGCCTCTTCGATCAGATGCGGGAGCGGCTCGGCATACCGCTCGCGGTCCACAACGACGCGAATCTGGCGGCGCTCGGCGAGTACACCTTCGGCGTCGGCGCGGGCAGCAGGCTCTTCGTGTACGTCATGATCGGCACCGGCCTCGGCATGGGCGTGGTCAGCGAGGGCCAGCTCTTCACCGGCGCGCACGGCGGCGCGGGCGAGATCGGCTTCCTGCCGTGGCCCGGCCGCCAGAAGCCGGACACCCTGGAGGACGCGGTCTCCGGCGACGCGGTCGTCGCGGCCGCGCGCTCGCTCGGCATGGCGGGCCCGCTCACCGCGAAGGACGTCTTCGACGCGGCGCGGGCCGGAACTTCCCCCGCGGTCAAGGCGGTTCAGCTGGAGGGCGAACGGATCGCGCACACCGTCGCGGTGGTCGCGGCAGTCCTCGACCCCGACCTCGTGGTGCTCGGCGGCGGCGTCGGCCACAGCGCCGATCTGCTCCTGCGGCCAGTACGGGAGACGCTGCGTGCGCTCACCCCGCTGCGGCCGAAGGTGGCGCGGAGTTCGCTCGGAGAGGACGCGGTGCTGCTCGGCGCGGTGGCGACCGCGCTCGGCACGGCACGGGACGTGGCCTTCGAGCGGCGCTCGGCGCACTGAGGACACCGCGTCACCGCTCAGGCCTGCGATTGACATGCCCCTCTCACCCCCTCTAGCTTGCTGGTACGAGTTAGTAAGGCTTCTTTACTTGGGTTCCTTCACTTGGGCGGTTCTCCTTCGTCGAGTTCGTCGAGCCGCTCCCGAACCCGAGCCGTTCTCGACTTGAGCTGTTCTCCAGCCGAGTCGCCCTAGCGATGCGCGGATGTTCCGACCAGCCCCCTGGGAGACCACCGTGTTCCACCGCCCTGCCTCCGTGCGCCGAAGGACCGCCGCTGTCGCGGCACTCGGCCTGGTCCTCGCCCTCACCGCCGGCACCTCGTCGGCGACGCCCAGCACGCCTCCTGCCAACGGCCGGGCGCCCGTCGTCGCCTCGACGCCGGGCAGCACGACCGCCCTCGCCGGATACGCGATCCAGTCGACGGCCAAGGTCACCGACTCCCCGGCCGCCGTATCGAGCCCCGGCTATCCCACCACCGGCTGGGTCGCGGCCGCCCCGCGCTCCACGGTCCTGGCCGCACTGCTCGCGGCAGGCAAGTACGCGGACCCCTTCTACTCGACCAACCAGCAGAAGATCCCGAAGTCCGACTTCACGGTCCCCTGGTGGTACCGCTCGGACTTCACCGTCGCCGACACGGCATCGCGCACCTACCTCGACTTCAGCGGGGTGATCTCCGCCGCCGACGTGTACGTGAACGGCAAGCAGGTCGCCGACAAGGGTGCGGTCACCGGCGCGTACACCCAACACGAGCTGGACGTAAGTGAGTTGGTGAGGACGGGCACGAACACGGTGGCCTTCCGGATCCAGCCCAACGACCCGAAGAAGAACGTCACGATGGGCTGGATCGACTGGCTGCAGCCGCCGCCCGACGAGAACATGGGCATCGTCCGCGATGTGGTCGTCAGACGCGGAGGCCGGGTCGCGCTGCGCGACGCACACGTGGTGACGTCCCTCGCGGTGCCGTCCCTGTCGTCCGCCGACCTGACCGTGAAGGCACAGGCCCGCAACGACTCGGCGGCCCGGGTCACCGCGACCGTGTCCGGCACGATCGGCCGGATCACGTTCAGCCAGGACGTCACGCTCAAGGCCCACGAGACGAAAACGGTCACCTTCACCCCGGCCGGCTTTCCCCAACTCCGCCTGACATCACCGCAGGTGTGGTGGCCGGCGGGCATGGGGGCGCAACCGCTGTACGACCTGAACCTGACGGCCTCGGTCGCCGGGAGCGCGTCCGATACGGCTCGCGAGTCGTTCGGCATCCGCGATGTGAAGGCCCCGCTGAACGCCGATGGCGCGCGCCAGTACTCGGTCAACGGACGCCCGCTGCTGATCAAGGGCGGCGGCTGGTCCCCGGACGAGTATCTGCGCTGGGACCGCACCTATGTGGAGGACCGGCTGAAGTACGCACTCGACCTGGGGCTCAACACGATCCGCCTGGAAGGGCACATCGAGCCGGACGAGTTCTTCGACCTTGCCGACCGCTACGGCATTCTGACCCTGCCCGGCTGGGAGTGCTGCGACAAGTGGGAGGGCCAGGTCAACGGCGGCGAATCCGGCGACAAGTGGACCGCCTCCGACTATCCGGTGGCGAAGGCGTCCATGGCGGCGGAGGCCGCCCGCCTGCGCGACCACCCGAGCGTGATCTCGTTCCTGATCGGCAGCGACTTCGCCCCCGACAAGACGATCGAGAAGAACTACGTGGACGCCCTGAAGGCGGCCGACTGGCCGACCCCGGTGGTGGCCGCCGCGTCCGACAACTCCGCCCCGATAACGGGGAGTTCTGGCATGAAGATGACGGGCCCGTACGACTGGGTGCCGCCGGACTACTGGTACAACAAGCAGGAGGGCGGGGCCACCGGGTTCAACTCCGAGACCAGCGCGGGCCCCGACATCCCTACCCTCGACACCCTGCGCCGCATGCTGTCACCGGCGGAGCTCGACACCCTGTGGAAGTCCCCGTCGGCGAAGCAGTACCACCGCTCCCCCTCCTCCACCTTCGCGACGCTGAAGCTGTACGACGACGCCCTGGCCGGCCGTTACGGCACCCCGACCGGCCTCGCCGACTACGTACGCAAGGCGCAGCTGGCGCAGTACGAGAACGTGCGGGCCCAGTTCGAGGCGTACGGCCGCAACGCGAAGGACGCCACGAAGCCGGCGACCGGGGTCGTGTACTGGATGTTCAACAGCGGATGGACGTCCCTGCACTGGCAGTTGATGGACCGTTACCTTGATCAGGGCGGCGCCTACTTCGGTGCGAAGAAGGCGAACGAACCGCTGCACATCCAGTACTCGTACGGCAACCGCGCGGTGTCGGTCGTGAACAGTCGCCGGGACGCGGCCTCCGGGCTCACCGCCCGCGTCTCGCTCTTCGACCCGGACGGCACCCGCGCGTACGACCGCACGGTGACGGGTGTGGACGTCGGCGGCAACGGCGCGAGCACCACCGCGCTGACCGTCCCGGCGTCGGTGGGCGGCCTGTCGACCACGTACCTGGCCAAGCTGGTGCTGAGCGACGGTTCGGGCAAGGAGGTGAGCCGCAATGTGTACTGGCTCTCCACCAAGCCCGACGTCCTCGACTACGCCCACACGGACTGGTTCCACACCCCGACCACGGCGTACGCAGACCTGAAGGGCCTGGCCGCGATGCCGAGGGCGACGGTGTCCGCGAGCGGGACGACGAAGGTGGACGCGGACGGCACGTCGACGACAACGGTGACCGTACGGAACACGGGCCCGGGGAGGACCCCGGCGCTCCTCACGGACGTACACCTGGTGAACGCCGACGGGGCCCCGGTCCTCCCCGTGCAGTGGTCGGACAACCAGGTGAGCCTGTGGCCCGGGGAGTCGACGACCGTGACGGCGACGTACCGCACGGCGGACCTGCACGGCTCGGCGCCGATGCTGCGCGTATCGGGGTGGAACACGGCGACGGCTACGGTGCCGGGGAACTGACGCGCACCCTGCGGGAGCTGTGCGCGGGGCTCGACATGACCCGCCAGTCGGTGAGCAAGCACCTGGCCGTACTGCAAGGCGCCGGCCGTGACGGCAGCGGGCCGTCAGCGATGCCCGTGGGCGTTGAGCCGGGCGGCCTGGCGCGTCAGGTGGTCGCGTTCGGCGAGGTTGGCCGCCTTGCGGGCCGCCTCGGCGTAGAGCCGCGCCGCCGTCGCCAGGTCGCCGTCGCGCTCGTGGAGGTACGCCGCCACCGCGATGTGGCGGGGCAGCGAGTCGTCAAGGGTGGCGAGCACCGCGAGGCCGGCCCGCGGCCCGTCGGCCTCACCGACGGCCACCGCACGGTTGAGCCGGACGACCGGGCTGTCGGTCAGCCGCACGAGCTCGTCGTACCACTCGACGATCTGCACCCAGTCGGTCTCCGCGGCGGTCTGCGCGTCGGCGTGCAGCGCGGCGATGGCGGCCTGCGCCTGGAACTCGCCCAATTGGTCGCGGGCGAGGGCCGCCTGCAGGATCGCGACGCCCTCGGCGATCGCTCCGGTGTCCCACCTGCCGCGGTCCTGCTCCGCGAGCGGCACCAGGCTGCCGTCGGGCCCGGTCCGCGAAGCACGCCGGGCGTGGTGGAGCAGCATGAGGGCGAGCAGCCCGGCCACTTCGGGGTGGTCGATGACGGCGGCGAGCTGCCGGGTGAGCCGGACCGCCTCGGCGGCGAGGTCGACGTCGCCGGAGTAGCCCTCGTTGAAGACCAGGTAGAGGACGCGCAGCACGGTGGCGACATCCCCTGGCTGGTCGAACCGTATGCCGGAGACGGTGCGCTTGGCCCGGCTGATGCGCTGCGCCATGGTCGCCTCGGGCACCAGGTAGGCTCGGGCGATCTGACGGGTGGTCAGCCCACCGACGGCGCGCAGCGTGAGCGCCACCGCGGACGACGGCGTCAGCGACGGGTGGGCGCACAGGAAGTACAGCCGGAGCGTGTCGTCCGCCGAGGGCACGGGCCCTGGCGCCGGTTCCTCGTCGGCCCGGTCCTCACGGCGGCGCCGGGCGGTGTCGGCCCGGGTCGCGTCCAGGAAACGGCGCCAGGCCACCGTGACCAGCCAGCCCTTCGCATCCCGCGGAGGGTCGGCCGGCCACGCGCGGACCGCCTCCACCAGCGCGTCCTGCACGGCGTCCTCGGCCGCCGCGAAGTCGGCTCCGCGGCGGACGAGGACGGTGAGCACGCTCGGCGTGAGGCTGCGCAGCAGTGCCTCGTTCACCGGGGAAGTCACTCCGTGATCGTGGGCGGCGCGGCCAGGAACGGGCGCACCTCCAGCCACTCGTGGATCGGCTTCCCGCCCGCGCCCGGAGCAGCGGACAGCTCCCCGGCCAGCTCGACGGCCCGCTCGTAGGAGTCGACGTCGATCACCATCCAGCCGGCGATCAGGTCCTTGGTCTCGGCGAACGGCCCGTCGGTGACCGGCGGCCGCCCCTCGCCGTCGTACCGGACCCACGCCCCCTCGGGAGCGAGCGCCTGCCCGTCGACGAACTCCCCGGTCTTCTCCAGCCGGTCCGCGAAGTCCTGCATGTACTGCATGTGCGCCGAGATCTCCTGCGGAGTCCACTGGTCCATGGGCACGCAGTTGACCGCGGATGGGGCGCCACGGTAGTGCTTGAGCAGCAAGTACTTGGCCATGATGTTCTCCTCGGTACTGATGCGACCCATTGTGGTCGCGCTCACTACGGGGACGGAGCAGATCCCGGGTTCTCGACATGGCCGCCACATCTTTTTTCTGGCTCTTCCGCCGGCTGATGCCTGCCGGAGCGTCTCCCACTCGGTCCGGGTGAGCTCGTACTCAAGGTCCGGGCCTTCGTCCAGCCGGGGTTCCCGGTGCGGGCGAACGCGACCCAGGCGCCGTGTACCTGGGCTGCGAGTCCTGGCGGGGCGGGGTCGGGGCCGAGCAGGCCGGTGTTCCCGTGCAGCCGGGGTTCGTCGGCCGTGTCGAACACGAAGGGCAGTTCAACGGTGTGGGCGGCGCCGAGTCGCCCGCCCAGGGCCGTCGAGCGGTACCCGAACGAGTAGAGGTGGGTGCGGCCGCCCGAGATCCGTGCGTGGGCCTGCGCCATGCGCGTCGTGCCGGCTTGGAACAAGGCCTGTCCGAGTACGGCGGAGTGGAGTTCGCCCGGTGTCGCGTTCGGCCGCGCCGCGCGCAGAGCGGCGAGTACGGTCCCCGGGTCTGCCTGGACGCGGGTGGCGGCGGCAAGCAGGTCGGCTTCCGTCGTGGACTCCAGGTGGCCCTTCGGTACGAGGTAGAGGTGCCCTTCTTCGGTGTTGGTGCCGATGAGCAGGTCGACGTTGCCGGCCGGGCCTTCGGCGAGGCTGTCGGCGGGCTGGACCGGCAGGACCAGGCTGAAGGGGCTGAGCCCGGCCAGCGGGTCCCTGGCCGTGCGGGTGTCGAGGTCGAGGCCGGCCAGTGCGGGCAGGGTCGCCAGGAAGCGCTCGTCCGGGATCGGGGCGAACGCCTCGGCGGTCGGTTCGACGCCCAGTGCGGCGGCTGCCGCGGCGGCGACCCGTTGCGCTTGTTCGGGGGTGAACGCGCCGGTTCCGTTGCCGCTTTGGATGATCGCTCGCCGGAACAGTCCGGTGGCCCGCGGTGTAGCGAGCAGCGCGCCGATGAGCGTGGCGCCTGCGGACTGGCCGAAGATCGTGACGTTGTCGGGGTCGCCGCCGAACGCCGCGATCGTGTCCTGTACCCAGCGGAGGGCGGCGAGCACGTCGAGTAGTCCGCGGTTGGCCGGGGCGCCCGCCAGATCGAGGAAACCGGGGATGCCGAGGCGGTAGTTCACCGTCACGAGGACGACGCCGTCGCGGGTGAACGCGCTGCCCTCGTAGAGCGCGGCGCGGTTCGAGCCGGTGGCGAAGCCGCCGCCGTGCACGAAAACCATGACGGGGCGCCTGCCGTCGTCGGCGGCGGGCGTGTGGACGTCGACGGTGAGGTACTCCTCGCCGGGCACCCAGCCCGGTCCGAAGTAGGGGGTCATGTCGAGTGGGCCGAAGTCGCGGGTCGGCTGGGGAGCGGTGGGCGAGGGCTGCGCGGCGTCGCGGACGCCGGACCAGCCCGGGTGCGGTGCGGGTGGGGCGAAACGGCCGGCCCCGGTCGGTGCCGCCGCGTAGGGCAGGGCGCGGTAGCGTTCGCCGGATCCGCCACGGATGCCGCGCACGGCGCCCGCCGGGGTTGTGACGACTGGATCTGTTTGCTGCGGCACGGGACACGTTTCCTCTCTGGAGGGAGACCTCAGGAGAGGCGGGAGTAGCCCGCCCACTCCTTGATCGCGAACTTCGACCCGCTGCGGACGACCTCTGCGGCGCCTTGGCCGCCGAAGTGCGCCGGGAAGACGAGTGCGTTGTCGTCGGCGGCGCGGCCGAGCAGCTTGTGCCGGGTGGCGCGGGCTTCCACCGGGTCTTCGCAGAAGCAGGAGTTGGTCTCCGGCTCTGCGACTTGTAGCGGCGTGTGCACCAGGTCCCCGACGAACAGGGCCTGATCGCCGCCGGATTCCAGGGTGAGTACGGACGAGCCGGGGGTGTGCCCGGGAGCGAGGTCCAGCCGCAGGTTCTTGTCGATCCGGTACGTCGTCTCCCACAGGTGGGTGAGTCCCTGCTGATGGACCGGCGAGACGCTGTCCTCGAAGACGTTCTGGTTCCCGCGGCCCAGTACGGTCGTGTTCTCGTTGGCCGGGTCCCAGAAGTCGAAGTCCCGCCGGGTCATCAGGTACGTGGCGTTCGGGAAGGTCGGCACCCAAGTCCGGCCGTCGAGGCGGGTGTTCCAGCCGACGTGATCGATGTGCAGATGGGTGTTGACCACGATGTCGACCTCCTCGGGCCGCACCCCGGCGGCGGCGAGGTGGTCGAGGTAGACCGTGTCCAGGCGGCTCCACACCGGCGCGTAGGGCCGGTCCTTGTGGTTGCCCACGCCGGTGTCGACGAGAATGGTGCGTCCCTCACTGCGCAGCAGCCAGGACTGGATCGCCGACTGGCACTCGTCCGTCCGGGGGTTCCAGAAGTCGGGCGCCAGCCATGCGCGGTGCTCGTCCCACGCGTCGTCGGGGCTGTCCGGGAAGAACTGGCCCGGGGACATCCGCGCCGAGCCGTAGAACTCTTTGATGCGGGTGACCGTGACGTCTCCGAGAGTGATCTGCTCCGGGTTCTGATCCATGTGGTCCGTCCTCAAGCGGGGTATGTCGCCGAATGAGACCGAGCCTGGACAAGGGAACGGGTCCGCACCACTCCCGCCTTGTCCTACCCCTCGCAGGGTGTGGCTGAGTGCGGGCCGCGCACCGAATACTGGGGCGATGAACGGACCCGGCCCGCTCGGCACCTTCCTCCAAGCCCGACGGGCACGACTGCGCCCCGAGGACGTCGGCCTGCACGACTTCGGACCGCGCAGACGGGTGGCCGGGCTCCGGCGCGAGGAACTGGCCCAACTGGCGGGCGTCAGCGTCTCGTACTACGCCCGACTGGAACAGGGCCAGTCCCGCGGCGCCTCGGCCGAGGTGCTCGACGCGATCGCCCGCGCTCTCCTGCTCGACCACCACGAGCGCGAGCACCTCGACCGGCTCGCCGACGCAACCCGCCACGCACCCCGGTCCCGCCGCCCGCGCCCCGAGAAGCTCACCGACGAAACACGCGACCTCCTCCGCGCCGTCAACGGCGTCCCGGCGATCGTGCTCGGCCGCCGTACGGACGTACTGGCCTGGAACACCCTCGGACACGCCCTCCTGGCCGGCCACCTGGACTTCCACGGCCCCAACGACCCGGCGCGACGCCCGAACATGAGCCGAATACTGTTCCTGGACCCGCACTGTCGAGAGCTGTACGCACACTGGGAGCCCAAGGCCCGCGCGGTGGTGGGCAACCTGCGCATCGCCGTCGGCAGGCACCCGGACGACCCGCTGCTCTCGGAGCTGATCGGTGAACTGACCGTGAAGAGCCCGGAGTTCGTCGCGCTGTGGGCGGACCACCGCGTGACGCCCTGCGACGCCGCCTCCTACGAGCTGCACCACCCCGTCGTCGGCACGCTGACGGTGACACAGCAGACACTGTCCATCGCCCGCTCACCGGACCAGGCACTCATCGTGTGCACCACTCCCGCCGGTTCCTCTTCCGAAGAGGCCCTCGCGCTGCTCCGGCAGGTGACCGGCCGCCGGGCGCCGTCAATCACCCATCGGCGGCAAGGCGGTTCAGCCACTCCTTCAGCAGATGCTGCTCGGCGCTGCTGAGGTTCGTCCGGTCGGTCAGCGCGGCGCGCAGCGCGCGGGCCGCGCCGGCCGGGCCCGGTTCCTGCACTGCGGGCTGCTGGTTGGTGACAGCGGTGACCATGGACTCCCGCAAGGTGGTCAACAGGGCCGGGTTGCGCCGGTCCTGGGGCAGGGACAGCCAGGTGAGCACCGCGCCGCGTGCCGTGGCGTTGATGATCTGCACCGCGAGTTCCTCGTCGACGCGGAGCCAGCCACCGGCGGCGAGGCGCCGGATGCGGCCCCTGAGGATCTCCATGCCGGCCTTGAAGGCGGCCGACGACGTCCTGTTGGGCTCGGTGTACATCAGCGTGAACAGTGCGGGGTTGGCCAGGCCGAATTCGATCGCGAAGTCCCAGCCCGCTCTCAGGTCGTCGATGGGGTCCTGGGGGTCGGGGTCGACGTGCTTGGTGGCGAGAAACGCGGCGAAGCCGTGCTCGGCCACCGCGTCGAGCAGGCCGTCCTTGTCGCCGAACAGCCGGTAGAGGGCCGGTGGCTGCAAGCCCGCCGCATCGGCGACCGCGCGGGTGGTGACCGCGTCGCGACCCCCGCGCGTCAGCAGGTCGATGGCGGCCTCGACGACGCGCTGCCGGGTCTGTTCCCGGCCAGGGGATGTGGTCTCGGCCTTGTCGGCGGTGTTGCCGCTCCGGCCGTGTGAAGGCGATGGCATGAATCAATGGTACCGCAGGATGATTTCCATCGTTATTATCAGTGCTACCTTGAACATGATTCCACTGGAACCACGCCATCGCGACACTGGAGCACATCATGATCATCGTGACCGGAGCCACCGGGCAGCTGGGACGTCAGATCGTCGAGCGGCTGCTCACGCTCGTACCGGCGGACCGAGTAGGCGTCAGCGTCCGCGACCCGCGGAAGGCGCAGACGTTCGCCGACCGAGGCGTACGGGTGCGGCAGGGCAGCTTCACCGACCCCGCCGGCCTCGCCCACGCCTTCCAGGGCGCCTCACAAGTGCTCGTCGTCTCCGTCGACAAAATGGGCGAGGAGTGCGTCAAACAGCACCGCACCGCGATCGAAGCCGCCGTCGCGGCGGGCGCCCGCCGCATCCTCTACACGAGCCAGATGGGGGCCGGCCCGACGTCGCGTTTCCAGGCGTGCCGCGACCATGCCGCCACAGAGGAGATACTGCGCGCCTGTGGCGTGCCGTTCACTTCGCTGCGCAACGGCTTCTACGCCGCCAGCGCGGCGCACTTCGTCGGCAACGCGGCGGAGCGCGGCCGGCTCGTGCTCCCTGCGGACGGTCCGGTCGCCTGGACCGCGCACGCCGACCTTGCCGACGCAACCGCCGCCATCCTGGCCGACGAAGGCCGTTTCGAGGGCCCCACTCCGCCGCTCACGGCTCAACGGGCACTCACCTTCGACGACATCGCCGGCATCGTCACCGACGTCACGGGCCGCCCCACGACGAGGGTCACCGCATCCGACGACCAGTTCCGGGAGCAGCTGGTGGGCCAGGGCGCACCGGCAGAGACGGCGGATCAGTTGCTCGGCATCTTCGCCGCCAGCCGTGCCGGTGAGTTCGCCGCCGTCGACCCGACACTCACCCGCCTGCTCGGCCGTGAACCCATAGCCGTGGGCGCGGTGTTGCGCGAGCGGCTGTCCAAGGACTGATCCGCAGCCCTGGGTTCCACTTGCCCACCAGCGCCTTTCCAGGTGCGACTGCTGTCGGCGGCCTTGCATCAAGTTGATTTCAACTTTGCGCAATTCGGCAACTATCATGCACGGCACGGGCGTTCCTTGCCCACGTCCAACGGTTACGCCGCCGGACTCGCGCAGCCCGGGAACGCGACCAACAAGGGGGGACTTGATGCGTTACCTGGTACGCGATCGCATGCTCGCCTTCCACGAAGAAGCCTGGATCGAGACCGAACAGCGGGAGAAGCTGTACAAGGTCAACAGGAAGCTGTTGCGCCTGCGGACCACGTTCCACTTCGTGGACACCCGCGGCGACCAGGTGGCCGGCATCGTCAAGAAGAGGGTGTCCCTCCACCACACGATCCTCATCCGGCGAGACGGCAAGGCAGTGGGCCGGATCAGCAAGCGGAGGTTCCGGATCTTCGGGGACCGGTTCAAGGTCAGCCTGCGGGACGGCCGACGGCTGAAAGTGGTCGGCAACTTCTGGGACCGCGAGTTCGACATCCAGCACGCGGGCACCACCCTTGCACACATCTCCCGGCGGTGGTTCAGCATCCGTGACGCCTACGCGGTCGATGTGCTGAGCGAGCAGGACGCGACGTTGCTGATCATCCTCGCGGTGTGCGTGGACCACACCCTCGAAGACCGCAAGGGCGAAAGGCTCACCAACCTCTAGACCATTGCCACCCGAGACGAGTCATGCCGGTTGCCCCCGGTGGAGTTGGCGGCCGTCGACGGGCAGAGCAGGATCCTCACGTCCGGGCAGGCGCTCCGGGAGCGCCTGCTGGACTCAACAGCGCGCCGCTGAGGCGGCGCCCGATCGGGAGAGAACGAACAACGCCATGATGGGCCACTCTCATGCCGTCAGCGGTGCCCTGCTCTTCGCGGGGACCGCGCCGTACCTGCCACCGTTGGTACTGCACACGCATCTTGCGCCACAGGAAATCCTGATGGGCACCGTGCTGTGCGCCGGCGCCGCACTGCTGCCCGACCTGGATCACCACGACGGCACCATCGCCAACTTCCTGGGTCCGGTCTCCAAGCTCCTCTGCCGGTTCGTCGCCTGGATCTCCGGCGGCCACCGCCACGCCACGCACTCGCTGTTCTTCGTGGCCTTCATGACCCTGGGCAGTTGGGCCGGAGTTTCCTACCTGGGCCGACCGTTCACCCTCAGTATGACCTTCTTCCTGCTGGCCCTCGCGGTTCGCGCCCTCAACATCTGCCCGCCCGGCCATGGCTTCCACGCCTGGGGCACCATCGTCGCGATGGCCGGTGTCGGCACGGCCGCCATCGCCAAGTTCATCCCGTCGGCGCCCGGTTGGCTGCCGTACGCCATCGGCCTCGGCTGCCTGGCTCACCTTCTGGGGGACTCGATCACCAAGCGCGGCGCGCCGTGGCTGTGGCCGCTCAAGAACCGCTACGAGATCGTGGTGATCAAGCGCAGCGGAAACAAGCTGGAGACGGAGATACTCACCCCGGCCATGGGCGTCGCCACCATTGCCCTGCTCTGGTTCAGTGTGCTCTCGCCCCACCCCATCAGCTGACGGACCGACGGACTGTGCGAGCAGCTCGACCGGCGGGCCGGTGGGGATGTTTCCACCCCGGCCGGGGGCATGGCAGCCGAATCCCGGGACGTCGTGATCCACGAACACCACAATGGCAGTGACGGTCCGCCGTCGCCGTGGCGGCCAACCGTCCAGGACTCCTCGTGGGTGAGCAAGAGAAAGAGGAAGACGTGAGTGAGAGCCAGCACCCGTCCGACGTGTCGGGCAGGCTGAATACCGGGGTCGCGCACAACGCACGGGTGTGGAACTACTGGATCGGCGGGAAGGACAACTACGAGGCCGACCAGCAGGTTGGCGACCAGGTCGCCGCGATGTTCCCAGTGATCCGGGACGTGGCTCGCGCAGACCGTGCCTTCCTCGGCCGTACGGTCCGATTCCTCACCGCCGACTGCTCGGTGCGGCAGTTCCTGGACATCGGCACCGGACTGCCGACCCTGGACAACACCCACGAGATCGCCCAACGGATCGCACCCGAGTCCCGGGTCGTCTACGTCGACAACGACCCCATCGTGCTCGTCCATGCCCGCAGCCTGCTGACCGGCACTCCCCAGGGAGTCACCGATTACATCGACGCCGACGTCCACCAACCGGACCGCGTCATCGAGGGCGCCTCGAACACCCTCGACCTTGAGCGGCCCGTCGCTGTCCTGATGCTGGGAATCCTCAACTTCGTCCTCGACACGGGCCAGGCGCAGGACATCGTGCGCCGCATCATGGCCTCGGTCCCCTCCGGCAGCTATCTCGCCCTCACACACCCCACCACCGACACCGACCTCGGCGGCGAGGGCAACATCGAGGCCATGAAGTTCTGGAACGAAAACGCCACGCCACCGATCACCGCCCGCAGCCGCGCAGAGATCAGCGCCTTCTTCGACGGCCTGGACCTGCTCACTCCCGGTCTCGTGTCCTGCTCGCAATGGCGCGCCGAGTCCAACTCCGCTGCCGCACTCCCCCAGTTCGGCGCAGTCGCCGTAAAACCCTGACAGACGCCGGCACGTCTACGCCGAAGGACGATGTGCAGGAGCCGGGTGCCGTGCTCACCGCCCTGCGCCTGCCGCCTGACCGCGGCGGCGCCGGCCACGGTATAGGTGCAGCCTCGACCCGCCAGCGGGTGGCTCGCCATCATCGGACCAGCGAAGCGAGCGTTGGCCCAAATGGTGGCAATTGGTGACGTATTGCGCATGTGCGTCGTTCCAAGAGGCGACGGGCTTCCCCCAGGGCGGCCCTGTCACCCCTCTCTGATCCACCGAACGGGAGCACAACCGTGATCAAGCAGGTTCTCGCCGGGGCGGCTTTCGCCACCGCCGCAACGATGGCCATCGCCGCGCCCGCCTCGGCCACCACGGGCCCCCAGGCCCCCAAGAAGCCCGCCAACGGGCTCCAGAGCATCCCCGCCAGCGCGCTCGCCGGCATCCTCGCCAACGCGCTCGCGCAGGGCGCGACCGTCAGCGGCACCGGTGCCACGGACTTCGCGACCCGCAACGGTGACACCGCCATCGTCGGCGAGGCCGGCGGCATCCTCAACACCTACGGTGCCTCGCTCGTCAACGTCGACGGTCGCTGCCTGGTGCCTCTGCCGGAGGGCGAGGGCATCGGCGGGCACCTCCTCGGCGGCCCCAAGGCCGCGTGCAACATCGCGCCCGTCGACCAGTTCCAGGCCCCGCAGAAGCTCCTCTGACCCTTCAAGACCGCTGACCTGCCCTACACAGCACACCAGCCCCGTGCTGCTGCCCGCACACCCTCAGGTGTGGGCAGCGGCACGGGGCCGGCAGGCACGTAACCACGCTGACACCATCGCCGCCTGCACGGCGAAGGAGAGGCGGCGAGCCCGGCACTGGGTGCGGTCTCCCTGTTCCGTGCCAGCACACGAACTCCGCACACACCGCCCAGCGACAGCACCCGGCGCCCACCCCATCTCTCATCCGCTGACAGTGGCAGCGCGTACGCCACGTCCCGGAGACGGCCCACATGCTCCTGTGGCCCGCGCGGAGACGGGCGCCTGCCCCACCCAGGATGGTGACAGCGGTCGGAGTCACAGCGGCGAGGACAATACGGATGCGCGTGGAAGCCCTTTTGGCAGTGGTCTGATCGGACACGACAGAAGTGCCGTCCTACCCTCCGGTGCACGACATCGTCCGCAGCGCTCCCATCCGAATGAGCCTGATCCACCAGTCCAGCTCACGGGATTGCCTTAGCTGTCCCACCGGCAGGTCGTGCCGCGGATCGGCCTGCCGGTGACGACCGGAAAGGTCGAGGGGCCAGCACCTGCACGGCAGTGTCTCGCGCGATCTGCGACCGCGACAGATCCTCCCGGTCCCTCTCCAGCCGGACCGCCGACTCCGCCGCCTCGGCCCGGAGTTCTGCCACACGCTGTCGAGCCGCGGTCTCCCGCGCCCGAGTCTTCCTGCAACGACACACACCATGGCGCCCCACCTCCACCCGTCCACGGTAGGAACACGGGGGGGGGAGGATCCAGCGGCAACAGGAGCAAGTCCCTGCCTCAGGTCGAACCGCACACGACTTCGTGGGAGGCGCCCCGTGACGCGCGTCCTCTCTCTTCCCCTGGAGTAATTCGATGAACCGCAGTGTGCTGTTGGAGACGCTGGAGGGCTGTGTTCCCGCAAGGCGGGGCGCCTTGATCGTGGCCCGGTCGTGGATGCATCCCGATCGAGGCCGGGTCGGTTGTCCGGCGCACCCTGCTGTGATCGCGGCCGCCGAAGAGGCCGGCCTCGCCGTCCAGGCGCGGGACCTGGGTGTCGAGCAGCAGGTGAGCGGGGAGACGACTCGTGGCGAGGGAACGATCTTCGCCGTGTCGTACGAAGACCCGGTAGGTGGTTTCCGCGGTCTCGCGGTCGCCGCGCATCGCGCGGACTTCGCCGCGATGGCGTGGGCCAGCGAAGAGATCGCCTCGTGGCGGTCGGTGATGCGCACCCGCCGGACCTTCACCCTTGATCCTGCCGACGGTCCCGCGCCGCGCAGCGGGGACACCGCGGCCTTCGCGGGGGTGTTCCCGGCGCAGCCCGAACCGCGGGACAGCGCATGGGCGGCCTGTGGTTGCGCTCTTCAGGCGCGTTGCCCGGCAGCAGGGGACAGCGCGTCCGCCATGCGTTCCTTCCGGGCGCGAGGGGATGAGGTTGTGCTGGTGGGGGAACCTGTGTGGGGCTCAGGCATCGGCGTTCCGGTTGCGTCGGGGGGCGGAGAGTCGTACCGGGTCAGGTCGGTCCGGGATGCCGAGGCTCTCACGGCCTGTGCCCCGGAGCGACTCGCTTTCGTGGTCGCGCCGGGCAGCGTGAGTGTCGAGGTTGCCCGGTTGCTCGCGGTCCTGCGCAGGAGGTTTCCCCGCTTGCGTGGACAGCACCCTGATCAGTGGTGCTACACCATGACCGACCTCCTCTCCGCGGCGCGTTCCGCGCTGGCCGAAAGCGATGTGCTGTTGCTGGCGGGAGCCGGTACCAGTCCGGTCGCGGCCGCTGCGCAGGCCGCCGCCGCCGTGACGCCGGTCCACCGGATCAGTGCGCTGGGCCAGCTTCGGCCCCGCTGCATCGATGTCGCAACGCTGACGATCGCCGATTGCGGAGCCCGGTTGGGTGGCCAGGTGCTGCAGGTGTTGTCCGGTCTGGGTCCGCTCGGTGTGCTGAGGCGTGCGACCCGTACCGAGTCGGTGCCCGTGGTGTCTCCGGTGGGCGGTGAGCGGACCGGCCGGGTCCGCTCCTGATCGCCGCACGGCCGGTGGTACGAGCCGACTTGATGACTGATCGCTGCTCCTTGCCCGCGTGGGTCAAGTGCCTGTTGCTTTTTTTTGGGGGGCAGCTCACGGCCGGTCCTCTGCGTCCTTCCCGGTCGCCCGTCGGGGCCGTAGTTGTTGTGCTCGGTCGAGGAGTGCCGCTGCTGCGCGGTTGTGGCGGTAGGGACGTATGCGAGCGATGAGTGTGGTGAGGTGTCCATCCACGCGGGCGCTGCTGATCTGGGAGTGCACGGTGAGGAATTCGGCCCAGGTGTGGCAGGCGAGTTCGAGACTGCCGCAGTTGAGCTGAGCCTCGGCGAGCTGGGCGAGGGTGATGGCGCGGGAGCGGTTCTCGGTGGGCGGCCGGTGGCGCAGGGAGGCTTGCAGAGATGTGGCCGCCCGGCGGTGATCACCCAGACTGCCGGCGACAACGGCGTGGTGGAGGGCCAGAGCTGCCGGGTGGTAGGCGCCGACCGGTGACGTGCTGGAGGCTGGCCCGTCGAGCAGGTGCTCGGCGGCTGTCAGATGGCGGGCGGCGGCCTTCGGGTCGTTCAGGCTCGCGCGGGTCACGGCGAGCTGGCCGAGGAAGAAGGCCTGTTGGCCGGGCGGGGTGTGGGGGAGGCCGAGGCTGACGGCCTGGGCGGCGAGCCGGTCGGCCTGCGGGAAGTGCCCCAGCGCGTGGGCCTGGACGCTCAGCCCTCGCAGGCCCAGTGCGTAGCCGGCTCGGTCGCCCGCCTCGTGGGCCAACGCGAGCGAGGTGAGGTAGTACTGCTGGGCTCGGCGGTGGAGGTTGGAGTCGAAGTGGGCGAAAGCACAGAGGTAGGCCATCTGCCCGGCGACCGTGCACAGACCGCGACGGAAGCGGGGCTCGGCCGGCATCCGGAGCCACCCGGCCGCACTGATGGCCAGAAAGCGGCTCAAGGCCTCGCGCATGACACCGGCGCCGAAGCAGGCGTCGGCCCGGGAGAAGACCGGCAGCAAGGACTGGCAGGCGGCCAGCTGCTCCGGCCCCACGACCGGGTCCCCCGTACGGGTGCTGACGGACCGTTCTGCCCGCGGTGCCCAGGTCGGGAGGGCCAGCCCGGCAAGGCTGTACACGGCGCCGGGAGAGTGGCCGCCCCGGCCGGGTGGCTCGTTGAGGTGTTCCAGCATGTCCACGGCAGCGTCTCCCCACGGCACTGGACCGCTCGCACCCGATTCGGCAGGAGCAGGGTTCAGGCCAGTGTCGGTGACGCTGACGGGTCTGCCCAGGGCCCGGGACAGCACTTCTGCCGCGAGTTGGGCGATGTGCGGGCGGGGCCGGGTGCCGGCGAGCCAGTGGGCCACCGTGGTCCGGTCGTAGGTGAGCGGCCACCCCTGTTCTGTTGCTGCCGCATTGAGCTCGCGGGCGAGCCGGGCACCGCTCCAGCCTGTTTCGGACAGCAGTCGGCGCAGTGGCTGGTTGGGAGTTCGGCCGGGTGTCGTGCGGCGGGACGGCATGGGCACTCCGCTTTGCGACGTTCAACATCCGTTTCTGTTCAACACGTTGCCCCCTGGAACGCCGCGTCCCTGAGGCCGAGGCGGAGCAGTCTTCAGAGTGAGACGTGAACGGGAGCAGCGGAAGGGCGCATTGGGGCGTTCATCCGCGCAGCGTGGGCGCCCGTACGTACATGCCATGTCTCGCTCCCTCAGCATTGCCACGCCGAGGTGACGTAATGCCCTTGTCGGGTATCCATGGTTTTCCTGTGGTCCGCGACCACGGCGGCACGGCCGGTCCCCGCTGCTCCGAACATCTTTCCTGGACGGCGGCTGGGCTGCTCGCCCAGGTCTTCGGCGACCCGACGGCCGGTTGGACCCGACGCCGGGACGATGGGCCGCCCCGTTCGGGAGCAGTACCGGCAGGTCCTGAGGAGAACACCGTGCAACGGCAGCGGACGACTACGACGGACGCGCCTGATCCCCGCCATGTTCACCTCTTCGCAGGGCAGGGGGACTTCCCCTTGTCACCGCTGCTTCGGGCGGCTGGTGCGCACGGGATGCTGCGCCGGGTCATGGGTGAGGTGTTCGAGGAAGTGGACCAGGTGGCGAAGCGCCGCGGACTGCCGTTGCTGGAGCCGTGGTTGCTGGGTCCGGCACCTCCCAGCGGGCGTGATCTTGCGCGGGCCCCGGTGGGGGTGGCGCAGTTGGCCTTGTTCGGGGCGTCTTTGACGGTGCACAGGGCCCTCATCGAACGCTTTGGGCCTCCTGACGCGGTGGTCGGGGTCAGTTTCGGGGAGATCCCCGCGTTGACCGCGGCAGGCGTCTTCGACGTGCCTCAAGGGGCGGCGATCGCCTGGGAACTGGGTCGCATCCTTACGAGTTCCTGTCCGGGCGGTCTGACCCTGCTGGGCTGCGGGCAGGCCGCGGCCCGCGGCATGGTGTCGCAGGCCGGCGGCCGGGAGGTCGTGGTGGCCTGCGTGAACGACTTCCAGGAATGCGTTGTCAGCGGCCCCGTCGATCAGTTGCGGCGGGTGGAGAAGAGCGCTGCCGCGATGGGCATCGCCTCGGCGCGGCTCCGACTGCCGTTCTCCTCCCACCATCCTGCGCTGGGCCGGCAGGCCGAGGAGTTCGCGCAGGTGGTCCGCCGTCACCCCGCACAGCCCATGAGCTGTGCGGTCCTGTCCGCCGTCGCCCGCCGCCCCTACGTTCCGGGAGACGACGTGCCGGCCCGCCTCGCCGACTGCCTGCTGTGGCCCGCCCATGTACCCGATGCCGTGGCTCTGGCCACCGGGCATGCCCTGCCCGGGCAGCGGGTGCGGCTGTTCGAAGCCGGCACCGGAAGCGCCTTGGCCGCGAACGCCCGGCGGATCCTGAAAGGGCGGTCCGTCACGGTGCATGCGCCACTGGCCGATCCCGGCTTCTCCTGGTGACCGCCCCTCCCCTGCTCCGGAGGCCCCCATGAACGCACCCTCACTCCCCCGCTCCGACACCGGCCCGCTGCACGAGCTGGTGCACAGTGGCTGTGCGCCAACGTTCCTCGCGGCCCTCCACCAGGCACTGCGCCACCACCCCGCGCCCGACCCTCCCGACCCCACCGGCAGGGACGCCCGCCTGACGGCACGCCTGCGTCAGCTGACCCGCGCCCTCCCGCGGGCCCGGGACCTGTTCCGCTCCCCCGCACAGCTCGCCGCCCTCGTCGCCTGGAGCGCGGCGGCCGAGCCGGCCCTGTGCATGACCGTCATCAATCACAGCGTCCTGGGGCTGGGTTCCCTGATCTGTCTGGCCCCTGACCACGGCCCGCTGCGCGAACAGTTCGAGACGCTGGAAACAGCCCGCGCGAAGTGCTCCTACCTGGTCACGGAGATCGGCCAGTCCAACAGTCACCTGGCCACCCGCACGGTCGCCGAGTTCGATGCACAGACCCGTGAGTTCATCCTGACCACGCCGGACCAGGGGGCGGTCAAGTTCTCCAGTACCGCCGCCCACGGCATCCCCCGCGTCGGCGTCGCCCTGGCCCGGCTGGTCGTGGAGGGGGACGACTGCGGCGTCTTCCCGTTCCTGGTCGAACTCAGCGACGCATCCGGTCCGCTGCCCGGCATCGAGATGACCGGCCCGGTCGAACTCAGCGCCCTGCCGCTGGACTACGCCTACGTCTGCTTCACCGGCGTACGGCTGCCGTGGGAACACTGGCTGCGCGACGATGCGACCATCGGCCCGGACGGTGCCTTCCACGAACCGCTCGGCTCACCGGACCGGCGCCTGGCGCGCACGCTGTGTGTGGGGCAGGCCCTGTGGGCCACGCTGCCCGCCGCGGCCGCGGCCCTCGCCCGGCAGGCCGGGGTGGCAGCCGTCCGCTACGCACGTCGGCGCCGCACCCAGGGGCGCCTCGCCCCCGGTACACCGCTGCTCGACTACCGCAGCCAGCAACATGCGGTGCTCGGCGCCATGGCCGATGCCTTCGCTCTGACCTGCGCCGCCGACCGCGCCCTTGAGCTGTGGGCCGCCTCCCGGTCCGCACAGCGCCAGGGTTCGTCCGACGGCGCCGACCCCATCGGGTTCGCCCCGTGGTCTGCCGTGAGCCGGCCACTGTCCGCGTACAAGGCCCACAGCGTCCGTGAGGCAGCACGGATCACCGCCCTGTGCCAGCGCCACTGCGGGTTCGCCGGATTTCTGGACGCCAACCGTCTCGCCTCCTACCGCGGATTCCTCGAAGCCTTCGAACCCGCTGGCGGAGACAGCCAGTTGATCTGCTACGACCTCGGGCGGGCCCTCGCCGACGAGGCCACCGCACCTTCATCGGACGACGTCACGCCCTTGCCGCCGCTCCAGGACCCGCAGTGGTGGCCCACGTTGCTGCGTCGGCACACCCAGGAGCTCACTCGCCGGCTGACGACCCGTCGTGACGCTTTAGCCGCGGCAGGCCACCACGCCAAGGACAGCTTCGCGGTGTGGAACCCCCTGCTCGACGAAGCGGCCGAGCTCGGATCCGCGTACGCCGCCCGGCTGGCCGCCGATGACGTCACCCGCACCCTGACCGCGATCCCCGACCCCGAGACCCGAAGCCGCCTGGAGCCACTCGCCGCGCTGCACGGCGCCCTGGCGGCCCGCCGCCATGCCGGCTCCCTGCTTGCCGGGGGCACGCTGGCCCCCGCCGACCTGGACGAGCTGCCGCGGGTCACCGACCTGCTCTGCGACGCGGTTCTGCCCCACCTCCGCTGGCTGGAGGACGCTTTCGCCCTGCCCTCCGACGTCGTCCCCGCCCCCCTGGGAGCCGAGGACTACAACCAGGCCCTCGCCCAGACCCTCACTTGGAAGCATGGAGCGATGTCATGAACCGTCCCGCTTCCCCACGCCGTATCGGAATCCGCGGCATGGGCAGCTACCTGCCCCGGCATCTGCGCACCAACGAGGAGGTGGCCTACCAGACCGGAGTGAGCGCCGAATGGATCCACGAACGCACCGGCGTCCGCAGCCGGCACGTCGCCGCCCCCGACGAAGCAGCCTCCGACCTCGCCGCCTGCGCCGTGCGAGCCGCCGCCACCGCCGCCGGTCTGGACGCGTGTGACATCGGCCTGCTGATCTGCGCCACTTCCACCCCCGACGAACTCGGCCCCTCCACCGCCTGCCGCATCCAAGCCCTCCTCAAAGCCGACCACGCCGTGGCCCTCGACGTCAGCGCAGCCTGCTCCGGCTGGCTCTTCGCCATCAAGGTGGCCCACGACTGGCTGCGCGCGGAACGCGCACCCCGCTACGCCGCCGTGGTCGGCGTCGAGGCCTACTCGAAGTTCCTCGACCCCACCGACCGGGCCACTTCCGTGCTCTTCGCCGACGGAGCGGCTGCCGCCATTCTCGGCCCCGCCGACCTCGAAACGGGCTTCCAGGACTTCTCGTTCGGATCCGACGGCACCCTCGCCGATCACGTCCTCATCCCCGCCGGCGGCAGCCGAAACCCCGCCACCGCGGCCACCCTGGCCGACAAAAGCCATTGCATCCAGATGGACGGACGCGCTGTCGGCCGCTTCATCAGCGCCATTTTCCCCCGCCTGGTGAGCGAAGCCCTCACCCGCAACAACCTGGACCTGGGCGACCTCGACTGCCTCATCGCCCACCAGCCCAACCCCGTCCTGCTGCACCGCCTGGGCGAGGAGCTCGGCCTCGACGCCGACACGCTCGTCATCGTCGGAGACGAGGTCGGCAACATCGGCGCGGCCAGCGCCCCCTACGCCCTGACCGCCGCGGCCGCACGCCACACCCTGCGCCCCGGCGCCCGCATCCTGATCACCGTATTCGGAGCCGGCATGACCTGGGGCAGCGCCCTGCTCACCTGGAGCGGTGCCCCCGCCGTACGCATCGGCCCCACCCCCGTTGCCCAGCCCGGACAAGAAGGGACCCCCTCATGACCACTGCCCCCAGCGCCCTCGACCGCTTCCGCATCGACGGAGCGCGCGCCCTGGTGACCGGAGCCTCCCGCGGCATCGGCAGAGCCGTCGCACTGGCCCTCGCCGACGCGGGCTGCGACCTCGCCCTGTCCGCCCGCACCGCGGCCGCCCTGGACGCCACCCTGAGAGGCGTCGAAGAACGCGGCCGCAAGGCCGTCGCCGTCCCGGCCGACCTCACGCACCCCGGCGCACCGGCCACCGTCGTCGACCAGGCAGCCGGCTTCTTAGGCGGCCTCGACATCGTCATCCACAACGCCGGCGCCCTGCCCACCGCACCGGACGGCTCCCCCGTCATGGTCCCCCTGCAGGGCAGCGAACAGAGCCACTGGGACCAGGTCATCGCGCTCAACGTCAACGCCACCGCCGCGCTGTGCCGGGCCGCCCACCCCTACCTGGCCGCCTCCCAGAGGGCCAGCCTGACCCTCATGTCCTCCGTCGCCGGACTGGTCGGCACCCCCATGATGGAGGCCTACGCCGCCTCGAAAGCCGCCCAGGTCTCCCTCGCACGCAGCCTCGCCAACGGCTGGGCCCGTCAGGGCATCCGCGTCAACGCCCTTTGCCCCGGATGGACCCGCACCGACATGACCGAATTCGCCGCCACGGGCCCGCTCTCCGACTGGCTGATGGCGCACGTCCCGCTCGGTCGCTGGGCGGAACCCGACGAAGTCGCCCTCGCGGCCCTCTTCCTGGCCGGCCCGGCCGCGGCATTCCTCACCGGCCACGCCCTCGTCCTGGACGGCGGCCTGTCCGTCCCCGACGGAGGACTGGCCGGCATCCCCAAACCGCCCTCGCCATTCGCCGCCTGACCTCTCTCCCGAAGGCACCCATGCATTTCGACGACACCACCGCCGTCATCACCGGCACCGGCTCCTGTCTCCCCGCAGACACCCTCAGCAACAACGACATCATCAGCACCGGAGACCTCAAAACCACCGACGACTGGATCCGCACCCGCACCGGCATCACCCACCGCAGGCGCATCAGCCCGGGGCAGGCCACCAGCGACCTCGCCACCGCAGCCGGCGGCGCCGCGATCGCCTCCGCGGGAAACCCCACCGTGGACATGGTCATCCTCGCCACCACTACCCCCGACCACCCCTGCCCGGCCACCGCACCCCAGATCGCCCACCGCCTGAACCTGGGCACCGTGCCCGCCTTCGACATGGCGGCCGTCTGCTCCGGGTTCCTCTACGCCCTGGCCACGGCCACCGCCCTCATCCGCGGCGGCCTCTGTCACACCTGCCTGGTCATCGGCGCCGACACGTACTCCACCATCGTCGACCCCCACGACCGTGAAACCGCCGCCCTGTTCGGCGACGGGGCCGGAGCCGCCGTCCTGAGCCGGGGCAGCCCCGCGACACCGGGCGCGATCCATGCGGTCGACCTCGGCTCCGACGGCAGCGGCCGCGACCTCATCACCATCCCCGCGGGCGGCTCCCGCCAGCCGAATCACCCGCCCCCGCCCGAACCCACCGCCCACTACTTCCACATGCACGGCCGAGAGGTCTACGCACGCGCCGTCCGCCACATGACAGGCTCCGCCCATCAGGTGCTCACCGCGGCCGGCTGGGCCCCGGAGACCGCACGCGCCTTCATCGGCCACCAGGCCAACCAACGCATTCTCGACTCCGTCGCCGACCGTCTCGGTCTGCCGACCGAGCATTGCTTCGGAAACATCGCCCGCCTCGGCAACACCGCCGCGGCCTCCATCCCCCTCGTTCTAACTGACCCCGCCGTCCACCATGCCCTCCACCCCGGCGACCGCACCGTCCTGACCGCCTTCGGCGGTGGCCTCACCTGGGCCTCCATCGCCCTCACCTGGCCATCCGCCACCCCCCGCAGCAAGCCTGCCGAACCTCCGAACCCAGCAAGGAGCCAGTAGCCATGGACACCGTCCTGACCCACCTCACCACGGTCCTCACCACCAAATTCGAGGTGCCCGCCGACCGGATCACGCCCCGCAGCACCCTCGCCGACCTCGAACTGGACTCCCTGGCAGCCGTGGAGCTCTACGTCACGCTCCAAGAACACTGGGACGTGCCCCTGGACGACAGCGAGGCCACCCCCGACCGCACCGTCGGGGAAATCTCCCGAACCATCACCACCCTCCTCCCCCGGCACGAACAGCCCGCGGCTGGCGACGAGTGCGGCTGATGCCCGACGCCCTGGCCGTCACCGGCATCGGCCTCGTGACCCCGGGCGGAATCGGGACCGAGGCCACCTGGCAGGCCGTATGCGCCGGACGCTCCACCGCCCGTACGGACCCTGAACTCGCGGGACTCCCCGTCGACTTCACGTGCCGCGTCCCCGGCTTCGGCCCCGACGCCCTGCCCGGCACACGCCAGCCGTGGCGCTACGACCGCTCCACCCAACTCCTGCTCGCCGCGGCCGCCGAAGCCCTGCGCTCAGCACGCCTCGATCCCGCCGACTGGGACCCCGCCCGCGTCGCCCTGGTCGTCGGATCCGCAGCGGGCGGCATCTCCACCCTCGAAACCCAGCACCGCAGATTCCTCGACCACGGCATCACCGGCCTGTCCCCGCTCACCCTCACCGCCTACCTCCCGAACATGGCCGCCGGCCACCTCACCCTCGCACTCGGCATCACCGGACCAGCCCTGCAGACCTCCACCGCCTGCGCCTCCGGGGCCAGCGCCATCATCACCGCCGGTCTCCTCCTCGACCTGGGCCTCTGCGACATCGCGCTGGCCGCCGGGGGCGACGCCATGACCACCCCGCTGTGCGCGGCCGCCTTCGCCAAAATGGGAGCGCTCTCCCGGCGGACACACGACCCCGCGCGCGCCTCCCGCCCCTTCGACAAGGACCGCGACGGCTTCGTCCTCGGCGAAGGCGCCGCCGTGATCGTCCTCGAACGCACCGCCCACGCCGCGGCCCGCCAGGCACCGACCAGTGCCTACCTCATCGGCCACGCCGCCACCAGCGACGCCCATCACCCCACCACCCCCCATCCCGAAGGCGACGGACTGCGCCGTGCCGTCCTCCAAGCACTCCACACCGCCGACGCGACCACCCACGACGTCGACCACATCAACGCGCACGGCACCAGCACCCGCCTCAACGACCGCACGGAAGCCGCCGTCATCCACGCCCTGTTCGCCTCCCGTCCGCCGTCCGTCACCTCCGCCAAAGGCGTCCTCGGCCACACCATGGGCGCAGCCGGAGCCATCGAGGCGGCCCTCACCGTCACGTCCCTGCAGCGCTCGACCGTCCCGCCCACCGCCAACTTCGCCGAACCCGACGCGGCCACCGCCGGCCTCGACCTCGTCACCGGCCGTGCCCGCCGGCAGCCGCTCACCGTCGCCCTCAGCCACTCGCTCGGATTCGGCGGCCACAACACCGTCCTCGCCTTCTCCACCAGCACCTGACCTCCGCGCCTTCCAGGCGTGACACTGCCCCGCCCCGCCCCGCCCTGCGGCGCGGGGCCGGCGGCCTTCCGGGGACGGGTCACTGCATTGGATTTGAATCAGCCCTGCGGCCGGCACGGCGTGGCCAATTCCCCTGCGACAGGTGGCGTAATCCAGCGCATTAGCTGCCCACCGGGGCCATGCGGATCGATTCGGACTATCAGGCGTCGGCACTACCGAACCTGACGGGTGGTCAGTTACTGAAGCCGTCGCGCTCGAAATGCCACCGGACCTGCGGTCGCGCCCTTTTTCGGCAGGCCTTCCCGTGGTGGCCGCGGCCAGCGACGACCGGCGCAAAATTAGCCATGAACGTCCTGCATTACGAAGTCATGGTTGTTACATGACCAACTCTTTTCCTATGCTGCTCATGCCGGGACGGGATCAGCAATTCCTGTAATTGCTCATGCCGTTTACCGCGCGCAAGGGAACGAACCGCACGCACGACAGACATGTGCACACAGAAATGGGGCCACACCGAAACGGCATGGCCCCAGGGACGCTTTGGTATGCAACGCCTCGCACCGGCCGTCGACTTGGCAGGCAACGGGCCGGCCGCGAGACACATGACCGCGACCTCATCGGAGGGTACCCGTGAATCACCCCAACCGGCTACGCACCGCGATACACAGCGACGGCACCACCCCCCTGATCGGCATTTTCGACATGTTCTCCGCGTCCGTGGCGGCGCGGCACTACGACGGGATGTTCGTCTCGGGATTCGGCTTCGCGGCCTCCCACTACGGCCTGCCCGACATCGGCTTCATCGCCTGGCCCGACATCGTCGCGTTCGTCCAGCGGCTGCGGCTCGCCTTCCCCCAGCAGCACCTGCTGGTCGACATCGACGACGGTTACGTCGACCCGGAGACGGCGTGCCACGTGGTCCAACAGCTGGAGAACGGCGGGGCCTCCGGGGTCATCCTGGAGGACCAGCAGCGCCCGCGCCGCTGCGGCCACGTGGACGGCAAGCAGGTGCTGGCTCTTGACCAGTACCTCGAAAAGCTCGACATGGTCCTCAAGGCGCGCCGAGACCTGGTCGTCGTCGCGCGCACGGACGCCACCGAGGAGGAGGAGATCCTGCGCCGGGCCAAGGCCCTGGCCGCGACCGACGCCGACGTGATCCTCGTCGACGGGGTACGCAGCATCGACTGGATCCACAAGGTGCGCCGCGTCATCGGCGACAAGCCGCTGCTCTTCAACCAGATCGCGGGCGGCAAGTCGCCGCGGCTCTCGCTGACGGAGCTTCAGGAGCTCGGCATCGACGTCGCGATCTACAGCACGCCCTGCCTGTTCGCCGCCCAGACCGCCATCGACGGCGCGCTGAGCGAGCTCAGGGCGGCCGACGGGCGGCTGCCCGAGCACACCCCGGCCAGTGTCGGCGTCGCCGAGTGCCTGTCGCTGCTTGAGCGGAACATCAGCCGCCACCACGGCCGTGTCCCGGCCGGCGCCTGACGGTGAGTCGGGAGGGGCCGCGTCGCTTGAGCGGCGGCGCGGCCCCGCGCCTCGTAAGTCCCGCTCCGTACAAGGAGATCCATGCTCCTCATCCTGCGCTCGGTCGCCCGTCACGTCCGGCACCGCGTGGACTGGTACATCGTCGCGCTGTTCGCCGTCATCGGCGTGGCGACGCTCGCCCCGGTGGAGGGGGCAGCGGCTGACGGCGTCTCGCTCGCCGTCCGGGTCGCCGTCGGGCTGCTGTTCTTCCTCTACGGTGCCCGCCTCTCGCCGCAGGCGGCGTACGACGGTCTGCGGCACTGGCGGCTGCACGTCCCCATCCTGGCTCTGACCTTCGTCGCCTTTCCTCTGGCGGGACTGGCGGCCGGGTTGCTGCCGGGTGCGGTGCTCGGCACGGAACTGGCCGTCGGTGTCCTTTTCCTGACGATCCTTCCGTCCACCGTGCAGTCCTCGATCGCCTTCACGTCGATGGCCCGGGGCAATGTGGCGGCGGCCATCTGCTCGGCGTCGTTCTCCACCGTCCTCGGAGTGGTGCTGACTCCCGTCCTGGTGGTCGCCCTCATCGGGCAGACCGGCGGCGAGGGAATGCCGATACGAACCTCGCAGCTCGGGGACATCGCCCTTCAGCTCCTGGTGCCCTTCCTCGCCGGGCAGGTGGCGCGGCGCTGGGTCACCGAATGGCTGGGCAGACACCGGGCGTTGATCACCGTGTGCGACCGGGGCTCCATCCTGCTCGTCGTCTACTCCGCGTTCAGCCGGGGCATGACCACCGGCATCTGGCAGCGCGTCTCGCCCGGGCGGCTGCTCCTGCTGGCCGCGCTGTGCGTGCTCCTGCTCGTCCTGGCCCTACAGCTCGCCAACGGCACTGCCCGCCTGATCGGCCTGCCGTACGCGGACCGGGTCACCGCCGTGTTCTGCGGCTCGAACAAGAGCCTGGCCAGCGGGCTGCCGATGGCCACTGTCCTGTTTCCTGCGGAGCGGGTCGGGATAGTGATACTGCCGCTGATGCTCTACCACACCATCCAGTTGGTGGCCTGCGCCTGGCTGGCCCGCCGCTGGTCGACCAACCGATCCGCCGACCCGAGAACCCGGCGACTTGGCCGGGCGGAACCACACCGCGAGGTTCTCGAAGAACGCGCAGGACCACCACAGGAGTACAACGGGCGCGATGAAGCAGGGAGGCCACGCAAACCCCGGGGACCCGGCCCAGGTCCGGCGACGAAGGTTTGGCCGCCGGTCGGGAGGCGGTCGGCACCCTACGGCGTGAAGACGCCTCCGGACACGAGCTGTTGACCGCCTGAACTACCCGGCTAGCGGCGGTACTTGACCGCCTCGGCGGACGGCAGGCCGACGGATTTCCGGGCGGCATGGCAGGCCAGTCCGCACCGCGTTCACGTGCGGGACCTGGGCGGGACGCCCGCTGAACGTGCCGTGCCGCCGGACCCGGCCGCCGCACCCACCGCCATCGCCACGTGCAGGGCGGCCCTGGCTCGAAGCGGCTCGGCTGTCATTCGGTGTGCAGGACCCGGGCGATGGTCTGCCGGGCCGCCGTTCGCGCCGGTAGCACCGCGCCCAGTGCGGCGATCGCCACCCCGGCAAGGGCCAGCAGCGCCATGGCTCCCGGGTGCCAGACGTCCAGCATCCGGTCCGGGAGAGCGAGGTGGGCGCTGCTCTCGGTCAGCGGGATCACCACACGATAGGCCGCCACCCCCAGCGGCAGCCCGAGGATCCCGCCGATCAGACCGAGCCCCGCCATGGACACCACCAGCATCACGGTGACCTGGCGTGGGGTCATGCCGATCGACTTCAGCATCCCGAGGTCGCGCCGCCGCTCCCGGCTGTTCAGCACGACCGTGTTGAACACTCCCATCGCGGCGACCACCGACAGCATCAGAGTCAGCGCGGAGGCGGAGCCGATCACCGTCATGGCTCCGGCGTTCACCGATGTCTGCGCGCTCGGATCGAGTCCGGGGTCGGCGGCCCGAACGGCCTTCATGTAGGCGGCGGTATCGGCTTGGGGGCTGAGCCGCACCCAGTACTGGTTGGCCTGCGCGCCCGGCGCCAGGGCGGTCAGTGTCGACCAGTCGGCGCGCATCATGTCCGCCGGCCCGGACATGACCTCACCGACCAGGGTCACGCGCTCCGTGCGGCCGTCCGCCGCGCCCAACGTGAACGAGTCACCGAGGCTCACGCCGTGCTTGGACAGAAATTTACCGGAGGCCACTACCTCTCCGCGGGTGCGCATCCACCGGCCTCTGGCCAGGTCGTCCTGCAGTACGGACCGGCCCTCGCGCGCGCCTTGGATCGTCACGCCCTGGCTCTGGCCGAGCAGCCGCACATCGGCGAAGCCCACGGCGGAGACGTCCGCCGCCTGCGGCAGACCGCGCAACAGCGTCTGTGCAGCGACATCGTCATGATGCGGGACGGATTGTCCGAACCTGGCTTCCCCTCGCCAGACGACGACTTGGAGTCTGCCGGCGCCCTCGACGGCGTCGCCGTAGGAGACCATGGTGGTCGCCAGGCCGGTCGCGAAGGTCACCGTCGCCACCCCGAGCAGCACCGCGGAGACGGTGAGCAGGGCCCGTCCGGGCCGGGCGAAGGGCAGACCGAGCCCCAGGGTCACCGAGCGCGGCAGTCGCGCGCCGGTCAGCCACCGCTGCACCTTCAGCCCCCGTCCTCCGCCGGGAGCGCTGCCCGCGCTGATCGCACGTGCCGCGGAGAGCCGGTGTGCGCGCAGCGCCGGGATCAGCGCGGCCAGCACCACGACCGCGGGCATGCCCAGCCCCGTGGACACGTACACCCAGGAGCTGACCGTCGGCGCGACGTTCACCGTACCGAGTTCCGCGCCCTGGAAGACCTGGTGCAGGAGCGGCCGCGCGACCACCGCGCCGAGTGCCGTCCCGGCCGCCGCGCCCACCGTCGCCGGGACGCAGACCATCACCAGATAGACCGCGACCACCTGATTGGGCGTGAATCCCAGGGACTTGAGCACCCCGATGTGCCGGAAGCCGGACACCACCGCACCACTCACCACATTGCCCACGATCAGGACGGCCACCAGCAGGCCGAGGATCCCGAAGGCCATGAGGAACGGTACGAAGGCATTGGGCTGGGAGGCGATCTGCGCCTTCAGCGTCAGGTACGACTGATGGGCCACCAGCGAGCCCGACGGCAGGCCGGTGGTCACCGCTGTCGTGCCGGCCGTGATCTGACGGGGCGTCGCGGCCCGGTCGAACCGGTACAGCATCTGGTACGTCGTGGGGTGCAAGGCTTCGATCTGCTCCGGGGACACCCACGCCTGCGCGGTTCCGCTCACGCTGGACGCGAGGCCGACGACGGTCAATGGCGCAAGCCCGGGCAGCCGGATCCGTTTGCCGAGCGGGGAGTGCGGCCCGGTGCCCATCCCGGGCGCGTCCGGCAGCGCCAGGACGAGTTGGCCGGGGCCGGTGGCCCAGTGTCCGGCGAACAGGTCCAGGCGGTCGACCGGTCCCCCCGGGTCCCCGCGCCCCACCACGGTCACCGGGCCCGTCCCCATCCCGGGCAGCTCGTCGGCCACGCTCCGCGGCAGGTCGACCACGGCTTGCGGAAACGGTCCCGCCGCGCCCTGAACCCCCGGACGGTGCGCGGTCCGCGCCACCTGTGCGGCCGGCACTTTCGCCGCGTCGAAGGTGGCGACGACATGCGCGCCCCGTGCCTGGCCGAAGAGCCGGTCGAACGGTCCGGACACGACGTCGAGCAGGCCGAGGGCAACCACGAGGGCCATGCTGGAGACGAGGACCACCACTGCGATCACGGAGGTCTGCAGCCGGCGGCGGCGCACGGCCGCGCGTGAGGCTCGCCACACCGCGCTCACGCCGAACGCTCCAGAGTCCGCTCGCCGGTGATCCGGCCGTCCGCCATCGTGACCAGGCGACTGGCGCAGCGCGTGGCGAGCCGCCGATCGTGCGTCACCAGCATCAGGGTCTGGCCCAGTTGGTTGAGGTCGATGAGCAGGTCCATCACCTGCTCGCCCGCGTGGCTGTCCAGCGCGCCGGTCGGCTCGTCCGCCAGCAGCAGCGCGGGACGGTTCATCAGTGCGCGAGCCACCGCGACCCGTTGGCGCTCGCCACCGCTGAGGGCCGCGGGATAGACGTTCCTGCGGTCGGCGATGCCGAGTTCGTCGAGCAACTCCAGGGCTCTGCGCCGGGCTTGGCGGGCCGGTGTTCCGGTGAGCTGGGCGGCCAGTGCGATGTTGTCGATCGCGGGCAGGTCGTCGATGAGGTTGAAGAACTGGAAGATCATGCCGATCCGACGGCGCCGGAAGAGCGCGAGGCCGGTCTCGTTGATGCTGCCGAGGTCCTCGCCGTGCACACGCACCGAGCCTGCGCTCGGCCGGTCAAGGCCGGCGATCATGTTCAACAGGGTCGACTTGCCGCAGCCGGACGGGCCCATCACCGCCACCGCCTCGCCCGCGCCGATCTCCAGCGTCACTCCGTCCAGGGCGACGGTGTCGCCGTACTCCTTGCGCAGGCCCCTCACTTGGACGACGTCCTGGCCGCGCACGGTGGCCGGGCCGGTTCCTGGGGCAGCGCCCCTGATGTGTTCGGTGGTCATGACAGGGACGGTAGGCGGCGTGGGCGTTCGGGGCGTCAGCCCCTGGAGGTAGTCCGCGGCGACGCTCATCCTGGCGATGTACGAGCTGGTCCTGGGGGTGGACGTCTGCTCGCCTCCTGCCTGGCAGGATGGACGCCGTGTGGATATCGGGAACGGGCTGGCTACTGACTGCCCTGGTGACGGGGAGCCTGGCGGTGGCGGGCAGCACCACCGTGCTGCTTGCCCGCGCCCGCCGCCGTTACCGCAAGGTCCTGGAGGACCGGCGCTGGCTGCTGGAGCGCGAACGGGAGGCCGCCGCGCGCACCGCGGTGACGGCCGAACGCGCTCGCATCGCCCGCGAGTTGCACGATGTCGTCAGCCACAAGGTCAGTCTGATGGTCGTTCAGGCGAGCGCCGCCCGCGAGGTGCTGGCCGCGCTGCCGAACGAGGCCGCGACCGCGCTGCGGGCCGTCGAGGGCGCGGGGCGCGACGCCATGACCGAACTGCGCCATCTGCTGGGCCTGTTGGCTCCCTCGCCGAACGGCGACGACGACGGGGATGAGCGGCACGGCGACCTCTCCGGGCTCGCACCTCAGCCGAGCCTGAGCCAACTGGGCACCCTCGTCGACCGGATCGCCTTCGCCGGCCTCCCGGTCGAGGTGCGCATCTCCGGCGAACCGCGCCCACTGGCGCCCGGCATCGACGTCACCGCCTACCGGATCGTCCAGGAGGCGCTCACCAACGCGCTCAAGTACGGCGACGGCGGCAAGGCGTCGGTGACGGTGCGCTACGCCGACCACAGTCTGCGGGTCGAGGTCCTCAACAGCGGACCGAGCGTGCTGTCCGCCGACCCCACGAGTCCGGGTGCCGCACCGGGTGACCACAAGCGCCGGTACAACGGAGCCGGGCGTGGCCTGATCGGTCTCCGCGAGCGCGTCGCCGTCTACGGCGGCCACTTCGACGCCCGGCGCCGTATCGGCGGCGGTTACCGCGTCCGCGCCCGCATCCCTCTGGAGAGCCCGTGACCGAGCCACCCCCCGACCTGCGCGCCCATGGGACCATCGGTCGGGATCTCAACGCTCCCGGCGAAACAGGCGGTCCGCGCGTCCTCATCGCCGACGACGAGGAGCTCATCCGCACCGGCTTCCGCCTCATCCTCACCTCGCGCGGCATCGAAGTGGTCGGCGAGGCCGCGGACGGCGTGCAGGCCATCGCGGAGGCCCAACGGCTGCGCCCGGACGTCCTCCTGATGGACATCCGGATGCCCCACCTGAACGGCTTGGAAGCCGCCAAGCGCATCCTGCGCCTACTCCCGGACTGCCGGGTCCTCATGCTCACCACGTTCGACCTCGACAGCTACGTCTACGCAGCGCTCGCCGCCGGGGCGAGCGGCTTCCTGCTCAAGGACGTCACCGCCGCCC
Source organism: Streptomyces sp. WM6378 (assembly GCF_001279695.1). GTDB lineage: Bacteria > Actinomycetota > Actinomycetes > Streptomycetales > Streptomycetaceae > Streptomyces. The sequence continues at coordinate 76,181 of NZ_LGDD01000094.1, forward strand.
ACCTCGCCGCATCCGTACGGCTGATCAACACCGGCGACGCACTGCTCGCCCCCTCGATCACCCGCCGTCTGGTCGAGCGCTACGCCACCGCCCGCGGTGCCGACCAGTCCCCCGGCCAGGCTCCCCGCCCCACGGCCGGGGCCTCCGTGGTCCGCACACCCGCCATCCATCGCGACCTGGCCGCGCTGACCCCGCGTGAACTGCAGGTGCTGGCCCTGATGGGCCGTGGCCTGTCGAACACCGACCTCGCCGAAGCCCTCACCCTCAGCGAGGCCACCGTGAAGACCCACGTCGCCCGCATCTTCGCCAAACTCGCCCTCCGCGACCGCGCCCAAGCCGTCGTCCTGGCCTACGAAACGGGCCTGGTGACCCCTGGTGGCTCGGCCGCCGACTGACAGGCTTCCACGACGGATCGGTCCCGGCTCCGCCTCCTGGGGCGGCTCGATCAATCGCGGCAGCCACGGGGCCCTTCCGCATGCCGCCGCGAACATCCACCCATGGACCAGTAGGGATTCCTACCCGGTGCGGTCAAGTTGGCATCGATCCCGTACAGCCCCGCCTACCAGCACGCCTACCGGCACGGCGTCGTGCCGACCGCGCAGCAGAACCAGGGCATCAAAGACAAGCAGAACAGCTACGCCTGGTTCAGCCCGTTCGGCTCGCTCAAGCACCGTGTCATCGGGGCGATGCTGAGGACCGTCGGCGGCGGCAAGAGCTATCCGCTGGAGCTGATGCGGCATACCGGGGCTGGCCGACCACGGCGTTCGAGGACACTCGCCGCGCCCTCACGGACGGCCACATCCCGTACGGCTACCGGGAGGGGCAGAACGCGGCGCAGTTCTTCTGGCTCGACCTGCGGGCCTATCCGCCCCCGGCCGGGACGGCGGTGATTCCGCCAGCTGCTGTCCTGCGTCGAACCGGGCTGCTTCCGCCTGTGCAACACGGCCGTCGACACCAGCGAAGTCATGGCCTCGGTAGGCAGGGTGGCCGACCTCTTGGCGCCGTGGCGGAACGGTCGCCGTTGACCTTCCCGGTGCGGGGCGGACGCACAGTCCGCCCCGCCGCTCACGGGCATGACCGTGGCCATGGCGCGCTGGGCCTCCGCAGCCGCAACGGCGGCCCACGGCTATTGGCGGCATCAGGGAGCCGCCAACTCGGTCAGCCGCTGACCACAGTTCACCGGTGATCGGGCGCGACCACAGGGCGACCGTGCGCAGGAGACCGAGGCGGCACACCAGCCCGCTGGGGACCTACGCGGTCTCACGCCAGGTGGACTCGTGGGCTGCAGCTGGCGTTCGTCTCCCCACTGCCTCTCGTGGTCGGTCAATCGAGGCCGTCGACCTCGAAGCGCCAACGGGGGATTCCATCGTGCGGGTGCGGGCCATGGCCCCGTCGTCGTGCGTTACGCGAGCGCGGGCGAGCCGAGCAGTGCCGAGGCGGCCTCGACCGGGGTCAGGACGGGGGCGGGCGGCGCCTCGCCGATCGAGGCGCACTTGAAGCCGAGCGTCGTCATGGCCCGTACGACTTCCTGGGCGCTGAAGTCGCGGCGGTCCTGCCGGGTGATGACCGACCCCACCTGCTTGGCGGGGTAGTGGCGGCGGCCGATCAGTACGGAGTCACCCACGAGGGGTTCGGGCTTGACGCCCTTCATGGACTCGATCACCCCGCTCTTGGTGAGGTCGAACGGGAAGCGGGCGATGACACAGCGCATGTTGCCTCACAGAGAGAGGAGGGGCGGCCCGAGGGGGCCTGGCGGGAGATGGCTTGAGAGGGAACGACGCCCGGTGCCTGAGGGGCGACCGGTACGTGAACGGGCTTACGCCGCGGCGTTGTTGGCGCCGGAGGTCGGCTGACCGGCGCCGCGCGCGGACTGGCCGACGCGCCGCCGGTCCTGGGACATGCGGCTGCGGCGGCCGCGGGACGAGGCGGCGCTGCGCCGGGAGCGTTCCACGACGGGCACGCTGATCGTGACCGGGATGCCCGAGGGGGTCTGGGCGCCCGTGATGCGGCTCAACTCGGCGTCCCCGGACCGCACTTGGGTGATCTGCGGAACGATGCGAGCGGTGGCCATCAGGCGGCTCATGTCGCGGCGCTGGTTGGGCGTGACGAGGGTGACGACGCTGCCGGACTCGCCGGCGCGGGCGGTCCGGCCGCCGCGGTGCAGGTAGTCCTTGTGGTCGCTGGGCGGGTCGACGTTGACGACCAGGTCGAGGTTGTCGATGTGGATGCCGCGGGCGGCGACGTTGGTGGCCACGAGCGCCGTCACATGACCGGTCTTGAACTGGGCCAGGGTCCGGGTGCGCTGCGGCTGGGACTTGCCGCCGTGCAGCGCGGCGGCGCGCACCCCGCTGTTCAGCAGGTGCTCGGTCAGCCGGTCGACGGCGTGCTTGGTGTCCAGGAACAGGATCACCCGGCCGTCGCGGGCCGCGATCTCGGTGGCCGCCCGGTTCTTGTCGGCGCCGTGTACGTGCAGCACGTGGTGCTCCATCGTGGTGACCGCGCCCGCCGACGGGTCGACGGAGTGGACGACCGGGTCGGACAGGTAGCGGCGGACGAGGAGGTCGACGTTGCGGTCCAGGGTGGCCGAGAACAGCATCCGCTGGCCGTCCGGACGTACCTGGTCGAGGAGCTCGGTGACCTGCGGCATGAAGCCCATGTCGGCCATCTGGTCGGCCTCGTCGAGGACGGTGACGGCGACCTGGTCGAGGCGGCAGTCGCCCCGGTCGATCAGGTCCTTCAGGCGGCCCGGGGTCGCGACGACGATCTCCACGCCGGAGCGCAGCGCACTGGACTGCTTGCCGATCGGCATGCCCCCGACCACCGTGGCGAGGCGCAGCCGCACGGAGCGGGCGTACGGCATGAGTGCGGCGGTGACCTGCTGGGCGAGCTCGCGGGTGGGGACGAGGACCAGCGCGAGCGGCCGGCGGGGTTCGGCCCGCAGGCCGGCGGTGCGGGCGAGCAGGGCGAGGCCGAAGGCGAGGGTCTTGCCCGAGCCGGTGCGGCCGCGGCCCAGGACGTCCCGGCCTGCGAGCGAGTTCGGCAGGGTCGCCCCCTGGATCGGGAACGGCACGCTCATGCCTTCGCGGCCGAGCGCGGCCAGCAGCTGCTCCGGCATCGCGAGATCGGCGAAGGCTTCGACGGCGGGCAGCGCGGGGGTGGTCGTCACCGGCAGCGCGAATTCGCCCTGCGCGGCGGAGGGCCGTCGGCCGTAGCCGCCCGAACGGCCGGCGGAGCCGGGGCGGCCACCGCCCCTGGGGGTGCCGGAAATTCCGGAGCGGGTACGGGTTCGGGAGAAGCGGTCGTTCGGGGCGTTCGTACGGGTGCGGTTCACGGGGAACCTTCCTTGATGAGGCACGTATCAAGGAATTCCCGGAAATCGAACGGAACAGGGAATCGCGAGAACGAGCCAAGCGGATGCGAGGGCGAATCGGGGCCGCGCCGACATATGCGGGGCAGTCGCCGGATCGCCGAGCTGGCGAGTCGTCGGCGCCTGGAATTAGGGTGGGCCCGGCTGCCCGGACGGGCGGAAAATTCGCCGCGGACACGGCACGGCGCGGGCACTGTGCCCGGAAATGCAACGAGCTGGGGCCCGCACCCCAAGGTGCGGGCCCCAGCTACGAAGTACGCGTCGGCGTCAGGCGGGAACGATGTTCTCGGCCGTCGGGCCCTTCTGGCCCTGCGCGATGTCGAAGTTCACCTTCTGGCCTTCCTGAAGCTCGCGGAAGCCCTGGGCGGCGATGTTCGAGTAGTGGGCGAACACGTCCGGACCGCCACCGTCCTGCTCGATGAAGCCGAAGCCCTTTTCCGCGTTGAACCACTTCACGGTACCAGCAGCCATGTCAATCTCCTTCGGGGCATTTCCCGGAGTCCGCACCGTGCGCACTCCGCGTCACTGCGATGATTACCCCGCCGGATCATGACCGGACATACAAAAATGCGCTCACCGGCACGAGCGGCCGACAAGGGCACCTGAAGTTTCGGGAACCACAACTGCAACTGATATCGACAGTAGCACGCCCTCATCGCCGGGGACCGGAAAAATAATTAAACTCCGCCAGCCACATGAAAACCGGCACCGCGCCCTATGTCGATTTCTCTCTTCGCGGCGACAGATATGGGAGTCTCGCGCTCATGGCGGACGAGGGAGTGCGGGTGCGGGGCTGTGCGACGGGCGGGGTGCTGAACCGGCCCTGGAACACGCCGTGTTGAGGCGGTCGGTGGTGTGGTGGGCGGCCGTCGGCGCCGTGCTCGGAGGGCAGGCGCTGATGGGCCGGCCACCCGGCGCGCAGGCCGCCGCCCGGAAAGCGCCCGACGGTCTCGTGGTGACGAAGGTGGGCGATCTGACCGGTCCTGGGATCACGTCGCGGTTCGGGATGGAGGCCGCTGACCTGGGGATTTCCGCCCGAACCCCGGACGGACGGCTGTTGTTCGTGTTCGGGGACACGTTCGAGGAGGCGCGGGTGGGCGGCGAAGGGTGGCGTTCGCCCGTAGCGCTCTACGCACGCATGCTGCCGGGCGGGGAGGTGGTCTGGACCGGCGCGGTGGGCGGGCGGTACGCACAGCAGTTGAGGCAGTACCGTCACGACGGCTCCGAGCTGACGACCGTGCTGCCCACCGACGTCATCACCATCGGCACGGACATGTATCTGCACGTCGCGGTGCACCAGGGCTTCGGGAACGTGCGCTGGAGCGAGATCTGGCGTTCGCGCGACTCGGGGGCCACCTGGCACCCCACCGACGCCCGCTTCCCCGGCGGCCTGCACGGCGGGTGCTTCCAGCTGCTCACCTGGGGGCTCGGCGACGACGGGTACGTGTACGCGTACTCGACCGGGTTCCAGCGGGACAAGCCGGCCATCCTCCACCGCGTCCCCAAGGACCGGATCACCGACCCGGCCGCCTACCAGCCGTGGGGCCGGGCCGGGGGCACCTGGGCCTGGGGCAACCCGCCCACCCCCGTCCTGCACGGCAGGATCGGCGAGATGTGCCTGCGCCCGCTCGAAGACCGGTGGCTCCTGACCTGGTTCGACGCGGGCGAATACCGGATCGACGCGCTCGTCCTGGACACCCCCATGTCCGCGCACCACACCCCGGCCGCGCGCCGCAGGACCCTGATCCGGGGAGGAACCTGGACGAGCGAGGACGCTACGCACGTGGCCCAGCTGTACGGCGGCTACATCATCCCCGGATCGACCCTCGACGACCTGCACCTGTCGGTGAGCCAGTGGAACACGGCGGAGGGGTGGCCCTACCGCGCGATGCACTTCCGGATCCGCGGCGACCTGCTGTTCTGACGCGGGGCTGCCTCGGCTCAGTGGGCGAGTTCGGGCTCCCGCGGGAAGAGGTCCCGCTGCGAGGGGCCGCCCGGGGCGGTGGCGCTGGACATCAGACGGGCGGCCTCCGCCTTGGCCGTCAGGGGCGGGACGACCAGCAGATCCCATCTGCCCCGTCCGGGGGCGAGCAGGCAGATCGTGTTGGGGGTGTGGCGGCCGGTGGCCCGGTGCAAGCGGATCACGTGGTTGGCGACGAGGATGCGGCCGGGGAAGGCCGACCACATGCCGGGGTTCACGGCCACCTGAGCGATCTGCGGCCACGAGTGGGGCAACGCGTGGATCAGGGAAGGGAGTTCGGCCGTCAGGTCGTCGGTGCGGGGCCACCAGGCACCGTCGATGAGGTACGGGCCAGCCGTGGGCGGTGTCAGGCGCAGGCGTACCGGGCGCAGGGACGAAGCGGAGCGGAGTGTGGTGGTCATGGCGGGCCCTTCGTTCGGGATGGGGATGCGGCCGATCGGCCCGGGTCTGCGAGCTCTGGTGGTGGGACGGGGCCGTAGGAGGACCGGCCCCTCGTCACCCCACTCTCTGGCTCGGGCCTGGTTTGTTGTTGGGGCCCGGCTCGTGGACGGCTTCAGCCTTGGCCGGATCGACCGGGTCCGATGTCGGGGGCAGGGGCGGTGTCGGCGTACCGGCTGCCGCCGATTCCCTGCTGAGGAACGCGCCCAGTTCACCGATCGTGCTCATCAGCGGCGCCGGGAAGACGACGGTCGTGTTCTTGTCGACGCCGATCTCCACCAGGCTCTGCAGATTGCGGAGTTGGAGGGCGAGCGGGTGCGCCATCATCGTGTCCGAGGCGTCTCCGAGTGCCGCGGCGGCGAGCGATTCGCCCTCGGCGTTGATGATTTTGGCGCGCTTCTCCCGCTCGGCCTCGGCCTGGCGGGCCATCGCGCGCTTCATGCTGTCGGGCAGTTGGATGTCCTTGAGTTCGACCAGGGTGACCTCGACGCCCCACTCGGCGGTGGCGACGTCGAGGATCTCGCGGATGCCCAGGTTGATGCGGTCGGTCTCCGACAGCGTCTCGTCCAGGGTGTGCTGGCCGACGACCTTGCGCAGGGTGGTCTGCGCGATCTGGTTGATCGCGGCGTGCACGTTCTCGATGGCGATGACCGACTTCACGGCGTCCACGACGCGGAAGTACGCCACGGCCGACACGTCCACGCTGACGTTGTCGCGCGTGATGATGCCCTGCGACTGGATCGGCATCGTCACGATGCGCAGCGACACCCGGTGCAGCACGTCGACGAACGGGATGATGGTCCGCAGACCGGGCGTGCGGGTGCCGGCCAGCCGGCCGAGCCGGAAGAGCACTCCTTGCTCGTACTGCTTGACGATCTTGAGGGCCATGGCGAGCGCCAGCAGGAGCAGGATGACGACGACGATGACGAGGGTGATCAGAAGCTGCATGGTGCCGCTCCAATGGATGGGGAGCCCGGGGATCCTGAGCGGAGCCCCGAGGTCGCGTCACGGGGGGGGACGCGTCACGGATCAACTGCCGTGTTCCTGGCGGATGCGGCGCCGGGGGCGGAGGCGTCCGCGACCGCCCTCGCGCTGGTCGCGTCGGGCCGGGACGGCCGGGGCGTCGAAACGGCCGGGAACCGGTTGCGCGCCGCCGTCGGGTCCTCCCCGGCCGCCGGGCTGCAGCCGGCTGTAGTGGTGCACGGCGATCCGGTCGGCGTGCTGGGCGTTGAGCCGGTGGATGACGTACGCCGCCAGGACGATCAGGATCAGCATGACGGCGATGGTCAGGGCCGTGGTCATGGTGATCACATCCCGACCAGGAGGCGGCTGGGCCGGTCCGGCACGCCGATGTGCGTCGAGGTGGCGCCGCCCTCGTACTCCTTCGACTCGTCGGGATCCAGTGCCCGGCCGACCGCCGTGGTGCCGTGGCGGACTTCCTCCTCCGCGATGAGCGCGCTCGCGGTCAGCGGACGGCCGGCCGCGTCGGTCGCGGCGGCCATCAGGCGGGCGGCCGCGTCGGCGCTGGTGTGCGGCGGGATGACCAGCAGGTCGTAGCGTCCGGCACTGTAGGAAAGCAGCAGGAGCTTGTGCGGGTCCTGCTCCTTGAACCAGCCTGCCTTCACCACGTGTCCGGCGACGGGGATCTTCCGCGGGATGACCGGCCAGTGCTCGGGGTTCACGGCGATGCGGGTGATCCGGCTCCCCAAGGCGTCATCAAGTACCGCGACGAGGGCGGGGAGTTCACGCAGAAGGTCGCGGGAGCGCGGCCACCAGGCACCGTCCAGGAGCCCGGGGGGTGCGTCGGGAGATTTCAGCATCACACGGGCCGCCGGACCTGCGAGCGCTTCGCGCTGCGGACGGTGCACGTCGATGTCGGTGATGGTCGCGATCATGGCGCGAACCCGTCTCCAGGCCGCCGCCCGTGGACGCGGCCCGGTGTCATTGCTCACCGAGAACGACGTCAGCATGGAGGCCAGTGTGCGAAATACTCCCGGTACTCCGACAGTACTCCGCGGTGGGGCCGGACGGACGAGTACTGCGGAGAACGTTGGAGCGGACCCCGCCGCCGGTCCGCGAGACTTCCTCGCGGACCGGCCGGGGCGACGGGTCAGGCGTGCTGGTCCGCGGGCCGCTGTGCGTGCCTGCGGTCCACGACCGCCGGGAGTTTGCCGCTCGTCGGCGTGCGGTACAGCGCGGCTCCGTCGACCGCCTCGACGGTGAAGTCGAGCAGGTTCTCCTCGACTGCCGAGCGCACCTCCGGGTAGCCGGCGAGGAAGGCGTCGCGCGCCGTGTCCGGGTCGGGGGCGTGGGACCGCTCCATCCGAAGCGTGAGGCCCTCACGGGCGGGCCCGCTGGCCAGGAGGGCCTGCATCTCGCCGCTGTAGCGCAGCTGCTCCTGCGCGATGGCGGCGAAGCGGCGGTAGTTCAGGAAGTACGTCGCCACCCTCATCACCTCGCCGAGCCGGCCGAGCAGTTCGAAGCGCGGGGCGTGGCTGCCGCACGGGCAGCGTCCCGGCAGGGCCCGTCCGAGGTCGCCGATGACGTACCGGTCGAGGTGCTGGCCGCGGCGGGCCCGGGTGGTGAAGACGAGCCGTCCGGTCTCCCCCGGCGCCACCGGGCGGTCCGCGTCGACCTCGACGATCTCCAGGGTGTGGAGGTCGGCGTGGAGGTGGTGGACGCCGCCGGTGCTGCGCGTGCACTGGTAGCCGAGGGGGCCGAGGTCGGTGCTGCCGTAGGTGATGGAGTGGACGACCTCGATGCCGAACGTCTCGGTGAGGATGCGGCGTTGTTCGTCGGTGAAGTGCTCGCCGCCGTAGTAGATCTTGCGGATTCCGCCGTAGGAGCGCAGCAGGTCGGCTTCCTCGTGCAGGAGCTGCCAGAGGTAGGAGGGCATCCCGAAGAGGGTGTCCACCTCGTACGCGACGATCATCTCCGCGGTGGCCCGGTGGTCGGGGCCCGCGGCCATCGGCATCTGGACGCCGCCCAGGCGCTCCAGGATGGAGAAGAAGCTGATGAACCCGCCGTACATGCCGCCGCAGTAGAAGAGGTTGGCGGTGCGGTCACGCGCCGGGTCGTAGCCGGCGGCGAGCAGGCCGCGGGAGGCGGCCCGCATCTGCGTGTCGTAGTCCTCGTACGTGAAGAGCGACAGGGCGGGCGTGCCGGTGCTGCCTCCGCTGCGGAAGTACAGCTCGGCGTCGCCGAGCTCGACGCCGCGGTTGAGGTCCTGGACGGCGGCCTTGTCCAGCAGCGGCCCGGCGGGGCGCGGGAAGGCGACCGGGCGGGCGAGGTCGTCGAGGCAGGCGGTGGTGGCGAAGAGTTCGTCCGCCTGGACGGCGACGCGGCGGCTGTAGCGCTGGAGCGCGTAGACGCCGTCGTGCGGTTCACCGGCATAGCCGGCCGTCATGGCGCCGACGGGCGTGACCCGGGTGGCTCCGGCGGCCAGGACCAGGGTGGAGAGTTCGGCGATGTCGGTGCGGCTGCCCGCGAGGCCCGCCGTCTGGAGGTAGCGGCGCATGGGGCGCAGCGTCGCCATCAGGTGTTTGCGGGGCAGCGGCTTGACCCAGACGGTGCGGTGCAGCGGGGAGGCGGTGAGGGCCGGGCGGGTGTCGGCCATGACGCGCCACGTGCGGTCGGGGGCGGCGAGGACACGGGTGAAGCCGAGGTGTTCCTCCAGGCGGGCGAGGTGCTCGGTGGTGGTCAGTTCCGCGTACTCGGCCGGGTCGAGCTCGTGCGCGGCGGGCGCCGGCCGGGCGGCGAGGGCCGCGGCGAGCCGGTCGCAGAACGCGTGGAGTTCGCCGGTGTCCTCGGTGTCGAGGTAGACGATCTGGGGGCTGGAGCAGGCCTGCTGTTCGAAGAGGCAGACGTCCTCGGCCAGGGCGTTCAGGGTCGCCTCGTCGGCCCAGGCGTCCCGTGTGAGGTAGGCGAAGGAGATCTTGTGTCCCCACTCCACGAGGCGGCAGCCGGCCGGGACGTGGGCGGCGACGCCCGCCACGGCCGACTCGCCGCCCCAGACCGCGACGGCGTCGGCGGGGGCGCACATCAGGCGCAGCCAGTCCTGGCGGGAGGAGGGGAAGCGCAGCACGATGACGCGCTCGGCGAGGGCACCGGTCGGGTCCTGCGCGACGAGTTCGGCGAGGAGGTGCGAGGCGAGGAGGGTGTCGGCACTGCTGGTCTTGAGGACGTTCACGTTGCCGGCGAGGAGTCCCTCGATCAGGCTGAGCGGGGCAACGGTGGCGGCGTTGCCGGGGGCTATGTGCGCGACCAGGCCGACCGGCGCCCAGGCCTCGTAGACCGTCTCCTTGGCGTCGGGGCGGTTCAACCGCTGCGGGGAGGTGCTGCCCAGTTCGCGGCGGAGTTTGCGGGTGAGGGCGCCCCGGTCGAGGAAGGCGGCGAGTTCGGCGTACAGCTCCTCGGCGCCGTCCGCGGGCAGGTGGGGGGCCAGCCGGTCCCGGACGGGGTGGCCGGGGTCGCGCAGGGCCCCCGCCAGGGCGTCGCAGGCCGCCAGGACGGTCTCGGCGTCGAGGGGCTCGGCGAGCGCGGCCTCGACGGCGGCGGGCAGCGCGGCCAGTCGGTCGGCGGCCTCGTCGTCGCCGATGAAGGCGCCCTGCCAGTAGTGGTGGTTGGTGGTGTCGGTCATGACATTCCCTTCATCAGTTCGGCGGCGGCCACGGCACAGCTGCGGTTGCGGCTGACTCCGGCGCGACCGTGGATCGTGAACCACGGGGTGCCCAGCTCGCAGCCGCACTCGTCGCCCGGGTGGAGCGAGGCGAGGTCGCCCATGACGACGCTCTGCGCCGGTACGGAGGTGATGTACGGGGACACCAGGTGGAGGTAGCCGCGTTCGCCGTACGGGAGGGGTTCGAGGGTGCGGGTGGAACGGATGAAGACGCGGGACCAGACGGGTGCGTGGAGGTTGTGGTGCGCGCACTCGATGTACGGGACGCAGTGCTCGACGGAGCCGAAGGTGTCGCGGATCCGCTCCGAGGGAACGCCCAACTGCTCGGTGACGCGGGCGTACAGCTCGTGTTTTCCGATCTGCCGGTCGGTGTGGCCCTTCCAGCCGCCGCCGAGGATGATCAGGGACCCCTCGGGCAGGCGCAGTGGCGGCAGGCCCATGGCGCGCATCCGTTCCAGGGTGAACCAGAGGAACGCGGGGAAGCCGAGGATGCGGACCGGGGCGTCGTCCTCGGCGAAGCGGCGCAGCGCGGCGACGCAGCCGAAGGGGTCGAATTCGTGCCCGTTGCCGGTGTTTCGCAGGGCGTACTCGACCTGCCGGGCCGGGGCGAAGTCGCACAGGTAGTTGTCGGTGAACGAGGTGCCCAGGTTGAGGTCGCGGGCGGGTTCGTAGCTGTAGAGCAGGTAGTTGACCGGCTGGTCGGGGGTGATCCAGCCGTTGTGGTCGAAGATGCGGGCGACCATGCGCTGGGCGGAGCGGATCGTCCACTCGTCGAAGAACATCTGCGACTTCTGTCCGGTGGTGCCGGAGGAGGTCAGGTGCAGGTGGACGTCGTCCCGGGGGATGGAGAGGACCTCGTGGCGCTTGAAGAAGTTGGCGTGCACCAGGGGTGCTTCGTACGGGGTGCCGGGGAGGCCGGCTTCCCGGGTGCCGGCGTCCTGGAGGTCGCGGAAGAACGGGGACCGGTCCCGGTGCCAGGCGTTGATCTCCGCCATGGCCCCGGTGAACAGTTCCTCCTCCGCGGGACCGCAGCTGTAGGGATCGCTCAGATCGCAGAGCTGCTGGAGCCGGGCGAGGGCGGCGGCGTCGGGGACGTCGACGGGGGCGAGATGGGGGTTCGAGGGAGTCATGGAGCGACCTCACGTGAGGGCAGATGCGCCGACGCCCAGGCCGACACATACGAATCGAGGAAGGGCTGGAGCGGGGGGTCGACGACCACGCCGCGGAAGTCGATGTGCTCGGTGGTGCGGGACATCACCACGTAGTCGTGGAAGCCGTCCCCGTCCCGGCGCATGGCCGGGTACACGGCCCCGGCGATGAATCCCTGGGCGGCGAAGGCGGACAGCGCGGCGTGGTGTTCGAGGGGGACGAGCGCCTCGACGTAGCCGGCGCCCGCGCGGGTGAGGGTGCGGGTGACCGGCTCCAGCCACCCGGCGGCGGCCGCCGGGTCGGGGTGGGCGGCGACCAGGGCGCAGTAGCCCCCGGTGCGGTTGAGGTAGGCGTACACCTCGAAGCCGCCTCCGTCGGCGGGGGTGAGGAGGATGTTCGGGGTGTGCAGCGGGTAGAACCAGCGGCCGCCGTCGGGGAAGTGGGCATGGAAGCGCCGGCGGACGAAGGCCGGCGCCTCGATCACTTCCAGTGGAGCGGCCCCGGGCCCGGCGGGCAGCGGCAGCGGCGGCGTGGGCCGGGCGTCCGCGTAGCTGATGCCGAGGCTCTCCCCGGCGGTTCGCAGGAGCGGTGCCAGGAGGGCGGGCACCTCGGCCACGGGCACCCGGCGGTCCAGCACCCCCGGCGAGTGACGCGCGTAGAGTGCGAGGCTTTCTCGGCTGCCGAGGTCGACCGCGTTGGGCAGGATGCCCAACGGGCGGAAGCCGTGGCGGGCCACGACCCGCTGGGGTCCGGCGCTGACCGTCCGGACGGTGGCGTACACCGAGTCGAGGGTCCCGGCGTCGAGGGTGGCGGAGCACAGCGCCTCGGTGAGCCGTCCGGCGAGCCCCGATCCGCGCTGGTCCGGGTGGACGGCGAGTCCTTCGAGGCGGCCGATGCGGGTGCCGGCCTCGCCGTGGATCGCGGCCGAACCGGCGAGGGCGCCGGTACGGGGGCAGCGGGCGACGAGCCAGAGGGTGTGCGGGTCGCGGATGAGCCGGGACATCTCGGCGGGGTCGGTGCCCAGCGCCGTGGGGTAGTGAGGTCCGTAGACGGCGTAGTACAGCTGGCGGAGGTCGGCGATGTCCGTCGGCGCGGCCTGCTCGATCACGGCGGTCATCGGGTGCCTCCGGCGGCGGGCGTGGGGGTGGCAGACGGCGCCGGGTGCGCGGCGGTTTCGTCGTCCGGGTCGGCGCCGAGTTCCTCGGTCGTACGGGCCTGCCCGGGCAGCAGGAGCAGGGCGAGGGCGGCGGGCACCAGGCCGGCCGCCTGGATCAGGCATAGGGTCCGGGCGGAGAGGTGGTCGCCAAGGAGTCCGAACAGCAGCGAGGCGACCGGGAAGGTCGCTCCGAGCACGGCCTGCATGACGGCGAAGAAGGCGGGCTTGTCGGAGGCCGGGACCAGGCGCTGGAACAGGGCCACGAAGCGGACGCCGATCACTCCGACGCACCAGCCCGTCACCAGGAGGGCGCCGGCGATGACGGGCCGGGCGGCGATCACGCCGGGGACGGCGAGGGCGACGGCCATCGCGCCCAGGCAGGCGGAGCCGGCCACCGTGGGACGGCCGGGCACCCGGGCGCCGGTGAAGGAGCCGATGAGCGTGCCGAGGCCCAGGGACGCCTCCAGGAGGGACACGGTGGCGCCGTCGCCGTGCAGGACGGTGGCCGTGTACAACGGCATGACGACGAAGACGGCGGTGGTGAAGAGGTTGGCCGCGGTGAAGCAGAGCAGGATGGCACGGACGTACGGCAGCGCGCCCAGGATCTGACGCAGCGTCCGCCGCGGGGCGGGCTCGGCCGGGTCGGCGCCGGGCCCGGCGCCGTCGGCCGGGGTGCGGAAGCGGACGGTCGTGATGAGCACCGCGGCCGTGCCGTAGGCGACGGCGCAGCCCGCTGCGAGGCCGGCCACGCCGGCCACGTCCACGACGAGGGCACCGAGCAGGGCTCCGCCCAGGCTCGCGAGCGACTGGGTGGACAGTTCGAAGCCGGTGGCCGCCTCGATGTCCTCGTCGTCGACGAGTTGGGGCACGGACGTGGTCAGGCACGGGTCGAAGAAGGCCTGGCAGGTCGCCAGGGCCAGGGCCGCCGCATAGACCGCGACGACCGGCAGGTCGCTCGCGGCGGCCCAGACGGCCAGGGCCGCGGCGGCCGTTCCCGCGCCGGCGGCCGCGACGCGCAGCAGCGATCGGTGGGAGCAGCGGGCGATGGCGCGGGCGACGAGCGGGGCCAGGGCCACGGCGGGCAGGGTGCTGACGGCCATGAGCAACCCGGCCGCGAAACCACCGTCGCCGGAGGCCGCGTAGCCGATCAGCCACCAGGAGGCGCCCACCTGGAACATGCGCGTCCCGGCCTGGGTGAGCACCTGGCCCAGCCATACCGCCCCGAAGGCGCGGTTGCGCAGGACGAGCGGGAGCCGGCGACCGGGGGCCGCCGTCGGGGTGCTCATGCGGTCGGCCTCTCGTCGAGGACGCGGACGAGTTTGCCGGAGCGGGAGTTGACGACGAGGTCGCGGTGACGGGTCCACTCGACGCCGAGGGGGTGGACGAATCCCGTGTCGACGCTGTCGGGGTAGAGCGGCCGGGCGGCGTTCAGCCCGGTGACGACCGCCTTGGCCAGGACGTCCAGCACGCCCGGGTCGTGCCCGGGGGCGGTGGCAAGGCGCAGTATGAGGCCGTCGCGACCCGCCCAGCGGCGTACGACGAGTTGCGTGCCGGTGACCAGGCCGTCGGTGTCGGCTTCGGCGACAGCGCTGGTGGCGTCGTCCCAGTACAGCGAGACGGGCCCGACGCGTACGCCTTCCTCGGCACGGCCCAGGATGCGGAACGCGCCGCCTTCGGTGTCGGTCCACTCGGCGCGGTCGCCGGCGGGGTAGCGGATGACGGGCATGAGGCTGCGGAAGAGCTGGGTGACGACGACCCGCCCGGGGCGGCCCGCCTCGCGGATCGGTTCGCCGGTCGTCTCGTCGAGGATCTCCACGACGGTGTGCGGGGTGAAAGGCCGGTGCGTGCGCGTGTCCGGGCCGGCGACGGGCCTGCCGAGCAGGCCGCCGTCGACGCTGGCGTAGCCGAGCGAACGGGGTACGGCGTTGGGGAACGCGTCCGCGAGGAGGCGACGCTGGTCGGAGAAGAGCGCCTCCCCACCGAAGAACAGGAGCTCCACCTGCGGAAGTTGGCGGCCCGCCGCCGTCAGGTGCTCGGCGAGCCGGCACAGGGTGGTCGGCGTGCCGGCGACGACGTGGGCGCCGAAGTCCTGGACGGCCGAGACCGTCGACTCCAGGGGGGCTCCGCCGCCGATGGGCAGGCGCACGTTGGCCACGGGAGCGTGTGCGAGCGAGTCCAGGATGAACAGGAAGCTCGCGTAGAGCTCCCCGGCGTAGAACAGATCGGCCACCCGATGACCGGGCCGCAGGCCCGCGTCGACGAGGCCGGCGCCGAACGCCGTGACGAACTCGCGCCACTCCTCCCGGGTGTAGCAGGAGAAGCGCGGCGTGCCGGTGGTGCCGCCCGTCTTGAACACGACGGCTTCCGCCAGGGGGGCGGTCAGAACGCGGTTGTCGTGCAGGGTATTGGCGGCCCAGAACGCGTTCTGATCCACCACGGGCAGATCGGTGAGGCTGTTCACCTCGGGCGGCAGGTCTGCGTAGAGGTCGGCATAGAAAGGGGAGCAGTCTCGGGCGAAACGCACGAGGTCTGAGAACCGCTGGACGGGCATGCTGCCTTTACCTGGAAGATGAAAGTTGAACGGGAATGGAGATAGGTGGCATCCACGGCGCGCAGGTCCCCCGACCTCACCTGTTGACCAATCAACAAAGTGCGCGTGTCCTGCAGTTCGCAGGCGTGAGCCAACCCTGATCCCCACTCACATCATGGAACACGGAGAACGCACCACCAAATCGATGGCAGGTGCGGCCGCGCCACAGAACATGTTTCCGGCCCGCGTGACCGAAAGTACGGCGCCGGGAAAATGACGTCGAGGCTGTCCGGAGATCCGTTCCAGCGCCTTTGGAACGGATGAATGAAAGAGAACGGCGGTGGGCCTCTCACCCGTCGCGGCGGGCGATCACCCGGTACGCGTTGGAGAACCGGGTCCGCCGCAGCAGCGGGTTGATCAGCTGGTCGATTCCGTACGCCACGATCAGCACCGGCACGGCCGCCCACACCAGCGCGAACCGAGCGGCCCGGGCGGCGCGGCCCGGGCGGTGGGGCCGCCAGGGTGCGTCGTCGCGCGGCAGCAGCCGGTCGAACAGGAACCAGGTGGCGCACGCCAGGTCGGCCGGGATGTGGGCGTCGCGGCGCTCGGCCACCTCGATGGTGAAGCCGAGCTCGCACAGCCGTCGGCACAGATTGCCCATCGGGACCATGTTCAGGTGCTGGGGCTGGAACCAGGGCAGCCAGAGCCGGCCGAGCAGCCGTCCCGACAGCGACTCGGGGTCGGGGACCTCGATCAGGAGATGGCCGCCGGGCGCCAACGCCCTGTGCGCGGCGGCGAGTTCGCGGTGCGGGTCGAGGGTGTGCTCCAGGTAGTGGAACATGCTGACCGCGTCGTAACGGCCCGCCATCTCGTCGGCGAGGTTCACGAAGAGTCCTCGGTACGCCTCCTGGATCCGGCCTTCCTTGGCCGCGATTTCGACGCCCTCGCCCATGTCGAGGCCGTCGAAATCGGTATCAGGCAGCACCTCCTTGGCGGTGGCGCAGAAGTGACCCAGCGAGGTGCCGACGTCCAGCCACCGGCCGGGCAGGGCGACCCGCCCCAGGGCCCGGGCGCTGCGACGGAACCGTTTCTTGCTGCCGTTGCCCTCGAACATCTTGGCCGTCGTCTCGGCGCCGAGCCCGTCGTAGAAGTCCCGGTAGTAGAAGTCCAGACCCTCCTGACTCAGCCTCGGGTTCTGGAAGACGTGGCCACAGCCCCGGCACTGGTCGAGGACGAACTCGCCCGGCTTGCCCTGGATGAGATCCGTGGTGCGGAACTTGCGGCACAGCTCGGTGCCCAGGCACCACGGGCAGTCGGTGCGCGCCGGCAGGAAGAAGCGGCCCGTGCCACGGGCCAGCTCGTCCTGGTACGAGGGGCGGAGCTGGGCGATCCGTTCACTGTCGGGCATGTGCGTCCCTCTCGGTGGGGGCTCTGTCGGGGCTGTGCGGGGGCTTCATCGGGGGCGTCTCGCGTCGGGCGTGGCGGCGGCGAGTTTCTCCAGGCGCGTGGCGGCGGCCGACTCCCCGCCGGCGGTGCGGAAGGCGTCCCGGACGCGACGGGCCGCGTCCCGGTAGCCCGGCTCGGTCACCACCGCGTCCAGGGCCGCGCCGATCTGCTCGCGCCCCGCCCGAGCGAACCTCACCCTCAACCCGGCCCCGGCGCCGACCACTTGGGTCGCCACGACCGGCTGGTCGTCCCGGATCGGGGCGACCACCAGCGGCACCCCGTGCCACAGCGCCTCGGTGACGGTGTTGTGCCCCGCGTGGCAGACGACCGCCGACATCCGCTCCAGGACGGCGACTTGCGGCAGGTGCGCCCTGACCAGCACATCGGGCCCGGGTGGCACCGCACCGAGCAGCCCGCCGGGGTCGCAGACGACCGCCCGCAGCCGTCCGGCGCGGGCTCGGACCGCCGCGACGCTCTCGGCGAGGAAGCGGCCGCCCGCGTCGATGTTCGCCGTACCCAGGGTGACCAGGACGGATGCCGTCCCCGGCGCCAGGTCGAGCCACTGCCAGGGGAAGTCCCCGGAGACGGCGCGCCGGGTGGCCAGCGCCGGCCCGACGAAGCAGAGGTCCGTCTCCGGCGCGGCGTACGGGCCGGTCAGCTCGGGGGTGGTGAAGGCAAGGGTGAGCGCCGGTGAGAAGCGCGGGTCGTACGTGGCGGCCGGATCGCCGATGCGCTCCCGCAGCTCCCGGAGCAGCCCGATGAGCCAGCCGCGCACGCCCGGCATCGCGGCCATGCTCTCGGTGAGCTCGGCCGAGGTGGTCGACGAGGTCGCGAACGGCACACCGAGCCGCTCCGCCACCAGGGCGCCCGCCACGGTCTGCTGGTCGGCCACCACCACGTCCGGCCGGAAGGCAGTGATAGCCGCCGCCACCCCGGGCGCCATCGCCTCGGCGAGCGGGCAGAGGAAGTCGGCCCACAGGAACTTCAGGGCCGCGATCCCGCGCAGTTGGGGCGGCCGCCCCGCGAGGTGGTCGGGCCCGGCGCACACGTACACCCGGGGCCGCTCCCCCACCAGCCGCTCGACGATCGCGGGCCGCCCCGCCCACGCCACCTCGTGGCCGCGCGCGGTCAGCTCGGCGGCGACGGCGGCCGCCGGGTTGATGTGCCCGGTCAGCGGCGGCACGACGAACAGGAAGCGGCTCACCGGACCGGCCCCGGTCCGCTGGGCTCGGGCGCGGCTTCGGCATGCTCGCGGACCCAGTCCAGGGCGAGCCGCCCGACGGCGTCGGAGGCCTCGACCAGGACCGAGTGCTTCTGCCCGGGCACCACCGCGACCGAGCAGTGCGGCAGCAGCGACCGCAGCCGGGCGGACTCGGCGGCCACCAGGCCCTCCTGCCCGTTGACGAGGAGCACCGGGCAGCGGACCCCGCCGAGCTGTTCGTCGGTGAGCACCCGTCCGGTGGGCATGTCCTCGGCGATGGTGGTGGCGCGTACGAGCCGGGCGGCGGCCCGGCCGAGCCGGCGGATGTGCGCGTCGTGGCGGGCGTCGCCGGTCCGGGTCGAGGAGAGCGTCCCGTACTGCTCGGTGAACCACACCAGCGCCTCGTCGTCCCCCATGTCCCCGGCGTGGCGCAGGGCGTTCGTCATCGTGTGGGACCAGGCCCGGCTGGCGGGCCCCGACTCGACCACGGTGACGGTGGCGACGCGCTCCGGCCGGTGGACGACGAAGTCGAGGGCGACCGTGCCGCCGAAGGAGTTGCCGACGAGGTGGACGGGGTGGGTGATGCCCAGTTCGTCGAGCAGGGCGTCGAGATCGGCGGTGAAGTGCTCCAGGGTGTAGCCGCTGGACGGGCGCTCGCTGCGGCCGTGTCCCCGCAGGTCGAACATCACGGCGTCGAACCCGGCCTCCGCGAACCGGGGGCCGAGGGTGAAGTAGTAGCTGGCGAGGCTGTCGATGAAGGCGCCGTGGACGAACACCACGGTCCCGTAAGGCTGTTGGCGGGTCGGGCGCAGCCGCTGGACGTGCAGGCCGAGACCGTTCGCGCGGATCATGACCATGGCGTCGCTCCCGCTTCCGGGGCCGCGCCGAGGCTGTGCAGCACATGGTCGACGAGCCGTCCGACGGACAGCTCGATGACCTCGTCGATCTCCAGAGAGGCCACGAACTCGGCGAAGTTGACCTGTTCGCCGTACCGCTCCTGGAGGCGTCCGGACAGCATGACGAGGTCGATGCTCTCCAGCTCCAGGTCGTCGCCGAACAGGGTCTCGGGGCGGATCTCGGCGGGGTCGGGGGCGTAGTCCCCGAGCACCTCCACGATCAGAGCGGCGATCTCGGCCAGGACCCTCTCCTCGTCCGGAGGTGCGAGGGGGGCGGGCCCGGGGGGCCGTTCGCTGGTGGTCACTGAGTGCTCTCCTTGAGGGTCGTCGCAGACGTGGTCCAGGCCACGACATGGGTGGGGTCGACGAGGGTGCAGTGCACGTGGTGGTGGCGGCCGTCGACGGTGACGGTGAGGGAGTCGGGGGCCGCGCCAGTCACTTCGAAGGCGTGCGGCCGCCCGCCGAACCCGGTGCCCTCCGCCTTGGCGGCGGCCTCCTTGGCCGCCCAGAACCGGGTGAACCACAGGGCCTCGGACTCGCCGGACCCGGCGGCTACGAGCCTGCCGAGAAGGGCGAGTTCGCGGGGGCCGAGGGCGACGCGGTGGGTCTCGGGGGTGCGGTCCGCGATCTCTTCGACGTCGATGCCGACGCCGTTCGCGTACGGGCCGTGCCCCGGCGGGCGTACGAGTGCGACCGCGAGGTCGCCCCGGTGGGCGAGGGACAGGTCAAGCGCCGGCAGCCTGCGCCCGTGCACCCCCACCGCGCGCGGCCGCCCCGACTTCTCGTTCACGATCTCGATCTCGGCCGGGAACACCGCGCCTTCGCCGCGCTCCCACAGCCACCGCCGGACCGCGTCCTTGGCGGCGATCCGGCCGAGCAGCCACTGCCGCCGGCCGCGCGGCGGCCGCGCCTCGTACGCCGCCCGCTCGGCCCGGCCCAGTTGCATGCGCGTCAGCAGGTCGCGGGAGGCCAGGTCCGGCCATGCGTCCCGCAGCAGGCACCAGCCGCCGGGCTGCGCCTCGGCGAGGGCGCGGTGTTCCGGGTAGCCGCCGGACCTGCGCGCGTCGAGCCCGGAGAACCGGCGGTCGCGCCAGCCGGAGAGCTCCGCCCACACCGTCCCGTCGGGCAGGGTGAGCCGGACGTCCGCGAGCAGGGTGTCCTCGGTGAGCGAGGTGATGACGGCGTGGCAGTCGACGCGGGTGCCTGTGGGCGGGGGCGGCCCGTGGAAGCGGGCCCGCTCCAGGGCGACCGGGAAGATCACGGTCCGCGTGTGGTGGGTCGACATCAGCCAGTAGCCGAGGAGTTGGCCCACGTTGTCGAGGAGCGCGCCCGGCGCGGCCGGCGTGGTGATGGTGCCCCGGACGTGGCCGGGCCCGACCCCGTGCAGCGCGGTGACGCCCCGGAAGGCGGGCCCGTGGAACATCCACCGGTCCTCGTACAGCTGGGCCGCCGCGATGTCGGGCGGGTGCTCATCGGCCGCGTCCAGGGGTGGCGCTGGTGGCGGGGCCGGGTAGGCGGGGGCGAGCTGGACGGTAGCGCGGGCGTACGGCCCGAACGCGACCGCCCACCGGCCGGGGCCCTGCGGCCGGGCGGTGATGGTCACGTCCACGGCCGGGATGGCGTTGACCCACTTCTCCAGCCGCACGTCGTGCACGGCGACCGCCCGCTGCCCGGGCGCGGCACGCTCGGCGGCGGCCATCAGGTGGTGCAGGACGGTGGTGGCGGGGACGACCGGATGCCGGTCGGCGGGATCGGGCCAGCCGGGCCGCTGCGGGAAGAAGCAGTGGTCGAGGAGGTAGGGCATGGCGGTGGTGGAGACCCGGAGTCGGGTGCGGTGCTCGGGGGGTGGGGTGGCGCTGTCCGGTGCGGCCGGTGTGACGGACGCCGCCGGAGCCCCCGCGCCCTCCAGCACGGCCGTGACGCTGTCCACCGTCTCCCGCATCAACGCGTCCAGCTCGGCTGCGACGGGGTGGCGCCGGGTGAGGGAGTCGCTCAACAGGCGTGTGGGGATGGGGAGTTCGGCCTCCCGTTCCGGACGGGGGCGCAGCTCGGCGCGTAACTCGTCCAGGCGGTGGGGGTCGAGAGGGACCAGCGCGGCCGTGAGGTCGAGGGGGATCGGGGCGGCGGAGGTGCTCGTCGCTTCCGAGGCGCGCGGCCTGCCGGGCCGGGCGGGCTTCGGCTCATACCCCTCCGCCCACAGCCCCGTCTCCACCCGGAGCAGTTGCGCCAGTCCGCCGCGCCGGGGCGAGTTGGCGCTGAGCGTGAGGTGGTCGCGGTCCTTGAGGGTGTCGTCGATCAGCGAGGTCAGACGGCCCGTGCCCACCTGGACGAAGGCGCGGAAGCCCGCCGCGTACATGGCGTCGACGAGTGGCCGGAACCGTACCGGCTCCAGGAGGTGGCGGACGAACAGGGCGCGGACCTCGTCGGGGCCGGCCGGGAAGGGGGCCGCCGTGGTGCCGGACCAGACCGGGACCCGCTGCGGAAGGATCTCCGCCGCGTCCACGCCCCGCTTCATGGGGCCCAGATACGGGGCGAGCATCGGCGTGTGGAAGCCGGAGCGGAACGGGAGCACCTGGCAGATCACGCGTTCGGCCCGGAGCTTCGCCGCGAACTCCTCGACCGGCTGTTCCGGGCCGCACACCATCGACTGACCGGGCGAGTTGTCGTGCGAGAGGACGAGATCCGGCCAGTCGGTGAGCGCCTCGCTCACCCGGGCCGCGGGGGCGCCGATCGCCGCGAACGCCAGGCCCGGCACCCGGAGCGAGTCGGGGTCGAAGGAGGCGAAGAAGTCGTCCGCCTCGTCGGCCGCGAACATGCCGCCCGCGATCATCGCCGTCCATTCCCCGACGCTGTGTCCGGCGACCCCGTCGGGCCGGACGCCGAGCGCGCGCAGGGCTTCGTCGAGGATCCGGCCGACGCGGAGCACACCGAGCCCGTGCCGGGCGACGTCGGTCGCCTCGGTGTACGCACGGCCCGGCAGCCGCAGCCCGTAGTGCTCGGCCACCTCATCCACCCGGGGGGTGAACTCGGCCTCCAGACCGGGGAAGACGAACGCCACCTTGCCCCCGCCCGCCTTCCCGAGCAGCGGGCGCGGGGCGAACCACACGTCGCTGCGACCGCGCCACGGGCAGCCCTGGGCGACCGCCCGGCGGGCGAGCGCCAGCCGCTTGGCGGTCGGGTCGACGATGCCGAGCCGGGCGGCGGGGGTCTCCGAAGTGCCCTGTGCGTACGGGACTGAGGCGCTTGGCCCGTACGCGGCGGAAGCAGCCTGCGCGGACGAGGCGTCGCCCCGCGCCCGTACCGTCGTGTCGTCCGCGTCCAGGAGCCGCGCCAGGTCCTCGGCCGTGTCGGCGCTCAGGCGCAGCACCCGCTCGGGTTCGCGCACGGCCGCCCGGGGCCGGGCGGGCACGGCGCCCGGGGCCTGCTCCAGGACCACATGGGCGTTGATCCCGCCGAACCCGAACGCGTTGACGGCGGCCCGGCGCAACGGCCCCTCCCACGGGCGGGCGAGGGCCGCCGGGCGGAACCGGGTGCGGGCGAGGGCGGGGTGCGGTTCGTCGCAGTGCAGGGTCGGCAGCAGGGTCGCGTGGTGCACGGCGAGGGCCGCCTTCACCAGTCCGGCGACGCCCGCGGCGGGCATGCAGTGGCCGATCATCGACTTCACCGAGCCGATGACGGCCGCGTCCGCTCCGTCCGCTCCCGGCCCGAACACCTCGGCCAGCGTGGCCAGTTCGGCCGCGTCGCCCGCCGGAGTTCCGGTGCCGTGCGCCTCCAGGAGGCCGAGGGAGCCGGGGGCGCGCGGGTCGAGGCCCGCCGCTCGCCAGGCCTGCCGGACGGCGCGGGTCTGGCCGCCCGGGTCGGGGTTCATCAGCCCAGCGGCACGGCCGTCGCCCGCGACGCCGGTGCCACGGATCACGGCGTACACACGGTCGCCGTCGCGTTCGGCGTCCGCGAGTCGCTTGAGGACGACGACGCCCGTGCCCTCTCCGACGAGGATGCCGTCGGCCGCCGCGTGGAAGGGGCGGCTGCGCTGACTCGGCGAGAGGGCGCGCAGTTGGGCGAAGACGCTCCACAGGGTGATGTCGTGGCAGTGGTGCACCCCGCCCGCGAGCATCAGGTCGCAGCGGCCCGCGGCCAGTTCGCCCACCGCCTGGTCGACCGCGATCAGCGAGGACGCGCAGGCCGCGTCCACCGTGTACGCCGGGCCCCGCAGGTCGAGCCGGTTGGCGATGCGGGACGCCGCCAGATTGGGGACGAGTCCGATGGCCGACTCCGGGTGCTCGGGGCCGAGCGCCTCGGTGAAGGCGGCCCGCACCCGGTCGAGCTGGTCCGGGGCGAGGTGGGGCATGAGCTCGCCCAGGGTGCGCGTCAACTGGTGGGCTGTGCGCACCCGTTGGTCGAGGCGGACGAGGCCCGGGTTGAGGTAGCCGCCCCGGCCCAGGACGACGCCGACCCGGCCGCGCTCGGGCAGCCGTTCCTCGCCGCCCGCGTCCGCGATCGCCCGGGCCGCGACCGAGAGCGCGATGAGCTGGTCGGGCTCGGTACCCGCCACCGAGCTCGGCATGATGCCGAAGCGGGCGGCGTCGACCTCGGCGAGGCCGTCGACGAAGCCGCCGCGCCGGCAGTAGATCCGGTCGGCGGCGCCGCCCTGGTCGCCGGGCCGGTAGTAGACCGGGTCCCAGCGCCCCTCGGGCACCTCCCGCACGGCGTCCACACCGTCGACGAGGTTGCGCCAGTAGGCATCCAGATCCTTGGCACCGGGCAGCAGGACGGCCATGCCGACGATGGCCACAGGGACTTGACGCTCCGTCAAATCCTCTGTGTAGTGCGTCACTTCGGCCATGTCACAAGGCCGATGCCGTGTAGACGACGGACGTGGCCGACTCGTCGCCCCAGGCCAGCTCCCGCAGCAGGGCCAGCGCGCCCTCCTCGCGGTCGATGAGGACCACACCGCGCCGGGCGTACTCGCGGGCCAGGTGCGGGGTGACCATGCCGCCGTGCACCGCGGACGGCGCCCACGGCCCCCAGTGCACGGTCAGCGCCCGCCGCCCGGTGCGCCGCGCCCACCGCTCGCCGAGGCCCGCGAGCGCGTCGTTGGCGGCGGCGTAGTCGCTCTGGCCCCGGTTGCCCAGGACGGCGGAGACGCTGCCGAACAGCACGGCCGTCCGCGGGCCCTGGGGCAGCTGGGACGCGGCGTCGAGCAGGGCGCGGGCGCCGTCCACCTTCGTCGCGTACACCCGCCGGAACGACTCGGGGTCCTTCTCCTCGATGAGCCGGTCCTCGATCACGCCCGCCGCGTACACCACCACGTCGATGCGCCCGTGCTCCGCCTGGATCTCCTTGACGGCCTGGGCCACGGCCGCGCCGTCACACATGTCGGCGACGCGGTACGCGGCGGGGCTGCCGAGCCGCCCCAACCGGTCGAGGGTGTGGGCGACTTCACGGCCCGCGAGGACGTTGGCGACCTCTCGCTCGATCGCGGCGGGAGCCAGCTCGCCCCGGGCGGCGAACAGCGCCCGCAGCGCGGGCGCGTCGGCGGCCCCCGTGAGCTCCGGTTCCTCGGGCCCGGCGGGCAGCGGGGTCCTGCCGAGGAGCTCGATCCGGCAGTGGGAGGCCGCCGCCAGCGCCATGGCGAAGTCCGCGGTGATCCCCCGTGCGCCTCCGGCGAGCGCGACGACACAGTCCCGGTCGAGCCCGATCGCCGCCGCTTCGGCGGCCCCGTCCCCGGCGGGCCCCGCGCCGGTACGCGCCAGGCCGCCGAGGCCGCGCTCCACGAGCGCGTACCCGTAGCGCCCGGCTTCGGTGCGCACGACGACGGGGGCGTGGTCCTCGGCGTACAGCTCGGCCAGCAAGAAGTCGGCCCGCCGTGCGGCGGTGGCCGCCGGGTCGAGGTCGACGACGCGGGCGGCGAGGTCGCCGTACTCCCGCCCGATGGTCCGGAACAGCCCGTGCAGCCCCGCCCCCGCGTCCTCTCCGGCGCCGGACACGGTCCTGCCGCAGATCAGCCAACGAGGTGCGAGGCGCAGGGCGGCCCGGAAGACCTCGAAGGCCCCGGGGAGCAGCGCCCCGCCGCCGTCGGACGGGGCTTCGGGGAGCACGGCTCCCAGGTGGAAGACCCCGTCGAGGGGGCCGTCGGTCGGGTCGAGCCTCCGATCGGTGTCGTACGCGAGGACGTCCGCTCCCCTGTCGACCAGCCGGGCCGCCAGCTCCTCGGCGGTCGCGCCGCCTCCGAGCAGGGCGAAGCGCCTGCCGTGGAGGTCGGGGTCCGGCGGTGCGGCGGGCACGTCGAGGGGCGTCTCCTCAAGGAGGAAGCGGCGCGGGGCGACGCCACGGACGGGTTCGGGTTCGGGTTCGGTGATCGCGGGCGCGGCGTCGGCCGGGGTCTCGTGCCCGGTGATCCACTCGGTGATCGCGGCGACCGTCCGGGCCCGGGACAGCTCCTCCATCTCGGCGTCGTCGAAGGTGCGGGTCCCCGCGAGGTGGCGGGCAAGCTCGCCGATGATCTCGGTGCGCTTGATGGAGTCGATGCTCAGGTCCGCTTCGAGGTCCAGATCGGGTTCGATCATGTCGGCCGGATAGCCGGTCCGTTCGCTGATGACGGTGAGCACGGCCTGCTCGATGTCGACCACGACCGGACGTGGGGCCTCGGCGACCGGAGCCTCCTCGGCCACGGCCGGTTGGGGAGCTGCTTCCGTGCGGGCGGGGAGAGGAGGCACCGGCGGCGGGGAGGCGGCGGCGCCCATGGCTCCCAAGTGCGTGAGCAGAACGTCCCGTTGGGCCGCCACGAGCTCGCGTGTCGTGCGCAGGTAGTCCGCGATGAGTTCTCGCTCGTCGTGCCGGGGGTCGCTGTCGCGCGTCACCGTGCTCGTCTCCAGACTGACCCGTCGGGCCGGTTTCAGTGCTCCGGGGAGCAGTTCGCCGGAGCGGGTGCGGACGAGTTGGCCGTCCACGGTCCAGCCGCTCGGCTCCGGCCGCGCCGGCACCGCGCCCCGGCCCTGGAGGAGCCGTTCGGCGCGTACCGGCACGCCCGCGACCGCGAGCCGCGCCAGAGACTCAAGGAGGCCGCGCAGCCCGGCGCCGGGGCGCGGCTCGCAGGCAACCGCCAGGTGTGGCCGGTCGCCCAGGATCTGGCCGACGAGGCCGGTCAGCACCGTGCCAGGGCCCGCCTCGACGAAGATCCGCGCCCCGGCCGCGTACATCGCCTCGACCTGTTCGGCGAAGCGCACCGGGGACCCGATCTGCGCGGCCAGTTCGGCTCGTACGCCATCGGGCCGGGCCGGATAGACGGCGGCCGTCCGGTTGGCCCAGACGGGGAACTCCGGCGCCCTGACCGTGTGCCGGGCCAGGACCGGGGCGAACCGCTCGCCCGCGCCCGCGACCAGCGGGCTGTGGAAGGCGCAGGCGACCGGGATGCGCCGCACGCCGTGTCCCGCGCCCCGGAGGTGCTCCATCGCCTCGTCGACCAGGACGGTGGGGCCGGAGACGATGGTCTGCCGGGGGCCGTTGCGGTTGGCGGCCACGACCCGGCCGCCGAGACCGGCCCCGGCGAGGACGCGCTCCACGTCGGCCGGGTCGGCCGTGACCGCGGCCATCGCGCCGGGGTCGTCGCCGAGCGAATCCAGGATCGACTCGGCCCGGTGGGCGCTCAGGTCGAGCAGCGCGTCCGGGGTCAGGGCTCCGGCGGCCGCCAGGGCCACCAGCTCCCCGTAGGAGTGCCCGCCCGCCATGTCGGGGCGTACGCCTGCCCACTCCAGTATCTGAGAGGTCGTCAGGCCGACTATTCCGAGGGCTGGTTGCGCCATGCGCGTGTCCTTCAGCGCCTCCTGCCGGCGTTCGGCCACACCCGAGTCGAAGGCTTCGGGCGGATAGAGCACGGGGGCGTACGCCCCGCCCTGCCGCACCAGGTGCGCGGCCTCCGGGAACGCGACGAGGAGCTCGGCGAGCATGCCGGGGCGCTGGCTGCCCTGACCGGGGAAGAGGAGGGCGACCTTGGGGTCGGTTCCGAGGCCGCCGGGATCGGGCCCGTCCGTATCGAGCCCGTCCGCCCCCGGCCCTCCGGCGCGGCTGCCCGACTCGGCCCCGTCCGTCGCGGGCTCCTCCGCCGCGTACACCCCCCGTCCCCGCTCCCCGTCCGGCGCCTTCCGCAGCAGGCCGCGCAGTTCGCCCACGCTCTGCGCGACGACCGCGATCCGCACCGGGCCCGGCCGGGTCGCGGCGCGCCGGGCCGCCACCAGCGCCGCGTCCCTCAGCCGCAGGCCCGCGCCCGGGCCGTCCAGCTCGCCAAGCAGCCACTGCGCCTCCCGCCCGGCCGCCGCGGCATCCGCGCCCCGGAACAGGAACAGCTCGGCCGACCACGCCTCGTACCCCTGGACCGGTGGCGCGCCCGCGTCGTGGGCGGTGAGCACCGCGTGGAAGTTGGTGCCGCCGAAGCCGAACGCGCTGACCCCGGCGATCCGTTCGGCCACCGGGGCCGCCCACGGCCGGGCCTCGGCGTGGAAGGCGAAGGGACTGGTGGCGGGGTCCCAGGCGGCGTTCGGCTCCTTGAGGTGGAGCGTGGGCGGCGTGATCCCGGTGTGCAGGGCCATCGCCGCCTTGATCAGGCCCGCCAGGCCCGCCGCGCACTTGGTGTGGCCCAGCTGGGACTTGACGGAGCCGAGGGCGCAGCCGCCCGGCGCCGCGCCCGACTCGGTGAACACGGCTGTCAGCGTGGCCAGTTCGGTGCGGTCGCCGACCACGGTCCCGGTGCCGTGCGCCTCGACCAGGCCGACCCGGGCGGGCGACACCCCGGCCGCCCGGTAGGCCCGTTCCAGCGCGGCCCGCTGGCCCTCGGGCCGGGGCGCTGTGAGCCCGAGGGAGCGGCCGTCGCTAGCGCTGCCGATGCCCTTGACCACGGCGTACACCCGGTCGCCGTCCCGCTCGGCGTCGGCCAGGCGCTTCAGCGCGACGCAGGCCACGCCCTCGCCGAGCACGGTGCCGTCGGCGGAGGCGTCGAACGTACGGGAGCGGCCGGTCGGGGACAGCGCGCGGACGGAGGAGAAGAGCAGGTAGTCGTTGATCCCGTTGTGCAGGTCGGCGCCGCCGCACAGCACCAATTCGCTGCTGCCGGAGACGAGTTCCTTGCAGGCCACGTCCAGCGCGGCGAGCGAGGAGGCGCAGGCCGCGTCGACGGTGTAGTTGGCGCCGCCGAGGTCGAGGCGGTTGGCGATCCGGCCCGCGATCACATTGGCGAGCATGCCGGGGAAGGAGTCCTCGGTGAGCTTGGGCAGTTGCTCCTCGACGGCGGGCGGTATCTCCCCCAGGTAGGCGGGCAGGACCGTGCGCAGGGTGGTCGCGCCGGAAAGGTCGCTGCCGGACTCCGCGCCGAAGACCACGGACGTACGGGAGCGGTCGAAGGGCCGCTCGCCGTACCCGGCGTCCTCCAGGGCGCGCCGGGCCGCTTCGAGGGCGAGGAGTTGTACGGGTTCGATGCTGCCGAGCGAGGCGGGCGGGATGCCGTACGCGAACGGGTCGAAGGGGATCGGCGGCAGAAAGCCTCCCCACCGCGACGCGGTCGTGCCGGCGCGCTCACCCGTGGCGTCGTGGTAGACCTCCGGGTCCCAGCGGTCGGCGGGGACTTCGGTGACCGCGTCGACGCCGCCGACGACGTTCGCCCAGTACGTCGCCAGGTCGGGGGCCTGGGGAAACATGCAGGCCATGCCGACGACGGCGATGTCGAGCGGCTGCGCGGCAGGCTCCTCGACGGCGTCCTCGACGGCGCCCAGTGCCTCGGCCAGCTCGGCCGCCCGCCGCTCGGCGAAGGCGGCGGCGCCCCGGCTCACCGCGTCGTGCAGTGCGCCGACGGTCGTGGCCGCCGAGCGCAGCACGGCCACCTCCCCGGCCATGAACATCCCGGCGTCGAGCTGGCGTTGCTCGGAGACGGCTCGCAGCTCGTCGCCCTCCCGCTCCACCCCTTTGCTGGCGATCCGCAACCGCCCTATGTTCAGTCGCTCCAGTTCCTCCCAGGCCCGGCGGTCGGGGGTGCCGTCGGCGTCCAGACGCGCGCGGGCGGCGGCATAGTCGGCCGTGTACGGGCTTGCGACGCAGCGAGTGGCGTGGCCCGGGGCGCTCTCCAGGAGCGCGGTGGCCCCGGCCGCGATCACCTGGCGCTGGAAGACCGGCTGGATCGCGCCGCACTCGACCGCCTCGGCCGTGAAGAGGTAGGCGGTGCCCATCAGGACGCCGACCGCGACGCCGCGTGCGGCGAGCGGCGCGGTGAGCACGGCGGCCATGGCCGAGGAGCGCTCGTCGTGGATGCCGCCCGCCAGCAGCACCTGGAAGTCGCCCGCGGTGCCGGGTGCGCGAGCCACGTACTCCTCGACCACCGCCAACTGCGCCTCCCACAGCGGAAAGCTGTTGCGCGGTCCGACATGTCCGCCGCATTCGGCGCCTTCGAAGACAAATTTGCGCATGCCCATGTCAATGAACTGTTTGAGCAGCGTGACCGACGGCACGTGCAGGAACGTCTTGATGCCGGCCGCCTCCAGGTCGGCCGCCTGGGAGGGGCGACCCCCGGCGATGATCGCGTGCGTGGGCCGGACCGCCCGTACGGCCGCCAGTTGTTCGGCCCTGATCCTGCTGTCCGTGAAGCCGAGGATGCCCACGCCCCAGGGCCGATCGCCCAGTTCGTCGCGGGTCTCTTCGAGCAGGGCGCGGCTCCGCTCACCGTCGGACAGGGCGAGCGCCAGCATCGGCAGCGCCCCTTCGCGCGCCACGGCCGCCGCGAAGCCCGCCCGGTCGCTGACCCGGGTCATCGGGCCCTGCACGAGGGGCAGGCGGGTGCCCAGGGCGTCCGCCATCGCGGAGCCCGCCGCCAGGGTCCGTGCCACGGCCGGGTCGCCCACGGCGGCGATAATCGCCTCCCGCACCCCGCGCACGGCACCGGCCACGGTGCCCCACCGCTCGGCGAACCGGGCGGCGAGGAACCCGTCCTGGCCTACGGGGAGTTGGAGTCCCATGCGGGCGTTCCGCAGCGCCCGGACTCCGTCGACGACACTCGTCTCGGACCCGTCCATCGTGCGCAGCGCGGCCGCCGCCTCGTCCGCGATCCCGGACTCCGCGAGCAGGGCGAGCTGGGTGTCGAGGACGACCCCGGCCGCGCCGCCGACCACGGCCGCCGCCGCCGTGCGCGGGCCGATGCCCCCGCAGGCCCACACGGGCAGGCCGTACGCCGGGTCGGCCAGCAGCGCCTGGAGGAGGACGAACGTGCCCAGATCGCCGCCGCGACCCCCGCACTCGCTGCCGCGCGCCACGAGCCCGTGCGCGCCGTCAGCCGCCGCCCGGCGCGCCTCCTCACGGCCTCCGACCTCCACCAACACCCGGCATTCATCGGCCAGTTGGCGGACCTTCCAGTCGGTGTCGGCGGCGAGCAGCACCACGGGCGGGAGGGTGCCGCCGCACCCCTCCGCGACCTCCTCGGGCGTCAGTGCGCAGGACGGCCCGACGCGGACGGCGAACGCGCCCGCCGTCCAGCGCCGTACCCGCGCCAGCGCCTCTCTCGCACGGCGGTCGCCCGCCCCGAGATCCAGTACGCCGAGTCCGCCGGCCCGGTGGACCGCGGCGACCGAACGCGGGTCGGGCAGGCCTAACGGGCTCAATCCGATGACAAGTTCAGGGTTCGGCGCTACGGGCGTCATGAACACTCCGAATCAGACCGATGAAGCCGCGAGGGGGGTTGGCGGCAGCGGTGAGCCCCGGGGCATCGGGGAGCGGCGGGCCCGCCGGACGACCGGGGGCGGACCGTCCGACGGCGCCGGACCGCGGGTGGAGCTCGTGCCACTGCCTGGAGGTGCGCTGATACGGGGACTTGCGCTGCCGATACAGGGAGGTGCGCTGATACGGGGACGTGCGCTGGTGCCGGAACTCGTACCGCTGCCGGAAGTCATGGTGGCGCGGGGTCGCGCGGGGGCCGACCTTACCGATCGCGAGGAGCGGCTGCCAGGGTGCCTTGCGCCCCGCCGCCCCCGGTCGTCCCGGCTTCCCCATCGACTCCTCACCTTCCCTGACGTTCCGTCATATCTGACGTGCCGTCATATTGCAATCGTTTCCGCGCCGTCGGTGGCCGGGCGCCCGGTCGGCATCGAGGACGAGGTAGGTCAAGACCTGGGGCCGCCCAAGGCCGGAGCGACCATCAGGGTCCAGCTCTGGCCCGGCGCTGCCGCGTCGGGTTGACCGAGGACGACGGAAGAGGTGGGCGCGGGCTGCGGGGCGTCCAATGCCAGGCCGGTCGCCACGCTGGTGATGGTCAGTTGGCCGGTGGCGGCGTTCTGGATCACTCGCCATTTCTGGTACGGGCTGTTCGGGTCGTAGCCGTTCAGCACCCAGGCTCGTCCGCCGGCCGAGGCCGGACCGGTGAGCGTGCCGTGGACCTGCGCACCGGTGGCGCAGTTGTCGGTGATGTGTACTGTGCCGTCGGGGTTGGGGTCGAACCGCCACTGCTCCGAAGTGTGGGAATTCCACCAGGTGTTGATGTCGCCGGACGCCCCGTCCGGCGCGCTGCAGGTGCCCTGGACCTCCAGGACCTGACCGCCGGTTCCGCCGGCGCTGATGGCGTGATACCGGCCGTCCCCGATCACTGCCGCCGGGCCGGTGGTCGGCAGCGGCCTGAGCCGGTACAGGGCAACGCCGTGCGGGGCGACCGGAGCACTGATCGTCCCCGTGACGTTGCCGGTGGCGCCGGTCCACAGCTCTTTGGAGGAGTAGCCGGGGCCGGTGAGGCCGAGTGCGCTCAGGCTGGTCGAAATGGTCTGCGTGCTGGACGGATCCTGGTTGACCAGCAGCACGGCCGTGTCACCGTTGGCCAGGGGCCGCTTGAGGACGAGCGGTGCGGTGCTGCTGCCCGGCGGATCACCGACCAGGGTGGCGGGCTTGGCACCGTCCTGGTCCACGGCGACGACGTCGGCGTTCTTGTAGATCGCCAACGCCGAGTCGCTGATGCCGGTGGACCACGTGACGCCGTCGCTCGTGTGCTGGGAGTCGGCCGAGGTGCGCAGGTCCGCGCCGGAGATCAGCGGGGAGGCCATCATCGACAAAATGGACAGCTCGCTGCGCGACTCGGTGTCGGACATGGGCTTGTGGCAGAGGCAGGTGTCGGTGACGCCGTACAGGCCGTAGGGACTCTGCCAGCCGGCGAACATCATGTCCATGTCGTTCCAGCTTCCGGGCCTGACGTTGCCCGGGTAGCGCAGGGCGGTCCCCAACTGACCGTTGTACAGGACGCCTTCCAGGTCGGGGCCGCGGTCGCCGCCGATCCTGCACAGGTTCGCCACCTGCCCGCACCACACGCCGGTCGGGGCGTACCCCGGGGCCTGGCGCGCGGGTGTGCCCGCCGCGACGACCACCGGGTCGGTACGGGCCGGGTCGTCCGGTGCCAGCAGGTACGGCACACCGGTGTGCACGGGCTGCGCCGACACGCTGAGCACCACACGAGGGCGCCCCCGGGCGGCGGACGCGGCGTCGAGCGCCCGCTGGAAGTCCTGGACCCGGGCGTAGATGGACCGCGTCAGTTCCCTGCCCTCGCCCTGGGTGTAGTAGTTGTAGCCGTCCGGGCCGACGATCTGCGGGCCGTACGGACAGTCGTCGTACTTCACGAAGTCCACGCCCCACGCGACGAAGTCGGCGGCGTCGGCCGACTCGTGCCCGAGGCTTCCCGGGTGCCCCTGGCACGTGGTGTAGGTATCCGTGGCGTACAGGCCGAACTTCATGCCCTTGCCGTGGGCGTACCAGCTCAGGTACTCGATGCCGTTGAGGGTCCTGCCGTTGACGGTCCGGGAGGGGAAGTGGTTCGGATCCGGGATCAAGTGGCCCGTGGTCAGGTCGAATCCGGTCCCGTCGGTCCCGCTCGTGGGGTTGCGGTTGGCGTCGTAGAGCTGCATGGCGCCATAGGAGTTCTTGACCAGGTCGGCGCTCTGGCCGTCGCGATGGTTGAGCGACCAGCCGTCGTCGATGGTGACGGTGTCGTAGCCCGCCGCGACCAGGCCCTTCGAGGCCATGAAGTCGATGGTCTGGACGACTTGGTCCTGGGTCACCGCGGTGCCCAGGGTGTTCCAGGAGTTCCATCCCATCGGAGGGGTGGAGGCAACTCCGTTGTCCAGAGCGGCCGCCGGGGACGACATGGCGACCGCGGCCGTGAGGCCTGATGCCGCCAGCGACAGCGCCGTGAGGGCACGAAGCGTGGTGCGGGGCCGGAAGCCGGAGCGGGATCGGAGCCGGAAGCGGGAGCGGGGCATCGCTAAACGCATGAAGGCACTCCAAGTGCGCGACTGAAGGAACGAGGGGGTGCGTTTGGTTCTGTTGAATCCATCCCCAGAGGTCGACGATTGAGGGAATCTTCAAACAGAAAGCAACGCATGATAGCCAGTCAGAAAAGCAGTCCTCAAGGCTTCGCGCAGGATCAGCTCCTCACGCTCAACGCCGAAAACCCAAGGAAAAATCGGATCGCCGACCCTCTTGACATCTCTGTGCAATGGCACTGTGATATGTCACATCACTGTTGAGCGTGTTGGATTCTGATGGTTTGACGGGCCCTTGGATACCGCACGCTCAAGTCGGCGCCAAGGCGCGTCGCATCGTTCAAATCGTCGCCGGGTCGTCGAACACCGCGCCCAGCGCGAGATGCGCGCCGCCACGGGCCGCCGCCGCGAACCCCAGCGTGGAGAGCCGGACTTCGCAGCCGCCCGCGTTCGGGGCCATGACCCGCTCGTGCACCACCTCGCGGACCCGCTCGATCATGAGGTCTCCGATGTGCGTGAAGTAGCCACCGAGGACCACTACGCGGGGGTTGAGCACGTCGGCCAGCAGCGCTACGCCCAGACCCAGATCGTCCGCGACCCGGGCCATCGCGGCGCGGGTGCGCGGGTCGCCGTCGTGAGCGCGGGTGCGCAGCAGGGCGAAGCGGTCCTTGAGTTCCACGGCCGGGTCGTGCAGCGCGTCGCCCTCGTCGGCGGCGAGCCGCAGGATGGCGTCGAGCCCGACCATCGTCTCCCAGCAGCCGCGCCGTCCGCAGGCACAGGGTCGGCGCTCCGGGTCGAGCGGCATGCGGCCGACCTCGCCGGCGAACCCGGCGGCCCCGCGCAGCAGTCGGCCGGCGCTGATGACGCCCGCGCCGATGCCGCGCTCTCCCGTGACGCACACCATGTCGTGCACGTCCGTGCCGCGCGCCAGTGCGTACTCGGCGAGCGCGGCGAGCTTGGCGTCGCTGTCCAGGGCCAGGCGCGGTGGGGGGCGCGGCGAGCCGGGCCCGCAGTCCGTCGGTGACGGCGACGTCGCACCAGCCGATGGCCGGGGCGTACCGGGTGGTGCCGGTCGCCGCGTCGACGACGCCCGGTACGGCGACCGTGATCCCCACTGGGCGAACTCCGCTCTGTTGAACGGCGGTTCGGCAGGCGTCGATCTCGCGGGCGGTCAGGTCGAGCACGGCCTCGGGGCCGGCCGCGCCGACCGGGACGGTGACCCGGCGCTCGTGGAGCGGTTCGCCGTCCAGGGCGAGCGCCAGGACCTGGACGTAACTGGTACTGATCTCCACGCCGACCCCGCAGACGGCATGACCGTCGAGGTGGACCAGGGTGCCGGGGCGCCCGCGGGCTCCAGCTACGCGCAGCCCAACTACTGTGACCTGATCGGCGTCTGGTGGATCCGGACACCGGCGACTGGTACGGCCTGGTGCACAACGAGTTCACCCCGAGCCCGTTCGGCGACGGCCTGCACTACGACGCGATCGACTACGCGGTCTCCAAGGACCAGGGCCACACCTGGGACATCCAGAGCCACGTCCTGACCTCGCCGTACAGCACGAAGCGCGGCGACACGACGGCGTTCGCGCACGAGACGTACGACTACGGCAACGGCGACCCGCGCCTGTTCGTGGACACCGCCTCCGGCTACTTCTACGTCTACTACAACTCGCGGGTGATCCCGAAGGGCGGTGTCCCGGCCCGGTGGACGCGTTGGCGATGCGGTAGGAGCCGTCACCGTTCGGGCTGAACACCCACTTGGCCCCGGCCCGGGCGTGGACCGACATCACCGGCAGCAAGGTCGGCGCCGCACGGACCGCCGCCGAGCAAACGCTCACGTTCACGTTCACGGCGGTGGCGAGGTCCAGGCGGTGAGGCCGTTCCCCACCGGCCCGGCCTCGTATGCTCCTGCCGTTGCGGACCGAACCGGACCGTCCTGGTCCGGTTCGGTCCGCCCGGCAGGTCCGTGCGACGGGTCCGTGGGACCGCGTCCTGATCAGGCGGCTTCGGGCCCTGTCGCCTTGATGATCGCGAACACCCCGCCCTGCGGGTCCTGCACGACGGCCATGCGGCCAGCCATCATGTCGAACGGCGGCTTGAGGACGGTGCCACCCGCCCTGATCAGCGCATCGACTGTGCTGTCGGTGTCGTCGACCGCGAAGTACGTCAGCCAGTGCGAGGGCGTGCCCGGCGGCAGGCCGTCGATGCCGGAGAGTGCCTGCATGCCGCCGACGGTCCGGCCGTCCACGTTGAGCGCGAAGTAGCCGTCCGCTTCCTCCATCGCGGCGGCTGTGATGCCCAGCGTCTTGGAGTAGTAGGACGAGGCGGCGTCCGTGTCGCTGGTGTTGAGCTCGTTCCAGATGATGGCGCCGGGCTCGTTGACGATGCCCGCACCGGGGAAGTCCTTGGCCTGCCAGAGGCCGAAGACGGCGCCCGTCGGGTCGCTCGCGACAGCCATCCGGCCGAGCGTCATGACGTCCATGCCCGGCACCATCACCTGGCCGCCGTTGCTCGCGCTCTTCTTCTCCGTGGCGTCGAGGTCGGCGGTGGCGAGGTAGGTCGTCCACACCGTCGGGGGCATCGGGTCGGGCGTGCTGCCGTCCGGATTCATCGCGGCCATGATCCCGGCGACCGGTTGGCCGTTCAACGAACAGAGCGCGTAGCCGCCGGTTTCGGGCGGCCCCACCTCTCCCTGCCAGCCGAACAGATCCCGGTAGAAGTCGAGAGCCGCCTGCTGATCGGGAACCATCAAATCGACCCAGCAAGGGGTACCGGGCGCGTACGGACCACTGACTTTGGGCATGAGCAGCCTCCGTGGACTGACTGGGCGGGTCCCGGAGCGGCGTACGCAGAGAAGGCCGGCCCATGGTCTGACTGTGGATGTGACCTCACATCCACTCAACCATTGGTCGGCGTGGGGTGCACGGTCACGGGTGGCCGTCAGGTGCGGCATCGTCAACCGTGGACGGGCGGGCGGTCCGGGTCGGGCCGCCGCGAGGAGAACTCCGGGGCCTGGACCCTTCCGGTGTTGCTTCGGATCGGCGGTGCGGACTTCCGTCCGCACCGCACGATCACGCAACTCCAGCGGATGTTTCCTGTGGGCAGCCATGGCCGCGACGCTCATCATGCACCGATGGGCCGTCGTAGGTGCTCGCCCGAGGCCAGAGACTCAACTCCCTGGCCAGGTGCGATGCGGCAGCCACAGGACTTCGCAGCAACCCCGGGTCAGAGGGCGCTGTTGTTGCAGCCCATGCTCGAACCCATGTGGGTGTTCTGCGCACCCGGGTTGCCCTCGCCGTTGAGCGCGTTGCCCAGCAGACCGTTGAGGATGCCGACCTGGCCGAGGACGTCGACGTTCAGGTCGTGCGACTTACAGTTGCTGCTCTGCCCGATAGCGAACTGGTCGCCGCCCTTCCCGCCGTCGTGCGCCTGCGCCGTGCCCGCGGCCAGCATTGCGAAGCTGCCCAGGGCAGCGACCAGGACGGCCGCCTTGCGATCTCCAATGGAGTGACGTGGATACGATCCGTGGCAGATCGATTCCTTACGGTCACGAAAATTAATATTAAAGATCCCCAAACCGCCCGATGGCGCGCCGGAATCCGCCGACCTTGTTCCGGAACCACCCTGAAGTCGTAACGCGTGCGAGCGGCCCCCTCCCCGTGCTACATGGCGTCGGGCCCGGCGAACGCTCGTCGGCCGTGCACGAGTAGCTCACGTACCGCTGGGCCGTGCGTGCCCTTCCAGATCAGGGCGAGCAACGCCGGTGTTTCTACGTCATCGATGGTGCGTGCGGTGAGGCGGTCGCGGTGGCTCGCGGCCATCGAGTTGCTGAGGACGGCGACGCCGAGCCCGCGGGCGGCGAGGTCGGCGATGGCGTCCGCGGCGCTGGCCTGCAGCGCGATCGCGGGGTGGAGGTTCTGCGCGGCGCAGGCACGGTCGAACACCGTACGCAGGCCGGTGCCTGGTGGCATGCACACGATCGGGTGGGCGACCAGGTCGCGCAGCGTGACCCGCCGCTGTTCGGCCAAGGGGTGCCCGGCCGGAACCGCTACGACGAGCCGCTCGCTGATGATTGTCAGCGCGTCCAGCCCGTCGGGGGTGGCGGTCGCGGTCCCGATGAGAGCCACATCGATGGTGCCGGCGCGCACCCCCTCGACGAGCCGGTCGGAGCCGTCCTCCAGCAGGGAGATCTCTACACGGGGATGCGCCTGGTGGAACGCGGAGAGAGCGTCGAAGAGCGGCGTGAGAGTGCAGCCGATGACCATCCCGACCGTGAGCCGACCCCGGATCAGATCGGTGACCTCGTCCACCGCCTGGCCGACCGCGCCGGCTGCGGCGAGCGCCGCGCGGGCGTGTTCGAGCGCGGCCTTTCCCGCGACAGTGAGGGTGACGGTGCGCCCGGACCGGTCGAAGAGCTCGGCGCCGAGTTCACGTTCCAGCTGTCGGATCTGGGCGCTGACGCCGGACTGGCTGATGTGCACCCGCTCGGCCGCCCGCGTGAAGTTCTGCTCTTCGGCGACCGCAACGAAGTATTCCAACTGCCTCAGATCCATGAATGGTGATTCTACTTTTCAGAAGAACCATCTGTTGGACTTCTGATGAGCCGGCGACCAGGCTGGGAGTCACAGCAGCCCGATGCAGGAGAAGAGGCAAGGAACCATGTCGGAATACGAGAAGGCCATGCGCCCCGAAGACATCACGCGCTTGTTCGTCGAGCGGTCCAACGCCGGTGATGCGGCCGGGGTCGCCGCGCTCTACGAAGAGAACGCGGTGATGGCCTACCCGCCCGGCAGCGAGACCGTGGGCCGGGAGGCGATCCGTGCGCTGTGGGAGAAGGTGCTGGCCAACCGTCCCCGCTTCGAGCCGGAACAGCCGCTGCCGACGCTGATCAGCGGAGACATCGCCCTCACCTCGACCCCGCCGAAGGACGGGACCGGAGCCCGGGCGCAGGTCGTCCGGCGCCAGCCCGACGGAAGCTGGCTGCGCCTGCTCGACCAGCCCGAGTTCGTCCCACCCACCCGCTGATCCAGCCGGGCCTGGCAGGGCAACGCCGGTCATTGACCAGGAGGCGTCGGCGGCGGGCACCGTGAGCCCCGCCTGCCGATGTGATCAGGCGACCAGTTCACTGATCTCGAAGAGGTGCCCGTCGGGGTCTCGGAAGAACGCCCGGATCTCGTAACCCCGATCCACCGGCGGAGTCAGGAAATCCGCCCCCCGCGTCCGCAGGGTTTCGTACGCGCCACGGCAGTCACGTACCCGAAAGATCAGTTCAGCGCTGACCTGGTCGGCGTCCGCGGGCGGCGCCATGGTCACGGTGGGCTTGTCCTCGGTCGGGCCGCCACCCTCGACCAGGAGCATCCACGCTCCCAGCATGCTGAGCACGCACGCGGACTCGTACTCGCGGTCGACGCGCGCCCCCAGCACCTGCTCGTACCACCGTCGCGAGGCCGCGACGTCGGAAACGACGAGCAGCCGGGTCATCTCCATGTCCTCGGCCGGAAACACGTTCATGGGATGGCGCCTCCTCGCGACGGGTCCCACCGCTCGGGGGGGGGCCGTTCCCTCCCATACTCGGGCCTTGCGCCCGTCGCGCCACCGGAGCAGCATGCCCTCGCCGAGTCGCCGGTGGTACGGGGACGAGCCACCATGGGCAGGGCGGCCCTCGCATGCCACCGTCGTCCCCTTTCGACACGTGGA
This sequence comes from Streptomyces sp. WM6378, assembly GCF_001279695.1. Lineage (GTDB taxonomy): Bacteria > Actinomycetota > Actinomycetes > Streptomycetales > Streptomycetaceae > Streptomyces. Next base: position 114,987 of record NZ_LGDD01000094.1, read on the forward strand.
GGTCCGATCCCATGACCACAGACACCGCGCACGGGGCAGGCCACGATCTTGTGAGAGTGCTCGTCTTCGGGGCGTCGATGCGTGCCGATTCCCTGAACGGCCGTCTTGCCTCGCTGGTCGCCAGGCTGGTGGAACGCGCAGGCGCGACAGTCGACCTGGCCCATATGCGGGAGTTCTCCATGCCGGTCTACGACGGGGACGTCGAATCGGCCGAGGGACTGCCGCCCGGCGCGCTGGCCCTGCACGAGCGCCTGAAGGTATGCGACGCGTTCGTGATCTCCGCTCCCGAGTACAACGCATCGGTGCCTGGAGTGCTGAAGAACGCCGTCGACTGGGTGTCGCGCGTCAAGCCTCAGCCGTTCAAGGACAAGCACGCGCTTCTCGTTTCGGCCTCGCCCTCCATGGTCGGAGGCAACCGCGGGCTGTGGGCACTCCGGGTCCCGTTGGAACACCTGGGCACCCGCGTGTATCCGGACATGTTCAGTCTCGCCAAGGCGCACGAAGGCTTCACCGAGAGCGGTGACTTGGCCGACTCGGGACTCCAGGAGCGTCTGGCGGACGCGGCGGCCTCCTTCCTGCGGCTGGTGGAGGCCGACACCCGTTACGTCTGTCTGCGCCGCCGCTGGTACGAATTCCTGGGCGACGGTACGGACGCGCCCGTCACGCAGCGCGCGCAGGACTGATCGCCTTCCACGGCCCCGCACCCCGGCCCGGTCACGTTGTCACCGTCACGGTGCCGTGCATGAAGGGGTGGATCGTGCACAGGTTGATGGAAACGGAGCCGGCGGCAAAAGGGCTCTTGCCGCCGGCTCCGGTCTGCCGGGAACCTCTCTCCGCAGGTGCGCCGGCGCCGGGCATCGCAGAGTGCCCGGCCGGCGCGGACGCGCTCCCACCTCCCAGCCCACGCCGGCTTGTCCGGCGTACGGGATTCGGTGTGCGCATCTGATTCCCCCGTGTTCGGCCCGCCCCTGCGGCGAACCCGGCAGGCCCCCCGTTGTGCGGGCCTCACCCTTGAATAGGAGGCGGGGTTACACCTGATGGCGGCGGCACGTACACCTGGACCTGTCCATCCGCCTCACGCACCGCGATCCGTGGCAACGCCGCGAGGTGGATGGGGAGTTGGTGGTGCAGGACTTCGCCGGTGACCGCAAAGGCGGAGTTGTGGCACGGGCAGTCGAGCTGCCGGGCCGCTCGGTCCAGAACGAGCGCACAGCCTTGATGGGTGCACACCCCGGAGACGGCTCGCAACCGGGCGCCGTCACGCGAAACGAAGCCGGACACGGCCCCGGTCGCGAAGCCGCGCACCGCACCGCTGGGAAGGTCGGCGCCGGCGGCGACCGTCCGCCACTCCCCTCGATTCGGCTGGAGCGTCGCGGACGCCGAACCACCTTGCTCCGTCGGGCCCGTGGCACCACCGTCGAGCGATCGCCCCACCACCACACCAACGGCCGACGCGGCCACAAGCGCTCCACCCTGCACGACACGCCGACGGGTACTGCCCGGCCGCCGCTCCGACACGGGACGAGCCCCCGGCTCCCCCTCGGCCATCTCTCGGGCAAGTCGGGCATGCAGCGCGCTGACGAACTCCTCGCGCGGTACGTCGCTCCCCGGCCGGGCCGCCCTCAGGGTGATGGCCGCGCGCAGCACCTCGGTGTCCTGCGGCCGGGTCCGGAATGGCCGCGGCCGGCCCGACCGCAGCAACGCTTCGACGTAGCGCCACAACGCGTCAGAGCTCATCGCCCTCGCCCTCCTGCCCCACGGCCGGTGCCGGGCCACGGGCCGCGTGGCGCAGTGCCCGGTGCTGGAGCACCTTCGCGTTGGTCACTGACACTCCGAGTTCGGCGGCCGCCTCCTTCACCGATCGTGCTTCCAGGAAGCGGAGTTCGAGGATGCGCCGATACCGCTCCGGAAGAGCATCGAGTATCGCCCGGGCCCGCTGCGGCGCGTCCGACACCTGGTCGGAAGGCTCGCGTGCCGCGAGCTCGTCCAGGTGGTCCGCTGCCAGCGTCGTCACCTCGTGCCCCAGCACGCGCCGCCAGTGCGCGGCAAGAACCGTGCGGGCGGTGGCCAGTAAGTAGGCGCGCACCTCAGGCACGGTGGCCGTGGTGCGCAGGGGGCCGAGCGCGGCGAGAAACACCTCCGTGGTCAGGTCCTCGGCGTCCATTCTGTTGCCGACCCTGGAGAACATCACCCGGAACACCAGGCTCACGTTGTCCCGGTAGACCGATTCCCAGTCCGCGTACACCTCACCGCGCACGAGCCGCAGCCGCTGCGCATCCGCGTCGGCGGCCGGCCCGTCCCGGTCCCGCGGGCGCGCCTGGACGTCCCGGCCGCCAGGTTCGCGCCCGCGTAGCTTCGGTCGGCGAATCGCCATGCCTCACCATCCCGGCCCACCGCTCCCCCAAAGGCAACGGCCTTCCCCCACAAGGAGATAGCAGAGAGGGTTACACCGTGGGGCGGGTCAGAACAGCTCGTAACGGACCGGATCGTCGGGGAGCGTGACGTGGAAGCCTCCCATCACCAGGCGGGCCACCATCAGGAGTCCGCCGAACGCCGCGACACAGGCCAGGCCGTACCCCGCCATGTGGTCCGCGGCGCTGATCGCCCCGCTGCGCGACCGGACGATGACGTACGCGGCGCCGCCCGCCGTGAGCAGCATCGCCATGCGCTGCACGACGCACAACGGGCAGGGCAGGTCGCCGTTGAAGATCTGGAAGCACAGGCTGGTGAGCAGGATCGCGCAGTAGGCGAGCACGAAGAGGTGGGCGAGGAGGTAGCCGAGCCGTTGGGTGGTCATTGCGCCGGCCGCTCCCCGCTCAGTAGTGGACCTGCCATGCGGCATCCCGGTGAACCGCGCGGGCTGCCTCGCCGCCGCGTGACGGCGTGACGCGATTCAAGCCAATTTGAGGTTTATTTGAGGTCGGACTTAGGTGCCATATGCAATTAAAATACTTCCAAGAGTGCGCCCAGATCAGTAGGTTTTAAGTCAAAGCCAGCTGCCACTTTCCAACGGCCATGAGCTTGATGCAAGATGCACGTGCTGACGAAATGCCTCTCTTCGAGAGGGCGGAAACCGCGCCACGCTCCCCCACCGAAGTATTCACCCACAAGCCGATGGAGCGCTTCCATGCCCATGGGATCGACTGCGTTCATCTGACACTTCACGGGTGGCGAGCCGCCTTTTCAACCCAGCACCGACTTCCCCGGAGGATGGGGCGGCCGGCGCCTGGGTGTCCGGACGATTCCTACCCAGCCCATTCCAGCATCGCGACCAACCCTAGAGGGGCAGAACATGAAGGTGACGATTTCGCCGCGCTTCTCCGAAGTCGACGTACTCGGCCATGTCACCAACTCCGCAGTGCCGGTCTGGTTCGAACATGGCCGGTTGCCAATTTTTCGACTGTTCAGCAAAGAACCGAACATGCGCGACCTCGCGCTCATCCTGCGCCGGTACGAGATCGACTTCACCCGACAGATCTTGGCGTCCGTCGACGTCGTCATCGAGACGAAGGTGACGAAGATCGGCAACACCTCGATCACCATCGAGCAGCTCGCCACGCAGAACGGCGCGGAAGTCGCCAGCGGAACTTGCATCATGATCCACTTCGACTACGAAAGGGAAGCCACCACCAGCGTCCCAGATCATCTGCGAGCCGAATTGAGCGCGCTGTAGCGCAGGAACCAATTCGCCAATCGAGATTGGACCACTATCGTGAGCGTTTCACCCAACCCACTAATTGACCTTGACTCGCCAGAATTCCTTGACAATTTTCGGCGCGGTATCGACGAGTTCGACAGTGCACGACTTCCGCAGGAGCCGCTGTCCCGGGAAGGTCTGCGGAAGCTGATCGACTTAGGCATCTACCTGCCGGCCATCCCTCGCGAATACGGCGGCAGGGAGAGCCACCGGGAGATGTGCGAGGTCATCGAAATCATGTCCGAGCGCAATCTGCCGCTTGGCATGTACACGATGATCGTGACTGTCCTGTTCCTCCGCAACGTTTCGGCCAGCGGTGACGACCTCCTGAAGAAGGAGGTCTTCGACGATTTCGCCAACAACCCCGTCATCGGCGGTCTCGCTTTCACCGAACCGACCAGTGGTTCGAACCTCGCGCGCATGGAGACCACGTACCACGACGACGGTGACGAGTACCGGATCACCGGGACCAAGCACTGGCAGGCGTTCAGCGAGCAGGCGGACTGGTGGATCATCTGCGCCAAGCATCCGGAGCGCAAGGAGTTCGCCTACTTCGCCCACAAACGATCAGACGGCGGATTCGTGACCACCGAGGTCTACGACAGCCTGGGGCTGAAGAACCTCGGATACGGACTGAATACCCTGGACCTGCGCGTGCCTCGCCACTACAGGCTGACCAAGACCAGGGAACGCCTGGGCGACGCCGCCGAGATCCTGTGTGCGTCCCGGTTCAGCAAGGCCGCCATGGGCAGCGGATTCCTGCGCCGGTTGCACACTGAGGCCCTGCGCCAGGTCAGTACGAGGAAGATCGGTGCCGGCACGCTGCACGACATCGACTACGTGCGGTACAAAGTCAATCGCATCAAGCAGAACTACGTCGTGTGCAATGCACTGTACCGGCAGCTGATGCTGGCGGAGAATTACCTTGCCGACATGGAAAACAGCATGTTCGCCTCACTTGCGACCAAGGTGCTGGCTTCCGAGAGCATGCTGGAATCGGCCATCGACTACCAGCAGCTGTGCGGCGGCGACGGATATCGGACGGGCGCGCCGGACAACATCGCCGCGTACGCCCTGCTCGACGCGCGCGTCTACACCGTTTTCGACGGAACGAACGACCTGCTGTGCCAGCATCTGGCCAATCTGTTCCTGCACCAGTTCCAGCGGTCCGGGCTCCGATCCCCGCTGGAGTTCATCGGCCAGTTCGCATATCTGGAAGACGCGTTCCTCCACCTCACCGACATCAATATCAGCTACATCGCCGACGCGTCCTCCCAGGACAAGGTCGTGATCCTGGGCCGCATCCTGTCCAGGATGTACGGAATCAGTGCGCTGCAGAAGTCATCCCAATCGGCCGCGCCCAATGCGCGACTCGCCGTGGACAGCGCCGACTACCCGAAGGCGATCGCGGTGCTGAAGAACGAGATCGTCGGTCTGGTCAACGAGTACGAGCTGGCCGGCCGCCTTGCCGAAACCCAGGCGGCGTCGGGTGAGGTTCGCTCGCGTGCCAGCATGATCGCTGCCGGCTCCAAGGGTGGAATGCACCAGTGACGGGCGAGAACAAGAATCTCAGGGTTTCGCTCATCGCGTTAGTATTCGTCATCATCTACGGATCTGGATTTGTGGGCGGCCGATATGGCTTGCCCTATGCGGAGCCCTTCTACTACCTGGCTATCCGGTTCGGCGCGACCGCGGTCATCCTGTTTACCCTCATCATATTCCTCAAGGTCAGCTGGCCAAGGTCTGGTTATGTCCACCTCATCCTCAGCGGCATTCTGCTGCAGGGCGTGTTCTCCGTCGGCGTGTTCTACGCGCTCTACCACGGAATGACCCCCGCGGTCTCGGCGCTGATCATCGCGCTGCAGCCAATTCTGGTGTGGCTGATGGTCTCCGTGGTGACCGCGAGAAAGGTCCGGCTTCTTTCAGTGCTGGCCCTGATCGGCGGGCTGGCCGGTGTCGCCATCACGGTGTACCGGGGCCTGGAGTCGTCATCCGGGCTTACTCCGACCAATGTCGCCTTTGGTTTCCTCGGCCTGCTGGGCTTGTCCACCGGGCAGTTCTACTACCAAATGAAGAACCCCGGCGCACACCTGTTGATCAATGGATTCGTCCAGTCCGGCTCGTCGGCCGTTGTCATGCTCGTCGGTGCACTGATCTTCGAGCGGGGCGTCATACGGTGGACACCGCAACTGCTCCTTTCGGAACTGTGGATGTCGGTCGGCGTGTCGATCGGTGCGCTCAGCTTGCTCTTCGTCTTGATGCGTTCGGAGAGCGCGGACCGGGTGGCGTCGTACTTCTACGGCGTACCGATCTCCGCGGGGCTGATCGCCTGGCCGGTACTGGGCCAGCGCCCGACCATGTCGGAGATCATCGGGTTCGCGGTCATCGTGGTCTCGATCGCCGTCTTCAACCGCAGCAGCAGACCAGCGAGCGGCAAGGACGCTCCCGTGGTGCCGGTGGACAACTCCGTGGCGGTGACGGACCGCCCCTGAGTTCAGGCGCGCTCCCGGGGTCTACACGTGCCAGCCGCGAGACCCCGAACCCGCAACCGGCGCCGCGGTTCCGGTTCCGGTTCCGGCGAGAGCTCCACCCGCAACGGTCCTGCCATGACAACCCCCTCCGGCAGGACACAGCACCATCCGCATCAAACTTCACCAAGATTGCTCAGGAGGGTCGGGGACTGGATACGGGGCGGAAGCCACCGCGCCAGTCCACGGCCCTGCGAGGCGACGGTGGTCGGCTCCGCGAGCAGGTCCTCGACGATCCCCAGCCGGGTGCCGGGAAAGCGTTCGTCAACGTCCCCTCCCAGCAGGCGATCCGCGCCTTCGGCAACAGCAGCGCCTACGGCGTGTGCGAAGCCGAGCTCGTCCACGCGGCGCGCAGCGCCTTTTTGTCGACCTTGCCGACCTTGGTTGTCGGCAGCTGGGACAGCAGCACGGTCTTCCGGGGCTTGTAGAGCTCTCCCAGTTCGGCGGTCACCGCCGCGCCGACCTCGTCG
>NZ_LGDD01000095.1 GCF_001279695.1 Streptomyces sp. WM6378
GGGGAGGGTGAGCAGGAAGTCCTCCAGGACGCGGGAGTAGACGTTGTCGCTGGTGCTGCCGGTGACGATGATGTCCTTGGCACGGTCGACGAGATAGAGGTATCCCTCGGCGTCGAGATAGCCCATGTCGCCCGTGCGCAGCCAGCCATCCTGCAGCGCCTCCGCGGTGCGCTGCGGGTCCTCGTAGTAGCCCAGCATCACCGTCTCACCCCGGACACACACCTCCCCGACCTGCCGGGTGGCCAGCGCCACCGTGCTGTCTTCACCACGGATCTCGATCTCGGTGTCGGATATCGCGCGGCCGCAGCTGCGCCAGAGCTCCGGCCGCTCAGCGCCCTGCGAGGCGAGGTCCTCCGCACCGAACGCGGCGATGCCGAGCCCCTCGGACTGCCCGTAGCCCTGGCTGACCACCGGCCCGAAGACCTTGACCGCCTGCTGCAGCCGGCTGGGCGACGAGGCCGCGCCACCGACGACGATCCGCCGCAGCGCGGGCAGGGCACCCACCGTGCACTCCGGGTGGTCGAGGAGCGCGTACAGCATCGGCGGTACGAACATGGTGGTGGTGATCCGCTCCTCGCGCAGCACCTCCAGCGCGGCACCCGCCTCGAACTCGGGCAGCACGACAAGGGCGGACCCTGTCAACAGGGCCTGGATCGAGGTGAGGTGGCCGCTGCCGTGGGTGAGCAGCGTGGAGGCGAGCACCCGGTCCGTGCCCGGGTTCATGGCCGGGAAGAACGCGGAGCCGGATCCCTGTGGGCCGTCTTCCACCGAGGCCACCAGCATGTTGTAGAGCCGGTGGCTGTGTGCGGCGAGCTTCGGGCGGCCCAGGGTACCGCCGGTGTAGAGCACGGTGACCGGCTCATCCGCCCCCGGGGCCCGCACATCCGCGGGGCGCACCGCCGGGCACTCGGCCGCCAGAGCCAACAGGTCCTGGCACTCCAGCTCGCACGGGCCGAGGCTGACCAGCACGGGGGCGTGGACACTGCGGCCGGCCGCATCGGCAGCCCGCGACGCGAACAGCGGATCGGTGACCACGACACGCGCACCCGACTGCTCGACCAGCGCGGCAAGCTCACCCGGCCCCGGCTCCGGCGGCAGGAACACCACACGACAACCGATCAGATGCACCGCGAGCTGCACCAGAACAGAGTCCACACGATTGGCCAGGAACAGCCCCACTCCGTCGCCGGGCGCGAGCCCCTGCCGACGCAGCGCCTGCCCCAGCCGGAACAGCTGCCGCCGGGCTTCGGCCCGACTCAGCCGCTGCGCACCCTGGACGAGCGCCTCGGCATCCTCGTCCTTGTGCCAGTGCTCCAGGATGCGGTCCACGTACGTCCGGGGCGATGTTCCCTGCGAGTTAACGATCATGGACACATGCAAACATGCCGCTCGGGAGCCGCATCTCACAGGGGGGCAACTTCGGCCATCGGCTGACGGAGTGTGCAGCCGAATGTTCATCCACGTACATCGAAGCCAGCGGCCGAGATGGCCTCGTCGACGGCCTCGTCAGCGGCCTCGCCGTCAGCCTCACCGTCGGTCCGAACTTGTCGAATATCGATATGCTCCGCTAGCGTTGAGCATATCGAAAGTCGATAGGGAGGGCATGCGATGAACACACGGCTCACAAGGATCCTGGCCCCGGTGACCTTTGCGTTGGCGATGCTCTGCGGGCTCACCTTCATCGGCACCGCGATCACGCACATACTCGACGACGGGGCGGTCTGCGTGCAGACGGGATTCTGGCGCAATGGCTCACTGCCACCCGACAGCCTGCCGATCGGCCAGGGCGTGCAGGCGTCCAGCACAGCCACGCGCCTCTGCCAGGACAGTCCCTCCGCGGCTCAACGCGCGGCCGACCTCGGGGGCGAACTCCCCTGGCTGCTGTTCGGCTCCCTCGCGCTACTGCTCTTCTCCCGGCTGCTGAAGGCCGTCCTGCTCCAGGGGCCGTTCACCGAAGCGGTGTCGCGACGGCTCTCCGTGCTCGGCTGGTTCGTTGCCGTCGGCACGCCGCTGGCGGGTCTGGTCGTCGGCTGGTCGCAGTCCTGGCTCGTCGGGAGCATGGCGCCGATCGTGGGTTCCGGGCCGACGGTCTCCGGGCCGCAGGTGCTCGTCCTCGCCGGCCTGGCCGCAGTCATCATGGGGAAGATCATGCGCGAGGGCGTGCGCATGCGAGAGGACCTCGAAGGGACCATCTGATGCCCGAAGAGGAACCCCACGGGATCCGGATCCACCTCGACCACCTGCTCTCCGAGCGCGGTATGACGCTCACCGAACTGTCCGCGCAGGTAGGCATCACCGTCGTCAACCTGTCCGTGCTCAAGAACGGGCGAGCCAAGGCCATCCGCTTCTCGACCCTGTCGAGGATCTGCGATGTCCTTCAGTGCCAGCCGGGAGACCTGATCACCCACGACCCGGCTGAGCCGACCTGACCAGCCATCCCACGGCGGAGTCCACCGAGGAGTGCCCAGGCCGTCCCTCAGCATCCCGTCGTGGCGCGGCGGTCACACGTCGAGGCGGTGCCCGCCCAGCCTGGCGACGATCTCGGGGTCGCGGTGGTCGAAGAACAGCGAACTGCCGGTGTCGAGGGTGGCGATCTGCGCCATCTGCCCGTCGGTGAGCCGGAAGTCGAAGACGTCGAAGTTCTCCGCCATCCGTTCGGCGCGTACGGACTTGGGGATGGCGATGACGCCGCGCTGGGTGAGCCAGCGCAGCACGACCTGCGCCACGGACTTGCCGTACTCCTTGCCGATCTCGGCCAGGAGCCGGTTGGTGAACAGGTCGTTCCTGCCCTCGGCGAAGCCGCCCCAGGACTGGATCCGCACCCCGTGCTCGCCCATCAGGGCCTGGTAGTCGGCGCGTTGGAAGAACGGGTGGGTCTCGATCTGGTTGACCGCCGGGACGATGTCATTGTTGACGATCAGGTCGAGCAGCCTGTCGGGGTAGAAGTTGGCGACACCGATCGCCTTGGCCAGCCCCTCGCGGTTGAGGGCCTCCATTGCGCGCCATTGGCCGTATACGTCGCCGAAGGGCTGGTGCATCAGGTACAGGTCGAGGTGGTCCAGGCCCAGCTTGTGCAGCGAAGTCTCGTACGCGCGGCGGGTGTTGTCCTCGGCGGGAGCGTCCTGCACCCACAGCTTGGTGGTGACGAACAGGTCCTCGCGGGCGATACCGCTGGACTTGATGGCGCGGCCTACGGCCTCTTCGTTGCCGTAGGCGGCAGCCGTATCCAGCAGGCGGTAGCCCGCGGCCAGCGCATCGGACACGGCGCGCTCGGTGTCCTCGGCGGGGATCTGGTAGACGCCGAAGCCGAGCAGCGGCATGTCGACGCCGGTGTTCAAGGTCGCGTACTGCATGGGGGATTGTCCTTTGCTGAAAGTGGAGGTGGGGGCGGTCAGGGGGCGATGAGCGCCTTGAGGACCTGGCGATCGGCCATGGCCCGGTAGGCGTCCGGCGTCTCGTCCAGGAAGAACGTCTGGTCGAAGACGCGGCCGGCGTCACCAGGGTGCCGTCGGCATACGGGACGCGGACGGCTTCGCCCTGCCCGCCGTCCACGCCGTCGAAGCCGTACCGGCCGCCCGCCTCGGCACGAGATGTGCAGGCCCCTGGCGCAGCAGTCGCAGGTGTCGTCGCTGTAGGTGAACGGGGCGACGACCAGGTCACCCGCCATCAGGCCCCTCACGTCCGTGCCCGTCTCCTCGACGACGCCGAGGAACTCGTGGCCCATGGGGCGGCCGGTGTCGGTGGCGGGCATCGACCGGTAGGGCCACAAGTCGCTGCCGCACCCGCACGCGGCCACCGTGCGCACCACCGCGTCGGTCGGCTCGACGATCTGGGGGTCGGGCCGGTCTTCGACCCGGACATCTCCGGCTCCGTACATCACTGCTGCACGCATGAGGGGTTACTGCTCCAAACGGGGGTCGTGCGGGGCGGTGCGGGTGATCAGCGTTCGAGCAGCCGCGCCTGTGCTTCGGTGTGGGTGTCGCCTGCGGCGGGCGGCAGGCTGCTCAGCTTGTCCAGTTGCTCGCTGGTCAGCGAGACCGTGTCGGCGGCGGTGTTCTCCTCCACCCTGCTGACGCGCTTGGTGCCGGGGATCGGGGCGATGTCGTCGCCCTGGGCGAGCAGCCAAGCCAGCGCGACCTGTGCGGTCGTGGCGCCGGCCTCGGTGGCCAGAGCCTTGACCTGGTCGGCGAGCGCCAGGTTGTGCTTGAAGTTCTCGCTGGTGAAGCGGGGGTTGTCGCGCCGGAAGTCGGAGGCGTCGAACTGGTCGGTGGAGCGGACGGTGCCCGTCAGGAAGCCGCGGCCCAGCGGGGAGAACGGCACCAGGCCGATGTTCAGCTCCCGCAGGACGGGCAGGACGCGCTGCTCGATGCCGCGGGTCCACAGCGAGTACTCCGATTGCACCGCGGTGACCGGCTGGACGGCGTGGGCGCGGCGGATCGTGTCCGGGCCGGCCTCTGAGAGCCCGAAGGCGCGCACCTTGCCGGCGGTGATCAGTTCGCCGACGGCGCCGGCGGTCTCCTCGATCGGCGTGTTCGGATCCACCCGGTGCTGGTAGTACAGGTCGATGTGATCGGTGCCCAGCCGCTTCAAGGAGCCCTCGACGGCGGTGCGGATGTTGGCCGGGCCGGAGTCCAGGTTGCTTGCGCCGTCGCCGCCGTGCGAGACCAGGCCGAACTTCGTGGCCAGCACCACCTGGTCGCGGCGCCCCTTCAGCGCCCTGCCGAGCAGTGCCTCGTTGGTGTAGGGGCCGTAGATCTCGGCGGTGTCGATGAGCGTGACGCCGAGTTCCAGCGCCCGGTGCACGGTCCTGATCGACTCCGCGTCATCGGTGCCGGAGCCGGTGTAGCCGTGGGACATGCCCATCGCGCCCAGGCCGATCCGAGAGACCTCCAGGTCACGCAGCTTGATGTAGCGCATTTCGTCCTCTCCGGTTCGTGACGTCGCCCGGCACCCCCACTCTCGCCCGGTCCGGCAGGCCGTGCCTGCGGTGACCGGCGGTGGAAACCGGGGTGTCGGGTCTTGCTCCTTCACCTTCGCCCGGATCGCGCCGGTGTGGCAGGGCGGGCTCTTCGGGGGTCATGACAGGGCCCCCCTCCCGCCCGCGCAGCGGGTGCCGGACGGGTGAGACTGGAGTCATGCCATCGACGAGCGCGCACAGCGAGGGCGCAGAGCTGGGCCGCTACCTGCGCGCCCGCCGCACCCAGACCACCCCCGAACACGTCGGCCTCACCGTCGGCGCCGGCATCCGCCGCACCCCGGGGCTGCGTCGCGAGGAAATCGCCACCCTCGCCGGGATCAGCATCGACTACTACGTGCGCCTGGAACGCGGCAAGGAGACCCGCCCCAGCCCCGCCGTCCTCGACGCACTCGCCCGCGCCCTGCGCATGGACGACCAGGAGCACCAGCACCTGCGCGAACTCGCCGCCCGCGCCGCCCGCTACGTCTGCGAACCGCCACCCGCACCGAGCCGTACCGTGCGCCCACATCTGAAGCTGCTGCTCGAATCGCTGCGCCCGAATCCGGCGTACGTCATCAGCCGCAGCATGGACATGCTCGCCTGGAACCCCGGCGGCCTCGCCCTCTACGCGGGCCTGGACGACTGGCCCGTCAGCCACCGCAACCTGGCCCGCTACTTCTTCCTGCACCCCGCGGCCCGCGACCTCTTCGCCGACTGGGACCGGCAGATCACCGCCTGCGTCGCCCGCCTGCGCGCCATCGCCGGCACCGCACCCGACGCCCCCGATCTGACCAACCTCGTCGGTGAACTCCTCCTCAAAAGCCCCGACTTCGCCGGTCTCTGGGAGCGCTACGAGGTGACCGGACGCAAGCCCGCACACAAGACGTTCCGCCACCCCCAGGTCGGCACGCTCACCCTCACGTCCCAGTCCCTGCACGTGGAAGGCACCCCGGGCCAGCGCATCGGCGTCTACACCGCCGAACCCGGGACCTCCGACCACGACGCCATGCTCCTGCTCGACATGACGGCACCGCCGCCGACCGAACGCCCCGCATCCGCCCCGAAAGCCGGCGGTCAGCAGCCGTAAGCCCTCATGCCGTACGGGAATTCAGTGCTGCTGCGCGGAGCTGATCCCGCGGCGCTGTGCCAAAGCGAGCTCCGCCTCGTTGCGCAGCGGCTCTTCGGAGGTTGCGAGCGCGAGCCCAAGTCCCACGATCATGAGGGGAACCGTCCAGAAGAAGACCGCTTGGTAGGCGGCGACGCTCTGCGTCAAGCCGGGTCGGGACGACCCGAGTGCCCCGGTGAGGATGGCGCCGAAGAGCGCGGCGCCGAAAATGCTCCCCAGAGATCTGAAGAAGTTCAGTACTCCGGTCGCCACGCCGAGGTTCTCGTGGTCCAGTGCGTTCTGGCCGACGATGAGGCAGACCTGGACGAGGAATCCGAGGCCGATGCCCGCGGTGGCCAGCGGGATCATCAGAGATCGGGGGCTGGTGCTCTGGTCGGCCTGGCTGACGGCGGTCATCGAAAGGCCGACGAGGACCGTTCCCACGACGGGGTAGAGCTTGTAGCGGCCGGTTCTGGTGATGAGCGTTCCGGAGATCACCGCCGCGACGACCAGCCCGAGCAGCAGGGGAATCAGATAGAGGCCGGCGGAGGATGCCGACCGGTGCTGGACGGTCTGCAGGAACATCGGAACGTAGAGCATGCCTGCGAACAGGACCATTCCGGTGAGCAGGAACTGAGCCGTCGCCAAGGTGAAATTCGTCGAGCGGAACAGGTGGAGCGGGGTGATCGGTGTGGTGGCCCGGCGCTCGACGAGCAGGTAGCAGGCGAGGCACAGGAGAGCGAAGGCGGCTAGGGCAAGGATGAGGGGCGAGCCCCATGGATGGGCGTGCCCGCCCCAGGTGGCGATCAAGACCACGGACGTGGTGAACGCGGCGGCCGTCAGCGCTCCGAGGAGATCGACCCTGCCGCTCCGCTCGGGCAGGGGAAGGCGGAGCCGGGCCGCGACGGCGAGGAGGGCGACGATGCCGATGGGCACGTTGACGTAGAAGATCCACCGCCAGGACAGTCCGTCGGCGAAGGCTCCGCCGAGCACCGGGCCGGCCACGAGCGCCACTGCGGCGACCGCGCCCAGGAGGGCCTGGTGTCTAACTCTTTGACGCGGCGGTGCGAGGTCTCCGGTGATGGCCATCACCAGCGATGTGATTCCTCCGCCGCCAATGCCCTGGAGGGCGCGGGAGAACGCCAGCACGGTGAGGCTCTGCGCCAGCCCGCTGAGCAGGGATCCCACGAGGAAGACGACGATCGAGAACTGAAAGATCCTCTTGCGTCCGTACATGTCCCCGAGCTTGCCGAGAACCAGGGCGGTGACCGAACTGGTGAGGAGGTACGAAACCGCGATCCAGGAACTTCCGCCGGTGTCCGCCCTCAGGTCACCGGCGATGCTCGGCAGTGCCGTAACCACGATCGTCTGGTCGAGATTGGCCATGAAGAGCGCCAGCATCAGCGGGATCATCAGCAAGATCACGGCCTCCGGATTCCATCGTCGGTGCGTGGCATGTGTACGCGTTACTTCTTGGAGTCGGCACGCGAAGACGCACCCGGGCCAGGCGCCTCGTCGTGGTCGTGAGCGCCGTTGCTGCCCGTCCGGGCCTCCCCGGTGCGATCTTGCGCCGGTACTTTGGCGCCGTGGGGTGGGAACCACGTGTAGCGGTGGGGATCGAACGCGTGGAACTGCCGTCGCAGTCGCCGGGTCGACCAGGGCCAGCAGAACGTATTCACGCCGGTAGGGCTGAAGTAATAGCTGGATGGTCCCGCCGTGTTGTAGACGGTGGTGCTCAACGCCGCTTGCAGAGCGGTGTTGTAGGCCTCTTCCACCTCGGGCCGCACCTCCATGGCGGTGTGGTTGCTGCGTCCCAGGTGCGTCAGGGCATCAGTGATGTAGCGCAACTGTGCTTCCAGGACGGTGGGGACGGCGACGTTGCCGTTGAGGATGTTCGGGCCGAGGAGAAGGAAGAGGTTGGGATATCCGCTGACGCTGGTTCCGAGGTAGGCGCGCCGGCCCTCCTGCCACGTCTCGTCCAGCGTCCTGCCCTGAGTTCCGTACACCTGACGCGCGAGGGGTGTTTCGCCGATCTGGAAGCCGGTGGCCAAGACGATGACGTCCGCGCCGACCTGTCGCCCGTCGGCCCCCACGACGGTGCTGCCCTCGATGTGTTCGGCGCGGGTGGGGTGCAGGCTGACGTTGGGGGCCGAGACCGCCGGGAAGTAGGTGTCGGAGGTGAGGAGCCGGCGGGCTCCCAGCCTGTGGCCGGGCGTCAGCGCCTCGCGTAAGACACGGTCGCGGACGCATCGGCGCAGATACAGGCGCGCTCCGGCCTCCAGCGGAGGCAGCAGCCAGGGGTGACGCAGGGCCAGGCCGATGGCCTCTTGCGTCCAGTGGTGCATTCCCCGTACCAACCGCCGCGCCGTGGGCCGGCGTTCCAGCAGGCTGCGGACCCTCGCGGGCAGCGCATAGTCAGGCTTGGGCAGGACCCAGGGGGCCGTGCTCTGGAATACGTCGATGTGTGCGCCGCGGCGCTGGAGTTCGGGGAGGAACTGCACAGTGGAAGCCGCGTTGCCGACGACGGCGATGCGGCGGCCCGTCAGTTCGGCGCCGTGGTCCCAGCGGGCCGAGTGGAAGACGGGGCCCGGGAAGTCCGCCAGGCCGGGGATGTCGGGATACCGGGGCTGGTGCCAGGGGCCCGTCGCCATGACCACGAATCTCGCCGTGTACTGACCCCCTGTCGTGGTCACGAGCCAGCGTCGCCCGGGCTGATCCCACTCGCAGGCCAGCACCTCGACTCCGTAGCGAATGACGTCGTCGCAGCCGTGTTCGGCAGCCGTGTCCTGGAGATAGCGAAGGATTTCCGGCTGAGCGGCGAACGTACGCGTCCACGCGTGCGGCGCGAAGGAGTACTCGTAGAGGAACGACGGCACATCGCAACCGCACCCGGGGTAGGCGTTGTCCCGCCAGGTGCCACCAAGTCGTTCCGCCTTCTCCAGCACGACGAGGTCGTGGAACCCGGCCCGGCGCAGGGTGGTGGCCGCGGCCAGCCCGGACAGGCCGGCGCCTACGACGAGGACCCCTACCTCGCGCATGGTCTCCAGTGTCCCGCTCTCCATCACACAGCCTCCCGGGCCATTGCGTCAGCAAACGACGCGCAACGTAGCAGGGGCCGCGCATGGCGGGAGCCGTTCCTTTGTGCGGTCGGGAGCGGCCCGAACCCCGCTACCAGCGGGCTCTCATCGACGGAACGTTCCTGCCCGGAGGGGAGATTGACCCATCTGTGTAGTGCATGTCCATGTCCGTCGTTGCCACCCACGAAGTCGAGACGCCGCCCGCCTCCTGCTGGATCCGCTGGCCAGCGTTCGCTAAGTTCCTGCTGGTCAGCGGCGCCTCTTGGACCTTCTGCTGAGCGAATGCGGCGGCCCTGGTCGGGAAAGCGCATTGAGCGCGGGGGTGGCCGAGGGTTGGATTGCCCGGGTCGAGACGGCGGGTTCGCCCCCGGCATCGAGTGGGCCGGGGCCCTACCCACTCGGCCCGTACAGAAGGAAGCGAGTGGCACCCATGCTCAACGGTTGCACGCCCTGGCCCGAGGAGTTCGTCGACCGCTACTGGATGTCCGGGCACTGGCGCGGCTACACCCTCGACGGCCTACTGCGCGACTGGGCCCTGCGGTACGGACCCCGGACCGCGCTCGTGCACGGCGCCACCGGCATCACGTACGCGCAGCTCAACCGGCGTGTGGACCGCATGGCCGCCGGGCTGCGGCTGCGCGGCATGCGGCCCGGGCAGCGGGTCGTCGTCCAGCTGCCGAACGTTCCGGAGCTCGTCAGCACCGTCTTCGCACTGATGCGGATCGGCGCGGTCCCCGTGTTCTGCCCGCTCTCCCACCGCGCGCCCGAGGTGTCCCACCTGGTGCGGGTCACCGAGGCCGTCGGCTATGTCGCCCCCTCGACGTACCAGGGCTTCGACCACACGGCGATGGCCGCCGACATCGCGGCCCAAGGGCCGTTCCTGCGGCGGGTGTTCACCTATGAGCCGCCCGGCGCCTCGTCCCCGTACGGTGGCTTCTCGACCGACGTGTCGAGCTGCCACTACTTCCCGCTGGGCTCCCTCGACTCGCCGCCCGGCCCGGCGCTCGCGCAGAGCGCCGGCGAGGTGGCGCTCTTCCTGCTCTCCGGCCGTACCGCCGGGACGCTGAAGGTCATCCCGCGTACCCACAACGACTACGCCTACCAGGCGCGGGCCGCCGCCGAGCTGGTGTCGCTCACCGAGAACGACGTGTATCTCGCCGCGCTGCCCGCCGAGTCGAACTTCGCCTTCGGCTGCCCCGGCATCCTCGGCGCCCTCTCCGTCGGCGCCACCGTGGTCCTGGCCGACACCCCGCAACCCGCCGACTGCCTCCCCCTCATCGAGCGAGAGCGGGTCACCATCACGTCGTTGGACCCCGACACCGTCCAGCTCTGGCTCGATCAACTCCCCATAATGCAAGTCGACTTGAGCAGTCTGCGTCTCGTGCAGATCGGTGGCGCGACGCCCTTGCGACGGGCGACCGCCGAGCGGATCGGCCCCGAACTGGGCTGCCGCCTACAGCAGGTGTACGGCATGGCCGAGGGGCTGCTCACCCTCACCCGGCCCGACGATCCCGACGAGACCGTGCTCACCACGCAGGGCCGCCCCCTCTCCCCCGACGACGAGATCCGCATCGTCGACAGCGACGGCAAGGACGTGCCCGACGGGGAGCCGGGCGAACTCCTCGCCCGGGGTCCGCACACCCTGCGGGGCTACTACCGGGCGCCCGGCCACAACGCGCGCGCCTTCACCCCCAACGGCTTCTTCCGCACCGGCGCCCTCGCGCGGCGCACCCCGGACGGCGATCTGGTGATGACCGGCCGCCGCACGGAACAACCGGCCGGCGAGCCCGGCTGCCCCGGGGTCACCTCGTCAGCGTGCCGTCCGGGACCTCGCGGACGGTGACCTTGCTCCGCTGCCGATTCAGCGCGGCGGCCACGACGTCGCCGATGCCGTCCGGGTCGTTCAGCTGCGGGGCGGGTGACTCGGAGCGCTCGATGGCCCGCGTCAAGTACTCCGGGTTCCACGACGAGACGGCTCCGCTGACCTCGATGGACTCCACTCGGCGCTTGCCGATGCGAGCCTTGATCGCGGGCAGGATCTGGTCCGAGAACAGCTTGCCTTCCATGCGGAACAGGCTGGCATGGCCGCCCACCTTGCCGCCGTCGCGCAGGTAGGCGGTGATGACCAGGCAACTGGTCACGCTCGGGTACGTGATGGTGCCGCCCGGTCCGACCTCGTCGACCTCTCCTTCGGCGATCGAAACGGCGGTGTCACCTTGGGCGCGCTGTACTGCGACTTCGGCACGCTGTACGGCTACGTCCGCTGCCGCTTCCTCCGTGTGAGCCGCCTCGGCCCGCTGCACCGGCGCGCCGGACATCGCCCGCGTCGCGTTGGCTTCCGCCTCCCTTTCGAAGCGGTCGGAGGGGTCGGAGACCTTCAGGCCGGAGCCGTTGCCGGTGCCCGCGACCGGGCCCTGGCGCTGCTGGATGACGTGGGTCAGCTCGTGGGCCAGGGTGTGCTTGTCCGCTCCGCCGTCGCCGATGACGACGTGACTGCCCGAGGTGTACGCGCGGGCGCCGACCTCCGCCGCCGAGGCCTTGGCGGCGCTGTCGTTGTGGATGCGCACGTCCGAGAAGTCCGCACCCAGCCGGGACTCCATGTCCGTACGGGTCGCGCTGTCGAGGGGCCGGCCGCCGGACCGCAGCACGTCGTGCACGGCGGAGCGCTGCACCTGCGGCTCCTCGCGGCTCCTCGGCCTGCTGGTGCTCACACCCGGCACCGTGCTGGTGCTGCTCCTGCGCCCAGGGGTGCCCGGCCTGGCGGAGCATCTGCACCACGACCGCGTTCCCCGCCGTGCTCTGCAGGGCGAGCCGCGCCCCGTCCTCGGCCTCGGGCTTTCGGGTCGGTGTGCGCCCGTTCTTCTCGGTGGCGTTCTCCACGGCGTTGTCTCGGTCGTGCAAGGGGTGCCTCTTCCCGCGCAGGATTCCAACTCCAACTCACCCTGGATACGCCCGAGTTGGGCTATCGGCCAGGTACGTGAAGGCAGCACGCGGCTGACCGAAAGGGCAGATACCCGCCTACGCCGAACCACCGTCACGTTCCAGCCATGTTCAGGCCTTCCCCAGGACCGGCCACAGGGCCGGGTCCTCGAAGTTCAGGGCCCAGATCGTCGTGTTGCGGATGCCGTAGCGGCGCAGCACCGGCAGGTCCGCGGTGACGCCCGCGGCGTCCTGGTACCAGACCTCGCGGACGCTGTCGTCCTCCTCGTACGTGAAGTGCGGGGTCTGGGAGTCCGGGTCGAGGCGGTAGGGGGCGCCCTGCGCCACGCGCAGCGCCTCGGCCTCGCGCCAGGTGACGTGGCGGGTCTTTCCTCCGGGCACCCAGTCCCAGCCGTAGGCGGGCAGGCCCATCTCCAGCTTGTCTGCGGGGATCAGCGCGGTGGCCCGGCGCAGGATGTCGTCGTACCACTGCGGGCTGGCCAGCGGGCCTGCGCTGCCGCCCTGCCAGTGCAGGTCGTACCCCATGACGCGGACCCTGTCGGCGGCCTTGCCGAGCGCCGCGTAGTCCCAGATCCGGCCGGTGTTCGCCGTCTGCGGGGACACCGTGAGCACGCACTGCTCGCCCAACGCGTGCAGCCGTCCGCAGAGTTCCCCGGCGAAGGCCGCGTAGGCGGCGCGCACCGCCAGGTAGTCCGCCTCACCCGTCGGGGCGATCGACTCGTAGTCGATGTCGATGCCGTCGTACGACCGGCTGCGTACGAGGGCGAGCAGGGTCTCGACGTGGGTGGTGCGGCTGGTGGGGTTCGTGAGGATGGCCGCGAGCTCGCCGGACTTCATCGTCTCCATGACCGTCGGCACGACCTTGATGCCGGCCTGGTGCAGCCCGTCGATGATGCGGGTCTCCCCCGCGCCCGGGTGGCCGTCGATCTTGTCCGCCGCCTTCGCCTGGTACCAGAACGGGCTGACGGTGTGCAGTTGGGCGGCGTGCCGCAGGGCGTCCGCGTACCCGCCCTCCTGGTCCCAGTACGGGAGCCAGCCGGAGACGGTCCGCGGGAGCGGCTCGTCGGCGGATGCCAGGGGCTGGACGAGGGCGGTGAGCAGCGCGGCGGCTGCGCACAGGACGGCGAGGCGCGGGCGTGCGCCGGGGCGAAGGATCATGGGCCCGAGCCTGCGGCCCGCTCGGCGTACCCGCTCTGTGGGTTGGGCCGTACAGGCCCTACGGTGTCCGGATGACTGCGTATGTCGACGACCACACCGACCGTCCCCCGCCGCCCGGCCAGAGCGGCCCGACGGCCACCACCGAGGCCGATCCCCACGACGTGGGGGCGGTCCGCATGGGCTACGCCCCGGACCGCGACGGCGACCCCGATCCCGGCGAGATCGTGTGGACCTGGGTGCCTTTCGAGGAGAACGACGGGCGCGGCAAGGACCGCCCGGTGCTTGCGGTGGCTCGCGAGGCGGCCGGCACGCTGCTCGCCGTGCAGTTGTCCAGCAAGCGCCACGACCACGACCGCGAGTGGGTGCCGATCGGCGTCGGGCCCTGGGACCGGGAGGGCCGCGAGTCCTGGGTGGATCTCGACCGGGTGCTGCGGCTGCACGAGCGGGGCATGCGGCGTGAGGCGTGCGCCCTGGACCTGCCCCGCTTCACCCTGGTCGCGGACCGGCTGCGCGAGCGGTACGGCTGGCGCTGAGGCCATTCGGGTTGGCGCATTCGGGTCGACGCCGATGCGCCGCTATCCCTTGAAGGCCGCCTCGAAGGCGCCCAGAGTTGTCTGATCCCTCGTCCGGTCCAGGACCGCGAAGACGACCTCGTCGAAGTGGCCCGCGAACCGGCCCTCCCCGGTGAGGTGGTCGCGGAACGCCGCGGCCACCCGCCCCGGGTCGTTCCGGAATACCCCGCACCCCCAGGCCCCGAGCACCAGACGCCGGTAGCCGTGCAGGGCCGCCGCCTCCAGTACGCGTCCGGCGCGCGCGTCGAGCACGGGCCCGATGCGGTGTGCCTGTTCGGGTGTACGGGTCCTGATCACCCCGGCGTTCGGGGCGGGCGAGGTCAGGAATCCGGCGAGGTAGGGCACGTCGAGGAGGCGGCCGCGGTCGTCGCGGAACACCGGGACGCCGGGTGAGTGGATGACCCGGTCGGTGTAGAACACGTCGCGGTCGCCGCGGTGGTGGGCGTAGAAGTCCGGGGCGCGCAGCAGCGTCGCGTACAGCGCGGACGAGCGGCAGAGCGCCTCCTCCTGGGCCTGGGCGCCGTTGAGGAAGCCGCCGCCGGGGTTGCGTGCGGAGGCGAAGGTGAGGACGGCGACCTTCCCGGACGCCCCGGCTTCGCCGACCGCCCCGGCCTGCCCCGCCTCGCCCACCAGCCGCCTTGCCGCGTCCAGGCTGCTCTCCCCGGTCACCTCGACGCGCGTCACGCGGTCCCGGTCTGGCGTGACGGCGAGCGGCTCCGGGCCGTGCAGGGTCGTGCCCGCGAGGGCGGCGGCCAGCGGCTGGGCGATCGACACGGTACGGCCGGTCTCGCTCTCGTACCGGCCGGTGTCGGTGATCTCCACCGTGTGGCGCGCGATCCCGCGCAGTCGTGCACTCATGAGGTGCATCGTGAACGTCCGCGGAAGATTGTCGCAATCGAATATCCGTCCGAGCAGGCGCTCTTGTGCGATGCGACGGCAGAGTCTTAGGTAGGACGGCATGTGCATCCGAGCCCTGGAAGGGGGCAAGCGTCCATGAACACCAGTGAGTTGACGGAGACAGAGGCCGACGACCTGCTGCGATGTATCTGTTTCAAGACGGGTCCGCCACGCGCTGTCGGCGTGGAGCTGGAATGGCTCGTCCACGATCTGCACCACCCCCGGCTTCCCGTCCGGCACGAGCGTCTGGAAGCCGCCTACGCCGCCTTACGCACCCTGCCGCTGCGGTCGCCGCTCACCGTCGAACCCGGCGGCCAGCTTGAGCTCAGCTCGCTGCCCGCCGCGTCCCTCATGGAGTGCATCTCCACCGTCTCCGCCGATCTGACGGCGGTTCGCGCCGCCCTCGAAGAGCGCGGCCTCGCACTCGTCGGCCTCGGTCAGGATCCCTGGCATCCCCCGCGCCGCATGCTGCGCCAGGCGCGGTACGACGCGATGGAGGCTCATCTCGACCGTTCGGGTCCGGCCGGCCGGGCCATGATGTGCTCCTCGGCCTCCGTCCAGGTGTGCATCGACGCCGGGTACGAGGAGCCCGGCCCGCTCGGCTTCGGGCGCCGCTGGCTGATGGCCCATCTGCTGGGCGCGGTCCTGGTCGCCGCGTTCGCCAACTCCCCTTTCCGAGAAGCCGAGTTGACCGGCTGGCGGTCCACCCGGCAGGCCAACTGGAGCGACATCGACCCGGTGTGCGCGCTCGCCCCGCCGCTCGAAGAGCCGCCCCGCGAATCGTGGGCCGCACACGTCCTGGACGCCCCGGTCATGTGCGTACGGGCCGAGGAGGGGCCGTGGTCGGCGCCGCCGGGTCTCACCTTCCGGCAGTGGCTGCGCACCGGTCTGCCGCGGCCGCCGACCCGCACGGACCTCGACTACCACCTGACCACCCTGTTCCCGCCGGTGCGGCCGCGCGGCCATCTGGAACTGCGCATGATCGACGCGCAGCCCGGCGACCACGGGTGGACCGTGCCGCTCGCCGTGACCAGTGCGCTCTTCGACGACCCGGAGGCGGCCGAGATCGCCTACCGGACCGTCAAACCCCTTGCTGAGCGCACCAGTTCGCTGCCAGCGCCGCGCAACCCGCTCTGGCGGGCGGCCGCCCACGACGGGCTCGCCGACCCCGAGCTGCGCGAGGCCGCCACCGCGTGCTTCACGGCGGCGCTCGACGCGCTCCCCCGCCTCGGCGCCTCCCCCGAGCTCCAGGCCCGGGTGGCCGCCTTCACCGACCGCTATGTCGTACGGGGCCGATGTCCGGCCGACGACACCCCCTCACCCGTCCCACCGAAGGACATCCGCATATGACCGACCCGGAGCTGCTCAGGGCCCGCGCCCTGACAGCACTCACCGCTGCGCGCGCCCGCACCGGCGTGCTCACCTCCAGCGTTGACGACCGTGAACTGACCGCGCAGCACTCGCCGTTGATGTCCCCCCTCGTCTGGGACCTGGCGCACATCGGCAACCAGGAGGAGCAGTGGCTGCTGCGTGCCGTCGCCGGGCAGGACGCGATCCGGCCCGAGATCGACTCGCTGTACGACGCCTTCGAGCATCCGCGCGCCGCCCGCCCCACCCTGCCGCTGCTCGCCCCCGCCGAGGCGCGCCGGTACGCCGCCGATGTGCGGGGCCGGGCGATCGACGTCCTGGAGCGCACCCCGTTGCACGGCGGGCCGCTCACCGATGCCGCCTTCGCCTTCGGGATGATCGCCCAGCATGAACAGCAGCACGACGAGACCATGCTGATCACCCATCAGCTGCGCAAGGGCCCGGCCGCGCTCACCGCCCCCGAGCCGCCGCCCGGCAGCACCGAGGGTCTGCCCCCCGAAGTCCTCGTCCCCGCCGGCCCGTTCACCATGGGCACCTCGACGGAGCCCTGGGCGCTGGACAACGAGCGCCCCGCGCACCACCGCATCGTGCCCGCCTTCCATCTGGATACGACCCCGGTGACGTGCGGGGCGTACCTCCGCTTCATCGAGGACGGCGGCTACCGCGAGGAGCGCTGGTGGGAGCCCGCGGGCTGGGCGATGGTCCGCGAGCACGAGCTGGGCGCGCCGCTGTTCTGGCGGCAGGAGGGCGGCCAGTGGCTGCGCAGGCGGTTCGGGGTGACCGAGCCGGTGCCGGTCAACGAGCCCGTGCTGCACGTCAGTTGGTACGAGGCCGACGCCTATGCCCGCTGGGCCGGGCGGCGGCTTCCGACCGAGGAGGAGTGGGAGAAGGCGGCCCGCCACGACCCGGACTCGGGCCGCTCCCGCCGCTACCCGTGGGGCGACGGCGACCCCACCCCGGCCCACGCCAACCTCGGCCAGCGCCACTTGCGACCCGCTCCCGCCGGAACGTACCCCGAAGGCCAATCACCCCTGGGAATACGGCAGTTGATCGGCGACGTGTGGGAGTGGACGTCCAGCGACTTCCTGCCCTACCCGGGCTTCGTGGCCTTCCCCTACCGCGAGTACTCGGAGGTCTTCTTCGGGCCGGGACACAAGGTGCTGCGCGGCGGGGCGTTCTCCGTGGACGAGGTGGCCTGCCGGGGCACCTTCCGCAACTGGGACCTGCCGGTCCGGCGCCAGATCTTCGCGGGCTTCCGTACCGCCCGGGACGCAGACTGATGTGCCGTCACATTGCCTATGCGGGGCCGCCCTTGGCCCTAAGCGAGCTCATCGTGCGGCCGCCGCACGGGCTGTACCGGCAGTCGTGGGCGCCGCGCCGCCAGCGCCACGGCACGGTCAACGCCGACGGTTTCGGCGTCGGCTGGTACGCGGACGGCGATCCGGTGCCCGCCCGCTACCGCAGGACCGGGCCGATCTGGGCCGACCCCAACTTCGCTGACCTGGCCCGGGTGGTGCGTGCCGGAGCGCTGCTCGCGGCGGTCAGGGACGCCACCGAGGCGGGCGCGGACGGCGAGGCGGCGGCCGCGCCTTTCGCCTCCGGACGCTGGCTGTTCAGCCACAACGGCGCCGTGCGGGACTGGCCGCGCAGTGCGGCACCGCTCGCCGCCGCGCTGCCCGCCCAGGCCCTGCTCGGCCTGGAGGCCCGCTGCGACGCGGCGTTCGTCTGGGCGCTGGTCCTCAACCGGCTGACCAGCGGCGACGAGGCGGGCCAGGCGATGGCCGACACGGTCACCGAGCTGGCCGCCGCGGCCCCGGGCTCGCGTCTGAACCTGCTACTCACCGACGGCGAGACCATCACCGCCACCGCCTGGGGCGACACCCTCTGGTACCTGCACTCCCCCGGCCGCTCCACCGTCGTCGCCTCCGAGCCGTACGACGACGACCCGTACTGGCGCGAGGTGCCCGACCGCACCCTGCTCGCCGCCACCCGCACCGATGTCCTGCTCACCCCCCTCAAGGAGCCCCAGTAGTGCGCCCGTTCCAGTTGACCCGCACCCTGCCCGAGGACGCCACCGGGGCCGCACTGCGCGCCGATGTGCTGCACGGGCTGTCCCTGACCCCCAAATCCCTTCCGCCCAAGTGGTTCTACGACGCGCGCGGCAGCGACCTGTTCGAGGAGATCACCCGGCTTCCCGACTACTACCCGACGCGGGCCGAGCGCGAGATCCTCACCGACCGCGCCGCCGAGATAGCCGCCGCGACCGGCGCGCACACCCTGGTCGAACTCGGCTCGGGATCCTCCGAGAAGACCCGGCTGCTCCTGGACGCGCTGCCCGCGCCGCTGACGTACATACCGGTCGACGTGAGCGAGAGCGCGCTGGCCGGCGCGGCCGAGGGGCTGCTCGCCGACCACCCGGGCCTGCGCGTCCACGCGCTGATCGCGGACTTCACCCAGGTCCTCGAACTGCCCGAGGCGCCGGGCCCCCGCCTGGTGGCGTTCCTCGGCGGCACGATCGGCAACCTGCTGCCCGCCGAGCGGGCCGAATTCCTCACCTCGGTAAGGAAGTTGATGGCGCCGGGCGACTCGCTCCTCATCGGGACCGATCTCGTGAAGGAGGAGTCCGTCCTGGTCCGCGCGTACGACGATCCGACGGGGGTGACGGCGGCGTTCAACAAGAACGTGCTCAGTGTCATCGACCGTGAACTCGGCGCGGACTTCGATCCGGACGACTTCGACCACGTCGCGCTGTGGAACCGCGAGGAGGAGTGGATCGAGATGCGGCTGCGGGCCCGCCGCGACGTGACCGTGAAGATCCCCGAACTGGATCTCGTGGTCTCCTTCACGGCGGGAGAGGAGCTGCGTACCGAGGTGTCCGCGAAGTTCCGCGAGACGGGCGTACGGGCCGAGTTGACGTCCGCCGGGTTCGTTCCGTCGCGCTGGTGGACGGATGCCGCAGGGCGGTTCGCGCTCTCGCTGGCGACCGCGGGCTGACCAGCCGTGCGGGCCCCGCGGCGCTCGTGCCGCGGGGCCCGCACGAGGGCCCGGTCAGTGGCCGCCCGGTACGGGCTCCAGAACGAAGACCGGGATCTCGCGGTCCGTCTTCTTCTGGTAGTCCGCGTAGTCGGGGAACGCGGCGACGGCCCGCTCCCACCACTCGGCCTTCTCCTCGCCCGTCACCTCACGGGCCGTCATGTCCGTGTGCGCGGTGCCGTCCTGGAGCTCCACCCTCGGGTCGGCGACGACGTTGTAGTACCAGAGCGGGTTGTTGGGCGCGCCGCCCAGCGAGGCGACCACCGCGTACCGGCCGTCGTGCTCGACCCGCATCAGGGGGGTCTTGCGCAGCTTGCCGCTCTTGGCACCCCGTGTCGTCAGCAGGATCACGGACATGCCGCGCATCGTCATGCCTTCGGTGCCGCCAGAGCGCTCGATGAGCTCGACCTGCTCACGCACCCACTGGGTGGTGCTCGGCTCGTACTCGCCGTCGAGAGGCATGCTGGGATCCCTTCGTCGTTGAACCTGCGGACCGGCCCGGCTTCGGCCGACTCACGTACAACATACGGCGCCCCTCCCGTCTTCCCCACGACGCCACGGCTCCCGCGGGGAGGGGAAGGCCGGATCGGGACGTACGGGGCAGGAAGGCCGGATCCGGACGCTTGTTCGTGCCGGGGGCGGGCAGCGGGACCGGGTGTGCTTGTTCCGCGTCGGACGATCTTCCGCAGACTCCTATCGAGGACGTGCCGCCGATGGCGACTCCATCCGCTTCCAGAACCACCCCGCAGCAGCCCAGAGGCCTTCCGCTGCGTGCCCGTTCGGCCTGGTCCGGCGTGCTCATCGGGGTGGGCATCGCCGCCTTCGTCGATGAGACGGTCTTCCACCAACTGCTGCACTGGCACCACTTCTACGACCGCTCGACGCCGGGCGTCGGCCTGGTGTCCGACGGGCTGTTCCACGCCTTCGGCTGGTTCGCCGTGGTGATCGGCCTGTTCATGGTCGCCGATCTGCGCCACCGGGCGGGCCTGGTGGGGCGCGCGCTGGCCGGGGGCATCCTGACCGGCATGGGCGCGTTCCAGCTGTACGACGGCACCGTCCAGCACAAGCTGATGAAGCTGCACCAGATCAGGTACCACGTCGATCTCACCCCGTACGACCTGACGTGGAACATCCTCGCCGTGCTGTTCCTCGCGATCGGGGTTCTGCTGCTCCGCGCAGCCCGGCGCACCAAGACCCGCTAGCCGTGCTGGAATTGACGGTCCATCAGCATGGTGGCGGGCAGCCGGGCGGGGCCGCTCTGCTCGCGGCCGGGTTCGCGCTGGGCGGCGGGGCCGGCTATCTGCTCGCGGCGGCGCGGCTGCGGCGGCGCGGGGACCGCTGGCCGCTGGCGCGGGACCTCACTTTCGCGGCGGGCGCCGCGGCCCTCCTTGCTGCGGCCCTTGTCACGCCGCCGGGCGGACCGTTCACGGCCCACATGGCCCAGCACGTGGCCACGGGGATGGTCGCGCCGCTGCTGCTCGTCCTGGCCCGCCCCGTCACGCTCGGGCTGCGCTCACTTCCGCCGGGCGGGCGCCGCCGCCTTCTGGCCGTCCTTCGCTCCCGGCCGGTCGGGCTGCTCGTGAACCCGCCGGTGGCCGCGCTGCTCGACCTCGGCGGGCTGTGGCTGCTCTACCGCACCCCGCTGTTCGCCGCCGCACACGAGCGGCCGTGGCTCGCCGTCCTGGTCCACATCCATGTCTTCGCCGCCGGGCTGCTGTTCTCGGCCGCCGTCTGCTCGCTCGATCCGCTGCCGCGCCGCCACGGCGTGGTCCTCAGGTCGGCCGCGCTGGTCGGCGCGGGCGGCGCGCACGCCGTCCTCGCCAAGACGCTGTACGCGAGCGCTCCGCCCGGCACCGGTTTCGCGCCGGGCGACCTCTCGGCCGCCGCCGAGCTCATGTACTACGGCGGCGACCTCGTCGAAATCGCCCTCGCGGCCGTCGTCGGGCTCCAGTGGTACGCGGCCGGCGGCCGGCGCCTCGCGCGCGAGGGCCGCCGCACCGCGGGGACCGGGGAGCCGCCCGCTTCAGCCTCCTATGGTCAGTGAAGCCGTGTGCGCGCGGACCTGCGCCGGGGTCAGATAGGCGTCCGTGTACTCGAAGTCCTTCAGCGTGGCGGGCTTCTGGGCCTGGAAGCCGGTGCGGACGAAGTCGTCGCCCGCCACCGCGTTCAGCATCCAGTTGGTCAGGACGCGGGTCTTGGCGACATTGGTGCGCAGCGCCGACCAGTGGTAGCCGCGCGCCACCGCCTGGGCGGGCAGGCCGCGCAGTTCGATGCCGAGCGGCTTGGAGACGGCGTCGCGGCCGCCGAGGTCCACGACGAGCCCGAGGTCCTTGTGGACGTAGGGCTTCAGCGGCTGGTTGCGCAGCGCGGCGACGATGTTGTCGGCGAGCTTCGGGCCCTGGCGCATGGCGTGCTGGGCGGTGGGCGGGCAGAAGGCGCCCTCGCCCTTGGCGAGGTCGGGCACGGCCGCGGCGTCGCCGAGCGCGAAGACCCCGTCGAGGTCCGGCACGGTCATCTCGGGGGTGACCAGGAGCCTGCCGCGCTCCGTCTCCGCGTCGAGCGTGCCCACCAGGGGGCTGGCGGCGACGCCCGCCGTCCAGATGAGGGTGCGGCAGGGCAGGACGCGGCCGTCGGTGAAGGTGACCTTGTCCGCGCCGGCCTCGGCGACGGACACCCCGAGCGACACCTCGATGCCGCGCTTCTGGAGGATCTCCAGGGCCGCCCTGCCGAGCCTGTCGCCCAGTTCGGGCATGAGCTTGGGCGCGATGTCGATGAGGTGCCACTTGATCTGGCGCGGGTCCAGGCGGGGGTACCGCTTGATGGCGTTCTGGGTGATCCGCTGGAGGCAGGCGGCGGTCTCGGTGCCCGCGTAACCGCCGCCGACCACGACGAAGCGCAGCCGGGAGGCCCGCTCGTCCTCGTCGTCGCTGGCGTCGGCCAGGTCGAGCTGGGAGATGACGTGGTCGCGGATGTACGCGGCCTCCGCGAGGGTCTTCATACCGCGGGCGTGGTCGAGCAGCCCGGGGATGTCGAAGGTGCGGGTCACGCTGCCGGGGGCTAGCACGATGTAGTCGTACGGCTGGTCGAGTGTCTCGCCGGTGATCTTGCGGATGACGCAGATCTTCGCCTTGGGGTCCACGCCGATGGCGCCGCCCGGAATGATCCGGGTGCGGTGCTTGGCGCTGCGCCGCAGCGACACGGCCACCGACTGCGGGGTCAGGACCCCGGCCGCGACCTGCGGGAGCAGGGGCAGATAGAGCTGGTAGGAGAACGGGGTGACCAGGGAGATCTCCGCTTCTCCCGGTTGGAGGCGGCGTTCCAGGCGGCGTACGCATTCGACGCCTGCGAAGCCGGCGCCTACGACGAGGATCCTCGGTCGTGCCACGGTGTGCGTCCTTTCCCTGGGACCTGCGAACGGGGACGAGAAATGGGCCGTCCACTGCCCGAGTGCCCCTGACCGCCGTTCGCCAACACCCCCATAGTGATCAGCGGAGCGCGGCCGCACCACCGAATGCCCCAACCCGGCGACAAGAAACGGCGCCGCCCGTCCGGGGTTGACCCGGTCGGACGGCGCCGTTCGTGAGGGTGGGCGGACGTCAGGCGACGGTGCCGCTCTTGCTGATGGCGACCTTGGCGCTCAGGGCGCCGCTGCGGCTGCCGAGCGACTCGATCTGCTTGACGAGCTCCTCGCCCTCGACGACCTCGCCGAAGACGACGTGCTTGCCGTCCAGCCACGAGGTGACGACGGTCGTCACGAAGAACTGGGAGCCGTTGCTGTTCGGGCCCGCGTTGGCCATCGACAGCAGGAACGGCCGGTCGTGCTTGAGGACGAAGTTCTCGTCCTTGAACTTGGCGCCGTAGATGCTCTTGCCGCCGGTGCCGTTGCCGTGCGTGAAGTCGCCGCCCTGGAGCATGAACTCCGGGATGACGCGGTGGAAGGCGGAACCCTCGTAGCCGTAGCCGTTCTGGCCGGTGGCGAGCTCGCGGAAGTTGCGCGCGGTCTCCGGGACGACGTCGTCGAAGAGCCGGAAGACGATGCGGCCGGCGTCCTTGCCGTCAATGGTGATGTCGAA
Organism: Streptomyces sp. WM6378; assembly: GCF_001279695.1. Lineage (GTDB taxonomy): Bacteria > Actinomycetota > Actinomycetes > Streptomycetales > Streptomycetaceae > Streptomyces. Next base: position 23,181 of record NZ_LGDD01000095.1, read on the forward strand.
AAATACGTTCTGCATGGACCCCATCCTGACATCAGCTGTCCCATGACCCAATCCCGGCTCGCCCCATCGGCCCCGCCGAGGCGCGAAACCGGGCCCCGCTCAGGGGAACAGCAGGGTCGTGATCCGGTCGGAAGCGGTCTTGGCGGCCTTCTTCGGGTCGGCTCCGCCGAGGACGGCCGTCATGTACGGCTTGATGGGGTTGTCGGCCTCGACGGCCGCCCACTGCGGCGAGTTGGGCGTGGCCCGCCCCTGCGCCGCGCCCTTGGCCATCGCGGCGGTGCCGGCCTGGCCCTCGACCGCGGGGGCGAGCGTGGACTTGTTGGGTACGTAGTTCATCGTGGTGGCGAGATCCGTCTGCCACTTCTCGCCGGTCAGCGCCGCGACGACCTGGACGGCCTCGGCCCGGTGCGCGGTCCTGCGCGGGATGATCAGGTCCGAGCCGCCGGTGAAGACCGCGCCCGGCTTGGCGTCGGTGGGCCCCGGGATCGGGAAGTAGCCCAGCTTGTCGGCGAGCTTCGGGTTGGCCTTCTGGACGGCCCTAGCGGCGCCGGGCACCGCGATCATCTGCGCGACCTTGCCCTTGGCGAAGACGTCGGCCTGCGGCGGGGTCGCCTCGTCGGCGTTCCTGGGGCCCCGGCCGAGCGCCTGGAGCTGCTTGTAGAACTCCATGCCACGCAGCGCGGCGGGGCTGTCGAGCGTGCCCTTCCAGTCACCGGTGTCCTCCTGAGCGAGCTCCCCGCCCTCGTCCCAGACGAATCCGGCCAGCGTGTACCAGTCCTGGCCGGCGAGGTAAATCCCTTGCGTGGAGCCGGAGTTGAGCTTCGCGGTGTCGGCGAGCCACTCCGCGCGGTTCTTGGGCGGCTTGGTGATTCCGGCGGCTCCGAACAGGTCCTTGTTGTAGATGACGACGCGGTTGGCGGCGTACCAGGGGATGCCGTACTGCATGCCGTCCACGTTGCCGGGCTGGGCGAGGCCCGGCAGCCAGGCGTCGCTGCCCCAGTCGCGCAGTGACTCCAGGGTCATGTCGAGCAGGCCGCCGCTCGTCGCGTACTGGGGCACCTGGGTGTTGCCGACCTCGATGACGTCCGGCGCGTCGCCACCCTTCAGGGCGGCCGTGATCTTCTCGCCGATTCCGGTCCACTCCTGGATCCGGACGTCGAGTTCGACACCCTTGTGCTCCTTCTCGAAGCCCTGCTTGAAACGCTGCACGAAGTCGTCGGAGGCGCTGTCCTTCATCAGCCAGACGGTCACCTTGGTGGTGCCGTCGCCGAATCCGGGTATCGCACCGCAGCCGCTGAGGGCGCATACCGAGACGAGGGCCACGGAGCAGGCGAGAGTACGGCGGATCTTCACGAAAGGTCACCTTCTGCGTGTGGGCAAGCAGTCATGACCCGACGTGGGGGCAAGCGCGCTGTGGCTTGTTCGGGCGTGGCTCGTGAGTTTGGTATGGACCAATGAGGCGGTCAAGCCCCGGAGGGGAGCGAACTTTTCCGGCCACCGGCGGACCGGCCCGGCCGGGGCCCGGGCCGCTGTCTCGCGGAGTGCGGCCGGGTGGGGCACGGTGGAGTAACGCGACGAGAGGAGAGCACCTCCATGTCCCACCACACGTACCGCGTCAGCGAGATCGTCGGCACCTCTCACGAGGGCGTTGACCAAGCCATTCGCAACGGGGTCGCCCGCGCGGCGCAGACCCTGCGCAACCTGGACTGGTTCGAGGTGACGCAGGTCCGCGGCCACATCGAGAACGGCGTGATCGAGCACTACCAGGTCGGCCTCAAGGTCGGCTTCCGGCTCGACGACGACGCCGAGGTCTGACCCCGGGCCGAGAATTCCGGCCCCGGGCCACGGCTGAAGTCTGACCCTGGACCTCAGCTTCAGGCTTGGCGTCGGCGGACCCGATCTCCGGCCCGCCACCACCCGTCAGCCGGACCGCGCCGAGCGGCCTCTCAGGTGCGCCCTTCGCGCTCCTGGGCGTCCTTCAGCGCCTCGCCGGCCACGGCCCACCGGGCCCGTACGACGCGGAACCCTGCCTGCTCGGCGGCGTCGCAGACCAGCTCGTCGTCGTCGACCAGCATGCGGATCTCGCGGCCCCGGCCGAGCCCGCGCAGGATCTGCAGCTTGGTGACGCGGGCGGGGCGCCGGTCGTCGTTGCGCCGCATGTGCAGGGCGCCGGCCGGAAGGCCCTGCTCGGCCAGCCAGGACAGGGTGTCCTCGCGGCACCGTTCGGGCCGTCCGGTGAGGTAGACGACCTCGCAGTCCCCGGCGGCCTCCCGGCACAGCGCGACGCCCTCGGCGAGCGGCGGGTCGGCGGGCGCCGCCGCGAAGAACGCGTCCCAGTCGCGGGGCCCTCGGTCGAGGAAGCGCTGGCGGTGGGAGCTGTCCGCGAGCGTGCCGTCCAGGTCGAAGACGGCCAGGGGCCGGGTGTCGTCGATCACGCCCCCAGGCTAGAACCGGCCACCGAGGCAGCGGCGGCCGGGGCCCGGGAATCATGGCGCGTCCCAGACGTTGAACCCCATGTGACCTCAGTGATCGCGACGACCCGTTTCTCCGTGCTCGACCGCTCGCGCGTCCGCGCCGGGCACGACGGACCGCAGGCCCTGCGGGACACCGTCGCGCTGGCCCGCGAGGCCGAGCGGCTCGGCTACCACCGGTTCTGGGTCTCCGAGCACCACTCCGTGCCCGGCGTCGCGGGCTCCGCGCCGGCCGTCCTGGCCGCGGCCGTCGCGTCGGCCACCTCCACGATCCGGGTCGGCACCGGCGGCGTGATGCTGCCGAACCATCAACCCCTGGTCGTGGCCGAGGAGTTCGGGGTTCTGGAATCGCTTTTTCCGGGGCGCATCGACATGGGGCTCGGCCGCTCGGTGGGCTTCACCGACGGAATCCGCAAGGCGCTGGGCCGCGACAAGAAGGACGCCGACGACTTCGGTACGCAGCTGGCCGAACTGCTCGGCTACTTCGACGGGACCCAGACCGCCCACCCCCAGGTCCACGCCCGCCCCGCCGAGGGCCTGGCCGTCCCCGCGTTCGTCCTCGCCACCGGGCAGGGCGCCCTCGTCGCCGCCGAGGCCGGGCTCCCGCTGGTCATCGCCAACGTGCGCGGCGAGGACGCGATGCTGCGGGCCATCGACGCCTACCGCGACGGCTTCCGTCCCTCGGCGCACTTCGAGCGCCCGTACGTCGTCGTGTCCGGCACGGTCGCCGTCGCGGACACCTCGGAAGCCGCCCACCGGATCCTGGTTCCGGAAGCCTGGTCGACGGCGTACTCCCGCACCCACGGCGAGTTCCCCGCGCTCTCCCCGGCCGACGACATCCTCGCGCGGACCATGACGGACGGCGAGCGGACCCTGTTCGCGGACGCGCTGCGCAGGCAGGTGTACGGGACGGAGGAGGAGGTGGCCGACGCGCTGGAGAAGCTCATCGAGCACAGTGGCGCGGACGAGTTCCTCGTCACGACCAGCACGTACGACCGCGGGGCGCTGCTCGACTCCTACCGGCGGCTCGCCCGGATCGCGGACCTGGCCACCCGCCGGAAGGCCTGACCGCAGGCCCGGGCCGGAAGATCGCGCGCCGTCACCCGAACCGTAGAATTCCGGTATGCAAACCCCCTCTGACCCGTACGTCCGTGTCCGCGGTGCTCGCGAGCACAATCTGCGCGGGGTGGACGTCGACATTCCGCGCGACTGCATCGCCGTGTTCACCGGCGTCTCCGGGTCGGGGAAGTCCTCGCTCGCGTTCGGCACGATCTATGCCGAGGCGCAGCGCCGCTATTTCGAGTCGGTGGCGCCGTACGCGCGCCGGCTGATCCATCAGGTGGGTGCGCCGAAGGTCGGCGAGATCTCGGGGCTGCCGCCCGCCGTCTCCCTGGAGCAGCGCCGTTCGGCGCCCTCGTCGCGCTCCTCGGTCGGCACGGTGACCACGCTGTCCAACTCGCTGCGCATGCTGTTCTCGCGGGCCGGGGACTATCCGCCGGGCGCCGAGCGCCTCGACTCGGACGCCTTCTCGCCCAACACGGCGGTCGGTGCCTGCCGCGAGTGCCAGGGCCTCGGCCGCATCCACCGCACCAGCGAGGAACTGCTCGTCCCCGACCCCTCGCTGTCCATCCGCGAGGGCGCGATCGCCGCGTGGCCGGGTGCCTGGCAGGGAAAGAACCTCCGCGACGTGCTCGACACGCTCGGCCACGACGTGGACCGCCCGTGGCGCGAGCTGGATCAGAAGGACCGGAACTGGATCCTGTTCACCGACGAGCAGCCGGTGGTCACGGTGCACCCGGTGCGTGAGGCCGGCCGCATCCAACGCCCGTACCAGGGCACGTACTTCAGCGCCCGGCGCTATGTGATGAAGACGTTCGCGGAGAGCAAGAGCCCGACCCTGCGAGCGAAGGCCGAGCGGTTCCTGACGGCGGCCGACTGCCCGGTGTGCGGCGGCAGCCGGCTGCGTCCGGAGGCGCTCGCCGTCACCTTCGCGGGCCGCACGATCGCCGACCTCGTCGCCCTTCCGCTGACCTCGCTGGCCGAGCTGCTGCGCACGGCGGGCGGCGGCCCGACGGCCGACGCGCTCACCGCCGACCTGCTCTCCCGCATCGGCCCGGTGCTTGAGCTGGGCCTCGGCTATCTGAGCCTGGACCGGACCGCGCCCACCCTCTCGGCGGGCGAACTGCAGCGCCTGCGGCTCGCGACCCAGCTGCGCTCCGGGCTCTTCGGCGTGGTGTACGTCCTGGACGAGCCGTCGGCGGGGCTGCACCCGGCCGACACCGAGGCGCTGCTCACGGTCCTCGACCGGCTGAAGGCGGCGGGCAACTCGGTGTTCGTCGTCGAGCACCATCTGGACGTGGTGCGGCACGCGGACTGGCTGGTCGACGTGGGTCCGCTGGCCGGCGAGCACGGCGGCCAAGTGCTGCACAGCGGGCCGTTGGCCGAGCTCGCCCGCGTCGAGGAGTCGGCGACCCGCCGCTTCCTCTTCGACCGCTCCCCCGCGCCGCGCCGCACCGTCCGCGAGCCGCGCGGCAGCCTTGAGCTGACCGGTGTGACCCGGCACAATCTGCGCGGCGTCGACGCGGCGTTCCCGCTCGGCGTGTTCACGGCGGTGACCGGCGTCTCCGGCTCCGGAAAGTCCACCCTGGTCGACGCGCTGACCGAACAACTCCCCGGTGTGGGGCGGTTGGTGAGGGTGGATCAGAAGCCGATCGGCCGCACCCCGCGTTCCAATCTGGCCACCTACACCGGCCTCTTCGACGTCGTACGCAAGCTCTTCACCGCCGCCGACGAGGCGAAGGCGCGCGGCTACAAGGCGGGCCGGTTCTCCTTCAACGTGGCGGGCGGCCGGTGCGAGACCTGTCAGGGCGAGGGCTTCGTGTCGGTGGAGCTGCTCTTCCTGCCGAGCACGTACGCGCCCTGCCCGGACTGTCACGGCGCGCGCTACAACCCCGAGACGCTCGAAGTCACCCATCGGGGCCGCAACATCGCCGAGGTGCTCGACCTCACGGTGGAGGTGGCGGCCGAGGTCTTCGCGGACACCCCGTCGGCCGCCCGCAGTCTGGGCGCGCTGCTCGACGTCGGCCTCGGCTATCTGCGCCTGGGTCAGCCCGCCACCGAGCTGTCGGGCGGCGAGGCCCAACGCATCAAGCTGGCAACGGAGTTGCAGCGCGTCCGCCGCGAGCACACCCTGTACGTCCTCGACGAGCCGACGACGGGGCTGCACCCCGCCGACGTCGAGATCCTGCTGCGCCAGCTGCACGGCCTGGTCGACGCGGGCCACTCGGTGGTTGTCGTCGAGCACGACATGAGCGTGGTCGCGGGCGCCGACTGGATGCTCGACCTGGGCCCCGGCGGCGGTGACGAGGGCGGCCGCATCGTGGCGGCGGGCCCGCCCGCCGAGGTCGCCGACGCCGGAGTGGGTCGTACGGCGCCCTACCTGGCGAAGGCGCTGGCCGAGATCTGATCGGCTCGGGATGACCCCGAACTCTCCATCGCCGCACGTCGGTTGAGGGTCGAGGCAAACAGCGCGGAATGAATTGGCCTAGACCCTTGACCGACTCTTGGTCCAGACCAATCATGGGGCGTCCGCACCCTTCTCTCACCCCCGTCGGAGAGCCCCGATGAGACGTCCGAGATCCGTCCGCGCCCTGCTCGCCACGCTCAGCACCGTCGCCGCTTCCGCCGGCCTCGTCGTCGGGGCCGGCGGCGCCGCGCACGCCGCCACCCCGCTCCCCGCCCACGTCTTCGCGCCGTACTTCGAGGCGTACTCCTCCGACAGCCCCGCCGATCTGGCGCAGAAGTCGGGTGCCAAGTACCTCACGATGGCGTTCGTGCAGGCCGACGCGAAGGGCTCGTGCACCCCGTACTGGAACGGCTCGACGAGCCAGCCGATCTCGTCTTCCGTGTTCGGCGCCGACATCTCCACCATCCGCTCGCGCGGCGGCGACGTCATCCCGTCGTTCGGCGGGTACGCGGCCGACAACGGCGGCACCGAGATCGCCGACAGCTGCACCAATGTGGACTCGATCGCGGCCGCGTACGAGAAGGTCATCACCACCTACGACCTCTCCCGGCTCGACATGGACATCGAGGACAACTCGCTCACCAACAAGGCGGGCATCGACCGCCGCAACCAGGCGATCAAGAAGGTGCAGGACTGGGCGGCCGCGGGCGGGCGCTCGGTGCAGTTCTCGTACACCCTGCCCACCACCACGGGCGGACTCGCCGACAGCGGGCTCTCGGTCCTCAACAGCGCGGTGCAGTACGGCGCGAAGGTCGACGTCGTGAACATCATGACCTTCGACTACTACGACGGCGCCACGCACAACATGGCCAACGACACCCAGACCGCCGCCACCGGCCTCTACAACCAACTGGCCTCCCTCTACCCGGGCAAGTCGTCCGCCCAGCTGTGGGGCATGGTCGGCGTCACCGAGATGCCGGGCATCGACGACTACGGCCCGGCCGAGACGTTCACCACCGCGGACGCGACCGCCGTCTACGACTGGGCCACCTCCAAGGGCATCAACACCCTCTCGTTCTGGGCCCTCCAGCGCGACAACGGCGGCTGCCCCGGCACGGGCGGGCAGGACACCTGCTCCGGCATCGCTCAGGACCCGTGGTACTTCAGCCACACCTTCGAGCCGTTCACCGGGGGCGGCGGGCCGGTGCAGGACGACTTCTCGGTGGCCGTCGCGCCCGGCTCGGCCTCGGTGGCTCCCGGCGGCTCCACCACCGCCACGGTGAGTACGGCGGTGACCTCCGGCAGCGCCAAGACCCTCGCGCTCACCGCCACCGGCGCCCCCGCCGGAGTGACGGCCACGCTCAGCCCGACCTCCGTCACCGCGGGCGCCCCGGCCCAGCTCACGGTCGGCGCTTCGGCCTCGGCCGCGCCCGGAACGTACCCGATCACCATCACGGGCACCGCCGGCTCGCTCGCCCACTCGACGACCTTCACGCTCACCGTGACGGGCTCCGGCGGCAACCCCGGCGCCCTGGTCAACGGCGGCTTCGAAAGCGGCTCCCTCGCCCCGTGGACCTGCGACAGCGGCGCCGGTGTGGTGTCGAGCCCGGTGCACGGAGGCTCGTACGCGCTGAAGACCGCGCCCACCTCCGCGCAGACCGGCGAGTGCGCGCAGACGCTCACGCTGACCCCCAACACCAAGTACACGCTGGGCGGTTGGGTGCAGGGCAGCTACGCCTACCTCGGTGTGCGCGGCGGCGCCACGGGCAGCACCTGGACCAGCTCCACCGGCTGGTCGAAGCTGACGGTGCCGTTCACGACGGGCGCCTCGGGCACCGTCACCGTCTACCTGCACGGCTGGTACGGGCAGGGCGCGGTGTACGGGGACGACCTCTCCGTCGGCTAGGCGGTCACTCGCGCGCCCGCCGGGAGTTATCTCCGTGGCGTCTCCACCTCGGCGCGGACCGCCCGCATGATCGGCGCGACGTCGGCGGCCGTGTAGCCTAGCCTGGTGCCGGTGCCGTCGGTCTTGGGGATGACGGTGACGCCTGCGGCGGTGGTCGCGGTGAACCACGAGCACGTGGAGACCGCGGTGGTGAGCACCCCGGACTGGACCAGGACGGTGTCGCAGATCGCCCGGCCGCCGTGCGGGCCCGGCTCGGCATCGATGGCGCTGGTGGTCACGTGATCACCGGCGCCGTCGTCGTGGGCGGCCGGGAGCTGGTTGAGGGCATCGTGGAGGTGGTCGGGGTCGAACCCGCTGCCGGTGACGCCGGTGTAGAAGATCCAGGCGCCGTCCGCACGATCGTCGTAGTAGGCCCGCACGGGCGCGCCGGAGACGGAGAGGCGCCCGGCGTTCCGCCGCATGTCGGCGTCGAACCGCTGCACCATGTCGGCGGGCGGCTGCCCCTGGGGATGGCCGGCCGCCACCTGCGGTGCGGTCAGCGCCCACCGGGTGCCGCCCTGCGTGGTGGCACCGCCCCCGTCCGTGCCCGGGACGGACGGCGCACCGCTTGCGACGGCCGGCCCGCCAGGAGGTTTGGCCGAGCCGGAGGCAGGACCGCAGCCCGACGCCAGGGGCACTCCCAACACCGCGCAGAGGAGAAGCGGTGCGAGAGCGGACCGGCCGGGACGCGGTACGGACGGGACGCCCGGCGGCCGGGAGACGGAACGGACCATGTGCGGCCTCCTTGTGGACGGGACACGACCGGGCTTCGGGCGCAGCCGCGCCTGGGCATGGCTGCGCCAGGGCGAGTGCGGGCCGAGGCCCTCGGGGTGCCGCCGAGTCTGGCAGCCGCACGCCCACCGGGCACCCCCGTCGCGCAGCGCCGCTTGCCCCTGCCCGACAGGACAACTGTCGGCACCTGGGTACAGTCCGGGGCACCGATCCCGCCGACCCGTAGGAGGGCGACACGCATGGATCTCGACCCCCGGCGCCTGCTGGTGCTGAGCTCGATAGCGCGGAGCGGCGGCCTCGCTCCGGCCGCACGGCTGCTCGGGCATACGCGCTCGGCCGTGTCGCAGCAACTGGCGAGCCTGGAAAGGGAAGTGGGGCTGCCGCTGGTCGACAGGTCGGGTCCACGGCTTGAGCTCACCGCGGCAGGCCGGTTGCTCGCCGCCACCGGAGACCGTATCGGCGAGGAACTCGCAGCGGCGGCAGAGCAGTTGAGCTCCGTGCATCAGGACGTGGTTCAGGGGCCGGTGGCGATCGGGGCCACGTCGTGGGTGCTGGCCCGCCTGGCCGTCCGGGCGCTGCGACTGCTCGCGTCCTCGCATCCCCGGGTCGAGCCGAGGTTCGTGGAGGCCGGTCTCACGGACGGTCTGCGGCGGCTGCGGCTCGGCGAGTTGGACGTCCTCGTCATCACGGACGACCGCGACACCGCCGCACCGCTGCCGCCTTCGGTGCGGGCCCAGGTGCTGAGCGAGGACCACTACCGGGTGGTCGTCCCGGCCGCCTGGGAGACGCCGTCGGCGCCCGCCGAGCTGTCCGGCCGGCCCTGGATCTGCGCCCCCGCCCACTCCGCACGGGGCCGCGCCTTCGCCCGCTTCGCGAGCTCCCACGGGGTCGTGCCGTCCGTCGAGCACCTGGCCGATCACATGCTCGCCGTCCAGGCGCTCCTCGCGGGGCAGGTGGGCGCCGCGATCCTGCCCGCGTATCTCGCGGCCCAGCTGGACCAGGTGACCGTGACCACGCTTCCCGTGACCGGCAGCCAGATCACCCGCACGCTCTGCCGCACGGGGCCCGGTGCCGGTGCCGCGGCGGCGCGGGTGGTTGCCGACACTCTGAAGCAGGCGGCCCGCGACCACGCCGAGGCCGCAACCGGCACGGGGCGGGCGAAGGGCGACATCGTCGTCCGCCCACTGCACGACCCCACCGAGATGCCCCGATCCTCGCGCGCCGCCGCCCTCCCCGCACCCGGTACGCCGCGAAGCCGCTGACGGGCCGGATCGAGTCACCGAACACTCGACGGCCCCTTGCTGACGATCTGTAGCACGACGATGCCCGCCAGCAACCTGAAACTTCGTCAACTTTCTGGCCAGGAGGCTCCTTTCCGCCCCTGCAACCCAGGCCTACTCTCAAGTCACCTGAGTTCCTCCTCGCACCCCCACTCATCGAATCCGTTCGACCGAGGAGTCCCCCCATGGCAATACGCACCTCACGCGCGCTCATCCTGCTCGCTCCGGCCGCCGCTGCCACCCTGGTGCTCGGCGGCACGACGGGCGCCAGCGCCCTGTCGGACGCCGGGCCGACCACTGTTTCACCGGCCGGCCACTCCTTCGTGGCCCAGCTGACCGGTCAGGCCACCTTCAAGGCCGGGTCCACCACCATGACCTGCACGGTCTCGGCCTCCGTCCCCACCACGGGCGCCAACAACCAGGTCCCGGCCGCGCCCGGCAACCACAACGACGCGGGCGCGGTCTCCGCACCCATCAACCCGCCCACGTTCAGCGGGTGTTCGACCAGCATCGGCGGGGTGAGCGTCACCGCGAGCAGCAACGCCGACAACGGATCGTGGAGCATCTCGGCCCAGAACGGCACGCCCGTCGCGGCCGGTCTGACCATGCCCACGGGTGGCTTCGTCCTCAAGACCAGCGGCCTGGCCGCCTGCACGATCACCGCGTCACCCGACGGCCCCACCACCGTCTCCGGCGCCTGGACGAACGGAGCGCCCTCCTCGCTGACCATCTCCGAGGCACCCGTGGCCGCCACGGTGACCGGTGGCTTCCTGTGCCCGACGGGCAACCAGGCAGCCACCTTCTCGGCCACGTACAACGTCAGCGACACGACCGATTCGACGCAGCAGATCACCGTAACTGGCTGACAGGGAAAGGGAGTTGGGACGCGCCCCCAGATCATCGGGGGCGCGTTCTCCGTGCGGGGTGCGTCAGCGGCCCACCTTCTTCGCCTTCCTCGTCGCCCGCAGCCACTCCTTGTTCATGGCCGCGATCGACGGCAGCGGGATGCCCTTGGGGCAGGCCGTCGCGCACTCGCCGGTCAGGGTGCAGCCACCGAAGCCCTCGTCGTCCATCTGCCCGACCATGTCCAGGACGCGCGTCTCGCGTTCGGGAGCGCCCTGCGGCAGCACGTTCAGGTGGTTGATCTTGGCTGAAGTGAACAGCATCGCCGAGCCGTTGGGGCAGGCCGCCACGCAGGCGCCGCAGCCGATGCACTCGGCGTGCTCGAAGGCGAAGTCGGCGTCCGGCTTGGGCACCGGGGTGGCGTGTGCCTCGGGGGCGGCGCCGGTCGGGACGCTGATGTAGCCGCCGGCCTGGATGATCCGGTCGAACGCCGAGCGGTCCACCACCAGGTCCTTGACCACCGGGAAGGCGGAGGCGCGCCACGGCTCGACGTCGATGGTGTCGCCGTCGTTGAACGACCGCATGTGGAGCTGGCAAGTGGTGGTGCGCTCGGGGCCGTGGGCGTCGCCGTTGATGACGAGCGAGCAGGCGCCGCAGATGCCCTCGCGGCAGTCGTGGTCGAAGGCGACCGGCTCTTCGCCCTTGAGGATGAGCTCCTCGTTGAGCGTGTCGAGCATTTCGAGGAACGACATGTCCGTCGAGATGCCGTCGACATCGTAAGTGGCCATGGCGCCGGGCGAGTTGGCGTTCTTCTGGCGCCAGACGCGCAGGGTGAGCTTCATGCGTAGCTCCGCTGAGTGGGGTGGACGTACTCGAAGACGAGGTCTTCCTTGTGCAGGACGGGGGCGTCGCCGGTGGCGCTGAACTCCCAGGCCGCCGCGTACGAGAATTCCCCGTCGCGGCGTTCGGCCTCGCCGTCCGGGGTCTGGGACTCCTCGCGGAAGTGGCCGCCGCAGGACTCGGCGCGGTGCAGGGCGTCGAGGCACATGAGCTCGGCGAGCTCCAGGTAGTCGACGACGCGGTTGGCCTTCTCCAGGGACTGGTTGAACTCCTCGCCGCTGCCCGGCACCTTGATGCGGCGCCAGAACTCCTCGCGGATCTGCGGGATCCGGTCGAGCGCCTTGCGCAGGCCCGCCTCGGTGCGGGCCATCCCGCAGTACTCCCACATGAGTTCGCCGATCTCGCGGTGGAAGGAGTCGGGGGTGCGGTCGCCGTTCACCGACAGGAGCAGGTTGATGCGGTCCTCGGTCTCGGCGACGGCTTCGGCGACCGCCGGGTGCGCTTCGGTGACGGGCTCCTGGTGCGGGTTGCGGGCGAGGTAGTCGTTGATGGTGGCGGGCAGGACGAAGTAACCGTCGGCGAGGCCCTGCATCAGGGCGGAGGCGCCGAGGCGATTGGCGCCGTGGTCGGAGAAGTTGGCCTCGCCGATCGCGAACAGGCCCGGCACGGTGGTCTGGAGGTCGTAGTCGACCCAGAGGCCGCCCATCGTGTAGTGCACGGCGGGGTAGATCCGCATCGGCGTCTCGTACGGGTCCTCGGCGGTGATCCGCGCGTACATGTCGAAGAGGTTGCCGTACTTCGCCTCGACGGCCGCCCGGCCCATCCGAGCGATGGCGTCGGCGAAGTCGAGGTACACGCCCTGCCCGCCGGGGCCGACCCCGCGCCCCTCGTCGCAGACGTTCTTGGCGGCGCGCGAGGCGATGTCGCGCGGGACCAGGTTTCCGAAGGAGGGGTAGATGCGCTCCAGGTAGTAGTCGCGCTCGTCCTCGGGGATCTCGGCCGCCGGACGGGTGTCGCCCTTGGCCTTCGGCACCCAGATGCGGCCGTCGTTGCGCAGCGACTCACTCATCAGCGTGAGCTTGGACTGGTGCTCGCCGGTACGCGGGATGCAGGTGGGGTGAATCTGGGTGAAGCACGGGTTGGCGAAGTACGCGCCACGGCGGTGCGCCCGCCAGATCGCCGTGGCGTTGGAGTTCATGGCGTTGGTGGAGAGGTAGAAGACGTTGCCGTAGCCGCCGCTGGCGAGGACCACCGCGTCCGCGAAGTACGTGTCGACCTTCCCGGTGACGAGGTCGCGGGCCACGATGCCGCGCGCCTTTCCGTCCACCACGATCAGGTCGAGCATCTCGGTGCGGGCGTGCAACTCCACGTTCCCGGCCGCGATTTGGCGCGAAAGCGCCTGGTAGGCGCCGAGGAGGAGTTGCTGTCCTGTCTGGCCCCGGGCGTAGAAGGTGCGCGAGACCTGGACGCCGCCGAAGGAGCGGGTGTCGAGCAGTCCGCCGTACTCGCGGGCGAAGGGCACGCCCTGGGCCACGCACTGGTCGATGATCTCGACGGAGATCTGGGCGAGCCGGTGGACGTTGGACTCGCGGGCGCGGAAGTCGCCGCCCTTGACGGTGTCGTAGAAGAGCCGGTGGATGGAGTCGCCGTCGTTGCGGTAGTTCTTCGCGGCGTTGATGCCGCCCTGCGCGGCGATCGAATGGGCGCGGCGCGGCGAGTCCTGGAAGCAGAACTGGACGACGTGGTAGCCCTGTTCGGCGAGCGTGGCGCCGGCCGAGCCGCCCGCGAGCCCCGTCCCGACCACGATGACGGTGTGCTTGCGGCGGTTGGCCGGGTTGACCAGCTTGGCCTCGAAGCGGCGGGTGTCCCACCGCTCGGCGATCGGCCCCTGGGGCGCGCGGCCGTCGGCGACCGGGGCGCCAAGGGTGTAGTTGGTGTATGAGGTCATGTCAGCTCACCACTTTGGTCATGACGGCGACGGGTACGGCGACGAATCCCGCGAACAGCACCAGGGCGAGGACGTTGGCGAGCGTCTTGAGCACCCGGTCCCGGGTGGCGTTGCCCACGCCGAGGGTCTGTGCGGCGCTCCAGAATCCGTGCTGGATGTGCAGCGCCAGTGCCGCCATCGCGACGATGTAAATGACGTTCCCGTACCAGGTGGAGAAGGTGTCCACGACGTTCTGGTAGGGGTGTCCTGGCCGGAAGCCGGAGTGCACGGTGCCGGTCGTCAGGTCCAGGACGTGCCAGACGATGAACAGCGCGAGGATGATGCCGCCCCAGCGCATCGTGCGGGTCGCGTAGCTGGCCCGGGCCCGCTTGTGTACGTACTTGCTGGGCCGCGCTTTGATGTCGCGGCGGCTGAGCTGGTACGCGGAGACGGCGTGCCCCATGACGGCGGCCACGAGGACGACGCGGATGATCCACAGCGCCCACTCGTAGTGCAGGAAGGGCTCGCCGATGGTGCGCAGCCAATGTGCGTAGGAGTCGAACTGGCCGGCTCCGAAGAAGATCTTCAGGTTGCCCATCATGTGGACGACCAGGTAGAGCAGCATGATGAGACCGCTCACGGCCATGACCGTCTTCTTGCCGACGGTCGAGTCCCAGAGTGTGCGCGTCATGGACGGCCGTTTGTCCGTCCGCGTTGCCAGAGCCATGTCATCGACGCTAGAGGCGAAGGGCCCAAGAGGTCCAAGACATGGTTCGGCTCATCTCCATAGGGATGGCCTATCGTAGGAGTCATGCAGTTCCAGCAGCTCCTCTACTTCGTGGCCGTCGCCGAGACCCGGCACTTCACCCGTGCCGCCGAGCGCGTCCATGTCTCGCAGCCCTCGCTCTCCCAGCAGATCAAGGCGCTGGAGAACGAGCTGGGCGCCGAGCTGTTCAGCCGGGCCCGGGGCAACATCGCGCTCACCGACGCGGGCGAGGCGCTCCTTCCGCTGGCCCGGCGCATCCTGGCGGACGCGGACACCGCCCGCATCGAGGTCCAGGAGCTGGCCCAGCTGCGACGCGGCCGGGTGCGCCTGGGCGCGACGCCGAGCCTGTGCACGGGGCTCCTGCCGGACGTGCTGCGCGCCTTCCACGACCGCCATCCCGGCATCCAGCTCCTCATCGAGGAGGGCGGCTCGCACGACCTCGTACGTGAACTGGCGCGCGGCGCACTGGACTTGGCGCTCATCGTGCTGCCGCTCCCGGCCGCCTCCCCCGCCCTCACCACGATCGAGCTGCTCCAGGAGGACCTGGTCGTCGTGTCCTCGCCCGCCGAGGTGCCGCCCGGCTCGGGCTCCTCGGTGCGCATCGCCGACCTGCGCGACGCGCCCCTGGTGATGTTCCGGCACGGCTACGACCTGCGGGAGCTGACGGTGGCCGCCTGCCGCGCCGAGGGCTTCGAGCCGGCGTTCACGGTGGAGGGCGGCGAGATGGACGCGGTGCTCGGCTTCGTGCGGGCCGGGCTCGGGGTGGCCGTGGTGCCGAGCATGGTGGCGGCGCGGGCCGGGGACCTGCGGGTGACCCCGCTGGCCCGCCCCGGCCTGCGCCGCACGATCGCCCTGGCCCACCGCAGCGACGTGGACCCGCCGCGCGCGGCACGGGAGTTGCAGCGGGTCCTGCTCAGCATCGGGACGGGGCAGCGGGGGCCGGTCTAGGCCCGCCCCCTCAGTGCCGGGTCACACGGCGTCGATCAGCGCCAGGGAATGGATCCGGTCCGGCGCCCCGGGCCTGGCGTAGTACCAGCCCTGGGCCGTGTCGCAGCCGAGCTCCTTCAACTGCTCGGCCTGGGCGCCCGTCTCCACGCCCTCCACGGTGACCGCGAGGGACAGGCTGTGTGCGAGCGACACGATGCCCTCGACGATCTTGATGTCGACGGGGTCGGCGGGCAGCTGCTGCATGGACTGGGTGAAGGACCGGTCCAGCTTGAGCACGCTCACCGGGAGCCGCCGCAGGTTGGCCAGGTTGGAGTAGCCCGTGCCGAAGTCGTCGAGGGCTATGTCGACGCCCATCTCGGCGAGCTGGCGCAGCGGCTTGAGGAGGTCGTCGTCGGCGCCGATGAGCGCGGACTCGGTGACCTCCAGGCACAGCGCGCCCGGGGCGAGCCCGGTGCGCTCCAGCATCTCGACGGTGTCGGCGACCAGGCCCGGGTGGTGGAGCTGGGTCGGCGACAGGTTGACGTTGATGCGCAGCGGGCCGCCGTCGGTGGCGCCGGGGTGGGCCTCCTGCCAGGCCCGGGCCTGGCGTACCGACTCCTGCATCACCCAGCGGCCCAGCGGCACGATGAGGCCGGTGTGCTCGGCGAGCGGGATGAACCGGTCGGGCCCGAGCACCCCGTGCTGCGGGTGCGACCAGCGGACCAGGGCCTCCGCGCCGTGCACACTGCCGTCGCCGAGGTGCACGAGGGGCTGGTACTCGATGAAGAACTCGCCGCGCTCCAGGGCCGCGGGCAGCGCGTTGGTGAGGCCGTGCCGGGTGATCGCGCGGGCGTCGGCCTCGGCGTCGGCGAACTCGAAGCGGTTGCCGCCGGCCGACTTGGCCCGGTACATCGTGATGTCGGCGCTTCGCAGCACCTCGGCGGGGCTGCGCTCGCCCGCCGGGCCCTCGACGACGCCGATCGAGCCGCGCACGGTCAGCTCGCGGCCCTCGATGCGGATCGGGGTTGCGAGGGTGTGCAGGATCCGCGAGGCGAGTTCGTCGGCCTCGTACTCGCTGTCGGGTCCGGTGGTGAGCGCCACGAACTCGTCGCCGCCGAGCCGGGCCACCATCTCGCCGGGCCCGGTCGCGCAGCTCTGCAGCCGGTCGGCGACCTCCACCAGGAGCCGGTCGCCCGCCGAGTGGCCGAGGCTGTCGTTGACCGCCTTGAACCCGTCGAGGTCGAGGTAGCAGAGCCCGAACCGTTTGCCGTCGCCCGGGGCGAGGGCCTTCTCCAGGCGCTCGAAGAACAGGGTGCGGTTGGGCAGCCCGGTGAGCGCGTCGTGGGTGGCCTCGTAGCGCAGCCGCAGGTTGAGCAGCCGGCGCTCGGTGGTGTCCTCCATGAGCGCGAGCTGGTACTGCGGCCGGCCCTCGGCGTCGCGGAGCAGCGAGACGGTGAGGTTGGTCCACAGGACGGTGCCGTCGCCACGGTAGTAGGGCTTCTCGACCCGGTAGTGGTCGCGGTCGCCCCGCACCAGTTCCTCGTACAGCTTCCAGACCTGCGGGGCGTCCTCGGGGTGCACCCACTCACTGACGTTGCGGCTGCGGATCTGGCCCTCTATGCCGCCGAACATCCGGGTGAGGGTCTCGTTGACCTCCAGGACCCGGCCTTCGAGGTCGGCGATGCCGATGCCGACCGCGGCGCCCTCGAAGACCGCCCGGAACCGGGTCTCGGTGGCGTGCAGGGCGTCCAGGGCCGCGCTGCGCGCCGACATCGCGGAGCGGGCGATGGCCTCCTGCTCGGAGCGGGTGCGTTCGCGCAGGGCCGCCGCGAAGCCGGCCGCGAGGGCGTGCTGGAGCCGGGCGCAGCGGGCCCGCGCCTCTTCGGCGGGCAGCTCGTCGCCCGCGCCGCAGTACAGGACGAGGTAGGACTCGACCACGCCCAGGGTGCGGCTCAGCGCGTCCGGGTCGGTGCAGTGCACGGCGACCAGGGCGGCGCCGACCTCCTGGGCGGGCGACGGGTCGAAGTGCCGTCCGTGCAGGGCGTCGATGAGGCGGCGGGCGAGCGGCACGAGGTGCTGCTCGAACTCGGGCCGGGTCAGCGAGGTCGCCGTCACCGGGAAGATGGCCCGGCTCCAGATCGTCGCGAACCGTCTGAGCCGGTCCTCGGGGCTGTCCGGCGCCAGGTCCGGAGCCTGCGCCTGGGGCGGGATGCTCACGCTGTGCGCCCCACACCGGCGAAGCCCGAGAAGGCGTACGGATCTTCCTGGTCGGCCTCGATCTCCGGCCGCCACAGCGGCATCGAGACCAGCCCGGGCTCCAGCATCGTGTACCCGTCGAAGAATCCGGCGATCTCCTCGCGCGAGCGCATGACGAGCGGGCTCTTGATGTCGCGGTAGACGCCCACGGTGCCGCCGGCCTCTTCCTCGCTGAGCGGGATGCCTTCGTAGGAGGCGTGGGTGAGGACGAGGAGGCTGCCGGGGGCGAGCGCGTCGCGCAGCTCGGCGACCGCCTTGTACGGGTCGTCCTGGTCCTCGACGAAGTGCAGCACGGCGACCAGCAGGAGCGCCACCGGCCGGGAAAGGTCGAGGAGTTGGGCGGTCTCGGGGGCGTTCAGGATGTCGTGCGGCTTGCGCAGGTCGGCCCCGGCTATGCCGGCCAGCTCGTTGCCTTCCAGGACGGCGCGGCTGTGGGCGACGGCCACCGAGTCGTGGTCGACGTACAGGACGCGGGCCTCGGGGCTTGCCGACTGGGCGACTTCGTGGACATTTCCGAAGGTCGGGATTCCGGATCCGATGTCCAGGAATTGCGTGATGCCCTCGGAGACCGCGAATCGCACGGCGCGGCGCATGAACGCCCGGTTCGCCTGCATGATCTTGGGAAGCCCCGGCATGAACCGCATGGCCTCGCGGGCCGCTTCCCGGTCGACCTCGAAATTGTGCGAACCGCCCAGGTAGTAGTCGTAGATGCGGGACACGCTCGGCACCGAGATGTCGATGCCCTGAGGGGCCCAGGCCGGACGCTCCATCAATGTCTCCAACAAGTCGCCGCAGGACGGCCATGACCATGACCATTGTTTGGGCCTGAGGCTACTGATCGTCCGCCGGGAGAGCGAGTAAAAACGGAAAATGCTCGTCCGTTATTGGTCACACGCCCAGGGCATGTGCGCCGGATCGTACGTGCGGAAGCGGGAGCGCGCGCCATCGTATCGAGGGTTGGACACGAGCATCGGCCCGTCGCCGCGCGGGGGACGCGGTGACGGGCCGACAGGGTTGGGCCCTGGGTTACTTGGGTGCGCCGATGAGCTTGCCCTCGGGGGACACGGCGTACCACGTGCCGCCCACGCCCTGGCCATTGGTGTCGCCGGGCTTGGTGTCGCCGGAGAACGTGTAGACCGGCCAGCAGGTGATCGACTGCTGCTTCACGCCGTCGGGCCGGTTGAAGGTGACGAAGCCCTTGAGGGCGATGCCCTTGGTGTTGGTCTTGTCGACCGGCGCCACCACCGGCCACTTCTCCAGACAGGCGCCGGTGCAGGCGGACTTCATGGGCCAGGCCGAGTCCTTCTTGAACCGGTAGACGGTCATGCCGCGCGCGTCCACGATGACGTCGCCGAGCTTGGCGTCCTTGCGGACGGACAGGCCCGGCATCGCCGCGGCGGGTGCCGGGGCCGCGGCCGCCGCCTTCTTGCCGTCGGGGGCCGCGGCGTGCCAAGTGCCGCCCACGTTCTGCCCGTTGGTGTCACCGGGGTTGGTGTCCTTGGCGTAGCGGTACATCGGCCAGCCCCCGATGGTGAGCTGCTTGGTGCCGTCGGCCCGGGTCACCGAGCCGAGCGCCGACTGGTCCGTGCCGGCGGCCGCGGTGACGCCGTCGGCGGGGACCGCGGGCCAGGCCTTCGCGCAGTCGCCCTCGCAATTCGACTTGGGCGGACTCGCGGTGTCCTTGTCGAAGCGGTAGAGCGTGAAGCCCGCGTTGTCGGTGACGACCTTGCCGAGTTCCTTGCTGTCGCTGACCGCCAGTTGCCCGGCCTGCTTGGCGGACGATTCGGCGCCGCCCGCCTGCCCGTAGCCACCGCTCGACCCGTAGGCGTTGTCGGCGGGCTGCTGCGCCGTACTGGCGTTGCCCACCGGCTGGCCGTTGCCGCTGCTGTAGCCGCTGCTCTTGTCCTGGCCGCAGCCCGTCGCGGTCACTGCCAGTACTGCCGCCGCCGCTGCCGCGAGCGATGCGCTGCGCCAGGTGACCATGTCAACTCCCGTTGTCCGTAAGGCTGTTGCGGCGCCGGATGCGCCGGGTGATGGCCCTAAGTACGGGCGGCGGGAGGGGGTGTGTTCAACGCGGGCCGAGGAATTTTTCCGAACGGCCCCGAACAGCCGGTCAACGTGCCGAACGCAAATCGCCGGGATCTCCCCCCTTCAGGCGAATCGCTTCGGCACCCGCCGACCCGACGGCCCGGCGCATCGATGATCACCCCGTGCACCGACGACACCTAGCCGGGCGGCTGCTCGCCGCCACGGCCTTCACCGCGCTGCTCGCGGTACCGGCCCCGACCGCGCAGGCCGACGCCTGTGCGTACGCCTCCGTCACGCAGGGCAGCAGCGGCTCGCCCTGGGCGGTCGCGGACGCAGGCCATGCCCGGTGCCCCTGGCCGCCCCGGCCGAGCCCGACGCCCACGCCCACCCGGGTGCCACCGACCCCTCCGTCGCACGCGCCGGCGCCGCCACCACCACCGGCGAAGCCCGCGCCCCGGCCCACTCCGCCGCACCGCCCGGCGCCGCATCCGGCTCCGCCGCCACCCGCGCCTCCGGCGCCGCACCAGCCCGCCACGGCGCCCCTACCGGCCGCGCCGCCCGCGCCGCCC
>NZ_LGDD01000096.1 GCF_001279695.1 Streptomyces sp. WM6378
GGTCCTGGGGTGTCCGGCCGCAGTACGTGGCTGGACACTCCGTCGGCGAGATCGCCGCCGCGCATGTCGCCGGGGTCTTCACGCTGGCTGACGCCTGCATGCTGGTGGCGGCTCGCGGACGGCTCATGCAGGCCCTGCCTGCCGGTGGGGCGATGGTGGCGATCAGGGCGACGGAGGAGGAGGTTCTTCCGCATCTGATGGGTGGGGTGTCGATCGCGGCGGTCAATGGTCCGTTGTCGGTGGTGGTTTCCGGTGTCGAGGATGCGGTACTGGCCATCGCGGCGCGCTTCACAGCCGAGGGCCGCGAGACCAGCAGGCTGCGGGTCTCGCACGCCTTCCACTCGCCGCTGATGGAACCGATGCTGGCCGACTTCCGCGCCGTCGCCGAGGGCCTGTCCTACGGCGAGCCGGAACTGTCCGTCGTATCGAACGTGACCGGCCACCTCGCCACCCCGGATCAGCTGCGCACCCCCGAATACTGGGTGACCCACGTGCGGGCCGCAGTGCGTTTCGCCGACGGCATCCGCGCCCTGAGCGCGCAGAGCGTGACGCGCTTCCTCGAACTGGGCCCCGACGGCACACTCACGGCCATGGCCCGCGAGTCCCTCCCGGACGGCGGCACCACCGGCCAGAGCGCTCCCGAGGAGGCCGTCCTCGTCCCCGCACTGCGCCGGGACCGCCCCGAGGAGGCGACCCTCCTCGCGGCCCTGACACAACTGCACGTACGCGGCGCCGTGATCGACTGGACCGCGTTCCCCGCCGCCGGCCGGGACGCCCGCGCTGTCGACCTGCCGACGTACGCCTTCCAGCACCAGCGGTTCTGGCCGACCCCCGACCACACCCGAACCGGGGACATCGGTGCCGTCGGTCTCGAAGCGGCCGGGCACCCGCTGCTGAGCGCCGCCGTGGAACTGCCGGACGGCGACGGTGTGCTGTTCACCACGCGCCTGTCGCTCGCCACCCATTCGTGGCTGGCCGGGCACGTCGTCATGGGTTCGGTCCTGCTGCCGGGCACGGCATTCGTCGAACTCGCCGTCCGCGCCGCCGACCAGGCGGGCTGCGACCGCGTCGACGAACTGACCCTGGCCGCCCCGCTCGTCCTGCCCGAGCACGGCGGCGTGCACCTCCAACTGCACGTGGGCCCCGCCGACGAGGCGGGCCGCCGCACCTTCAGCGTGCGCTCCAGGATGGAGGGCGACGGCGACCGCCCGTGGGTGCAGCACGCCACCGGCGTGCTCGCCGTCGACCCGCAGCCGGCCGCCGCCGACTTCGCCTCGGCGCCCTGGCCGCCCGCCGACGCCGAGACCGTCGATCTGACTGGCTTCTATCCGAGCTTCGCCGACCGCGGCTTCGACTACGGCCCGCACTTCCAGGGCCTGCGCGCCGCATGGCGCCGTGGCGACGAGGTCTTCGCCGAGGTCGCCCTGCCCGCCGCGGCCGAAGGCGAGGCACCGGCCTACGGCCTCCACCCGGCACTGCTCGACGCGGCCCTGCACGTCGTCACCCTCAACGGAGTCGACCGGCAGGTCGTGCCCTTCGCCTGGGAGGACGTCTCGCTGCACGCCTCCGGCGCCGCGGCCGTACGGGTCCGGGTCACCCGGCACAGCAGCGACACGGTGTCCGTGGACGTCGCCGACGCCGAGGGCGGCCCCGTCGCCACCATCGGCGCACTCGTCCTGCGGTCGGTCTCCGCGGACCAGTGGGAGAGCGGCACCAACTCGATCGGCCACGATGCGCTGTTCCGCGTCCAGTGGAACCCCGTACACCTGCCCCAGACCGGGACAGCGGAGACCGTCGCGGCGATCGGCTTCCCCGCGGGTTCGACGGCCGCGTGGTGCGCGGACCCGGTCGAGCACTACGCGGATCTGGCCTCCCTGGCCGCATCCGGCCGTGCGTACGGCACGGTGCTGGCGGCGGTGACGGCCGCTTCCGCCGGAACGGTGGAGTCGGTGCATGCCGCGGTGGTGGGGGCGCTGGACGTGATCCAGTCGTGGTTGGCCGAGGACCGGTTCGTGTCGTCGCGTCTGGTGTTCGTGACGCGGGGTGCGGTGTCTGGTGCGGATCTTGCGGGTGCGGCGGTGTGGGGTCTGGTGCGGTCGGCGCAGTCGGAGCATCCGGGCCGTTTCGGTCTGGTGGATGTGGAGGACGATGCCTCAGCGGCGGTGTTCCCGCGGGCATTGGCGTCGGATGAGCCCCAGTTGCTGGTGCGTGGTGGTGAGGTGCTGGTGCCGCGGTTGGCTCGTGCCCGGTCCGAGCAGGCGATGGCCTGGGACTCGTCCGGTACGGTCCTGATCACGG
>NZ_LGDD01000097.1 GCF_001279695.1 Streptomyces sp. WM6378
GGGGGGGGGGGGGGGGGGGGGGGGGGGGGGGCCCCTCCCCCCTCCCGTGGGGGGTGGAAAACGTCGCCCCGGGCCCTCCTCAGCTGCGTGTGCGACGATCGGATTTATGAGTGTCACAACGGGGCGAAGGGTCGGGCGGCCGCGGGCTGTGCAGCGGCCGGACAGTGGGCTGGCCGCACGGGATGAACTGCTGTGCGCGGCCGCCGAGTTGTTCACACTGCACGGATACGCGGCGACCACGACCCGGGCGGTGGCGGACCGGGTGGGGCTTCGGCAGGCCACGATGTACCACTACTTCTCCGGCAAGGAGGACCTGCTCGCCGAGCTGCTGGAGTCGACGGTCACCCCCTCCCTGGAGCTCGCGCGACGGCTCCTCGGGGATGCCTCGCGCAGCGCCGAGGACCGGCTGCGTGAACTGTGCCGCTCGGACGTGGAGCTGCTGTGCGGCGGTGCGTACAACCTGGGGGCGCTCTATCTGCTCCCCGAGGTGCGCGCCGAGCGCTTCGCCGTGTTCCACCGGAACCGCGCCGAGCTGAAGGCCGCGTACGGGGAATTGCTCGCCGGGACCGAGGCTTGCGCCGGCCTGGGCGCGGATGTGCTGGCGCTGCGTACGGATTTGGTGTTCGGCCTGATCGAGGGCGTCATCCTGATCCACCGCTCGGCGCCGGGCCGCGATGTCGCCGTCTTCGCCGCGGCCACCGCTGATGCCGCGCTGCGTATCGCGGGTGCGCGCTGACCCCGGGCTGATTTCCGGATGTGGCCAAAGCGGGTCGGCGCCCGGCCGCGGGCCGTCTCACCGGCCCGCCGGACGTGGCGTACCGCCGCTTCGTAGGGACCAGTGGTCGCCGCCGGCACCAGCACCCCGGGATGTTCCGCTACGGGTTCTCAGTCCGGCGCATGACCCGTCGCACCTGAATCCGAGCCCGAGCCCGAGCCCGAGCCCGAGCCCGAGCCCGAGCCCGAGCCCGAGCCCGAGCCCGAAGCCGAATTCGGACCAGAACCAGAACCAGAACCCTGAGCCGCCCCCGCCCCCGATCGGGCGCCCGCACCCGCTCCCACGCTCAACTCCCTTGCCAGCACGCCCAGTTCAGCCACCCCCAGGACCCGGTCGCCGAATCCCGGCAGGGGGACGTGCAGTGGGGTCGTCCAGCGGGCCGGGATGGATCGTAGGCCGTAGTGGGCGCCGGCCAGGCCGCCGGTCACCGCCGCGACCGTGTCCGTGTCGCCGCCCAGGTCGATCGCCGCGCCGAGCGCCCGCTCGAACGAGTCGGTCGTGCGCAGGGCCCACACGGCGGAGCCGAGGCAGGGCCAGACCGCGCCGTTGAACTCCGTCGCGTCGTCGGGATGCCAGTCGGGTGCCAGGACCGTCGACCAGCGGGCGCGGTGGTCGGGGTGGACGGCGGCCAGCGCGTTCGGCACGGCCGACAGCGGATCGGCGCCGGTCAGCGCGGCGCGTATCAGGTCGTGATAGATCGCCGTGCCCTCCCAGGCGGCCCGGTCTCCGTGGGTGAGCGCGGCGATGCGGCGGGCCGCGGCCATCGTCGCCTCGCGCCCGGCGTCCGCGAAGTACACGGCAGCGGTGGTGGCCCGCATCAGTGAACCGTTGCCCGCCGCACGGCGGTTGACCTGGAAGTGGAGTGCGGCCGCGAGGTCCCAGGGCTCGCCGTTCGTCAGGACGTCCTCGGTCTGGAGCCCGATATCCTTCGGGTCGGAGACCGCCCAGCGCTGGAACCGCCGGAAGATGTCGGCAGGTTCGAGGCCGCCGCGTTCCAGCAGCGAATCGGCGACCAGCACAGCCATCTGCGTATCGTCGGTGGCCTCACCCGGATCCCAGCCGCCGCCCCCGCACATCGCGCCGACGCCGTCGGGGAACCGCCCCGAATACATCCCGGGCGGCCCGAACTCGAAGGGCGCCCCCAGCGCATCGCCCACCGCCGAGCCGACCACGGCCCCCGTCGCTCGGTCCGTCCGGCGCGCGGGCCCGCCCTCGCCGAAGCGGACCAGGTTCTGGTGATCTTCGATGCCCATGCCCATGCTCGCCACGCTAGTCAATCGCCGTACGGCGCTGCGAACGGATTCCCCGGCGGAGCTCGTCCGGCTCCAGAACTCGCGATACCCGCTACGGCGAGTACGACGACCCCGGACTGGAGGCCGCCCGCGAGGAAGTGGCGGCGCTGATCGAGCGCCGGGGCCGGCG
>NZ_LGDD01000098.1 GCF_001279695.1 Streptomyces sp. WM6378
CGTCATCGACCCCGCCGAGACCCGGGCCGTCCTCATCGCCTCACTGGCGATGCTCAAGACCAAACACGCCGACCTGCCGTCCCGCAAACACGGCAACCCCCCTCAGTAAGAGGAGATGAACTTGAACACCTCGAAGTCCAACTCGTCCGAGTCCGAGTCCCTGCTCCGTGTGGAGAAGGGCGACGCCGCTCCCGAGGAGCTCGCCGCGATCACCGCGGTGCTCCTGGCGCGAGCCGCCGCCCAGCCCGCCGCCGCCCCCAAGCGCGGCCGCTCCACCGCGGGCTGGCGCCGCCTGGAGCGCACCCCCGGCTTCCGCGCCCCGCACTCCTGGCAGGGCTGACCCCGCTCAGGATCACCTCGCAAAAAGCCCCCGCCCTCGTCGGCGGGGGCTTTTTCGCTGTTCAGGAACGCAGGGCCTATGTATATTAGGCCAAAACCTAGAGGGCCTAGGTTCTGGGATGTGGAGGTGTACGGATGGCCCGAGCGGGGCTGACGGCCGAGCGGCTCACCGTGGCGGGCGCCGAGCTGGCCGACGAGGCCGGGTTCGACGGCATCACGGTGTCCGCGCTCGCGCGGCGCTTCGGCGTCAAGGACGCGAGCCTGTACTCGCACGTCAAGAACCTCCGCGAGCTGCGCCAGCGGGTCGCGCTGTACGCGGCGGGCGAGTTCATCGACTCCATCGCGGCGGCCGTCGCCGGCCGGGCCGGCAAGGACGCGCTGGTCGCCTTCGCCGACGCCTACCGGGCGTACGCGCTGGCCCACCCCGGCCGCTATGCCGCCACCCAGCACCGGGTCGATCCGGAGCTGCTCGCGGGCTCGACCGTGATGGCGCGCACGGCGGACACGACGTACGGGATGCTCCGCGCCTACGGCCTCACCGAGCCCGACCTCACCGATGCCGTACGCCTGCTGCGCAGCACCTTCCACGGCTACATCACGCTCGAAGCGGAGGGCGGCTTCGGCCACCCGCGCGATGTGCAGAAGTCGTGGGAGCGGGGGGTCGAGGCGCTGCACGTCCTGCTTGAGCACTGGCCCGTGAACGAGGGGAAACACGATGACTGAACCGGCAACAGGCACCTTGAAGGTGCCCGGTGCGACCCTGCGCTACGAAGTGCGCGGCGCCGGGCCCGTGCTGCTGCTCATCGCGGGCGGCGGTGGGGACGCCGGGATCTTCGAGCCGGTCGCCGACGCGCTCGCCGACCGTTTCACGGTGGTGACCTACGATCCGCGCGGCCACTCCCGCAGTCCGCTCGACGGGCCGGACGTGGACCAGCGCGTCGAGGAGCAGGCCGAGGACGCGTACCGGCTGCTCGACCGGGTGGCGCCGGACGGGGCGCCCGCGTACGTCTTCGGGACCAGTTCGGGGGCGATCGTCGCGGTGGAGCTGCTCACGCGGCACCCCGAGCGGCTCGCCCGGGTGGTCGCGCACGAGCCCGTGCTGGTCTCGCTGCTGCCCGATGCCGCTGAACAGCACGCCTTTTTCGGCCATGTCGTGTCGACCTTCCACCGCGAAGGGGTGGCTGCGGCCATGGCCGAAATGAGTGCAGGGTGTGGCGAGGAGCGGGGGGAGGCGCCGGACTTCTCCGGGCTCTCGCCGCAGGTGCGCTCCGCGCTTCAGCGGGCTCAGGGGAACTCGGGGTTCTTCCTGGGGCGGATCCTGGGGCCGTTCAGCGGGCATGTGCCCGATCTGGCCCAACTCGACGTGCATGCGGGGAAGTTGGTGCCTGCCACAGGGTGGGGGTCGTACGGGCTGCGGCTGTACCGGCCCGCCGCGTGCCTCGCGGGGCGGTACGGGGTTGAGCTCGCGGAGTTCCCCGGAGGGCATGTGGGGGTTGTGACGCACCCTGCTCAATTTGCCCTGAAACTGGGCGAGTTGCTGCGGTGATGGCGAAGGCCCCGCACTCCGTTGCTCAGAGTGCGGGGCCTTCGCCGTATGCGCTTCCTGCTACCGAAGTCGTGCCATGAGGGCGTGTTCGACGAGGGTGATGAGGGCGCTTTTGGCGTCTGCTCGGTGGCGGGCGTCGGTGACGATGATGGGGGTGTCGGGGCCG
>NZ_LGDD01000099.1 GCF_001279695.1 Streptomyces sp. WM6378
CCGACACGATCCACGGCCGCGACTGTCTCTTCCCCACACCCACACCAACGAACAGCCAAGCCGACAGTCACGTCAACAACCACTTCTGTTAGGGCCTCTTAGAGAAGGACGAAGCGATCGTCTCCCTGGTGGGAGACATCGACCTCGCCGCGGGCAGGAAGATGTGGGCGAGCAGTTCCTCTTCGGGGAAGGGTCCCGAGATGGCTGCCGACGGGCTGCTGCACACCTGGTGGGAGTCCGCGTACAAGGCTCCGTTCCCGCAGTGGATCCAGGTGGACCTCGGCTCACGGCGCTCGGTGCGCCGGCTCGTGCTGAAACTCCGGGACGACTGGCCCGCGCAGAATCAGACGCTGACCGTGGAGGGCAGCGACGACGGCACGGCGTTCACCACCCTTGTCGCCTCCGCCCGTTACGACTTCGCCCCCCACGCGGCCATCGACCTTCCCGAGACCTCGACCCGCTGCATCCGGCTGGTCTTCACGGCCAACAACGGCCCCGGCCCCTGGGGCGAACGGGGCGCCTTCCTCTCCGGGTTCGAGGTATACGGCCCGCCCGGCGAACAACCCGGTGAAACAGGCCCCGCCCTCCCCGAGCCCAAGAAGTACGTCGGCCCCGGCGAGACGTACCTGACCTTCGGGACGAACCGTTCCGCCGCGGGAATCGTCCACCTGTACTTCAAGGGCGAACTCCGCTGGGACGGAGAGGGCGGCTACACCATCAACGGCCGCCTCGATGCCACCGCCGGCAGAGAATCCCGACGCGCCACCGTGTGGCTGGAATACGGCGGCGAAAACGAGTCCTGGAAGAAATCCGCCGAAACGGAAGCCGCCAACGGCACCAGCAGAACGCTAGCCATCAACCTCTCCGGGAAACTTGCCACCGGAGAGAAGCTCGAACTGCGCCTCGGCACATGGCAGGGCGTCGTACTCGGCATCGGGGGTGTCGAATACACCGACAAGCAGCAGTACACGATCTCCTGAAGGCGACCCACCGGACGCGCCACGCACCATAGCCACAACCCGGCACCAACTGCTACAGCCACCCCCTGGGGCCGCACAGATGATCGCGCCGTCGACGGCCAGGACCACGACGTACGGCTCGGGGTGTGGATGCCCAACCAGAAGAGCCGCCGCGACTGTGAACGAACACCAGCTCGCGCAGCTCGCCGAACTCGGAACGGACTGCACGTAGGCCGTTAGGGTGACCAGGTCCGGGCGAGTGGCTGGCAACCATGCCGGTGACGGAACACGCGTCCCGGACACTCCCACCCCGGGCACCCCCGCACAGCCCCGCGAGGGCGTGCCGCAGCAGCAGTCGCCCGGAACCGGTCGGCCATGCACTCGTTGAACCGGTCGCCTCAACTCCCCCAGTGAGGTGCACAGACTCAGGACCCCACAGCCGCCCGGGCGCGGGGCCCTGAGCCATTTCCGGACTACCCGCCAAGGGCCGCACAGGGGGCCCGGCACCGCGCGGACAGCCCGTGACCGCGCGGCCCCAACTCCCCACGGTGCCCGCCCCCACCACACCCGCAGACCAAGCCCCCACCCTCCCTTTCTTGATCATCGGACGCAGGGAGACGGGCAGAAGGGGGCTCTGCCCATTCGGCTGGCGCGGGGAGACGCTCCGGACTGGTTCGGGGCGGGCCCGGAGCATCTCCCTGTACAGGCCGGAGTCGGGACGGATACCGACCTGCACGAACCCCTCCGCGTCCTGTCCTGAAATCAGGAGGGCCGGGGCCACCGCGAGCCTAACCACCAGGACCCAATCACCCCACAGCGGGGCCCCTGACGGCATCCGGCCCAGGCGCATCGACGTGCTCGTACGCCGTAACGGGGGCATCGATGCCCCCACACCGGACGCAGCTAGTGCTTTGACCGCGTAGGTTCGCCGTGTTGGTGCTCATGGTCCTTGGGCCGGTTGGATGTGACGACATGTCCGATCGGTGCGGGGAGGCGGGATGG
>NZ_LGDD01000100.1 GCF_001279695.1 Streptomyces sp. WM6378
GGACGGGCTTGTCCGGGCGGGGTCGCGTCGGGGTGGCGGGGGTCGCGGGCGCCGCCGGGGTGGGCGTGGCTCGCTGCACCGGGGTTGCCGGGGTGGTGCGGGGGCTGTCCGTCGCCGACGGGCTGGGCGGGGTTGCCGCTGCCCGGCCGGGCTTGGGTGTTTCGCCGCGTACGGGCATCGCGGGAGGCGCCTCGGACTCGGGCGGGCTGACGGGCACAACTGCCCTCTGCGCGGAGGCGGTTGTGTCGGGGGTGGCCTTGCTGGCCGGTGCCGGTGCCGTGGCGGGGTTGTTGGCTGTGGGGTGCTGGGGTGCGACCGCTCGCTGCACGGCGGGGGTCGGCGCGGGCGTACCCGGGGTTGCCGGACTCGGCGTTGCACCTGGGGTGCTTGTGGTGCTGCGCACGGGCATGGCGGGGGGCGTGCTGGGCTCGGCCGCGGTTGCGCGCTGTACAGGGGGTGCCGGTGGCGTCGAGGCGGGGTTGTTCGGCTCGGGGCGTGCGGGTGTGGAGGTCCGCTGCACGGCGGGGGGCGTGCTGGGCGCAGGCGAGGGGGACGGTTCCGGCGAGCGGGTTTCGTTGGGCCCACCCTTCCCCAAGGTCTCGGCTTCGCTCGACCAGGGGAGACCCCGATCGCCCTGCGGAACGTCTGCCCGCAACGAGGGTGTCTGGCGGGGTCGTGCCGACTGCACGCGGCGGGCCGCACTGGGGGCAGTCGGGCTCGCCGGCCCGGAACCGGCCGCAGGCTTGGCGGCGCGCTGCACGGCGGGAGACGCGCTCGGTGTCGCCGAGCCCGTCGGCGCCGGACCGGAAGCGGGCGTAACTGCGCTCTGGGCAGCGTCAGTTGAGCCGGAGGCGGCGGGGCGCGGAGTCGTAGCGGCGTGGTCCGCCGACGCGCGCGGAGTCGTGGCGGCGCGCTGCACGGCGGGAGTGGCACTCGCAGGAGCCGAGGCAGCCGGTGCCGGAGCCGCGCCCGGGTCGTTCCCCGAGTTGGCCGCAGGCTTGGCAGCCCTCTGCGCAGCCGGAGCGGCTCCGGGCGCAGCCGGGCTCGTCGCAGGCTTAACCACCCGCTGCGCAGCGGGAGTTGACTTAGCCGGAGTCGGGCCAGACGCCCCCGGCGTCGTACCCGGCCCGCTCGCGGGAGCAGCCGCCCGCTGTACTGGACCCGCAGCCGGGGTCGACGCAGACGCCGACGGCCGAACCGGGGCGGGGGTCGATGCGGAGGCCGCCCGCTGCACTGGGGCCACAGTCGGCGCAGCGCCAGGCGCAGCCGAGCTCGTCGTAGGCCTAACTGCGCGTTGCACAGCCGGAGTTGATTCCGCCGGTGCCGGGGAAGCCGCCTCCGGCACCGCCCCCGGCCCGCTCGCAGGAGTAGCCGCCCGCTGCGCCGGAGCCGCAGGCGAGGTCGGCGCGGAGGCTGCGCGCTGAACCGGGGCCGCGGCCGGGGCCGACGCAGACGCTGCCCGCTGCCCCGGACCCGCAGCCGATGCAGCAGCCGACCTCTGAGCCGGAGCCGGAGCCGATGCAGCAGCCGACCTCTGAACCGGGGCCGACGCAGAAGCCGAACCCTGAACCGGGGCCGGTGCCGCAGCCGACGCGGGACCCGCGTCCTCCGCGCCCGTCGCCGGAACCCTCCCCGCCACCGGCAACCGCAGCAGCGGAAGCGGAAGGGGTGATGGTGAACCCGTCACCGGGGTCAGCGCGTTGTGGAGGACTCCGTGCGGGGCCGTCGGGGAGACCGCGTGGGTCAGGGGGCGGACCACCGAGAGGTCCTGGTGGGCGGCCAGGGTGGCGCCGAAGGACCGCTCCGCCGTGAGGCGGGGGGCGGTCAGGGCGCGCTGCATCGGGGGCGCGGCGGCCCAGCCCCCGTCGCCCCGGGCGGGGGTGGGGGAGGGCTCAGGGG
>NZ_LGDD01000101.1 GCF_001279695.1 Streptomyces sp. WM6378
GCCCTCCAACGGCTCGGCCGCAGCAATCAACTGCCGGATCAACGCACCCAGATCACCACTCGAACCCTCGGTGCTCTTCCCCAGATCGGACAGAGTCGTAGACCCCATGTCGAACTTCACGCACACACCCCCGTAACAGACATAACGAACACCACACGCGCAACGCGGCGCGCCGTCTATGTCTACCCAATGCAGATTGCACGCGCAACGCGCAGCCAGACCGCGCGGACCTGCCCGGATCCCCGATTTCCCAGGTGCCGGGTGGACTCGGGGCGATGCCGCCTCGGGAACGGTTACGAAGTTGGAACGGCGGGCCGGAGGGCATTCGAGGCATAGCTTCGCTGTGCTGCCAAAACTCCCAAATGCGGTTATGGGGGGCGTTGGTAGGCCGGGCTGAAACGCGCTGGGCGCTGGGTCCGGCCGGCGATTGCCGGGTGAAGCCGGGAATCGCCGGGTGCAGTCGGGGGTCTGCAGCCCCCCGACGCTAGGTGACGCTCCGTCTGGTCGGTGGACCGACGGAATGAGCGATGGCTCAGCTCAGCCGGGCGTCGGCGTAGACGAGCATCGCGTCCCGCTGGTAGACGGCCAGGCCGTCGGCGATCTTGTCGTAGTTGGCGCGCATCTGGGGGTCGTCGACGTAGGTCTGGGCGAGCCCCTTGTACGCGGTCGCGTTCGGCGTCCAGAACCGGCAGACGTTCCGGTAGTGGTCGTCGACCTCGGCCTGGACCTGGGGGTCGTCGACCGGGGTGCCGGCCACCATGAACTCCGCGATGCGGATCATCTGCGCCGTCACCTCACGCTGCCACCGCTCGGTGTCCTCGTCGGTCATCGTCTCGACGGCCTGCCGGGACTGCTCCCAGGCCTTCGGCCAGCGCTCGCGCACCTTGTCGCTCTCCTCGGCGGAGGGCTCGAACCCCTCGAACAGGTTCTCCGGCCGATTGATCTTCGTCATGTCGTTGTTCTCCTCTGCTTCTTCCAGTTCGGCGATGGTGCGGTCGACGGTGCGGGCCAGGGTGCTGAGCCGGTCCCGCTCCGCCAGCAGCCGCTGGTGGTGCTCACGGAGTACGGCCACGCGGTCGACCTGGCTGTCGAGTACGGCCTGGATCTCGCGGAGCCCCAGGTCGAGCTCCCGCATGAGGAGGATCTGCTGCAGCCGCAACAGATCGGCCTCCTCGTAGTAGCGGTGCCCGTTGCTCCCGATCCAGGCCGGGGGCAGCAGCCCGATCTCGTCGTAGTGCCGCAGCGTCCGGGACGTCACCCCGGACATCCGAGCCACATCCGCGATCGACCAGGCCATGACCGTGCTCCCGTCGCCGGGCCGGAGTCCGTCTCCGGCCGCAGAGACGACGTTAGGAGTTGACGCAACGGCAACCGCAACCCGAAACGGGGGCCGGGGCGAGCCCCGCTGAACCTCACCGCTTGTATGGGCGTACTGGCCTTAGGGGCGCGGGGAACTGCGCGACCAGCCACAGACGGTCCGCGGACGACGAACACACTTCTGGGGGCCTTCGGGGACGTCGTCCCCGTAAGGCGAGGGGGCGCACGAAGCCCGCAGAACCTCGTGTAGTGTTCTCCGAGTTGTCATGCAGCCGGGATGGCTCCGAGGCAACCGTCCGCCGCAGATTCTGCGGCAACCCCAACTCAGCACGATCTCCCGACCGGGAGCGCTTTCGGCATGCCGAATTCAATTCTGGTCGGACCGGAAGACTCGATTACGAATCGCCGGAAAGATCCGCTAGAGTTCGGGACGTCGGAACGGCCCAACAGCCGGGAAGACACCCCGATTTCGACCGGGAATCAGGCCCGAAAGGATCTGATAGAGTCGGAACCGCCGGAAAGGGAAACCCGAGAGGGAGAACCGGAAAGGCACCGAGGAAGTCGGACACGAAAGAGT
>NZ_LGDD01000102.1 GCF_001279695.1 Streptomyces sp. WM6378
TGGACGTACTGCGCAAGCGCCGTTAGGCCCCGGGGAAAGCCTGCGCGCCCTGTCCCGACCAGTCTTTCGCGGTGCCGGACATCGGAGCCTTTCGGGCCTGTACGACCGGCCGCACACCGAGTTCGGCGAGTCGCTTCCGCTGCTCGGGATCGGTTGGGCGCGGGGGCTTTCAGTGACCAGCCCCTGGACCGCAGTAGGGTTGGTGCAGGGGGAAGGGGAGACCGTATGGAGCGGGGCCGAGTTCTGCTGCTGGACGCGGCTCCTGGTGAGTTGCTGGATCGGGAGCTGGAGCGTCTGCTCGGCCATGGGCTGTCGATTACGCTGAATCTTCGGCGTGTGGACGATCATGCCGGAGCGCGAGCTGCCTGGGGCAGCAGGGTGGACTTCGCCGACTTCGACGCCTTCGACGAGTCCGCGCTGCTCGCCGAGACCGTGCGGGGCGGGCTCGGCTACCACGCGGTCAAGTCCCGTGCCGGTGTGCCGCTCCGCGCCGCGTTCCTCGCGGCGGCCACCGATCCCGTGCTGGCCAACCGGCTGCGCGTGGTCGGCCGGGCTGGGGCGGGCACCGATCACGTCGAGTTGCCGGCAGCTGCTCGCCACGGCGTCGCTGTCACCCATACCCCGGGGTCCAACGCGAACTCGGTAGCCGAGTTCGCCCTGGCTCAGCTGCTCGCCCTGACCCGGGATCTCCCGGCGTACAGCGAGGCCTCGCACCAGGGTGGTTGGCGGGCACCGGCCGCACCGCCGGTTGAGCTGTCGGAGCTGACCCTGGGCATCGTGGGGCTGGGCCGGATCGGCTTGGCACTGGCTGGGCGGGCGAGTGCTTTGGGCATGGAGGTCCAAGGCCTCTCTCGGCGCCCGGTCGAGGCCCCAGTGTCCCTGGCCCCCTCCCTCAGCGCACTGTTGACGACCAGTGACGTGGTCTCCCTGCACCTGCCTCTCACGCCCAGGACCCGAGGGCTGATCGGTCAGGGGGAGCTGGCGCTGATGCGTCCGGGGTCGATCCTGCTGAACACCGCCCGGGGCGGGATCGTCGACGAGCAGGCGCTGGCCGATGCGCTGCGCGACCCCGCACACCCCCTCGTGGCGGCCGCCGTCGACACCTTTGAGCACGAGCACGCCGCCTTCGCCTCACCGCTTTTCGGTCTGCCGAACGCCCTGCTGAGCCCGCATGTCGCAGGGATGACCAGGAACGCCATGGCCACTGCGGCCCTTCGCTGCGCGGACTACATCGCGGCCCTGCTCGCCGACCGCCCGGACGGCGTACCCGTGGTGACCGGGTAACGGTCGCCGTCAGTCCGTCGAGGCCCACCGCTCCACAGCGTCGGGCGGCTGACTGTCCGTCTCGCTGCCGCCCTCAGCTGCTGGAAGAGGCTCGCTCAAGCATCATTCGGGACACGGTCCTGTTGGCTCATCGTGGTGACGAGGGTGGAGGAGATGTGAGCCAGGGCGGGGTCTGCGGCGAGGAAGAACGTTTCGACTCCGGCGAGTTCGTGGTTCATGCGGGCCATCGGCATTTCGTAGTCCAGGTCGGGAACGCCGCGGACTCCGCGGATGACGACGTCGATGCCGGCTCGGCGGCAGTAGTCGACCAGCAGGCCGCCGGTGTGGGAGTCGACCGTGACGTTGCTCAGGTCACTCGCTGCCGCGCGGAGCCGGCCCAGCCGTTCCGCGATAGGGAAACGGCCGGTCTTGTTCGCATTGAACATCACGCACACGACGACCTCGTCGAACAGGAGGGCAGCACGCCGGAGTACGTCCTGGTGCCCTTGAGTGACCGGGTCGAAGGATCCTGGGAAGAGGGCTCGCATGATCGGAGAGAGTAACAAGCGG
>NZ_LGDD01000103.1 GCF_001279695.1 Streptomyces sp. WM6378
AGACCATCAAGCGGCAGATGTACGGCCGCGGGTCGTTCCAACTCCTCCGCACCCGCGTCCTGTTGCGATCGTGACCGTCCCGAGATTTCGACCAGACCCGCTGTCAAAGAGGCGCACCTCGCTGGTCTTGGTCGGCACGGCAAGGACGGCGTCGGTGTTGAAGCTCAGTCCGGTCTCCTTGATGGCGTGGTTCACCTCTACCTGCCAGTCGGTCAGGTACGCACGGCCGTCGGCGAGGATCGTGTCGGTCACCGCGAGACCGTGCGGACGGAACCCTGCTCGGACGACCTTCGCTCCGGTGCCAGCCTTCGGGCGGGGCGACAGTTCGTTGCCGTTGGCCAGAGCCTTCTGCCCCGTCACGGTGAGGTTCCAGATCTGGTGCTTGCCGTCCTTGCCGTTCGTCTCCGCCAGCTCGAGCTCAACCAGCTCCTTCATTGCCCTGCGCACGTACGACCGGCCATCCGTATTTTCCGCCGTGATCACCTGAGCCATCTACCGGACCATCGCTATCCGCACGCATCCCAGCATCCGCAGCGCATCAGCCCGCACCTTCCCGGCCATGGGAGTGGACTTCTTCCCCTTCAACAACGTCTCAGAGCACGTTGGGAGCGGTAGCGACAGCTGTGCCCCGAACGGGCGGCTGCATAGGCCGAGAGGTTCCCAATCGGGCCCACACTGCCCTCGCGGCGCCACGCGGAAGCAGCCAGGCTGGGCATGAGCCCCGTTGGCGACTTCACGCCGGGGCGAAGGAGTTGACACCATGACGAACCTGGTGGGATTCCCGGAGCACACGGTCCGGGTGAACGCGCGTATCGACGCGCCGCTGTCCCGATGGCTGTGGCTCGTGAAATGGATCCTTGCCATTCCGCATTACGTGGTGCTGTTCTTCCTCTGGATCGCCTTCACCATGGTGACCGTGATCGCGTTCTTCGCCATCCTGTTCACCGAGCGCTATCCCCGCGCACTGTTCGACTTCAGCCTGGGAGTACTGCGCTGGAGTTGGCGGGTCTCGTACTACTCGTACGACGCCCTGGGCACCGATCGGTATCCCCCGTTCAGCCTGGGTGAGGAACCGGACTACCCAGCGCGGCTGGACATCGCATACCCGGAGCGGCTCTCCCGCGGCCTCGTGCTGGTGAAGTGGTGGCTCCTCGCCATCCCGCACTACATCGTCGTCGGGTTCTTTCTCGGCGGCGCCCACCTCGGCTGGTGGTCCGGCGGGCTGATCAGCGTACTGACGGTCATCGCGGCTGTCATCCTGACTTTCACCGAGAAGTATCCGAAAGATCTGTTCGACCTGGTCATCGGCCTCAACCGGTGGGTCCTAAGGGTCACCGCGTACGCCGCTCTGATGACGGACAAATACCCACCGTTCCGCCTGGAACAGGGCGGAACGGAAACTGCCGTTCCGCAGGAGCGGGCGTAATCGCTCCGCCGACGGCCGCATTCCCGATCTAAACAGGCTGCCGGACGCCGGCTGCCCCAGAGCCGGACCCTCGACTCCGGGAAGCCCGGAGGTGTGCCGTTCGGAAACTCATCGCGAGGCCAATGAGGCCCGCCGTCGCCACCGCGCGGGCACCCCGTGACCGCGCAACCTCCGTCGGAGAGACTGTGGCGCCTCCGGCTCCGCTCCCGCCGCGACCGCACGGAGCAGAAAGGAAGCATGGGGAGACAGGCAGTCGTCGTGCTCTACGTGCTCGCGCTGGTTGCCGTCGTGGTTGGGGTGGACGTTCTGCTCTTCAGGCACCAGTTCTGGGAGCGGCTGATGGTGAACGTCGGGATCGTCCTGGTGTTCGCGGCGTTCTATTTGAGGTTCCTG
>NZ_LGDD01000104.1 GCF_001279695.1 Streptomyces sp. WM6378
GGGCTTGTACGTGAATAACCGTCAGAGTTGACCTGTCGGACGAGGTGTGGTGGGAGGCTGGAGCATGGCTCTGCCTTCGCAACATCGCATCCCCGCCGCTCCGTTGAAGGCCAAGTTTGATCGGATCCTGCCTCACCTCGACGAGCGGCGCCGACGGCTTTACCTGGCCAGTGAGGCCGCTGCGCTCGGCCACGGTGGGATCACCGCGGTGGCTGCCATCTCGGGTACCAGCACCGCCACCATCGCGCGTGGCATCGCCGAGTTGGACGCGCAGACGGCGCCGATGTGCCGCAACCGGGCTCCAGGGGCCGGACGCAAGCCGTTGACGACGACGGATACCGGACTGCGGCCGGCGCTGGAGGCTCTGATCGAGCCGCGTACCCGTGGCGACCCGGTCTCCCCGCTGCGCTGGACGACGCTGTCGCTGCGCACGCTCGCCTCGGCCCTGACCGCACAGGGCCACCCCGTCAGCGCCACGACCGTCGGGCACCTGCTGCACGCCATGGGCTACAGCCTGCAGGGCACCGCCAAGACCACGGAGGGCGCCCGTCACCCGGACCGCGACGCACAGTTCACCCGTATCAACGACACTGCTGCTGTCTTCCTCGACAGTCACCAGCCGGTGATCAGCATCGACACCAAGGCCAAGGAGTGGCTCGGTAACCGCGACCGGCCCGGACACACCTGGCGCCCCGGCAAGAACCCGATCAAGGTGGACTGCCACACCTTCGTCACCGATGGGATGCCGGTCGTCATCCCCTACGGAATCTACGACCTGGCCACCAACACCGGCTGGGTCAACGTCGGCACCGACCACGACACCGCCGAGTTCGCAGTGGAGTCCATCCGCCGCTGGTGGCGGCACCGCGGACGAGCCGACCACCCCGATGCCACACGGTTGCTGATCACCGCTGATTCCGGCGGCTCCAACGACCCTCGTCGCTGGACGTGGAAAAAGCACCTGCACGCCTTCGCACGCGAGAGCGGGCTGGAGATCACAGTCAGCCACCTACCACCTGGCACATCAAAGTGGAACAAAATAGAACACCGGATGTTCTGCCACATCACCGCGAACTGGCGAGGACGGCCGCTGACCAGCTACGAGGTCGTCCTGGAGACCATCTCCGCAACGACCACCACGACCGGGCTCTCGATCGGCGCGGGACTCGACACCGGCAGCTATCCACTTGGCGTGACCGTCACGCCCGCAGAGTTCCGCGCCCTGCCGATCACACCGAGCACGTTCCACGGCGACTGGAACTACACACTCGCACCCGCCCCACCCATGCCTCCCGAGGCACCACGAAGTCGTCTCCGGACCGAACCCGCTCTCACCGAACTGCTCACCGACCCAGCCCTGACGGGTATGGACCGCTCTGACTTCGACCACTTGGTGGCGGTCTCGGAACCGTACTGGGACGCCCTGGCCGAGGCCGCCTTCCAACGACGCTTTCACCGTCCGCGCGGCTATCTCCACCCGCAGACCAGCAGCATCGACCACCTCCACCGGCTCCTGGCAGCCATCTTGCGCCGCCGAAGGGCCGTAACCATCACGTTCCTGGCCCAGTTGCTGGGCGTCAACCGCACCAACCTGTCCATCCAGTACCAGGACGCAAAGCGGCTCCTGGACCTGCACCGGGTCCTCATCACACCTATACCCGGATCGGCCGCCCGCACATGGGAACAGCTACACGCCCGAGTGACTCCCACCCAAACCCGTCGCTGACAGCTATTCACGTACAAGCCC
>NZ_LGDD01000105.1 GCF_001279695.1 Streptomyces sp. WM6378
AAGCAGCCACCGGAACCGGCCCCTGAGGAACCGTCAGCCCGCTAGGCTCGAAAGACCGCCCCTGACCAGCGAGAATGATGAAGTACCACTGGAGTACTAAGGCGGTCATTCCCTCGCCCGCCCAGCTGGCCGGGATACGAACTGCCGGCGACGACACCTTCCTGCTGATCTCAGACCTGATGAGCGGCTGCGGGATGCGCAACGGCGAGGCCGCGGCCGTGAACCTCCGCAACCTCGTCGCCGACGACGTATACCGGATCACCGAGCAGGTCAACCAGACCACCAACGCCTACGCGCGCCTAAAGCACCGCAGACCTGGGGAGTACCGGGACGTGCCGCTGCCAGCCCGCACCCGGCAGACCATCGAGTGGTACGCCGAAAAATACGGCACTATCGACGGTTACCTGCTGCGCCACCCCAAGGACCCCGGCAAGCCGTTCCCTTACTACTACCTGGGCAATCAGTGGCAGCGCATCAAGAAGGCCGGCGAGACGGACATCCCCGACGGGATGGTCATGTACGGGCTGAGACACTTCTTCGCCTCGAACTGCCTCGGCCACAACATCCCCATCACCGACGTCGCCGAATGGATGGGCCACAAGAGCATCGACATCACCTACAAGATCTGCCGACACCTCATGCCCGGCTCCATCAGCGCCGCCGCGAAGGTCATGGACATGGGATTGGCCGCATAGCAGAGCCGCTTGCCACGAGGGCTACGGCTTCGACTGTTTGGAGGCATGGATCTCGACTCGGCAGCTCTCGACTGCAGCCTGCAGGGCCGAGGTGAAGTCCGCCGGCCATAAGTGACGGGGCGAGGTGCCAGACAAGAATCACTCACACCGGCCTCCATGGCCACAGCCTCCTGCCACCAAGAACAGGCGATAGTGGGGCGTCTGGTGCCGGACGGGTTGTGGGAGTTGTTCCAGTGGGTGGTCCCGGCTGTGCCGGTGCGTCCGCAGGGCGGTGGTCGACGCCGCTACGGTGATCGCGAAGTGCCGGCAGCGATCCTGTTCTTGGCCACGAGCGGCTGCACCTGGCGGCAACTGCCGCCAAGCTTCGGCCCGTCCGGCCCCACCGCGCACCGGCGGTTCACCGAGTGGAGCCGGGCCCGGGTATGGGGCAAGCTCCACCGCCTGGGGTCGTGGACGAACTCGGCGCGCGCGGCGAGCGGGACTGGTCCGGCGCGCCATCGACTCCGTGAACATGCACGCGACGAAAGGGGGGACCTGACGGGTCCGAATCCCGTAGATCGCGGCAAGAAGGGATCAAAGATCCACTTGATTACCGAGCGGACCGGTCTGCCCCCTCTCGATCGGGATCTCCGCCGCGAACACCATGACAGCCGGTCCTTGAACCCCTGGTGCGGGGCAGAGCACCGATCCGCTCCCGCCGCGGGCCTCGTCGACGACGGCCCGCCACACTCCATGGCACCGCGCCCACGGAGAAGGCCGCCGAGCAGGCGCTGGAAGACCTCGCCGAAGCACCGATCGGGACCAAGTACCCTGCGGTTCTACGGACGTGGCACCAGAGTTGGCAAGACTTCGTGCCCTACTTGGCCTTCCTGCGGGAGATCCGGAAGGTGATCTACAGCACGGATGAAATCGGCAATACCCGCCGCGAGTTCAGCCTGAATCGGCTCACTCGGGACGGGGCGGCTGCCAGTGCGCGGCGAGAACCGCGTAGGCGCGTTCCTGCTGCTCGATGATCTCGCGTTCGTGCCGCCAGAGCGCAGGGTCGTT
>NZ_LGDD01000106.1 GCF_001279695.1 Streptomyces sp. WM6378
CCCACCACCCCTCCACCACCGCCCCCCAGCGCAAGATCAAGGAAGCCCTGGACGCCCGTGATGCCCTCGCCACCGCGCTCACCCGGGCCGGCATCCAGTTGCCCGCCATGGACGTCCGTTCCCCATATCCCGACGAGACCCGCTACGCCCTCGTCCACCTCGGACTCTGCTCCGCGCCCGTGGCACACGCCCTCGCGGAAGTGATCACCCGGGGCGCCTCCCGGTGACGGTCGACGACGGCTCCCACTCCAGCCCCGGAACCCGGCCCAGTCCCACCATCGGCGACACCGTCCGGGACACCCGCCGCAACCGCTTCGGCATCGTCACCGACCGCATCGGCCCCTACCTCCGGCTCCGCCCCCTCACCGGCGGCCGGGCATGGGAAGCTGCATCGGAAGACACCGAGCCGGTCAGCGAGCCCGAAGCCCTTCGTGCGCGCCTCGCGGAAGTGAACGCCCGGAGCAGCAAGCCCTGTCCCGGTGGCTGAAGCGGCCTGCCGGGTCCGTGACCGCCGTTCGCTGTCAGTGGTCGCCGCCATCCTGCTCTATGGGATGTTTCCGCACATCAGGCCCGTAACCAGCGCCGATGCCGGACAATGTCCCGGGGGACTTCCTCCCGGTACCGGCACGGACTGCGACGGCGTACGCCGTCAGAAGGTGAGCGAGACGCGCAATGGCCCAGCAGCCGCCCCTCCTCCGCGATGTGATCAACATCAAGGAGTCGATCTCCACGTCCGACTTCGTCCTGCAGCTCTCCGAGGCCACCACCCCCGAAGGTGCCAAGGCCGCGCTCAAGGACTACGTCGTCACGGAACGGCTGCTGGAAAACTTCGACGAGGCTCTCGGGCTCATCAAGGCCTCCCTCGACGGGCACACCTCCAAGGCCGCGTACCTCCATGGATCCTTCGGTTCCGGTAAGTCGCACTTCATGGCCGTCCTGCACGCCCTCCTCAGCGGCAGCCCCGCCGCCCACGACCGCGCCGACTTCGACACCGTGCTCACCAAGCACGAGTGGCTCACCACCGACGGCAAGAAGTTCCTCCTCGTCCCCTACCACATGCTCGGCGCGAAGGCCCTGGAGCAGCGGGTCCTCGGGACGTACGTGAGCCACGTCAAGAAGCTCCACCCCGAGGCAGCGACCCCCCGGGTCTACCGCACCGACTCCCTCTTCGCCGACATCCACGCCATGCGCGAGCGGATGGGCGACGAGGCCGTCATCAAGGGACTCGCCACCATCGGCGGAGAGGCCGACGAGGACGACGAGTGGGGCGAGTCCTTCGCCTGGACCCCCACCCTCCTCGACACCGCGCTCGCCGCTGAGGAGATCCACGAGGCCGGGTACGCGCTCAACCTCGTCGCCCCCTCCACCCCCGTCGAGCTGCGCGCCCGCCTGGTTCAGGACGCCAGCACCAACCTGCTGCCCGGCTTCACACAGAACGCGCACGAGAACGAGCACGGCTTCATCTCGCTCGACGCCGGCCTGTCCGTGATCGCCGAGCACGCGAAGTCCATCGGCTACGACGGCCTCATCCTCTTCCTCGACGAGCTGATCCTGTGGCTGGCCACCCTCATCCACGACCAGAAGTTCGTGGGCCGCGAGGCCGGCAAAATCACCAACTTCGTGGAGGGTGCCGACGCCCGCCGGGCCATCCCGATCGTGTCCTTCATCGCCCGCCAGCGCGATCTGCGCGAGCTGGTCGGCGAGGAGCTGTCCGGGGCCGCCGAGTCCTCCATCCAGGACACCCTCAACCAGGCATCCGGCCGGTTCGACAAGATCACGCTCGAGGACCGCAACCTCCCCCAGGTCGCGCACGCCCGCCTGCTCCAGCCCAAGGACACCGAGGCCGCCGGCCTCATCACCACCGAGTTCGAGAAGACCCGTAAGGTCCGCCAGGAAGTCTGGGACACCCTCCTCGGCTCCGACCGCGGGGCCGACGGCGTCGGGGCCGACGAGGAGAGCTTCCGGCTCACCTATCCCTTCTCCCCCGCCTTCATGGACACCCTCGTCCACGTCTCCTCCGCGCTCCAGCGCAACCGCACCGGTATGAAGCTGATGGGCCAGCTCCTCGCCGACCACCGTCACGAGCTGCGCCTGGGCGACCTGATCCCGGTCGGCGACCTGTACCCGCTGATCACCGCGGGCGGCGACAAGCCGTTCACCGACAGCCTCAAGGTCGTCTTCGAGGCCGCCGACAAGCTGTACCGGACCAAGCTCCGCCCGTTCCTCCTCGCCACGTACAACGTGTCGGAGGAGGACGTCGAGCAGTACACGCAGCGCCCCGCCAGCATCACCGACGAGGAGCTGCGCGGCCGGGTGAAGACCTTCGTCGGCGACAACCGGATCGTCGGGACCCTGCTGCTCTCCGCGCTCGCGCCGAGCGTCCCAGCCCTCGCCGACCTGACGATCCGTCGCCTGTCCGCGCTCAACTACGGCTCGGTCGTCGCCCCGATCCCCGGCCGCGAGTACGGGATCCTCGGCAGCAAGGTCGACGACTGGGCGGGGCGCTTCCCGGAGATCAAGGTGACCGGGCCCAAGGGCAACCAGGTCGTCCGCCTGGAACTCTCCGGCGTCGACGTCGACTCGGTCATCGCCAACGCCAACGTCAACAACAACCCGGGCAACCGGCAGGCCCTCGCCAAGCGGCTGCTGACCGAGGAGCTCGACGTCGCGCACGGCAAGCTGACCGAGGAGGTGCAGTTCGTCTGGCGCGGCACCGACCGCGCCATCGAGGTGATCTTCGGAAACCTCGCGGACGAGGACGATCTCCCCGACCACGACCTGGTGCCCCGCGAGGAGGGACGCTGGCGCCTCGCCATCGACCTTCCCTTCGACGACGGGGAGTACGGGCCCGTCGAGGACGCCAACCGCATCCGGCGCCTGCGCGAGAAGCAGCAGGACGAGCGGTCGCGCACCGTCGCCTGGCTGCCCACCCACCTCTCCAGCCAGCGGTTCGCGGACTTCTGCCGGCTCGTCGTCATCGACAAGGCCCTGGCCGACGACCAGCGCTTCGACAGCCAGTACGCCGGCCATCTGAACGCCGACAACCGGGCCCGCGCCAAGGGGCTCCTGGAGAGCCAGCGCGAAACGCTCCTCACCACCGTCAAGGCGGCCTTCAAGCAGGCGTACGGACTCGCCGAGAAGAAGCCTGCCGACGTGGAACTGGGCTTCGGCGACCACCTGGAGTCCTTGCGTGAGGTCGAGGGGCTCACCCTCGCCTTCGGGCAGACGCTGCGCGACGGCGTCCGCCACATCGCGGGCAAGCTGCTCGCGAGCCAGTTCCCGGAGCACCCGGAGCTCGACCCGGAGAACACCGGGACGGTCGTCAAGGCAGCCGACGCGAAGAAGGTCTTCGGGCACGTCCGGGCCGCCGCCGAGGCGCGCGATCACCGGACCGAGGTTCCGGCCGGAGACCGGGCGCTCATGCGGCGGATCGTCGGTCCGATGCGCCTCGGGCAGCAGAAGGAGGCGTACTTCGAGCTGTCGACGTTCTGGGCCGATCACTTCCGCCAGCTCGCCCGCGACAAGGGTGTCACCAGCGATCTGACCTTGATCACGCTCACCGACTGGATCGACAAGCCGTCTCCTCGAGGACTGCCCGACTTCCTCGCCCGGCTCGTCGTGGCTGCCTTCGCCGAGATGGACGACCGGGTCTGGGTGCGCGAGGGCATGCCCCTCGACCCGGCCCCGGAGCTGACGCAGATCAAGGACCGCGACGCCCTGCGCAGCCAGCCCCTGCCCTCCCCCGAGGACTGGGAGACGACCCGGCAGCGCTTTGCCGCCGTCTTCGGACGGCCGGCGCCGACGATCCTGCGCGGCCGCATCGTCAACCAGTTCGCCCGGCAGATCACCGACCAGGCCCGTGCCGCACAGGAGTTCGCTGCCGAACTGCTCCAGCGGCTGGAGGCGCACGCCGGTTTCCTGCACCTCGACCAGACCGGCGATACGGGTCGCCTCGCGCTCGCCCGGCAGGCCGTGGAACTGCTGAAGGCCGTGACCGCCGCGTCGGGTCAGGGCGCCGCCGGTGCGAAGAAGACGGTGGAGGCCCTCGCCCGGTTCGACCTCGGGCAGCCGAGCGCCGAGCAGTACGGCACGTCCATCGCCCAGGCGCGCAAGGTCGCCGAAGCGCTCGCCGCCGCGTCCTGGAGCACCCTGGAGCTGGCTTCGGCCGAGGGCCCCGAAGGCGAGGCCCTGCTCGACTCCCTGCGCAATGTGGCCCGCAGCGAGCAGCAGCGGACGGACAAGCTGGAGGAGGCCCTCGTACGCACCCAGCGCGAGGTCCTGGCTCTGATGAAGCGGAACCGCGCAGTCGCCCCGCCCGCGCCGCCCGTATCTCCCAGCCCCGCCCCGGGCCCCTCCGACGTCTCTCTGAACACGAGCACCAGCGATCCCCGTATCCCGTTCGACCCCCAGCAGAAGTCCTCTGCCTCGGGGCAGAAGCACCGCACGAGCGGCGCCCGTACGACCACGGCCTCCCGCGCGGTGGCCGAGCTCCAGGCGGAGCTGGCCGAGCTGGCCGCGGCGGAGCCCGGTGCCACCGTGGAGATCGTCTGGCGGGTCGTCGGCGGATGAGTATCGCCTCCACCACGGTCGCCGTACGGCTGAACCTCGCGACCGTCACCCAGTACCTGTCGTCCCAGAGCTCCCTCACCACCTCGCTGGCCGGGAGCGGTCGGCGCCGTGCCGTGCTGCTGCGCTCGGCGCCCCAGTGGGACGGCCCGGCCGCGCCCGCATGGGGGGACGGGCTGAGCGCGCGCATCGCGCCCGCGCCCTCGCCGCTCGCCGTGCACGAGCTGCTGCTCGACCACCTCGACGGCAAGACGGCTGGACCGCCGGTACTCGTCGTCCTGACCGACCGCGAGCAGAATGAGCTCGACCCGGCCATCCTCGCGCGCGCACACAAGAAGCGCATCGACACCGTCGACAGCTGGGACGTGGTCCGCGACGCGTTCCGCGCCCAGCAGGTCGACCCCCGGCTCAAGGAATCCAACTGGGCCGCGGAAGCCCTCCTCGACGCCACCCCGCCGAAGGGAGGAGGCTGGCCGCCGGTCGCCGGAGGCATGCTCTCCCGGCGCACCGCCCTGTCCTCCCTGGCCCTGCGCCGGCTCCGGCTGGGAAGGTACGCCAGCGAGGCGCAGACCCCGGGCCGGGCGCCGGTGAGTGACGCCCTGGACCCCCATGCCCTGTTCGCCTGGTCCCTGACTGCGGGCGGCCC
Source organism: Streptomyces sp. WM6378 (assembly GCF_001279695.1). Lineage (GTDB taxonomy): Bacteria > Actinomycetota > Actinomycetes > Streptomycetales > Streptomycetaceae > Streptomyces. Next base: position 5,213 of record NZ_LGDD01000106.1, read on the forward strand.
CGAGCTCATGCTGGAGTTGCGGCGGCCCGAGCGGGACGGACTGGCCGCGTTCCTGGGGGAAGAGGATCAGGCCGGACCCGCCGGGCGGGCGCTGCTCGCGCTCGTCGCGGCCGATCATGGCGCGGACGCGGTGGCCTTCGGTCTCGTCTGTGCCGCGCTGTGGGTCCACTGTGCGCCGGACGCCGTGTCCTACCGGGCCCGGGGGCGGGCCGAGCGGTGGTTCGGCGAGCAGCCGCTCGCCAAGGGCGACGAGCTCGACCTGCTCGTGTCCCGGTTCGCAGTGGCCACCGAGGAATACGTCGGCTCGCTGCTGACGTCCGCGGCCCGCGCCGACAGCGGGGACTCGGAGACCTCGCGTGAGGCCCGGCGGCTGAGCGACACCGTCCTGGACCGCGCTTCCGTACTGGTCCGCCAGTTCGGTGCGGAGGATGCCGCCGAGACCAGCGCACTGCTCGCGGCAGGGCTCGAGGCACGCTTCGCGGCCGTGGGCCGGGCGCTGGCCGACGGGCAGCCCCGCGCCGTCTCTGACGCTGTACGCGCTCTCGGTGAGCACAAGCGTGCCGACGGCCCGGAAGCACTGGCACGGGTGGAACGGGCCCGGATGGCCCAGCGGCTGGCCCAGTGGCTGGCCGGTGACCCGGCCGGCACCTCGGACACCGTGGCCGACGCCCTCCAACGGCACACCGCCGAGACCGGGTGGGTGGACAGCGCCCTCGAACACATCGAAGCGGGCGGCGATCCGGCCCCCGTGCTGAAGGCGGCGTACGACACACTCGGCGAACAGGTGCGCCGCAAGCGGCACGAGATCGACGGCGCCTTCGCGCGCGCCTTGGCCATCTGGACCTCCGCCGGCACCGGGCCGGGCTCGATGCTGACGGTGGAGACCTTCCTCGACCGGGTCGTGAAGCCGGTCGTACGCCGGGGCACCGACCGCCGCGTCCTCCTGCTGGTCCTTGACGGGATGAGCTCGGCGATCGCCGGCGAGCTGGCTGAGGAGCTGCGCGCCTCCTGGGCCGAGTTCGATCCTCTGGACGAGGGCGCCCCACGCCGCCGCGCGATGGCCGCCGCTCTGCCCACGCTGACCACGGTCTGTCGTACGTCGTTGTTCGCGGGAAGGCTGACGAAGGGCACTCAGGCCGACGAGAAGAAGCTCTTCCCCACCCACGCCTTCTGGGACGGAACGCCCGCCGCGGTCTTCCACAAGGACGAGCTGCGCGCCGAGGGCTCCGGCGATACCTTCGGGCCCGCCCTCACCGAGGCCCTCGGTGACGGGCGCACCCATGTCGCCGTGGTCCTCAACACCATCGATGACCGCCTCGCCAAGGAGCAGAAGCTCGGTGACGGCGCCTGGCACCTCGATGAAATAGGGCGGCTGCGCGATCTGCTGCGGGTGGCCGCCGCCCAGGGAATGGCAGTGATCCTGACCAGCGACCACGGCCACGTGGTGGACCGGCGCGACGTCAAGGTGAATGCCGCGGCCCCGGATTCGGCACGGCACCGCGCCCCCGGCGGACCCCTGGCGGAGGCGGAGGTCGTGCTGTCGGGCCCCCGTGTGGTCTGGCCCGAGGCGGACGGCTCGATCGTCGCTCTGTGGGATGCGGACTCGCGCTACACCACCCTCAAGGCGGGCTACCACGGAGGCGCATCTCTGAGGGAATTCACCATCCCCGTGCTCGCCTTCCTGCCCTTCGGCGCGACGCCGCCCGAGAGCTGGCGCGAGCTGGGCGACCAGCGCCCGGCGTGGTGGTTCCTGGAGAAAGCACAGCAGCCGCCGGTTCGTCCCGCCGCCCAGTCCCCCGCCTCGCCCGCTCTGCCGGAGAAGCAGAGCCGGCAGAAGCCGACGAAGGCACAGGCCGAACTGGCGCAGACGCACGACTCACTCTTCGACGTCGCTCTGGTTCCGGCGGCCGAACACGAGGGGGTCATCGTCACGCCCGTTCTGGTCGCGCCCGACGATGCTCTGATCACGGCGCTGCTCGTGTCCGATGCCTTCAAGGATCAGGTCGGGCTGCTGGCTCGCAAGCCTCCCCTGGACAAGCTGGAGAAGGCGATCCGGGCACTCCTGGAGGCCGGAGGCACCCTGCCCGTGACTGCTGTGGCGCAGCGCGTCGACTACCCGGCCACCCGTGCGGACGGCTTTGCCGCGGTACTGCGGCAAGTCCTCAACTACGACGGCGTGCAGGTCCTGCAGACCCTGCCGGACGGACGGACGCTCCGCCTCGACAGGAGTCTCTTGCAGTTGCAGTTCGGGGTGTGAAGCGGTGACTCAGCCGGCGTAGTCCCGCAGCAAGGTGGTGAAGGCGGTCAGCTCCCGCATCGACTCGAGGGGCAAAGGCTCCGCATCGAAGTGAGCGATGCGGTTCCGAACGTCCTTCACACGTTGCAGATGGCGGACGAACTGGCCGCGGTCCAGGGATTCACACTGGAGCGCGGCCCAGTTGAGGTCCGCCTGCTGGGCCATGGCCTGCTTCTTCTGCTCCCCGTTGAGGAGATAGACGTAGTCGCCGAACGTCAGGTCCTCGACCCTGCCCGAGCGGTGCTCTTCCTTCTTGTTCGTCTGGACCGCCTTGACCGCCTCCTCGGTGAGCCTGGCTCCCAGCCACCGGCGCAGGAGGGATTCGATCTCTCCGAGCAGGAAGAAGGGGCGGGCCGCGCTCTCGAAGCGGCCGACCACGTGCGCCTGCGTCACGATGCCGGACAGACTCCCGTCCTCACCTCGGATCAGAAGGTAGCCGTGCTCCGACAGCATCGGCAGGCAGGCGAAGAACTCCTGCCTCGTATCGGCAACGGGGAGCGACTCCTGCTGCATCGCGTTCTCCAGGCTGCTTTCCTTGCCCCGCTCGTACATGAGAGCCAGGGAACGCCAGGTGATCACGCCGTGGAGCGTCGTCATGCCCGTCGTGACGGGTATCTGCGCGTAGCCCCGCTGGCGCATCAAGTACGTCGCCTGGGACAGCCCCGCCGTGAGGGACACACAATGCACCCCGCCGCGGGCGGACGGCAGGTCACCGATCCGGAGCCGCTGCGGCAGCACGGCCGACGGAAGCGGATCCCGCTCCGCCTCGTCGGCTTCGTCAGCTTCGGGCGTGGCCTGCACCGCCGTGGCGAAGGCGACGATCTGGACACGGGCACCCGGAGCACAGTTGGCGAAGTCCGGAAGGGTGGCGAGCCCCGCGTCAGTCAGTGCCTGCTCGATCTCGTGCACGTTCCACGGCCTGCGCACCCGCACGCCGAACAGGTCCAGCAGTTCCCCGAGGGGCACCTCGGTGCCCTTGAGCGCGAGAAGCTCCTCGGTGCTCGGCTTCTGGTTCACTTGACCGCCTTGCCGTCGGTCATGTCACGCAGGATCGTCCGCTTGCCCATGGCCGCGTACACCATGTCCTCGAGCTGCTTGGCCCGTGCCGCGTAGAACGCCTCGTAGTCGTTGTTCCTCAGGAAATACGGATCGATCAGATGCGTCGCGATGACGTCGTCGAACCACTCCCGGCGCATATCGGAGGCAGCGGCGAGTGAGTCGATATAGGCAGCAGGCGCACCGGTGAGGGCCTGAGCCGCACGCAGGGACAGCGGTGTCTTGTTGACGATGGAGTTGGCAGGGGAGGTCTTGACCCCGTCGTACTGCCGGCGCACCCAGGCCCGGGGGAAGATGTGCCGGACGTCCACGCCGTACTCGTCCATCAGGGCGGGCTTCAGCGGCGTCTCCGTGTGGTGCCAGTCCACAGCGCCCTGCTTGATCAGCAGCGCATAGATTCCCTTGTAGGCAGCGCTGTTCCGCGTGGTGAGCGTGTCCAGCCGCTCCGGGAAGAAGTAGGCGTCGGTGACGGTCTCCGGGGCGGTGCCTTCACGCCGGACCCATGCCACCAGCTGTTCGACGTCCCGCGTGAAGCGGGTTTCGGTGGAGCCGCCGTACATCTCACCGAGCACACCGCACCAGTACCACTGCGTGATCATGTCTTCGGCACCGAGCGTGTCGGTCGCCTCCCCGAGGATGGCCCTGACCGCGGCGAGAGGCACCAGCTGGGTGCGGTACGGCAGCTCGGCGGCGCGCACGATGCACTGCCTCTCGAGAAAGGCGCCGGCCCAGGCGAACGCCTTGGCAAGCCTCGGCGCGAGGGACTCGAAGTCCGCGAGGGGCAGCTCGAGGAGGTCGCGGCGCTTGCAGGAGACCCCGGTGCCCAGCCCGTCCTGCTTCCGGGACCACGTGCGCACCAGTGCCACGGCCTGGAGGAAGTCGCTGCTGCTCAGTCCGTTGTCGACGCCCACCTCGAACCGTCCGAACACTGGATAGCGGCCGGCCAGGTCCTCCTTGATCGCCCGCCAGACCTGAGGCAGCTGGTAATAGTCGTCGGTCCGCTCGCGGTAGCCCCGGTCACCGGCGTAAGTCGCCGTCAGGAGCTCGAAGACGTTGAGGGCCACTCCCCCCGTGTTCACCCGCTCGAAGACCGCGCACACGGCGTCCATGGACGTGGAGGCAGCCAGCTTGATCATGGGTACCTGGAAGGAGCGTACGGGCTCGAGGACCTGCTCCTCGAAGCGGCTCCATCGGTCGAAATGACCGTCGTCCATCTTCTCGTACGCGCGTCGCCAGGCGTTTACCTTCGCGGTGTCGAAGACGATGCTCAGGGGGAAGAGTCCTGCAGCGCACTCGCCGTCCGCCGTGGTCAGGTCATGAACGATGTTCCGGGCGAAGTTGGACCGCTGGACCTTGTCCTCGGGTACGGACACGATGGCCTCGTCGCGGTCCGCGGGCGAGCCGATGGCGTTCTTGATGTCCACGTAGTACCAGCGCCTGACCGAGTTGCCACGCGCGTCGGTGGTCTCGACGGGGCTGTCCTGGAACAGAGCCTGGAACAACGAGGTGAGACGCTGCTGTCCGTCGAGGAGCAGCAAGCTGGGCGTCACCTCCTCCGCCACCTGCGCGCCGGTGAGTGCACGGGCGCGGAAGGGTGAGTCACCCCCCGTCTCCAGCGTCATCACCACACCCAGGGGGTAATCGAGCGTCACCGTCGCAACAATGGCGCGAATTCGATCGTCATCCCACTTCCAGTCCCGCTGGAAGTCGGGCAGTTGAAGGGAGCCTGACGCCACATCTGCCAAGAGCGCCTTGAGTTTCACATTATCGAGTCCGGCCACGTGCTTGTTCCCCACCCTCACAGTGCTGCGCTTTCTTCACGCGAGCGGCGATTAGACCAATCACGCGACATGCAGGTCAACGAGACCGACTGCACAAGAGTCGACTTCGGCCAACCGCCGTGCGCCGCCGGAATGGGAGACTGGTGGCGTGAGTACCGCTGCTTCCTCCCGCCCCTCCCCCGCCAGCGCGGCCCGTCGTCGTGCAGTGATCGACGCTCTGCGCCGTGGCGCCGTTCCCGAAAGCGGGCTCGACCTCCTGGCTACTGGCCTGAACAGGTTCGAGGCAGCACTCGATGACGAGCTCGACGCGGTCGCCTCCGGATCGTCGGTGTTCAAGGCCGTCCGCGGGGAGTACGGGTCAGGCAAGACCTTCTTCACCCGATGGCTGGGTGAACGGGCCAAGCGGAGGGGCTTCGCGTTGGCTGAGATCCAGATCTCCGAGACGGAGACCCCGCTCCACAAGCTGGAGACCGTATACCGGCGCCTCACCGAGCGGCTGGCCACCGCGAGCTTTCCCCCGAGCGCGCTCCGGCCCGTCGTGGACTCATGGTTCTACACCCTGCAGGAGGATGCCCTCGCGGACGGCGCCGACGAGGAGGGGCTCCCGCAGGCGGTCGAGCAGCTACTGACGGCGCGATTGGCCGAGGTGTCCCGGCACGCGCCCTCGTTCGCCACGGCACTGCGCGGCTACAAGTCGGCCCTCGCCGGGGGCGACGAGGCGACTGCAGCGGCCGTCCTCGCCTGGCTGGGCGGCCAGCCACATGTGGCTGCGGCAGCCCGGCGCTCCGCCGGAGTCCGCGGCGACCTCGATCACTTCGGTGCCTTCGGCTTCCTGCAGGGCCTCCTGACCGTGTTGCGTGACTCCGGACACAATGGTCTGTTCGTCGTCCTGGACGAGGTAGAGACCCTGCAGCGAGTCCGTTCGGATGCACGGGACAAGGCGTTGAACGCCCTTCGGCAGCTCATCGACGAGGTTCACTCCGGCCGGTTCCCCGGCCTCTATCTCCTGATCACCGGAACTCCGGCGTTCTACGACGGACAGCAGGGGGTTCAGCGGCTCGCTCCTCTCGCCCAGCGCCTCGCCACCGATTTCACCACCGACCCTCGCTTCGACAATCCGCGTGCGGTGCAAGTCCGGCTGCCGGGCTTCACCCAGGAGTCTCTGGTAGGCCTCGGAGTGACCATCCGCAACCTCTATGCGCAGGGTGCCTCTTCGCCGGACCGCGTGAAGTCACTCGCCAACGATGCGTACGTTGCCGACCTCGCCCGGGCGGTGGGCGGAGCCCTCGGAGGGAAGGCAGGTGTGGCGCCACGGCTGTTCCTCAAGAAGCTGGTCGGTGACGTCCTGGACCGTATCGACCAGTTCGAGGACTTCGACCCCTGTCAGCACTACCGGCTGACCGTGACGAGCAGCGAACTCACGGACGTGGAGCGTAATCACGCGGCATCCGGATCAGCCGACGACATCGACCTGGACGTGTGATGAGCCGAGACGAGTCCGGGGATGCCTGGTCCTCCCACACCACCACCCAACGATCCGGCGCGGACCCCGTCGACCGGCTCGATCCCGTAGTCCTCCACCATGTCGTGAACACGCTGGGCTGGCCTGACCTGCGCCCTCTACAGCGGGCCTCGATCGATCCCCTCATGGACGGCGAAGACGCCGTGCTGCTCGCGCCCACTGCGGGTGGCAAGACCGAGGCAGCATGCCTGCCCATTCTTTCGGCCATGTCCCGCGAGCGCTGGTCCGGAACGTCCGTTCTCTACCTTTGCCCGCTCAAAGCACTCCTCAACAACCTGGTGACCCGCGTCGACTCCTACGCTCAATGGCTCGGCCGCAGGGCCGAGCTGTGGCACGGAGACACCAAGGAGTCCCAGCGCAGGCGCATCCGTACGGATTCACCCGACATCCTCCTCACCACGCCCGAGTCACTGGAGGCCATGCTCATCGGGGTGAAGACCGACCACGCCCATCTTCTGGGCGGGGTCCGGGCGGTCGTGGTGGACGAGGTGCACGCGTTCGCGGGCGACGATCGCGGCTGGCACCTGCTCGCCGTGCTGGAACGTCTGGAGCAGGTAACAGGACGCCCCATCCAGCGGATCGGTCTTTCCGCAACCGTCGGGAATCCGGAGCAGCTCCTCACCTGGCTCCAAGGTTCCGGTGCGGGCAAACGCCCGGGCCGGGTCGTCGCCCCGGACCTCGCACTCTCGCCCGCTGCCGACCCGACCGTGGCCGCCACAAACGGCAACCTCCGGCCGCCGGGCGAGGTGGAGCTGGACTACGTGGGCTCCCTCGACAACGCGTCCAAGTTGATCGCAACTCTGCACAGGGGTGAGAAGCGGTTGGTGTTCTGCGAGTCCAGACGACAGGTGGAGGTACTGGGAGCCGCTCTACGAGCACGCGAAGTGACGGTGTTCCTCTCGCACGCCTCGCTGTCGGCCGAAGAAAGAGCCCGATCGGAGCAGGCCTTCGCGGAGGCACGCGACTGCGTCATCGTCTCCACCTCCACACTGGAGCTGGGCATCGATGTGGGCGACTTGGACCGCGTCATCCAGATCGACTCGCCCCGCACCGTGGCGTCCTTCCTCCAGCGCATCGGCCGTACAGGGCGGCGCTCGGGGACCACGCGCAACTGCCTGTTCCTCGCCACCACCAAGGACACCCTGCTACAGGCCGCCGCTCTCCTGCTGCTCTGGGGCCGCGGCTGGGTCGAGCCGGTGATCCCTCCGCCACAGCCGCGCCACCTCGTAGCACAACAGCTGCTCGCCGCCACGCTCCAACAGCACCGCATCGGCAACCGGACGTGGGCAGGAATGTGGAACGGGCTGGCCCCGTTCGACGGATCGGCGGCTCCCATCCTGCGACACCTGGTGGACGAAGGGTTCCTCGACGAGGACGGCAGCATGCTCTTCATCGGTCCCGAGGCGGAGCGGCGATTCGGCCGGCGGCACTTCATCGAACTGACCGCTTCCTTCACTGCTCCCCCGCAGTTCACGGTGCTATCCGGTCGTACCGAGATCGGGCAGACCGACCCTTCCGTGTTGACGGAGGAGCGGCCGGGCCCGCGCCGGTTGCTGCTCGGCGGACGCAGCTGGCAGGTGACGTTCATCGACTGGGGACGCAAACGGGCCTTCGTCGAGCCTGCCGATGGTGGCGGCGTCGCCAAGTGGACGGGCGGGTCGCTCGCCGGCCTCTCGTACGCCTTGGCCCGCTCGATGCGCGACGTACTTCTCGGAGCAGACCCCCTGGTTTCTCTCACCCGTCGGGCCGAGGCGTGCCTGACCGAGTGGCGCGAGGACGAATCTCCTCAAATCACCCACGCTGACGGCTCCCTGATCACCCGACTCGGAACGGATGTGCGGTGGTGGACATGGGCCGGTTACCGAGCGAACGCGACACTCGCTGCCACGCTTCCGTCGATCAGCGACCCAGTTCAACGGCCGACGGACTGCTACGTGCGGCTACGAGAAGACCTGACAGCCGGCATGTGGCGAATGGCTCGTTTGGATGCTGACAACGGAAGCGTCCTGGTGCTACCTGATGTCGATCGCCGGGCGGTACACGGCCTGAAGTTCTCCGCAGCGCTCCCCCAGCGCCTTGCGGTGGCCACCGTTGCCGCGCGGCTGGCAGACTTCGACGGAGCGCGCACGACACTGCAAGGTCCAGTCCGTTTCCATACCGGATCCCTCACGTGAGACGACGGCAGGCCTTGATACTGGCGGCGGCGTCTGACGTCGTCAGTGCCACCGTTTGGCATTCGTCAGCCGCAAAGCACCACACCGTCGAGGTGGCGTCTCAGGATGTCGTGCCCTGCTTGCCTCCTCAGGCAGAGACGGGACTTCGCCCAGGTGGGCAAGGCCCCGAAGAGCCGTAGGGCACGGACAAAGAGATCGGGGTCAGCAACGATTCGGCGGCGCCTCGCCTCGGAGCACGAGCCCCATGGACCACGATGCCATCCACTGCCCAGTCTCGAACGGCTTGCACAGGTCGGGCAGTGACTCACCTACTTAGGCGTTCGGAACAGCAAAGGGCTACTTACCTACCAACCCCACCCCCATCACATCGGCCCGGCCGCGTGCTTGGACGTGGCCGGGCCGATGTGATGGGGCTTCAGAACGTGCGTCATTCGAGCGTCAGAAGTTTGAGGAGCGCCCGACCACCGCTACCAACGACCGTGGCCCTCCGCACTGAAACCGCAGGTCAAGCAGTCCTCGTAAGCTCGAGCAGGCCTTCACGCGTTGCGTACACGGAAACCGGTCGAACAGCCGAAGAATTCCGAGAAACCGCAGGTCAGGCGCCCTTCGCCACCGGCTCCAGGATCGCCACGCACTCCACATGATGCGTCATCGGAAACAGATCAAACGCCCGCAGCGTCCGCGCCCTGTACCCCGCCTCCGCGAAGTACGCCAGGTCGCGGGCCAGGGCTGCCGGGTCGCAGGCCACGTAGGCGATGCGGCGGGCGCCCAGGGCTGCCAGGTGCTTGACCGTCTGCTTGCCGGCGCCCGCGCGGGGCGGGTCCAGGACGATCAGGTCGGCTTCGGTGATCTTGGTGCGGGGCAGGACCTGCTCGACCTTGCCCTGCTCGATGCGGACCCGGGGCAGGTCGGCCAGGTTGTGGCGGGCGTCCTCGACGGCTCGCTTGGAGGACTCGATGCCGAGGACGGCGCCGGTCTCGCCGACGCGCTCCGCGATCGCACCCGCGAACAGGCCGACGCCGCAGTACAGGTCGAGCGCCATCTCGCCCTTGCGCGGCATCAGGCCCTGCATCACGGCCTTCACCAGCGTGTCCGGCGCCTGCGGGTGGACCTGCCAGAAGCCGCCCATGCCGACCCGGTAGGTGCGGCCGTCCGCGCGCTCGCGGACGAAGGCCCGGCCGTGGACGCGGTGGACTCCGCCGTCCTTCTCCTCGACCCGGAGGACCGAGACCGGCTTGTCCAGTTCGACCAGGGGGAGGCGGCCGCCCGGCCGGGGGGTCAGGACGACCTGGCGGTCGTGCGAGCCCGACGCCGCGATCGCCTCGACCGACGCCAACTGCGGCCACTCGCGCTTCTCGATGCCCAGTTCCGACACGCCCGTCGAGGCGATCATGCAGTGGTCGACCGGCTCGACGTCGTGCGAGCGGTGCTTGCGCAGGCCCGCGCGGCCCTCGTCGTCGATCGCGTACTGGACGCGGGTGCGCCACGCCGGGACCTGGCCCGCGGGCAGCTTGTCGCCCTCGGCGGGCATGACCGTCCCGTCCCAGCCGGCCTCCTCGGGGGTCAGGCCCGCGAGCCGCTGGAGCTGCTCGGCGACGACCTCGCCCTTGAGGCGGCGCTGGGCGCCGGGCTTGGCGTGCTGCCAGTCGCAGCCGCCGCACTTGCCGGGTCCGGCGAAGGGACAGGGGGCCTCGACCCGGTCCTTGGACGCCTCGATGATCCGCACCGCGTCGGCACGCAGGAAGCGCGAGTCCTCCTCGCCCTCGGTGACACGGGCGACGATCTTCTCGCCGGGCAGGGCGTGGCGTACGAACAGGACGCGGCCCTCGGCGGTGCGGGCGATGCAGTGGCCACCGTGCGCGACGGGGCCGACCTCGACCTCGTACTCCTCCCCGACCAGCGACGACAGCGACGGCTCGGGTGCGTTCTGCTGCATGGGTGGGTGACTCCAGAGGTGAGGGGAAAGACGGCGGCGGCCGGGTGAACAGCCCACCAGTCTACGTGGGTGTCGCCCGGCCGCCCGCCACAGGCACGGCTCGGCTCCCGCGCGGGTGTCTCACCGACCCCCGCCACGGTCACCGCCGGTTCCACGCGGACGTCTCCCCGACGCCCGCGACCGGTATCGGTCAGCTCTTGTTGCTCGGCTCCTTGGGCCGGGACACGGGACCGCGGCGCACCGAGCCCGGCGCGTTCCAGTCGGCCCGCCTGCGGGCCCGCTTCTTGGCGGCCTCGGAGGACTCCAGCTGGTAAGGGACGGAGGTCACCATGACGCCGGGGGTGAAAAGGAGGCGGCCCTTGAGCCGCAGCGCGCTCTGGTTGTGCAGCAGGTGCTCGTACCAGTGGCCCACCACGTACTCGGGGATGTACACGCTGACCGCATCGCGCGGGCTGTCCCGGCGCAGGCCCTTGACGTACTCGATGACCGGCCGGGTCACCTCGCGGTACGGCGAGTCGATGATCTTCAACGGTACGTCGATGCCGCGCCGCTCCCACTCGTCCTTGAGCGCCTTCGTCTCGGCCGCATCCACACTGACGCTGAGCGCCTCCAACTGGTTGGAGTGCAGCAGCTTGGCGTAGGCGAGGGCGCGCAGCGTCGGCTTGTGGAGCTTGGAGACCAGGACGACGGAGTGCACGCGCGAGGGGCGTACGTACTCGTCGGGGCGCTCCTCGGCGGCGGCGATCTCCTCCGCGACCTTGTCGTAGTGCTTGCGGATCGCGGTCATCGTTCCGTAGAAGATCACCATGCCGAGCAGTGCGACCCAGGCGCCGTGGGTGAACTTCGTCGCGAGGACCACCACGAGCACCAGGCCCGTGAAGAACGCGCCGAACGCGTTGATCGCGCGCGAGCGGATCATGCGGCGGCGCTTGGCGGGGTCGTTCTCGGTGGCCAGGTGGCGGTTCCAGTGGCGGACCATGCCGGTCTGGCTGAGCGTGAAGGACACGAAGACGCCGACGATGTACAGCTGGATCAGCCGGGTCGAGTCCGCCCCGTAGATCACGACGAGCAGGACTGCCGCGCCGGCCAGCAGCACGATGCCGTTGGAGAACGCGAGGCGGTCGCCGCGGGTGTGCAGCTGGCGGGGCAGGTAGCGGTCCTGGGCGAGGATCGAGCCGAGCAGCGGGAAGCCGTTGTACGCGGTGTTCGCGGCGAGGAACAGGACCAGCGCGGTGGCCGCGGCGAGCACGATGAACAGGAAGCTGCCGTTGCCGAAGACGGCCTCGGCCACCTGGGAGATCACCGGGTTCTGGACGTATCCGGAGCCGAGCGGGGTGCCGTTGTGCAGCAGGTCCTCGCCGGGCTTCTCGGCCATCCGTACGTGGGTGCTCATGGCCAGCGCGATGATGCCGCAGAACATGGTGACGGCCAGGCCGCCCATCAGGGCCAGCGTGCTCGCGGCGTTCTTCGACTTGGGCTTGCGGAAGGCAGGGACGCCGTTGCTGATGGCCTCGACGCCGGTGAGCGCGGCGCAGCCGGAGGAGAAGGCGCGAAGGAGCAGGAAGACGAGGGCGAAGCCGGCCAGGCCCTGGTGCTCGGCGCGGACCGTGTAGTCGGCGGTGGGCGCCTTCATGGTGTCGCCCATGACCAGGCCCCGGTAGGCGCCCCAGGCGATCATGATGAAGACGCCGGCGACGAAGACGTACGTCGGGATCGCGAAGAGCTTGCCCGACTCCTTCACACCGCGCAGGTTCATCAGTGTGAGCAGCACGATCACGGCGACGGCGCACAGCACCTTGTGCTCGACGACGAAGGGGATCGCGGAGCCGAGGTTCTCGATGCCGGAGGCGATCGAGACGGCCACGGTCAGCACGTAGTCGACGAGCAGGGCGGAGGCGACGGTGAGTCCGGCCTTGGGACCGAGGTTGGTGGTGGCGACCTCGTAGTCGCCGCCGCCGCTCGGGTAGGCGTGCACGTTCTGCCGGTAGGAGGCGACCACGGTGAACATCAGCACCACGACCGCGACCGCGATCCAGGGGCTGAAGTGGTACGCCGACACACCCGCCACGGAGAGCACCAGGAGCACTTCTCCGGGAGCGTACGCAACGGACGAGAGCGGGTCGGAGGCAAAGACGGGGAGTGCGATGCGCTTGGGGAGGAGCGTTTCTCCCAGCTTGTCGCTTCGCAGCGCCCGGCCGATCAGGATCCGTTTGGGCACGTCGGTCAGTTTGGACACGCAGAGGATCGTAAGCGTTGCGTATGAATAAGGCCTACCCGGCTCCCGTCCACGGCTTTGCGCGATAGGGGCACTGAGTGAGTGCATCCCGGGGCGGGCCGCATAAGCTCATCAGGCGGCAACGTGGATTTCTGTTGCCACGCTGTTGCCCGGCTAGCCGAGAAGGAAGTAGTGAGCAGGGTGTTTGCGCAGGTCATCGGGGCGACCAGGAGTGCGGGGTAAGGGGACGTGCACATCGTCATCATGGGCTGCGGGCGAGTGGGAGCCGCTCTCGCGCAGACCCTGGAACAGCAGGGGCACACGGTCGCGGTGATCGACCAGGACCCCACGGCCTTCCGTCGGCTGGGTTCGGGCTTCGGCGGGCGCCGGGTCACCGGCGTCGGCTTCGACCAGGACACCCTGCGCGAGGCGGGCATCGAGGAGGCCGGGGCGTTCGCCGCGGTCTCCAGCGGCGACAACTCCAACATCATCGCGGCCCGGGTGGCGCGCGAGATGTTCGGCATCGAGAACGTGGCGGCGCGGATCTACGACCCGCGGCGTGCCGAGGTCTACCAGCGGCTCGGCATCCCGACGGTGGCCACGGTCAGCTGGACGGCCGACCAGATGCTGCGGCGGCTGCTGCCGTCCGGCGCCGAGCCGCTGTGGCGCGACCCGAGCGGTGGCGTGCAGCTGGCCGAGGTGCACACCTCGACGGCCTGGATCGGCCACAAGATCAGCAAGCTGCAGGAGGAGACCGGCGTCCGTGTCGCGTTCCTCACCCGGCTGGGCGAAGCGGTGCTTCCGACGTCCCGGACGGTGCTGCAGGAGGGCGACCTGGTGCACGTCATGATGCGTACCGACGAGGTCGAAAAGGTCGAGGCGGCGTTCGCCCAGGGTCCCGAGGAGGGCGGTCACTGATGCGGGTTGCGATTGCCGGGGCCGGCGCGGTGGGCCGTTCCATCGCGGGCGAGCTCCTGGAGAACGGGCACGAGGTGCTCCTCGTCGACAAGGCGCCCACCGCCATCTCGGTGGAGCGGGTGCCGCTCGCGGAGTGGCTGCTCGCGGACGCCTGCGAGATCACCTCGCTCGACGAGGCGGCGCTGCAGCGCTGCAACGTGGTCATCGCGGCCACCGGTGACGACAAGGTGAACCTGGTCGTCTCGCTGCTCGCGAAGACCGAGTACGGGGTGCCGCGGGTGGTGGCCCGGGTCAACAACCCGAAGAACGAGTGGCTGTTCAACGAGTCGTGGGGCGTGGACGTCGCCGTCTCGACGCCGCGTCTGATGTCGGCGCTGGTCGAGGAGGCGGTGAGCGTCGGCGACCTCGTACGGCTGCTGCGCTTCAGCCACGGCGACGCCAACCTGGTCGAGCTGACGCTGCCGCCGGAGTCGGCGCTGGCGGGCACGCAGGTCGGGGACGTGGCCTGGCCGGAGGACACCTCGCTGGTCACGATCATCCGCGGCACGCGGGTGCTCACGCCGAGCCAGGAGGAGACCCTGGAGGCGGGCGACGAGCTGCTTTTCGTGGCCGCGCAGGCCCGCGAGGAGCAGTTGGAGGACCTGCTCTCGGTGCGCCGGGAAGGCTGATCCCTCCTCGTGAAATGGCCGAAGGGCCCGCAACCGTGACGGTTGCGGGCCCTTCGTTCGCGCCGGGGGTTACGCCTCGCCCGTCGCGGCCTTGCGGGCCTTCTCGGCCGCTTCCTCCGCCTCCATCTCGGCGAAGACGTCGATCGGCGCCGGGGCCTTCGCGAGGAAGACCCAGGTGAGCCAGACCGCGAGCAGGAACGGCGGGATCTTCAGGGCGATCAGGACCCAGCCGAGCTGCGAGGTGTTGGCCCACCAGTACAGCGGGAAGAGGATCGCGCACTTGGCGAGCAGGATGAGCCCCCAGGCCCAACTCGCCTTCGCGTACGCCTTCTTGCGGCCCGGGTTGCGGGTGCGCCAGGACAGGTTCTCCTTGAAGACCGGGCCGAGGATCAGCCCGATCAGAGGGACCCCGCACACGGTGGTGACGATGTACGCCAGCGCCAGGCCGAACGTGTAGAGCATGCCCGGCAGGTAGAAGTCCTTGGCGTTGCCCGTCATCATCGCGAAGACCACGCCGAAGGCCACGCCGAAGACGCCGCTGAAGGCGTGCTTCATGGTGTCCTTGCGGACCAGGCGGACCACGACGAGCAGCAGCGACACCGCGAGCGCGGCGATCGCCGAGGTGTGCAGGTCCTTGTTGACCGTGAAGATCGTGACGAAGAGCAGTCCCGGCAGGACCGTCTCCACCATGCCGCGCACCCCGCCGAACGCCTCGAAGAGCGCGGCCTCGGTCACGGCTTTCGCGTCGTCGGCGGCCTTGGCGGGCGTGGGGGCGGTGGTCGGCTTGTCGACTGACGTCACCGGCTACTCCTGTCCGAGCGGTCGGAGTTCGTATTTGGGGTTGAACAGGACCCGCCGGCCGTGGCTCATGGAGATCCGGCCCGAAGCGATGAGCTTGCGGCCCGGCTCGATGCCCACGATCGAGCGCCGTCCCAGCCACACCACGTCCAGTGGGGCGGTGCCGTCGAAGAGCTCGGCCTCCAGCGCCGGCACACCCGCCCGCGGGCGCAGGGTGACGGTCCGCAAGGTACCAGTCACTTTGACTATCTGGCGGTCACTGCACTCGGAGATGCGGGTGCACCCCGTGGCCTGCGTGTCCTCCTGCAGTTCCGCGGAGTGCAGGTCCTCCTGCGAGGTGGACAGCCGGTCGAGCATCCGGCGGAAGCGCCCCGCGGGCTTCTCGGTACGAAGGTCAGCACTCATACAGAAAGCGTACCCGGGGGCCCCGCCGCCGGATCAAAGCATGTGGTCAGCACGGATATGGCCGCGCTACGGCACCGGGGCCACCCGGTTCGGCGGGCGCGCGGGGTCAGCGTTCGAAGCGGTAGCCCATGCCCGGCTCGGTGATGAAGTGGCGCGGGTGCGAGGGGTCGAGCTCCAGCTTGCGGCGCAGCTGGGCCATGTAGACCCGGAGGTAGTTCGTCTCGGTGCCGTACGAGGGCCCCCAGACCTCCTGGAGCAGCTGCTTCTGGCTGACCAGGCGGCCGGTGTTGCGCACCAGGACTTCGAGCAGGTGCCATTCGGTGGGCGTGAGCCGTACGTCGCGGCCGTCCCGGTTGACCTTCTTGGCGGCCAGGTCGACGGTGAAGCCCTCGGTCTCCACCATCACCACGTCGTCGGCGCCGTCCGCGCCGCCGACGGGCTCGGCGCGGCGGACGGCGGCGCGCAGCCGGGCGAGCAGCTCGTCCATGCCGAAGGGCTTGGTGACGTAGTCGTCGGCGCCGGCGTCCAGCGCCTCGACCTTCTCGTCGGAGGTGTGGCGGGCGGAGAGCACCAGGATGGGGACCCGGGTCCAGCCGCGCAGGCCCCGGATGACCTCGACGCCGTCCATGTCGGGCAGGCCGAGGTCGAGCACGACCACGTCGGGGTGGCGGGCGGCGGCGAGCTGGAGGGCGGTCGCGCCGTCGGGGGCCGCGTCCACCTCGTACTTCCGTGCCTTGAGGTTGATCACGAGCGCGCGCACGATCTGCGGCTCGTCCTCGACCACGAGCACCCGGGTCATCTGGGATACCTGCCTTCTGCGTCTGCCGGCTGAGCGGTTCGGTTCATGAGGTGACCTGGGCGGAGAGGTCGGCGGGGGCGCGGTCCGGGCCGGGGGCGGCGCGGACGGTGAGCACCATGGTGAGGCCTCCGCCGGGGGTGTCCTCGGCGGCGAGGGTGCCGCCCATGGCTTCGGCGAAGCCCCGGGCGACGGCGAGGCCGAGGCCCACTCCGGCGCCGCGCGGGGCGTCGCCGTAGCGCTGGAAGGGCGCGAAGATGCGGTCCTTGGCGGCGTCGGGGACGCCGGGGCCGCGGTCGGTGACCCGTATCTCGACGCGCTCGGCCATGCCGCTGGCGGCGACGGTGACGGGGCTGTCGAGCGGGCTGTACTTGACGGCGTTCTCGACGATGTTCGCGACGGCCCGCTCCAGGAGGCCCGGGTCGACCTCGACCATGGGCAGGGTTTCGGGGATGTCGAGGACGACGCTGTCCTCGGGGACGCCGCCGAGCGCCATCGGCACGACCTCGTCGAGGTCGATCTCGCGGATGAGCGGGGTGACGGTGCCGGTCTGGAGCCGGGACATGTCGAGGAGGTTGCCGACGAGGTGGTCGAGCCGGTCGGCGCCGGCCTCGATGCCTTCGAGGAGCTCGGCGCGGTCCTCCTCGGACCATTCGACGTCGTCGGAGCGCAGGGACGTCACTGCTGCCTTGATGGAGGCGAGCGGGGTGCGCAGGTCGTGGCTGACGGCGGCGAGCAGCGCGGTGCGGATGCGGTTGCCCTCGGCGAGCTTGCGGGCCTCCTCGGCCTCGCCCACCAGGCGCTGGCGGTCGAGGACCACGGCGGCCTGGGCGGCGAACGCGCCGAGCACACGGCGGTCCTCGGCGGGCAGCACCCGTCCGGACAGGGCGAGCGCCATGTGGTCGCCGACCGGCATGTCGACGTCGGCGTCCTCGGGGCGGGCGACCGGGTGCGGCCCGACGCTGCCCGCGCGCGTCCAGGGCTCGACGTCGCTCTCGCGCTCCAGGAGGGCGACCGACTCCATGGCGAAGGTCTCGCGGACCCGCTCCAACAGGGCGTCCAGGCTGGTCTCGCCGCGCAGGACGCTGCCCGCGAGGAACGAGAGGATCTCGGACTCGGCGCGCAGCCGGGCGGCCTGGTGGGTGCGGCGGGCGGCGACGTCGACGACGGAGGCAACCGAGACGGCCACGAGCACGAAGATGACGATGGCGACGATGTTCTTGGGATCGGCGATCGTGATCTTGTGGATGGGCGGGGTGAAGTAGTAGTTCAGGAGGAACGAGCCGAACGCGGCCGAGGCGAGCGCCGGGATCAGGCCGCCGAGCAGGGCCGCGGCCACCGTCAGCGTCAGGAACATCAGCATGTCGTTGGCGAGCCCGAGGTCCGCGTCGACATTGGTGAGAAGCACGGTCAGCAGGGCGGGGCCGATCACTCCGGCCGCCCAGCCCCACACGATGCGGGCCCGCCCGAGCCGGGCCCCGCGCGCCACGGGCAGGCCGCGGCCCTTGGCGACCTCTTCGTGGGTGACGATGTGGACGTCGAGGTCGGGCCCGGAGTCGCGGGCCACGGTCTGCCCGACGCCGGGGCCGAGGATGTACTGCCAGGCCTTGCGGCGGCTGGAGCCGAGGACGATCTGGGTGGCGTTGACGCCGCGCGCGAAGGCGAGCAGCGAGGCCGGGATGTCGTCGCCTATGACGTGGTGGAAGCTGCCGCCGAGGTCCTCGACGAGGGTGCGCTGGACGGCGAGTTCCTTGGGCGAGGCGGAGGTGAGGCCGTCGCTCCTGGCCACGTACACCGCGAGGATCTCGCTGCCGGAGCCCTTGGCGGCCATCCGGGCGGCGCGGCGGATGAGGGTGCGGCCCTCGGGTCCGCCGGTGAGGCCGACGACGATGCGCTCGCGGGCCTGCCAGGTCGACTTGATGTCGTGCTCGCCGCGGTACTGCTGGAGGTACTCGTCGACCCGGTCGGCGACCCACAGCAGCGCTAGTTCGCGCAGTGCGGTGAGGTTGCCGGGCCGGAAGTAGTTGGACAGGGCCGCGTCGACCTTGTCGGACTTGTAGATGTTGCCGTGCGCCATGCGGCGGCGCAGCGCCTGGGGCGACATGTCGACGAGCTCGATCTGGTCGGCCCGGCGCACCACCTCGTCCGGCACGGTCTCGCGCTGGCGTACGCCGGTGATCGACTCGACGACGTCGCCGAGGGACTCCAGGTGCTGGATGTTGACGGTGGACACGACGTCGATCCCGGCCGCGAGCAGCTCTTCGACGTCCTGCCAGCGCTTGGTGTTGCGGGCGCCGGGCACATTGGTGTGCGCCAGTTCGTCCACCAGGGCGACGGCGGGGCTGCGCTCCAGGACGGCGTCGACGTCCATCTCGGTGAAGACGCTGCCGCGGTACTCGATCTCGCGCCGCTGGATCTGCTCCAGGCCGTGCAGCATCACCTCGGTGCGCGGCCGGCCGTGGTGCTCGACGAACGCGACGACGCAGTCCGTGCCGCGCTCCACCCGGCGGTGGGCCTCGGAGAGCATCGCGTACGTCTTGCCGACGCCCGGTGCCGCGCCGAGGTAGATCCGAAGCTTGCCGCGTGCCATGGCCCCATTGTCTTTCAGAATTCAGCTGCGTACGCTGCGTCGACCTTACGGCCAACAATTCCGGCAAATGGGGTGGGGGTGGGGCGGGGGCCGCGTATTGACGCGATTCTGATGCCCCGCCCGCGTGATCACGCGCTGTTCAGCCGTGGGCCGTGGTCGACGAGCTGCCCGTCGCCCAGTTCCAGGACGCGGTCGGCGAGGCCGAGGAGCTGGCTGTCGTGGGTGGCGACCAGGGCCGTGACGCCCTCGCTGCGCACCACGGCGCGAATGAGCTCCATCACCGCGAGGCCGGTGTCGGCGTCGAGCTGGCCGGTGGGCTCGTCCGCGATCAGCAGGGCCGGCCGGTTGGCGAGCGCGCGGGCGATGGCGACGCGTTGCTGCTGGCCGCCGGAGAGCTCGCCGGGGCGCTGCCCCGCGTGGTCGCCGAGGCCGACGAGGGAGAGCAGCAGGGCGACGCGTTCCTCGCGCTCGCGCGGGTCGGCCTTCTTGAGCCGCATCGGGACGCCCACGTTCTCGGCGGCGCTGAGGATGGGGATGAGGCCGAAGGACTGGAAGATGAAGCCGATCCGGTCGCGGCGCAGCTCCAGGAGGCCCTGCTCCCCCAGGCCCACGACGTCGGTGCCGTCCACGGTGATGGCGCCCTCGTCGGGCTGATCGAGCCCGCCGAGGAGGTTGAGCAGGGTGGTCTTGCCGGAGCCCGAGCGCCCCTTGAGGGCGACGAGCTCACCGCGCGGCACCTCGAAGGAGATCCCGCGCAGCGCGTGCACGGCGGCGGCGCCGCTCCCGTACGAACGGTGCAGGTTGTCGACCCGGATCATCGGCCCGGTCGGCCTGTCCCCGGCGACGGCCGTCCCGCCGCCCCGTCCGCTGGTGCTCTGCGTCATGCCGGTCTCCCCCGTACGTGCGTGTGCGCGGCCGGGCGCCAGTATGTGCAGGTTGCACCCGGCCGGGCAATGGATCGCAGGGGATCTGCCCGGATTGCCCGCGCGAACGGGGGTCTCGCGGGCAACGGGGCGGCGGCCGGGGCCGGCCGGTCCCTCAAGTGCCGCCCGCGGACGCCGCGTTGGCGCTCGGGGCGCCGGTCCCGGACATGCCGATGGGCCGCGCCCCTGTCCGGGAGCGCGGCCCATCGGGCACGTGGCCGGTGGTGGTCAGCGGATCTCGGTGATCTCGGGTCCGCGCTGGAGCTGGCCCATGCCGCCGGAGAAGCGCGAGCCCTCCTGGTCCTCCTGCTGCACGCCCTCGGGCACCATCTGCGCGTCGTCGGGCAGCTTCAGGACGATCGGGTCGCGGGGCGCCATCGGGCCCTCGCCGCGCACCACCACGGTGTCGCGGAAGATCGTCTCCAGGAGCCCGGCGGCCTGCGGCTGCACCGCGCCCTGGCCGGAGATGACACCGCGCAGGAACCAGCGCGGGCCGTCCACGCCCACGAAGCGGACCAGCTGGACACCGTTGGTGCCGTCGGGCAGCTGCACGGGGACCTGCGCGCGCAGCTCCCAGCCCAGCGGGCCCTCGACCTCGTCGATGATGCCGCCCTGCTGGGTGATGCCGGAGGCGATCTCCTCGCGGACCTCGCCCCAGATGCCTTCCTTCTTCGGTGCCGCGAAGCCCTGCAGCTGGACCGCGCTGTCGTTCAGCACGACCGTGGCCGCCACGATCGCGTCGCCCGCGACCTCGACCCGCAGCTCCATGCCCTCGACCCCGGGGACGAAGAGTCCGCCGAGGTCCACCCGGCCCTCGCCGGGCTCGGTGACCTCGGACAGGTCCCAGGGCCCGTCCGGACGGGGCGCCGGCGGCAGGTTCACCCTGCGCGCCCCGCTCGCGTCACCAGCTGCGTCGGCGTCGATTCCATCGGACGCAGTGCCCTCGACAGCCTGCTCGGCCTCGCCCGCCGAGTCCTCGGCAGTACCGCTCTTCTTGCGACGTCCGAACACGTCACTGTCCTTCCCGGTCGGATACGACCGAAGCGTATCGATTCCCACCCGTAGTGCCGCCACCGGCGGCCGAACCGTCCACGGCGGCATGACCGCCGGTGGACCCGAAGCCCCCCTCGGCCCGCGCCGAGCCGGGAAGCTCCGCCACCTCGTGGAAGCGCACCTTCTCGACCTGCTGGACGACCAGTTGGGCAATGCGGTCGAAACGCTCGAACCGAACGCTCTCGCGAGGGTCGAGGTTGACCACGATCACCTTGATCTCCCCACGGTACCCGGCATCCACCGTCCCCGGGGCATTCACCAGGGCGACACCGCAGCGGGCGGCGAGACCCGAACGGGGGTGCACGAAGGCCGCGTACCCGTCGGGCAGCGCGATGGAGACGCCGGTCGCCAGGACCGCCCGCTCGCCGGGAGCGAGCTCGGCCGCCTCGGTGGTCACCAGATCGGCTCCGGCGTCGCCCGGATGCCCGTACGCCGGGATCGGCACCTCCGGGTCGACACGGCGGATGAGGACGTCTACGGGTTCACGGGTCACGGGTTCACCTCGAAGGCGCGGGCGCGCCTGACCTGGTCGGGGTCGGACATCGCGGCCTGGATCTCGGCCGGACGTCCGTTGTCGATGAAGTGGTCCACCTTCACCTCGATGAAGAGGGCCTGGGCACGGACCGCCACGGGTCCCTCGGGGCCGCCGATGCGGCCGGTGGCCCGGGAGTAGATCTTGCGGCCGGCCACCGCGGTGACCTCGGCCTGGAGGTGCAGGACCGTGCCGACCGGCACCGGGCGGGCGAAGTCCGTCTCCAGGCGGCCGGTCACCGCGATCACCCGCAGCAGCCAGTTCAGCGAGCCGAGCGTCTCGTCGAGCGCGGTGGCGAGCACCCCGCCGTGGGCGAGGCCCGGGGCGCCCTGGTGGGCCTCGCGCACGGTGAACTCGGCGGTGACGGTCACGCCCTGGCCGGCCCGCGCGGCAAGGTGCAGTCCGTGGGGCTGTCCGCCGCCGCAGCCGAAGCAGTGCCCGTAGTGCGCACCGAGCAGCTCGCCGGGTGCGGGCGCCTCGGGGTGCCGCACCGGCGCTATGGCGTCGGCCGGGGGTGTCAGGGACGCAGATGTAGCAGTCACAGCCGCAGACCTTACCCGCGGTCAAGGCGCAGGTCGCGCCGTGCCAAGCTAGCTTTCATGCAGCCCAATGCCCCGCAGTACGCAGAACGCCTCACCGCGCCCAGGTCGTGGTGGTTCATCTCCGTCCTCGTCGGCGTCGCGTGCGCGCTGATGCTGCTGCCGCTGGGCACCCTGCCGATGCTGGCCGGCCTGGTGGGCGGCACGGCGGTGTCGTGGGTGGTGGTGAGTTCGTACGGCTCGGTGCGGATCCGGGTGCTCCCGGACACCCTGGTCGCGGGCGAGGCCCGGATCCCGGTGAAGGCGCTGGGCGAGCCCGAGGTCCTGGACGCCGAGGAGGCGCGGGCCTGGCGGCTGCACAAGGCCGATCCGCGCGCGTTCATGCTGCTGCGGGCCTACATCCCGACGGCGGTGAAGGTGGAGATCACGGATCCGGCGGACCCGACTCCGTACGCCTACCTCTCGACCCGGGACCCCGAGGCGCTGAAGGCGGCCCTGAACGCGGTCCGCACCGGCTGAGCCCGGCCCTTCAGCGGCCGAGTTCCCTCGGGTTCCCCTGCGGCAGCGGGTTGTCCGGCTGTTCCAGGGCGGGCAGCTCGGGCAGCGCGTCCCAGGGCACCTGGCGCTCGCGCAGATCCTTGCGGATGTGCCCGGCGAGCTTCTTGGTGTCCCGGCGGTTCATCACGGCGCCGACGGCCGCACCGACCATGAACGGCGTCAGGTTCGGCAGATTGCGGACCATGCGCTTCATGATCTGCTGGCGCAGCTCGCGCTTCATCTGGCCGCCGAGCGCGAAGTTGAGCGACGTCGGCTTGGTGACGTCGATGCCGCGCTCCTCGGTCCACGACGTCAGATAGGCCATGGAGCGCTCTTTGAGCGTGCCGGGCGGCCGCATTCCGTAGACCTCGTGCAGCTCGGCGATGAGCTTCAGCTCGATGGCGGCGACGCCGGTGATCTCCGCGGCCAGCTCGGCGGGCATCGCGGGCGGTACGGGCAGCATCGCGGCAGCGCCGATTCCCGCGCCGACCGTGGAGGTGCCGTTGGCAGCGCCGGCGATCAGTTTGTCGGCGATCTCCTCCGGGCCGAGACCCGGGAAATGGGCGCGCAGGGTCGCCAGGTCCCGCACGGGAATGCGGGGGGCGACTTCGATGACGCGGTCGGCAAGGTGGCCGAGCGAGGCCTTCACGCCCTCGCCGCCCTTGCGTACGCCCTTCTTGAGCACCGGAACGCTCTTCCTCAGGGCGGGAACGCCCTTGTCGAGAGCGCCCTTGCGCAGGGCGTCCAGGCGGCGGGCCCCGGCCGCGGGCCCCGCCTTGTGTTCCGAATCCGGTGCCGTGACGGCTGCTTCGAGCGAGGCCTGGTGGCCCCGCTCGGCGTCACGTGCACCGTCGACAGCGCTGACCGCAGGGAGGCGGTCCGGCTCGGCGGGGTCTTCCACGCCTTCTGCCGGGCCTGTGCCGCCCTGTGGCGCCTCGGTGGAACCCGGGGCACCCTTCCTCCGGAACGGTCGCTTCCGGGGCGGTTTCGCGCCTGCCACAGCCGGCCTGCTCAGTCGCAGTCGCGACAGATCGGCTGGCCGTTCTTCTCCCGGGCCAGCTGGCTGCGGTGGTGCACGAGGAAGCAGCTCATGCAGGTGAACTCGTCGGCCTGCTTGGGCAGGACGCGAACGGCGAGCTCTTCGTTGGACAGGTCCGCGCCGGGCAGTTCCATGCCTTCGGCGGCCTCGTACTCGTCGACGTCGACAGTCGAGGTGGACTTGTCGTTGCGCCGGGCCTTCAGCTCTTCAAGGCTGTCGGAATCGACGTCGTCGTCGGTCTTGCGTGGGGTGTCGTAGTCCGTTGCCATGTCGCTCTCCCCCTCTGGGTGGTTGCGGTGTCTCAGCGCACGTAACGCGTGAGAGGCCGGACTTGTGCCCGACCTGAGGCGGAGATTTTGCCTCACATCAAGGTCTGTTACTCAATCGACACCCAACCGCACTCCTCAAGAGTGATCGTCTTGGATGGCGATCGGGACCGTACACGGTCCTAATGTCGCACTTCACCAGCGCCACCCCGTGTACTTCCCGTGATCTCACCCCCTGGAAACCCGGACTTTTCCCGGGATTCCAGCGGATTCAGTGATCACGGAGAGTAGGTGGCCGGAAGTTTGCCTTTGTGACTGATCGCACACGAAACTCACAGGAACAGGTCCCGAAAATTCCGCGCAAAGCGAACTGCCAAAACAGCTTCGAGCAGCGTCTCAGACCGGCAGGGTGACACGCATCACGAGGCCGCCGCCTTCGCGGGGCTCCGCGATGATACGGCCTCCGTGAGCCCTCGCGACCGACCGGGCGATGGACAGGCCGAGGCCGACGCCCTTGTCGCTGCCGGTGCGCTCGGTGCGCAGCCGCCGGAACGGCTCGAAGATGTTGTCGATCTCGTACGCCGGAACCACCGGCCCGGTGTTGCTCACGAGCAGCGTCGCGTGGCCGTCCTTGAGCTCGGTGACCACCTCGACCCAGCCGCCTTCGGGGATGTTGTACCGGACGGCGTTCTGCACCAGGTTGAGCGCGATGCGTTCCAGGAGGACGCCGTTGCCCTGGACGACCGCGAGGCCTCGCTCGCCGCGGACCTCCACGCCCTTGGCGTCGGCCTCGCCCCGGGCCTGGTCGATGGCGCGGGACGCGACCTCGGCGAGGTCGACCGGCTTGCGGTCGATGATCTCGTTGTCGCTGCGGGCCAGCAGCAGCAGGCCCTCGACGAGCTGCTCGCTGCGCTCGTTGGTGGCGAGCAGCGTCTTGCCGAGCTGCTGGAGCTCCACCGGGGCGCCGGGGTCGGAGAGGTGCACTTCGAGCAGCGTGCGGTTGATCGCGAGCGGGGTGCGCAGCTCGTGCGAGGCGTTCGCGACGAACCGCTGCTGCGCGGTGAAGGCCCGCTCCAGGCGGTCCAGCATCTCGTCGAAGGTGTCGGAGAGCTCCTTGAGCTCGTCGTCGGGGCCGTCCAGCTCGATCCGCCGGGTCAGGTCCGTGCCGGCCACCCGGCGGGCGGTCCGGGTGATCCGGCCGAGCGGCGACAGGACGCGGCCTGCCATCGCGTACCCGAAGGCGAAGGCGATGACGCTGAGGCCGACGAGGGCGAGCAGCGAGCGGCTCAGGAGGTTGTCGAGGGCGTGCTGGCGCTGCGCGGCCATGCAGGCGCTGATGGCGTCGTTGAAGGCCCCGGGGGTACCCCGCTCCGGGAGTTGGCAGCTGCCGCTGGAGACCACGATGTTCTGGCCGTCCACGATCTTGAACGGGGTGCTGCCCGCGTGCAGGGCCTGGGCGGCGAGCAAGTAGATGATCGAGAGGAGCAGTATTCCGGCGATCATGAACATGCCGCCGTAGAGCAGCGTGAGGCGTATGCGGATGGTGGGCCTGAGCCACGGGAAAGGGGGCTCGGCGGACTTCGGGGCCCAGGTGGGCTTCGGGGGCGCCGTCGGCGGCGCGGGGGTCGCGGCCATCGCCGTCAGATCCGGTAGCCCGAGCCCGGCACGGTGACGATCACCGGGGGCTCGCCGAGCTTGCGGCGCAGCGTCATGACGGTCACGCGCACGACGTTCGTGAACGGGTCGGTGTTCTCGTCCCAGGCCTTCTCCAGGAGCTGCTCGGCCGAGACCACGGCGCCCTCGCTGCGCATGAGCACCTCAAGGACCGCGAACTCCTTCGGCGCGAGCTGGATCTCCCGGCCCTCGCGGAAGACCTCGCGGCGATTGGGGTCGAGCTTGATGCCGGCCCGCTCCAGGATGGGCGGCAGCGGCACGGTGGTGCGCCGGCCGAGCGCGCGGACGCGGGCGGTCAGCTCGGTGAAGGCGAACGGCTTGGGCAGGTAGTCGTCCGCGCCGATCTCCAGGCCCTCCACGCGGTCGCTGACGTCACCGGCGGCCGTCAGCATCAGGACACGCGTGGGCATGCCCAGCTCAACGATCTTGCGGCAGACGTCGTCCCCGTGGACGAGCGGGAGGTCCCGGTCGAGCACGACCACGTCGTAGTCGTTCACTCCGATGCGCTCCAGGGCCGCGGCGCCGTCGTACACGACGTCGACGGCCATGGCCTCCCGGCGCAGTCCGGTGGCCACCGCATCGGCGAGCAGTTGCTCGTCCTCGACGACGAGTACGCGCACGGCGCATTTCCTTCCGTAGGGACCCGCGTCGTTCGCGGGCATATCTGTGCACTGAACCAGTGACTGTGCGCTTCCATCCTGCCCTTTACGCCCATAAACCGGCGGTAAGACGGTGCCGGACCGGAGTCCGCCCGCTACCTGCGGCTTTCAGCCGGACGAGGTGGGCGCCGCGGGAATGGACAGGATTGGCGCGGCAGTTGAGGTTTCTTTGAGAGTGGGCTTGGGGAGGACGACTGCACACCCCGCGATCACGCCCTGTATGTGGCATGCCACACCCTCATGTCGTGGTCGCGACCCACCGTCGGCACACCCCCGTGCCACCGACCCACGACGAGGGGGCGCACCATGGACGCTTTTACCGCAGGACTTCTGCAGCGCATCAGGACCACGGAAACCGACCTCACACGGGCGCGCGAAACCGGCGACGACTTCCTCGCCGACGTCGAGCAGGCAGAGCTGGACGACCTCCGTCGTCTCGCCGCCGAGCACGGCGTCGAGGTAGCCGCAGCGCTCTGACCCCACCCACCAGGAAACCCCGGCGCCACGGGACGGCGCCGGGGTTTCGTCATGCCCGCGGGCCGCGCCCCGGGGCGCTCAGTCGTGCCAGGCCCCGTACTCCTCCAGGAGGGACTGGAGCGGGCCGAAGAGTTCCGGGGATGCGGCGATCGTCAGCTCGCGGGACGGGGGCGTGCCGGGGCGGCCGCCGGTGAGAGCGCCCGCCTCGCGGGCGATCAGGTCGCCGGCCGCCAGGTCCCAGGGGTTGAGGCCGCGCTCGTAGTACGCGTCGAGCCGCCCGGCCGCCACGTCGCACAGGTCGATCGCCGCCGAGCCGCCGCGGCGGATGTCGCGGAACTGCGGGATCAGCCGCTCGGCCACCTCGGCCTGGTGGGCGCGGACGCTCTGGACGTAGGCGAAGCCCGTCCCCACCAGGGACTCGGACAGCGGGGCCGGCGGGCGGCAGCGCAGCGGGCGGTCGCCCTCGAAGGCGCCGCCGCCGAGGACGGCGTGGTAGGTCTCACCGCGCATCGGGGCGGCGACCACGCCCGCGACCCGCTCGCCGTCCTGTTCGGCGCCGATGGAGACGGCCCAAGTGGGCAGCCCGTAAAGGTAGTTGACGGTTCCGTCGAGCGGGTCGATGACCCAGCGGATGCCGCTGGTGCCCTCGCTGGAGGCGCCCTCCTCGCCGAGGAAGCCGTCGTGCGGGCGGTGCTCGGAGAGGTAGCCGGTGATCAGCTTCTCGGCGGCGATGTCCATCTCGGTCACCACGTCGATGGGGCTGGACTTGGTGGCGGCGACGGCGAGGTCGGCCGGGCGGCCGTCGCGCAGCAGCTCGCCGGCCCGCCGGGCGGCCTCCAGGGCGAGGCCGAGCAGTTCGCGGTGCAGAGGGTCGGTCATCGGTGCTCCTTACGCGTACGGGCTGTCGGCGCCCGCGGCCGCGGGCTTGGCGCCACCGCGGGCGGCCGGGCAGCAGCCGACCGCGCAGAGGTCGTGCGAGGGGCCGAGCGACCCAAGGGCGCACCGCTCGGCGGGCAGCCCGCGCTCGGCGGCGGCCCGCTCGACGACGAGCTCGCGCACGGCCGAGGCGAAGCGCGGATCGGCGCCGACGGTCGCGGAGCGGGCCACCGGCAGGCCGAGCTCGGCGGCCTTGGCGGTGGCTTCCGTGTCGAGGTCGTACAGGACCTCCATGTGGTCGGAGACGAAGCCGATGGGGACCATGACGACGGCCGGGACGCCCTCGCCGTGCAGCGTCTCCAGGTGGTCGCAGATGTCGGGTTCGAGCCAGGGGATGTGCGGGGCGCCGGAGCGGGACTGGTAGACGAGCCGCCAGGGCCGCTCGACGCCGGTCTCGGCCTGGACCGCGTCGGCGATGATCCCCGCCACGTCGAGGTGTTCGCGGACGTAGGCGCCGCCGTCGCCGTGCTCCTCGACGGGGCCCGAGGTGTCGGCCGCTGCCGTGGGGATGGAGTGCGTCGTGAAGGCGAGGTGGGCGCCCGCGCGGACGTCCTCGGGCAGCTCGGCGAGCGACTTCAGGACGCCGTCGATCATGGGGCGGACGAAGCCGGGGTGGTTGAAGTAGTGCCGCAGCTTGTCGACCTTCGGCACCGCGAGCCCCTCGGCCTCCAGCGTCGCGAGCGCCTCCGCCAGGTTCTCGCGGTACTGCCGGCAGCCCGAGTACGAGGCGTACGCGCTGGTGGTCAGGACGGCGATCCGGCGGCGGCCGTCGGCCACCATCTCGCGCAGGGTGTCGGTGAGATAGGGCGCCCAGTTCCGGTTGCCCCAATAGACCGGCAGGTCCAGGCTGTTCTCGGCGAAGTCCTTGCGCAGCGCGTCGAGCAGCGCGCGGTTCTGCTCGTTGATGGGGCTGACCCCGCCGAACAGGAAGTAGTGCTGCCCCACCTCCTTGAGCCGCTCCTTGGGGATGCCGCGGCCGCGCGTCACGTTCTCCAGGAACGGGACCACGTCGTCGGGGCCTTCGGGGCCGCCGAAGGAGAGCAGCAGCAGGGCGTCGTACGGGGCGGCGGCCGCGGCCGCTCCGGGAGCTGGATCGCGCAGTTCGGACATGACTCGATCCTGCCATCCGCCTCTGACAGGCAGGGAACCGAGCCGGAGGAAGCCGGGGCCCTTCGACGAACGCGAGGCGGGAAGCGCGGCGGGAACCCGGTAGGAAAAGGCGGTGCGCCGGTCGACTTCAGCATCGTAAGCTTTAGGAATTAATTACACGCGTCACGCCGGATCCCGGAGCCTCCGTTGCCCAGTCCCTACCGCGCGATATTCGCCGCCCCCGGCACCAAGGGGTTCTCCGCCGCCGGCCTCCTCGGGCGGATGCCGCTGTCGATGATGGGCATCGGCGTCGTGACCATGGTGTCCCAGCTCACCGGCCGCTACGGCCTGGCCGGCGCGCTCTCGGCGACGCTCGCCATGTCGGCCGCCGTGGTCGGCCCCCAGATATCCCGCCTTGTCGACCGGCACGGCCAGCGGCGGGTGCTGCGCCCGACCACCGTGGTCGCGGTCGCCGCCGTCACCGGGCTCCTCCTGTGCGCCCAGCAGAGCGCCCCGGACTGGACCCTGTTCGTCTTCGCGGCGGGCGCCGGCTGCGTGCCGAGCGTCGGCTCCATGGTCCGGGCCCGCTGGGCCGAGATCTACCGCGGCGACGCCCAGAACCTGCACACGGCGTACTCGTGGGAGTCGATCGTCGACGAGCTGTGCTTCATCCTCGGGCCGATCCTGTCGATCGGGCTCTCCACCGCCTGGTTCGCCGAGGCGGGGCCGCTGATCGCCGCGTGCTTCCTGCTGGCCGGCGTCTTCCTGCTGACCGCGCAGCGCGCCACCGAACCCGTACCGCATCCGCACGAGCACCACAGCGGCCGCTCCGCGCTGAGCTCGCGCGGACTCCAGGTCCTGGTCGCCACGTTCGTCGCCACCGGCGCGATCTTCGGCTCGGTCGACGTGGTCACCGTGGCCTTCGCCGACGAGCGCGGCCACAAGGCGATGGCGAGCCTGGTGCTCGCCGTGTACGCCCTCGGCTCGTGCGTCGCGGGAGCCGTGTTCGGGCTGCTGCGCCTCAAGGGTGCGGCGTCGAGCAGGTGGCTGGTGGGTGTCTGTGCGATGGCGGTGAGTATGATCCCGCTCCAACTGGCCGGGAACCTGCCGTTCCTAGCCGTGGCGCTCTTTGTCGCGGGCCTGTCCATCGCACCGACGATGGTGACGACGATGGCCCTCGTCGAACAGCACGTACCGCGCAGCAAGCTCACCGAGGGCATGACCTGGACGAGTACCGGGCTCGCGGTCGGTGTGGCCCTCGGCTCCTCCGCCGCAGGTTGGGTGGTGGACGCGGCGGGAGCGCAGGCGGGGTACCTGGTGTCCGGCGTGTCGGGAACGCTCGCGGCGGTGGTGGCGTTCCTGGGGTACCGCCGGCTTCGCAGGCCGGTGACGCATCGGGAGGGGCTCGAAGCAGATGAGCGGAGCGAACGGCAACAACACCTGGCGTAACTGGGCGGGCAACATCACCGCGCGGCCGGCGAGGGAAGTGTCCCCGGCCTCCGCGGCCGAGCTCGCCGAGGCCGTGCGCCGGGCCGCCGAGGACGGCCTGACGGTGAAGGCGGTCGGCACCGGCCACTCCTTCACCGCGGCCGCCGCCACCGACGGCGTGCTGATACGTCCCGACCTGCTGACCGGCATCCGCGAGATCGACCGCGCCGCGATGACCGTCACGGTGGAGGCCGGCACCCCCCTGAAGCGGTTGAACGCGGCGCTGGCCAGGGAGGGCCTGTCGCTCACGAACATGGGCGACATCATGGAGCAGACGGTGGCGGGTGCGACGAGCACCGGAACGCACGGCACCGGCCGCGACTCGGCCTCGATCGCCGCCCAGATCAAGGGACTTGAGCTGGTCACGGCCGACGGCTCGCTCCTGGCCTG
The DNA here is from genome assembly GCF_001279695.1 of Streptomyces sp. WM6378. Lineage (GTDB taxonomy): Bacteria > Actinomycetota > Actinomycetes > Streptomycetales > Streptomycetaceae > Streptomyces. The sequence continues at coordinate 35,970 of NZ_LGDD01000106.1, forward strand.
CTCCGAGAAGGAGAATCCCGAGGTCTTCGCGGCGGCCCGGATCGGGCTCGGCGCGCTCGGCGTCGTCACCGCGATCACTTTCGCCGTGGAGCCGGTCTTCCTGCTCACGGCCCGCGAGGAGCCGATGGCCTTCGACAAGGTCACCGCCGAGTTCGACGAACTCTTCGCGGAGAACGAGCACTTCGAGTTCTACTGGTTCCCGCACACCGGCAACTGCAACACCAAGCGCAACAACCGCAGCGCGGGCCCCGCCGCTCCGCCCGGAAAGCTCAGCGGCTGGATCGAGGACGAGTTCATGTCCAACGGGCTTTTCCAGGTGGTGTGTTCGCTCGGCCGGGCCGTGCCCGCCACGATCCCGTCGATCGCCAAGGTCTCCAGCCGGGCGCTGTCCGCCCGCACGTACACCGACATTCCGTACAAGGTCTTCACAAGCCCGCGCCGGGTGCGGTTCGTGGAGATGGAGTACGCCCTGCCGCGCGAGGCCGTGGTCGGGGCGCTGCGTGAAGTGAAGGCCCTGGTGGAGCGCTCGCCGCTGCGGGTCAGCTTCCCGGTGGAGGTCCGCACCGCGCCCGCCGACGACATCGCGCTCTCCACGGCCTCGGGGCGCGAGACCGCCTACATAGCCGTGCACATGTACAAGGGCACGCCGTACCAGGCGTACTTCACCGCGGTCGAGCGGATCATGACCGCGCACGCGGGCCGGCCGCACTGGGGCAAGGTGCACACGCGCGACGCGGCCTACTTCGCCGAGGTCTACCCCCGCTTCGCCGAGTTCACCGCGCTGCGCGACCGGCTCGACCCGGAGCGCCGGTTCGCCAACACCTATCTGCGGCGCGTGCTCGGCGAGTGAGGCCGCTACGGGGTGGGGGTGCCGCCGGACTTGCTGTCCGGGGTGGCCGGGTCGCCGGCGTCGCTCCCGGATCCGGCGCCCTTCGAAGTGGACGGAGTGGGCGTCGGAGTCGGCGTCGTACCGCCCGAGCCGGATCCGGAACCGGATCCGGTCCCCGAACCCGAGCCCGAATCCGTGGACTTGGAGGGGGACGGCTCCGGCGACGGACTGTTCGTCGAAGCGTCCCCTCCGGTCGCGCCGCCGCCGCTGGTTCCCGGCGTCGGCGAACCGCCGGTGCCGGGCGAGTGCTTGTGGCCGTCGCCGGTGTCCGAAGGCGCGGACGGCTTCTCCTGCTTCTTGGAGCCGCCGGTGAGCACGGACCCCAGGGTGGTCCCGGTGCCGTTGCCGCCGACCTCACCGCCGGAGAGCAGTTCGTACGTGGTGATGCCGCCCATCGACACGCCGAAGACGACGGCCGCCGCGAGCACCGGCCGCCTCCATCCGCGCAGCCGGGTGCCGTGGACGCTCGCCTCGTTGAACTCCTTCGCGGGGCGGGCCGCGGGCGACAACAGCTGGGTCTCGTCCACCGACCTGAGCGGTTGGGTGCGGTCCGTGTCGGCCCCCGGCAGCATCGCCGTCTCGTCGATCGACTTCAGCAGCTGGGTGCGGTCCACGTCGGCCTGCGGCAGGACCGCGGTCTCGTCCCGCGCCCCCTTGTAAGGGGAGACCACCGGTACCTGGCGCGAGCCGGCCTTGGCCTGGACGGTGACCTCGCGCAGTTGCTCGCCGGTCCGTTTGAAGAAGTGCTGGAAGACAGTGCCGCCGCAGGTGGCGACCACGCTCACGACACCGGCGCCGAGGAACGTGCCGTACACGCCCAGCTGGGAGGCGAGCACCGCGGCGGTGACCGCGGCGAGCGCACTGCCCGCGACCTGAGGCACGCTCAAGTCGATGCGCTTCTTCTCTTCGGTCCCGGTGTCCGACTTGTCACCCATGCCCAGCCTCTGTTCGCCCTTCTGGTCCGTCTTGCACAGAGAAAGGACATTTGAGCGAAAGGAATAGTTCCGTTTCCGTGAATTGTGTGAAGCAGGACACGTGCGGATCACTCGCCAAGGCTTTACAACGGGTCCAACTCCCGTACCCCGCGAGAACTTCGGCGGCGCGCCGGTCCACCCCGGTGGCCCGAATGGAGTACTGTGGCGAGCCCTGGGCCCCGGGTCCCACACGGGTATCCGGGACTTACGGGAGGGGGCCGAACGCGGCACTCGAACCGGCGGCGCCGCGGCTCCGCACGGGCGCCTGCTGCACAGAGTGACCATCCCGGTCACTCTGCGTTGCAAAAAGGTAACCGTGCCATAACGGCGTTCCAGGGCCCATGCCCGACACGCCGGGCAACTCGGCAATGTTGTGGCAGGCTGCACCCGGGCAGGCCACACTCGACTAGCGGAAGCAGCGACGCACGTGACGTCGGCAGGCACCACCCGGGAGGTCCCCATGCCCGAACTGCGTGTCGTGGCCGTCTCCAACGACGGCACACGACTGGTGCTCAAGGCTGCGGACAGCACGGAGTACACGCTTCCGATCGACGAGCGGCTCCGGGCCGCTGTGCGCAACGACCGAGCCCGCCTCGGACAGATCGAGATCGAGGTGGAGAGCCACCTCCGCCCGCGCGACATCCAGGCGCGTATACGAGCCGGTGCCTCCGCCGAGGAGGTCGCCCAGCTCGCCGGCATTCCGGTCGACCGCGTACGCCGTTTCGAAGGCCCCGTCCTCGCCGAGCGCGCCTTCATGGCGGAGCGGGCGCGGAAGACCCCCGTGCGGCGTCCGGGCGAGAACACCGGCCCCCAGCTCGGCGAGGCCGTCCAGGAGCGGCTGCTCCTTCGCGGCGCCGACAAGGACAGCGTCCAGTGGGACTCCTGGCGCCGCGACGACGGCACGTGGGAAGTCCTGCTCGTGTACTTGGTCGCGGGTGAGCCGCACTCCGCGAGCTGGACCTACGACCCGCCGCGCCGACTCGTGCAGGCCGTCGACGACGAGGCCCGCTCGCTCATCGGCGAGTCCGACGACACCATCACCACGGTTCCCGAGCCGAGCTTCCCGTTCGTGCCCCGGATCGCGCGGCTGCCCCGGGACCGGCCCCTGGACCGCGCCCTGGACCGGCAGTTGGAGCGTCCGGCGCCGCCGCCCGAGCCGGTGGCGGACGAGAGCGACTCGCTGACCAGCCTGCTCGAAGCCGTGCCGAGCTTCCGCGGCGACATGGTCGTCCCGGAGCGTCCGACGGCGCCGCCCGAGCCGCCCGAGACCGAACCGGCCGCCGAGCCGGAGATCGAGGAGCCGCCCGCGCCGGCCGCTTCGGCGGGTGCGGGTTCCGCGTACGCGGATGTCCTGATGCCGCGCACGGTGGCCGGTCACCGGGACCGGCTCACCGGGACCACCGATCGGCAGGCCGAGGCGGACGGGGTCCGGCCCGGGCGGCGGGCGGCTGTGCCGAGCTGGGACGAGATCGTGTTCGGGACGCGCAGGAAGAAGCAGGACTAGCTCAAGAAGCAGGACTGAGCGTTCTGCTGGGTGCGGCCTCGGACGCCGGTTGTTCGACTGCGGGTCCGCTGTGGCTGGTCGCGCCCCTAAAGGCATGCAGGAGGGCCGCACCTTGCGTGCGGCCCCCTCAAGGAACGCGCGGGCCCGCACCATGTGTGCGGGCCCTTTCCTTACCCCCTACTGCGGGTCCGGCCCCGTGGCCACCGGCCTCGACTCGTCCGAGGACCACTCCGACCACGAACCGGCGTACAGCGCGGCCGGGATGCCCGCCACCGCCAGGGCCAGCACCTCGTGGGCGCCCGAGACTCCGGAGCCGCAGTACACGCCGACCTCGGTACCCGAGGCGCCAAGGGACTTGAAGCGGGCGGCGAGTTCGTCAGCGGGCAGGAAGCGGCCGTCCGGGCCCACGTTCTCGGTGGTCGGCGCCGAGTGGGCGCCCGGGATGTGGCCGCCGACCCTGTCGATGGGCTCCACGTCGCCTCGGTACCGCTCCCCCGCACGGGCGTCGAGCAGCAGCCCGGAGCGGGCAAGCGCCGCCGCCGCGTCCGCGTCGAGGAGCTTGACGGCTCCCGGCTCGGGCCGGAAGTCGCCCTCGGCGGGGGCGGGGATCTCGGTGGAGAGCTCGCCCGCCCAGGCGGCCAGGCCGCCGTCCAGGACACGGACGTCCTGGTGGCCCGTCCAGCGAAGGAGCCACCAGGCGCGGGCGGCGGCCCAGCCCTGACCGCCGTCGTACACGACGACCGGCGTCCCGGCCGACACGCCCGCGCGGCGCATGACCCGACCGAATTCGGCCACGTCCGGCAGCGGGTGGCGGCCGCCGGATCCGGGCGGACCGGCCAGTTCCGCGTCGAGGTCGACGAACACGGCGCCGGGCAGGTGCCCGGCCTCGTAGGCGGCCCGGCCGTCGAACGCGGGCTCGCCGGACGCCTTCGCCATGCTCAGCTGCCAGCGGATGTCGAGCAGCACCGGCGGGCGCGGCCCGGCCGCCTCGGCCGCGAGTTCGGGTGCGGAGATGATGGCATTCATGGACTCATCCTTGCGCAGAGTCCACCGGGAACGTAACGCCCAGGAAAAGGATGAGAATCCCCAAAACGGGCATCCTCCTGCGGGAACGCGCCAAAAGCGGCGCGGCCGGGGCGCGCTGCGGCGCTGGTGGTGGAAGCATCGGCCCGGGTGCGCGGGTTCCCGAACCGCACCACCGAGCAGCAGTTTGGCGACGGTCGAGGAGAGAGTGACGATGACCCAGTCGGAGACCCGGCGCACACCTGGCACGCCCTGCTGGGTGAGTCTCATGGTGCACGGTCTGGCCGAGACCCAGGAGTTCTACGGAGCACTGTTCGGCTGGGAGTTCCGGCCAGGACCGAACCAGCTCGGCCCGTACGTCCGCGCGTTCCTCGACGGCAAGGAGGTGGCCGGAATCGGCCAGCTGCCGCCCGACCGGCATCTGCCGATCGCCTGGACCACGTATCTCGCGACCGACGACGCGGACGCGACGGGCGAGACGATCCGGCACTGCGGCGGCACCGTCGGCGTCGGCCCGCTGGATGCGGGCGAGGCGGGCCGGATGGCGATCGCCTCGGACCCGGTGGGCGCGGTGTTCGGCATCTGGCAGGCCGGTGATCACGCCGGCTCCGCCGTCGCGGGCGCGCCCGGCACCCCCGCCTGGAACGAACTGGTCACGCGCGAGACCTCGTCGGTCGGCAAGTTCTACCAGGCGCTGTTCGGCTACGACGTGGAGGCCGTCGTGTCGGCCGACTTCGACTACGTGACGCTCCATCTGGAGGGCCGCCCGGTCGCCTCGCTGCACGGCGTGGGCAACGCCCTGCCGCGCGACAAGGGCGCGCACTGGATGACGTACTTCGAGGCCGCCGACGTCGACGAGGCCTCAGTACGGGTCGCCGACCTGGGCGGGCACATCCTTCAGCAGCCGCACGAGGGCGCGAGTGGACGCCTCGCGACGGTCGCCGACCCCGAGGGAGCCGTGTTCACCCTCGTACGATCGAACGGATGAGCCCAACTCCCATGTCCCGTACGTGAGTTGCGGCTGACTGAGCCGGGGCACGCGCGCGGTCCACCGTGGCGTACACAAGACGTACCCATCACCTCCTCGCGCCCGGTTCCGGCCCGCTCGGCCGACGTGTGCTGCGGGACACTGGCCGCCGGGGGGGAACCGCATGGGGGATGCAGGACACTCGGGGGCCCGCAGCGTGCTGGAAGGCACCTTCGCGCTCCTCACCGCGATGGAACGGCTCGGCCAGGCCGGTGTGACCCGCCTCGCCGAGGAGAGCGGACTGCCGAAGGCCACCGCCCACCGGCTGCTCCAGCAGCTGGCGGATCTCGGCGCGGTGGAGCGGCAGCGGCAGAGCCAGTACCGCATGGGCCCGCGGATGTTCCGGCTCGGGCAGGCCTGGCAGCCCTACCCCGGACTCGGCGCGGTCTTCCCGTGGGCCACGGCCGCGGGCAAGCTCCTGGTCGCCGAGGCCCGGCCGAACGGACGCGGTGCGGCAGGCAGGGTGCGCCATCAGTGCCGGACTGCGGGCGGCGCGTTCCGCTGAGCGGAACCGGGCGTGACAGCGGCAGGACCCCGGGGCCAGGCTTCCAATCCGGCGGACCAGCCGCGAGCCGAGGAGAGCCGAAGGGGGAAGGCGATGAGCGGGGGAAGCAGGCCACGGCGGTGGAACTTCCATGTTCTGGCGACCGTGGTGGTGTGGGTCGTGGCGCCCGAGGTGTGGGGCGACCGCGACCGGTCGGGCAGGGGCGGCGCATGACCGGCGCGCCCCGGCCGGGCGGTCCGGCGACTGGCGAACTGGCCCGGCTGCTGCGCTGCAAACGGATCGAGACCGGGCAGTCGATGCGGGTCCTGGCCCACCGGGTCGGCCTGTCCGCGCACAGCCCGATCTCTCCGACTACGAACAGGGCAGGCGGCTGCCGCCGCCGGATCTGGACCGGGCGCTCGAAGCGGCCCTCGACATTCCCGGCGGCACGCTCGCCCGGCTGCGCCGCGAGGCGCTCGCCGAGCCCGGCCAGGCACTGCGCGCGGCGGCACAGCAGCGCCGCGAGGTCCGCGCCGGGCAGCGCGAGCGCCCTGGTCAAGTCGGCCAGGGCGGGCTCGGCGTCCCCCGCGGCCAGCAGGGCGAAGACCCGGTTGTACAGCACGTCCGGGTGCTCGCCGCCCAGTGCGAGGGCCGCCGCCAGATCGGTCACCACCCCCTGCGCGTCGCCCTGCTCGAAGGCGAGCACCGCGCGGTCGGTCAGCGCCGGGACGTCTCCCGGGGCTGCGGCAAGGGCTCGGTCGTAGGCATCGCGCGCCAACTCCGGCTCTCCCAGCGCCTGTTGGGCGAGTCCGGCCAGGTAGAGCAGCCGGGCGTCGTCGCCGTGCAGACCGAGGCCCGCCCGCACGTCGGCCAGCGCCTCCCCCGGCCGGTCCGCCTCGATCAGCAGGGCGATGCGCGCGAGCCGGTTCCCAGCTCGTCCGGCTCCAGTTCGAGGGCGCGGGTGAAATCGGCGCGCGCCCCTTCGACGTCCCCCGCCTCGGCCCGCACGTCGCCCCGGTTGTGGAACAGCTCGGGCATCGGAGCCGAGACCCGCACGACCCGGTCGTACCCGGCGAGCGCCCCCGCCAGGTCACCTCGGCGGCGACAGAGGTTGGCGCGGTCCACGTGGTACTCGACGTAGTACGGGTCCCAGGCGATCAGCTCGGTGAAGTCCGCGTAAGCCTCGTCCAGTCGGCCGAGCGCGTACCGTACCCGGGCGCGGTTGTGCAGGAGCTGGGAGCGGTGCACGACGTAACGGCCGAGCGGCACCAGGGTGCTCGCGGCCTTGGCGGTGAAGTGGCAGTGGTCCTGGGCGTCGGTGTCCGGGTCGCAGAGGGCGCGGCCCCGCATGCCGAGGTCGGCGGTCGCCTCCGAGTAGCCGATGGCCACGCAGAGTTTCGAGGGCGGCGCGCAGGGCCCGGCGGCCCTCGCCGTGCGGATCGGCCCCCCGCTCGCGGTGGTTGGGGATCGCACCGAGCAGCAGGCCACGGTCGGGGCGGGCCTCCAGTTCGGCGGCGCGCTCGTCGTGCAGCGCGGCCCGCGTCGCCTCGGGGAGCGCGCGGTAGGCCGCGTACGCCTCGGGGTCGTCGCTGGTGCAGTCCGTCCAGACGTAGCCGCGGGCGTCGAGCACAGGGCCGCCGGGGGCTTGCGCCACCGGAACGCTTTCGGTGAACTCCCGCAGGATTTCGGTCAGTTCAGTGGTCAACGGCCCATCGGCTCCGGCGACCGCGACCCTCAGGACGCGAGGGTCGGCGCGCCGCACGAGCAGCGCCAGGAACTCCTGCTCGGTGGTGGAAGCGGCGTGCACGTCGTCGAAGGCGAGGGTGAGCGGCGGGCCCTGGCAGTGGCGGGCGTGGGCGAGCAGGAAGTCGATGATCCCGTGGCTGGTGGCCCGGATCAGGCGCTCGGCGAAGTACCGGGTGCGCTCCTCGTGCGGGGTGTCGTTCACCAGCGAGGGCGGCGGCGGGCCGATGCGGCCTGCCAGTTCGGGGACGAGGTAGAGCAGGGCGGCCCGGTGCTCGTCAACCAGTTCCGGCCGGATGCCCAGGCCTCGGGCACGTAGCGGTGCAGCAGCGCGGTGAGCGCCGTGCACGGGCCGCGCAGCCACCGGTGACAGGTGGTGGTGAACTCGAAGGGGCCGGCGGCTTCGAGCGCGGCCCGGCGATCGGCGCTGCGGGCGCCGGTGATCCGGAGGTGGCGAGCGGTCATGACGGGGCTCCACGGGAAGTACGGCGACGACGGAGGTGGACCCGCACGGCCAGCCAGGCCCAGAAGGCGATCTGCACGATGTTGAGCGCGGCGAACACCAGGCTGTCCCAGAACGGCAGTCCGTTGCCCGCCGAGGAGATCCCGTCCGCGAGCAGCCGTACGGTCTGCACGAAGAGCGGCACGAACACCAGCGGCGCCATGGCGAGCAGCACGGCCACCCCGACGATGAAGAACGGGGCGTACCAGCGGGCGACGGCGAGGTCGCGCCGGGTCCACTGGGACAGGTCGATGCGCGCCGGGCGCCCGATGACGCGGCGCAGCCGGTTCAGGACGAGGGCGCGGGTCGCGGCGGGCAGGTCGTGGCGGCCCAGCGCGGTGGCGAAGACGTAGTAGACGTCCGTCTCCAGGAACAGGAAGAGCGGGTAGCCGTAGCGGATGAGGATCGGGCACGCCATCGCGAGCAGCAGCCGCCCCGCCACCGGCTCCGTGCCGTCGGACGCGCGCAGCGCGAAGGCGACGAGGCCGAGGGTGCTGACCACCACCAGGTCGACCAGCTTGCCGGCGAGGAACGGCAGGTACCGCTTGCGCCGCTCGACGGTGAGCAGGCCGTTCATCCGGGTTTCGAAGACCACGACGTAGAGGCGCGTCCCCATGCCGAGTTCGCGGGGCAGCCCGAGCCGGCGCCCGGCCAGGACGTGGAACGCCTCGTGCAGGCCGCCGAACGGCAACTGCCGGAATACCACGACGAGTTGGACCAGGAGCAGCGAGTCGATGTAGAAGACCTGGCCGGGGTGGGGCGCGAGATCGGGCGTGGTGGCGATGACGGCGAGCCAGGCGGCTACGAGCAGCCCGTAGCAGCAGAGCGCGGGGCGCGAGAACAGGACCTGGGCCAGGCGCTGGAAGCGGACCTCGGGCGCGGCCTCCTGAGCCTCGTCCGCGCCACGCACGAAGCCGAGTGCGCCGATGGTGTCGAGGAAGTCGGCCATGTGCCGGCTGTTCCCCGTAGCGCTCGGCGTACCAGACGGCGGCCTGCGCGGGCGTCTGCCCCTCGGTCATCCGCCGCAGCGCGGCGGCCCCGTCGGGTGGCAGGACGGCGAAGTCGTCGGTGTCGGGCCGCCCCACCAGGACGTCCTCGCCGGCGGGAACGAAACTCGGGCGGTGGAAGGAGACAGGACTGTCGAGGAGCACGGGACGCCTCCCGGTAGGTGTAAGGGATGGGGACGGGGCCCGCGCCCCTTGGTGAAGGCGCGGGCCCCGCTGCGCACACGTCGCTGGAGCGTGCCGGTCAGAAGGCGAAGATGTTGTAGTGCGTCTGGCACGGCGCGGTCAGGCGGATGGAACCGGTCTTGCGCACGACGATCTTCTTCATGGTGTCCTCCTTGAAGGGAGTCGGCCGCTGTGGCGGCGACAGCCCAAGGAGTACAAGGGCTCGGGTGGTCGTGGTGTTCGGGCGAACCCATGCGGAACAGGCCCGTACCGGTTGGGCGCCAGTCGCCGAACGCACTTGATTCCAGGGCGAGTTGAGAGGGGTGGCTCGCGCTGGACTCAGACCAGATGCCGTCCGCCGTCGACCATCAGCACGGAGCCGGTGGTGTACTCGGCGTGCGCGAGGCCGAAGACCGCCTCGGCGACGTCTTCGGGCGAACCGACCCTGCGCAGCGGGGTGTTGGCGGTGATCCAGTCCCGCGAGCCCTCCCACACCTCGGGGGCGTCGTCGTACCACGGCGTGTCCACGAGCCCGGGCGCGACCGCGTTCACCCGGATCTCGGGGCCGAACGTCGCCCCGCACAGCCGGGTGAGGTGGTCGACGGCCGCCTTGCTGACGGCGTACGGGATCGAGCTGCCCATGGCCCGACTGCCCGACACGGACGAGATGTTGACGATCGAGCCGGATCCGGTGGCCTTGAGGTGCGGCTCGGCCGCCTTCATCATGTGCCAGGTTCCGATGACGTTGACGTCGAAGATCTCCCGCCAGACCGACTGGTCGACCGCCTCGATGTCGTCGAGCGGGATGAACCGGGTGAGCCCGGCGTTGTTCACCAGGACGTCGAGCCGGCCGAACTCCTCAACGGTCGCCTCGACCAGGCGCCGCGCGTCCGCCGGGTCGGAGACATCGCCCTGCACGTAGATGGCCCGGGGCAGCTCGGCGGCCAGCTCTTGGCCGGCCTTGACGGACGCCGTCGAGTTGATGACCACGCACATTCCGGCATCGGCCATACGGCGGGCGACCGCGGCACCGATTCCCGATGACGAGCCGGTGATCAGTGCGACACGAGCGTCGTTCACGCATACCTCCACAGGTCACAAGCGGGGGCAGACGTGATGTCTTCAGGCCACCCGTTCGCATCCGGAATCGCCTGACGCCCCCGCGACATGATCCCGAGGATAGCATCTAGTGGAATTTCATTTCCGCATTGTGGAATTAAGGGAAGTGCGCTCACCCGGCCGGTCGATCAGGGCGTCGCGACGGGCAGCACGTCCGGCGACAGGGCCGCCGCCCGCGCCGAGGCGCTCGTCATCCGGCGGCGGTGGTGGCGCCGGCACAGGACCTCGTAGCCGATCTCGTCCTGCGACTGGTTGACGTCGCCGACGACGACCTGGGCACCCTCGACGACCATCCGGCCGCCGATGGTGCGGGCGTTGTGGGTGGCGCGGGCCCCGCACCAGCACAGCGCCTCGACCTGGAGCACCTCGACCCGGTCGGCGAGTTCGACGAGCCGCTGCGAGCCGGGGAACAGCTTGGAGCGGAAGTCGGTGGTGATGCCGAAGGCGAAGACGTCGAGTTCCAGATCGTCCACGACCCGCGCGAGCTGGTCGATCTGCTCGGGCGCGAGGAACTGGGCCTCGTCCGCGATGACGTAGTCGCAGCGGCCGCCCTTGGAGAGGTGGGCGACGAGGTAGGCGTAGAAGTCGAAGCCGTCGGCGGCCTCCACCGCGTCGGTCACCAGGCCGAGCCGGGACGACAGCTTGCCCTCGCCGGCCCGGTCGTCACGGGTGAAGATCATGCCCTGCAGGCCGCGCGCGGAGCGGTTGTGCTCGATCTGAAGAGCGAGGGTGCTCTTTCTTGACCATCCACCAACTCGCGCGGAGATAGCATCGCCGCCTGGCACCGTGCCCTCAGTCTGTTGGGCCAGCCGCGGGACACAGCACACCTCATCAGGCCGACCACAGCGAAGCCGGATCCTGGCGTTGCGCCGCCGGTACGATCAACGGTATGCCGCCAGAGGCCCTTGACGATTTCGCCCCGTCCGCCAGGAACAACGTTCCCCTTAGTAGCTTTTCAGCTAGAATTGATGATTTGCGGGCAGCGGGCAGCGGGCAGCGGGCAGCGGGCAGCGGGCAGCGGGCAGCGGGCAGCGGGCAGCGGGCAGCTGGCAGTCCTCGTCGCCGTTCGTTCCGCGGGGGCTTTGCACCGCCTTCTCGACGTACTGCCCGTCTTCGATGGCGACAAGCGCATCGCCGTCAAGTTCACCCTGGTACCGGGATCTGCGTTCGACGTGGGCGCCCTCGCGGCATTGGAACATTCCGGCGCCCGAACGCTCACCTGGGACGAAGCTCATAGCCGCGAGCACGACCTGATCCTGACCGCCAGCCCGAAGGGACCTCTGCGGGCGCTGTCCGGGCCCCGGGTAGTCCTGCCGCACGGCGCCGGCTTCAATAAGGCGGTCAGCGGCGACGGTTCACCGCAGCTCCCGTCCGGACTCGATCCGTATTACCTCCTCGCCCAAGGTGAACCCTGGGCCGACCTCCATGCGCTGGCGCACGGCGACCAACTCGCCCGCCTCACCAAGTACTGCCCTCCCGCCGCCGCTCAGGCGACGGTGGTAGGCGACCCAACCCTGGACCGGCTGCTCGGCTCGCTCGCCCACCGGGAGAGCTACCGTTCGGCCCTCGGCACGGGCAGGCGACGCCTCATCGCCCTCACGTCCACATGGGGGTCTGAATCCCTGCTCGCCCAGCGGCCGGAGTTGCCGGGCGAACTCATCGGCCTGCTCCCCCACGACGCGTACCAGATCGCGTTGATCCTCCATCCCAACGAGTACAGCCGGACGGGCTCGTTCGACCTCTCCCGCCAGCTCGCTCCCGCCCTGGCAGCAGGCCTGGTGTTGCCCGGTCCGTACGAGGAATGGGCCGCCCTTCTGGTCGCGGCCGATGCCGTGGTCACCGATCACGGCTCCACCGCCCTCTACGCGGCCGCTCTGGGCCTCGCGGTCATCGGCGCGTACGACGGCGGGAACGAGCTGATCCCAGGTAGCCCCATGGCGGAGGTACTCGCGCGGGCGCCCAGGCTTTCCGAGGCCGCCGAGCTGCCGGGTACTCTCCAGGCTGCCGCGACCCACGACGCCGGCGGCCTCGCAAGCGCTGCTTTCGCCCACCAGGGTCAAGCCCTGCCGCGGCTCCGCCGCGAGCTCTATCGACTGCTGGGACTACGGCCACCCTCCATTCCAGTGGCGCCGCGCCCCCTCCCGCGGCCAGTAGTCGTGCCGCCACGGCCTGCCGCTTTCGCGGTACGGGCCGACGTATCCGGGAACCTGATCACCATCTCGCGGTTCCCCCCGTCCACCTCCGAGGCTGCGCACCATCTGGCGGCCGAACACCCGGAGGCCGATCAGCGCCACTTGCAAAGCGCGTCGGTGCTGTGGTGCCGAGCCCGATCCGTCTCCCCCGCTCCACACACCAGCGCCTGGACAGCGGCGGGCTGGACTGCCCGCGCCCTGGACGAGGCTCCCGGCTGCCGGACCGCAGCTGCAATCCTCACCCCCGAGCGGTGCCTGATCAGGCACCGCTCGGCGGGACTGCTCAGTGTCCGGATCGAGCCGTGCAGAGCCTCCGGACGTGTCCTGCGCTCCGATCCGGCGGCCGTGGTCTCAGCGGTCCACTCATGGCTGGGCGCCAACGAGCGGTGGACACCTCCAGTGCCGCTCGTGTGTGACACCGGACCGTTCAGTGTCCGTATCCACCTGGACCGGGCTGACGAGGAAGACCTCGGTTATGAGCTCTGATCGTCGCTGGGCACTGCACCGGAGCGCGTAGCCAGCAGCCGCGCCGCGGTCCGGTGCTGCTCCGCTTCCGTAACCTCACCCAGGTCGTCCGCAAGGGCGGCCAGTTCCTCCAGGACGCGCACTTCATCGGCGGTGGACCCTCGCTGACGGGCATTGTCCAGTGCCGCTCGCACCAGACCGGCCGCTTCTGCTGCCCGGCCTGCACGCCTCAGCGCACGGCCGAGTTCGAATCCGGTCCGCGCCGTCATCCGCTCACGTTCCTGCTCCCGCGCCATGCTGTGGGCCTCGCTCAGGAGGACGACCGCCTGTCCGTGCTCGCCCTGGCACAGCGCCGTGCGACCCAGCAAGTAGGTCTGGAGCAGGACTCCGTACGCGTTGCCGATCCCCACGTGTACTCGACTGGCCTCCTCGAAGTTCGAGGCGGCTCCCGCCCAATCTCCCTTAGCGGACTTCAACAGGCCCTGGAACTCCACTGCCGACGCCTTCAGCTTCCGGTCCCGCGTGGATTCACCCAGAGCTTCGGAGGCACTCAGCGCCTGCCGCAAGTGTGCCTCGGCCTCGTCGTAACGCTCTTGCTCCCACAGCGGTCTGGCCAGCTGGCACCGCATCCGAACCATCGCCGGCAGGTATTCCAGGCGATCGGCAGCTACCACTCCGATGTGGAAGGCATCTGTCACGTCCCCATAGTGCGGGTGGTCGAGGAAGTGAGTCCACAAGGGTTCGCACAGAGCCCACGCGTCCTCGTACTCCCCTGCCTCGAAGGCGAGCCGGACACAGGCAAACAGAGCGAGCCGCTGCGACTCCAGCCACCTCAGAGCCGCCGTCTTGCCGCCGAAATCGATGTCGGGTACGTCCCCGCTCGGTGGGCCGGGCAGGTCGGCGAAGGTCATGCGCGGGCCGGCACCCAGCAGATCTGCCCGCGCCGACTGGCGCCGGTACCAGCGAATGAGCCGACGGAGTGCCTCTGTACGGTCCGCTCCTTCGGGATCGGCCTGGCGTGCACGGCGGTCGGCATGCCCGCGCAGCAGGTCGTGCATCCGGTATCCCTCGGCCCGGTTCTCCAGGAGGCCGGCCGACTCCAACTCCTCCAGCGCGTCCTCGGCCGGCACCAGTCCACCCCCGAGGATCGCCGCGGCGGCCGGAGCGGTGACGGCAGGGGCGGGAAACAGCGACAGCAGGCAGTAGAGCCGTGCGGACTCCGGCCCGAGTCCTGTGTACGCGGCGTCCCACACCGCCTCCACCATGGGGATGCCCCTCTCGTACAGCTCCGCGGTCAGCTCGGCGACCAGCCGGGACAGACTGCGCCGGCGGTACTTGCGGATCCACTGGCCTGCCACGTGGAGCGCGGCCGGCAGTCCCCCGCAGCCACGGGCCAACTCCGCAACAGCCTCCGGCTCCGCCGACAGCCGGGGATCGTCCACGACGCGCCCGAGCAGTCGGACAGCATCGTCCACCGCCAGGAAGTCGACGGGCACCTCGACCGCCGCAACACCGTGGAGGTCGTACAGCGAACCTTGGCTGTTCACGATGACGAGACTCCCGGCGGACGCCGGAAGGAGCGGTACGGCTTCCGCTCCATACCGCGCGTTGTCGACGACCACGATGAGCCGCTTGTCCCGGGTACGTGTCCAGTACTGCTTCGAACGGCCCGCGAAGGACCGCTCCAACCACTCCGGCGCGACCCCAAGCCCGCTCAGCAACTCCGCGACGGCGTCCGCCACCTCCACCGCTCCGTCCCGGCGCAGGTCGTCCAGATCTACGTACAGGATCCCGTCCGGATACCTTTCGCTGAGTTGACGGGCCACGTGGAACCCCAGAGCGGTCTTGCCGATCCCGCCGATCCCGGTCAACCCGACTACCAGCGGCCCGGTGTGGCCCGAGTGGCTCTCGGCAGCCCGCATGATCCGTTCCTGTTCCGCCTGCCGGTTCTCGAAGTGCACGATTGCGGGCGGCAGCTGAAAGGGCACTGGCTGAGCCGGAAACGTCACCCCATGCAGGTGCTGATGCAACTCACCGATACGGCCGGCCTGGACAACCACCTCGGCACATCCGTCCAGCCTGTTGTACGTCTCCTCAGCCATCCCCCAACGGTACGTTCCGCAAGGCGGGATGGGTGGAAGGACCACTGAATCACGACACCTACTGCAGGCGCCTCCTTGGCCGGAATTGAGACCGCCAGAATGAGGCCTTCCCGCCCGGCATGTCCAAGCACGCCCTGGGCCTTGTTCGAAATCGCTACGCCTGGACCTCGACGCTCCTATGGTGGGCACAGACGACGACTCAGGGAGCGTAACCATGGATCCGATTACGGCGGCCGCCCTTGCAGCACTGGCTGGAGGGGTCGGCGGGGAAGCCGGCCATCATGCGTGGCAAGGACTCACCGCGCTCGTCCGGCGGCCCTTCCGGCGTGGCGAGTCCGAAGAGACGCCCCCTGGTGTGAGTTCAAGCCAGCCGGAGCTCGCCTCGCTGGAAGCGGATCCCACCGATCCGATGCGAGCGCAGGCGCTGGCAACCGCCTTGGGCGTGCGGGCGGCGCTGGACGCCGAGTTCCGAGGCCTTCTCGAAGAATGGTGGCAGCGGGCGCAGACCGTGAGCTCAAGCGGCGAGGTCCACAACCACATCAGTGGGGGAACTCAGCGCGAGGTGCTCCAGGGACGGGATTTTTCTAACATCACGTTCAATGTTCCTACTGACTAGGGCAATTCCTCTTCCTGTTGTGCTTCCGCCGTTGGCGTCCCGACGGCGGAAGGTTCGAGGACGTCATAGGGACTGGGGTCCCCCGCAGGGTCATCCACCATCTCAGCCGAGCCCGCTGCATGCCACGCGTGAGGTCGGAGTCGGACTCCGCCGCCATGCGGCGGTGCCACGAAGCGACCAGTACGCCGCGTTGAGTGCAGCATCGTCGTTGATGGATTCACTGGTGAATTCCAGCTGCCGGAAGCTGACCGGTTGACTGCCCACCTCTCTTGCCAGAAGGACGCCCCTGGGCGCACTGGCCTCCGGCAGAATCGAGTGGGTGTCGAATTACATCGAAGGCGGGGAGTTCCACGGTCCGACGGTGCAGGCCGGGACCGTGGGCGAGTTGCATATTCACACCGCCGGTGCACGTGTCGACGGACAACTGCTTGCCGAGTCCGAGCCACCTTCCGCCGGGGATCAGATTGCTCACCGCGTCGACCTCGATCGCAAGGCGCTGGCTACGGCGCGCAGCATCCGCCGGACTACCGACGCCGCCGGGCTGCAGACTCCGTGGCTGCATACTCCGCTCAGCGATGTCCTCGAGGAGCTGGCCTCTCCCGGGACGGTCGCGGCTCGCATCCGGTTGGCGGCCGAAGCACTGCGGCGCTGGGTCGACTGGGATCCGCCTGCCGAAGGATTTCGACAGCCAACGGCCAAGCGGGTCGAATCAGCCCTCGCGGTGTGGCGTAGCCAGGAGGGCGACCGCGCGGAGTGCCTCCTGCGGATCGAGGAGCTGGCCACCATGCTCGAAGGCGTGCCGCCCGGGTCCGCCAGGGACGGCGGCAGCACCATCGGGCCGGTTCTGGAACTGGCGGCCTCAGCGGCGGAGGCCATGGGAGTCGTAATCCGTGAGCTGTGTGCGGCGTTCAAAGCATCAGGGCCGCATGACGATTTGCCTTTCGACCACGTTACTGCCGAGCGGAGGCTGTTCTCCGCGTTGCAGGAACTGCACGCATGCCAGCGTCGGCTGGCTGGTGTCGGCATCGACGCTTCCCTGCTCGCCCGAGCGACTGGTGCTCTGCTGATTGCCGGAGGGTGGGGCACCGGCAAGTCCTACGGCCTCGGGGCTTGGGCGGAGGCCCGGGTCGCGGCCGGGGCCCCGGTGGCGTTCGTCAGCGGCCGGGAACTCGGCGGCGAGCAGTGGGAGGAGGAAATCGCCGGCGTGGCTGCGCCGGGTGGTCGGGGTGGTCCCGTTCGGAACCTGCTGGCGGCGCTTCAAGGGCATGCCCGCGCCAGCGGGAAGAGTGCCACGCTGGTGATCGACGCCCTCAACGATGTTGCCGCTCTGCGCGGTCATGAGCTGGACGGGTTCACGTCCCTGACGGCATTGCTGAGGGAGTTCCCCGATGTCTTGCTCGTGGCATCCACCCGCCTGGACCGGCGCATGTCAGGGGACGAAGGTGCGGTCGGGGTTTACGGGATCCACTGGGCGAGCGGTGTGGCGGACCCGGAGAAGGCCTGGGAGCTCCTGCGGGATGTCTACCAGGTGCCCGCGCTGGTTCTTCCACCTGATGTCGCCGAACTGCGCCGCCCGCTGATGCTCACCGTGCTCGCCTGGTGCCTGCATCGCGAGCCTGACGAAGTGGATGGCGATGCACCCGTGCAAGTGCCCAGCATCGGCTACCTCTTCGAGCGGTGGATGAAGATCCTCGACGACGATTACTTCCGGTACCTTCATGGTCGGCCATCCGCCGTCGGCCAACCCTTGGTGAGCCGGGCCTGTGCACTCCTCGGCAAGCGTCTGGGGCTGCAAGATTCCCTCGACCACGGCTCGGCATGTGCGGCTCTGCGCAGCGCGCCTGAACTGGGAGAGCCCGTACAGCTTCTGGAATGGCTCTTCCAGGCGGGTGTCTTGGCATCGGATCCAAAGAATCAGCGGATCGGATTCGCTGTGCAGAGGTTCGCCGAGCACGTCTGGGCCCGCAACCTGATGGACGGACCCGAGCACCGGCGTCAGCTGTCTTCCCTGGTGAAAGATCTGTCCGGCCCTGATGAAACCGCCAATCGGGCCCACCGGTTGCTGTCGGCTCTGGCCGCCGTGGTGCCCTACACTCACCCGAAGAAGGAGCTCTCGCACTTCCTGCAGAAGCGGTTGCCATCGGCCGCCGTCATGGCTGTTCTGGATTCCCTCGAAGGCAGGGGTCGCGATCAGGTCACGGGCCAATCGCTCCGTTTCCTGAAGCGTTGGACGTCTGACCCCGAGCTGGCACCGTGGGTCTGGTACACAGTGCTGGTGAACTCGGCCTGCAGGGAACATCCAGCTGGTGCCAGCTTCCTCCACTCTGAGCTTCGCGGGCTGAAGAAGCACCAGTTGGCAAGCCGTTTCGTCGTTCCGATGCTGCACCTCTTGGAAGACCGCGACGGAATGGCGATGGTCCAGCAGTTCATTCGATGGGCGGGCTGTGGGGATGACGAGGTTCGGAAGAATGCCACAGATGTGACCAGAGTGCTGCTGTGGCTTGCTGCCATTCCCAGCCCTCCACTGCGCGCTCAGTGCGTGCGTACAGTGGCGCAGATCTGGCGGGATGTTCCCGGAGCGGCGATCGAACAAGTGGAGATCTTCGGGAAGCACCACGATTCGTACATTGCCGAGGCGAGTTGGCTGGCCGCCTACGGCGCACTGTTGCTGGGATGTGAGGCAGTTCCGGTGGAGCAGTGGAACGCCGTCATGATGCGTGACCAGTTCAGGGCACACAGAGGCGTCCAACAGACGATCTCCAGCTTGCGGACGTTGCTCTGGCCATCGTCTGCCCTGCCGTGCGAGGAGCCCCGGGTCCGACTGCCATGGGCTCCTCCGCTGCCGGTCTCGCGGCGAAGGCTGGAGCGGTGCGAGAGGTACTTCGGGTCGATGGTCGAGAAGACCGACAGCCATCCAAGGCGCTATCGGTGGCTGGTCCAGCGGTCCCGGATTCTCAAGCCGAGGCGGCTTGACGTAAAGATGCGCCGCCGGACGGGCTATCGCCTTGCGGAGTGGCCTGCCTACGCCCAGCAGCAGAAGGTCCTCGAGACCGTTCTGGCGGAATGGCACGGCACGACCAAGTCCGGCCTGGGCGGGCTGCGCGCTTGGTCCGAGCTCTCCGTGCTCGACCGGCGGCACGGGATCGACCCCACCGTCCCACCCGGGTGGCCGACGTCCTCGGCCCACCTGAGTCGGCGGTCCGACTCCTGGTGGTGTGCCTTGGTGGGCGAGAGTGACATCGCCGATGTGCTGAGAGGCATGCAGCCACCCCGGTTTGCGATGGTGCAAGACCCCGAGGGGGTGGCCTGGTATGTGCTGCGCGCCGAATACAACCTTGACCGGCCTGACGACGCGGAGAGAGAAGGCCAACTTCCGGTTCTCGTCACCGACCATTACACCGTTCTGCGACTGGACGGGGGCTCGTCGGCGCCCGCCAGACCGGGTACCGGCCAGGAGCATGTTCATGTGGAGGTGGAGACAGTCCTTGTGCGGAGCGACATGCGGGCGGGCGCCATCGCGACTGTGCTGGGTACTGGGGAGTCACCACGGCTGAGCGAGCGACTGCCGCCGCAGATGTACCTCGCGGAGTACTTCCGGCGACCAGGAGCCATCACAGGATCCTCATCCGGCAGTGAAACCACGTCCCCCAGCACGGCGGAATACGAGGATGCCTACCTCGTACGCCTGCCGGACGGTGCCAAGGGCAAGCCGGAGAACCGGGCGGTTCCATCACGGACGCTGACCGACCTATTGGACCTCCATTGGAGCGGCCGGCACCTCGACTTTCATCTTCCCGGGGAAGTCCAGCCCGCCCTCCACGACCCGGGCATCGACCGCCACGGACCTCCGGCCTTGCTGCTGGCGACGGCTGCCATGGACACGCTTGCCGCCAAAGGCTGGAACCTGGCTTGGAGAATCAGGGTGACCGAAAGCCATCGCTTCGGCCGGACGACCTGGACTGGTGTCTGCAGATTCAATGGCGAAGTCCTCTGCGGTCAGGAGGGCTTCGGTGAACGGAGCGGTGGTTGGCAGGTCGAACGTCACAACTACTGGCGCCAGTACTGACGGTCCCGGATGGGCGAGGGCGTTCTCAAGACTCGTCGACTGGAGTGCGCTGCTGAGACGCGGGGGCTTTCGGTACCGGGTGAACCTTCCCATTCCGGGGAAGCGTCGGCGCCGCGCGGACGTCACGTTCGTGCGCTGGCGGACCGCGGTGTTCGATGCGCAGGAGTGCCTTGCAACTGGGTCCCGGTGGTGCTGTTCACGACCCCGCTCGCCAGGGATCAATACCCGCACGAGGCCAGAGCAGCTGAAAGGCACTCGGAAGGCTGCGAGGATCGCTCGACCTATTGCAGCTGGGAAGTGCAGGTGGCAGCCGCTCTTCCACCTCGGGAGTTTCCCGAGAACCGCGGAACATTTAGGCGGCTGGTTGTCTGCCACGGCCGCTCGTGCTGGTCACGGGCATAACACCCCTACAGACACCAGGTGTCTAAGCACTTGGCCGCAGGCGCAGCCGTCCCGGAGGCATACCATCCCGGGAACGACGATGCGACGGGGTATCAGGCGTGGTTGACGGGGAGGACGTCCGGGGAGAGGGCGCCGGCCTGGGCCGAACCGCTCGTCATGCGGCGGCGGTGGTGGCGTCGGCACAGGACCTCGTAGCCGGTCTCCCCCGCCGGGCTCACGTCGCCGACCACCACCTGGGCGCCTTCGACGACCATCTCACCGTCTATCGTCCGGGCGTTGTGCGTGGCCCGGGCGCCGCACCAGCACAGGGCCTCCACTTGGAGCTGCTCGATCCGGTCGGCCAGCTCGATCAGGCGCTGGGAGCCGGGGAAGAGCTTCGTGCGGAAGTCCGTGGTGATGCCGAAGGCGAAGACGTCCATCTCGAGGTCGTCCACGATGCGGGCCAGTTGATCGATCTGGTCCGCCGCGAGGAACTGGGCCTCGTCCACGATCACGTAGTCCGCCTTGCCGCCCTTGGAGAGACAGTCGACGAGGTACGCGTACAGGTCCATGCCCTCGGACGCTTCGACCGCCTCCGTGACCAGGCCGAGGCGGGACGACAACTTGCCCTCACCTGCACGGTCGTCTCGCGTGAAGATCACACCCACCAGGCCCCGAGCCGACCGGTTGTGGGTGATTTGCAGAGCCAGAGTGCTCTTTCCGCAGTCCATCGTTCCGGAGAAGAACACCAGCTCGGGCATGGGAAGGTGACGGCCTTTCAGATGTGGGAGGGGGGTGGTTACGAGCGTACTTCGAGGAGCGGTACGAGCTGTTCCACCGGGGTCATCGAGCCGTGGTTGCCGACCATGAGGGACTCGTGGGGCTCTCGCCGCGAGGCGGTGATGACGACGTCGTCACGGGCCGCGGCGACCACGTCGCCGATCCGGCCGTAGACCCGCTCGTCGATGTGCGGGCCGAACCAGCCCGCCGCGATCGCCTCGTCGCGGCCGGCGACCCAGAACTGCTCGCCGAGCACCTCGCGCCAGCAGGTCAGCACGTCCGAGGCGGCGCCCGGCACGGCGTAGACATGGCGGGCCCGGCCCTCGCCGCCGAGCAGGGCGACGCCCGCACGCAGCTCCCAGTCCTCGTCGAAGTCGATGCGGGACTGCTCGTCGAACGGGATGTCGATCATGCCGTGGTCGGCGGTGATGTACAGGGCCGCGCGCGGCGGGAGCTGTTCGGCCAGGCGCTGGGCGAGCCGGTCGACGTACATCAGCTGGCCCCGCCAGGCGTCCGAGTCGACGCCGAAGCGGTGACCCTTGCCGTCCACCTCGGAGTAGTACGTGTAGACCAACGACCGGTCCCCGGCGGCGAGTTGGGCCGCCGCGAGGTCCATCCGCTCCTCGCCGGAAAGACGGCCGCGGAAGCTGCCGCCGCTGAGCGCGATCTTGGTGAGCGGGGTGTGCTCGAAGTCCGGCGAGGAGACCTGGGCGGTGTGCACGCCGTCCTGGTCGGCGAGCTGGAAGACGGTGGGGTACGGCTGCCAGGCGTGCGGGTCGGTCCACGGCTTCCAGCGGAGCTGGTTCATCAGCTCGCCGCTGTCGGGGTTGCGCGCGGTGTAGCCGGGCAGGCCGTGCTCGCCGGGGGCCAGGCCCGTGCCGACCGAGGCGAGCGAGGTCGCGGTGGTGGCGGGGAACCCGGCGGTTATGGGCCGCCCGGTGCCGCCGCGCGAGGTGCCGAGCAGGGAGTGCAGATACGGGGCCTCGTCCGGGTGGGCCTTGATCTGCTCCCAGCCGAGGCCGTCGATCAGGAAGACGCAGTTGCGGTCGGCGGGGGCGAGCCCGGCGATGCGCTCCTCGAATCCGGGTACGCCCTGGCCCGCCACGAGGGTGGGCAGCAGATCGGCGAGCGATCCGGTGCCGTACTCGGGGACGGGTGCGGTGTCGAGGGCGAGGGGTTCGGGGTCCTGCCAGGCGGGCTGGGCCATCAGCGGCCGGTCGCCGCGGTCGCCTCGGACAGCGCCTGGGCGAAGGCCAGGGTCTGGCGGACCGTGTCCGGGCCGTCGCCGGCCTCGCTGACCCTCAGGCTCAGGTCGTCGGCGGTGGAATTGCCGGTGTAGCCGTGGTCGGCGTCGCAGTTGGGGTCGCCGCAGGCGGCGGGCTCCAGGTCGATCCGGGCGACCGCGCCCCAGCCGATGGTCAGGACGACCTCGCGGGGCAGCGTGCCCGGGGTGTACGACTCGGGGTTGGCGACGACGCGGCTCACCACGACCGACGAGATCCGGCCGAGCTTCACGGACTCCGTGGAGGTGGTCGCGTACGGCGTCGGGGAGCTGGTGTCGGCGTTCTGCTCGTCGGTGTGGCTGACGATGAAACGGTTGTCCGTGAGCACGAGGACCGTCACATGGCGGCGTACCTCGTTGGCGTCGAACGTGGTCTCCTGGTGCACCAGGTACGACGCGATCGGCTCCCCGCCGACCGCGGCCTCCACCGCCTCGGCCACAAGGGCCGGGTAGTAGCCGCTGCGCTCGATCGCCGCGCGGAGCCCCTGGGTCGTCGTACCGGTCTTCGCCATGGGGTCCATCTTAAGCTGCCGCAGGGGGCGGACGGCCCTCAGTAGCTGGGCAGGCGTCTGGGGCCGAGGTCTGTGCGGGGCGGGGCGGGGGCGAGGCGGACCGTCGCGCCGAGCACCGAGAGGCCGTGCTGGGCGACGATGACGGGCTCCAGACCCACCGCGACCACCTCGGGATGGTCGTCGACCAGCCGCGACACCCGCAGCAGCAGCTCTTCGAGCGCCGCGGTGTCGACCGGCGCGGAACCCCGCCAGCCGAACAGGAGCGGCGCCGTCCGGATGGATCGCAGCAGCTCGGCCGCGTCGCGGTCGGTGGCCGGAATCAGCCGGTGCGAGGTGTCGCCGAGCAGCTCGGAGGCGGCGCCCGCGAGTCCGAAGGACAGCACCGCGCCGACCGCCGAGTCGATCGAGGCGCGCACGACGGTGTCCACGCCGCGCGGGACCATGGCCTGGACGACGGGCGCCAGCTCCTCGGGCTTGCCGAGGGTGGCCGTCAATTCGGCATATGCACGGGCGAGTTGGTGCTCGTCCGCGAGATCCAGGCGTACGCCGCCGAGGTCGGGGCGGTGGCGCAGATGCGGGGCGGTGGTCTTCAGGGCGACGGGGTAGCCGAGGCGGCGGGCGGCCGCCACGGCGTGCGCCGCGTCCGGCGCGGGCAGCGTCGGGCGCACCGGGATGCCGTACCGGCCGAGCAGTTCCTCCGCGTCCGACGCGGTCAGGGTCGTGCCGCGGGGGTCGGGCGCGGGGCCGAGGAGGCGCTCGATCAGCGCGGCCGCGCCCGCCTCGTCGATGTCCTCGTACTCCCCCACCTTGCCGGGGTCCGCCGCCTCGCGGCGCCAGCGGGCGTAGCGGACCGCTTCGGCCAGCGCCCGGACCGCTCGCTCCGCGGCGGGGTAGGCGGGGATTCGGGTTGCCTCGCGGGGTGGCCCGCCGAGGGGAGTGCTGAGGCTCTGCCCCAGCCCCGGCCCCCGCTCCTCGGTCTCCCCCGGGGAATTCGTCCGGGAGGGACCCCCGGGGGCTGGATTCGGCGGGGTCTGGGGCGCCCGCTTGTTCACCGTGCGGGCCGCCGCCGACAGCGCCTCCGCCAGGCCGCCGATCTCCACGTGGACCACCGCCACCGGCTTCGCCGGGGCCGCGGCGGCCGCCTCGCGCAAGGCATCCGCGAGGACCTGGCCGTCGCCGGATTCCATCGCTCCGTTCTCGCCGACCCAGGGGATCGCCGTCACCACGACCGCGTCGCAGGCGTCGTCCGCGAGGGCCGCCGCCAGGGCCGCGCGGAAGTCGGCCGGAGTCGCCCCCGTCGTCAGATCGAGAGGCCTCAGCGGGCGCAGGCCTTCGGTCAGGCAGGCGTCGTACGTCAGCAGGCCGAGCGATTCGGAGTTGCCGAGGATCGCCACGCGCGGGCCCGCGGGCAGCGGCTGGCCCGCGAGCAGCAGGCCCGCGTCCACGAGTTCGGTGACGGTCCCGACCAGGATGACGCCGGCCTGGCGCAGCAGCGCGGAGACGGTGGCGTCCGGCACCCGGGTCACCGGGACGGCGTGCCCCGGCGGCGTCGTGCCGCTGTGCCGGGCGCCCTTGACCACGACGACGGGCTTCGCGGCGGCGGTGCGCCGGGCGAGCCGGGTGAACTTCCGCGGGTTCCCGATGGATTCGAGGTAGAGCAGGACCACATCGGTGGCGGGGTCCTCGTACCAGTACTGGAGGAAGTCGTTGCCGGAGAGGTCCGCGCGGTTGCCGGAGGAGATGAACGTGGACAGGCCCGCGCCGCGCCGGTAGAGGCCCGACAGGAGGGCTATGCCGATCGCGCCGGACTGGGTGAACAGGCCGATCCGCCCCGCGGCCGGCGGCTCGGGCGCCAGCGAGGCGTTCAGCCGCACCCCGGCCGCGGTGTTGATGATCCCGAACGCGTTGGGGCCGATCAGCCGCATCCCGTACGAACGGGCCTGGCGGACCAGGGCGCGCTGGCGCTCCCTGCCGTCCGGGCCGCTCTCCGCGTAGTCGGCGGCGAGGACGACGAGGCTCTGGACGCCGTGCTCGCCGCAGTCGGCGACCGCTTCCGGCACTCGTTCGGCGGGCACCGCGACGATCGCCAGGTCGACCGGTTCGCCGATCGCGCCGACGGAGGGGAAGGCGGGGACGCCGTCGAGCTCGCGCCGCTCCGGGCCGAGCGCCTTGTTCACGGCATAGGTGCGTCCGGTGAACCCGGCGTCCAGGAGGTTGCGCAGGACCGTGCGACCGACGCCGCCGGGGGCGCGGCCGGCGCCGATGACCGCGACCGAGCCGGGCGCGAGGAGGCGCTGCACGGATCTCGCCTCGGCGCGGTGCTCGCGGGCGCGCTGCACGGCGAGCGACTCGGCGGTGGGTTCCAGGTCGAGGGTGAGGTGGACCGAGCCGTCCTCGAAGGACCGCTTCTGCTGGTAGCCGGCGTCCGTGAACACCTTGATCATCTTGCTGTTGGCGGGCAGCACCTCGGCCGCGAACCGTCGGATGCCCCGCTCGCGGGCGACGGCCGCGATGTGTTCGAGCAGCGTGGAGGCGACGCCCCGGCCCTGGTGCGCGTCCTGGACGAGGAAGGCGACCTCGGCCTCGTCGGCGGGGGCGGAGGCCGGCCGGCCCAGGGCGTTGATGCGGTCGTAGCGGACGGTCGCGATGAACTCGCCGCCGACGGTGGCGGCCAGGCCGACCCGGTCGACGTAGTCGTGATGGGTGAAGCGGTGGACGTCCTTCGCGGAGAGGCGGGGGTAGGGCGCGAAGAAGCGGTAGTACTTCGACTCGTCCGAGACCAGCTCGTAGAAGGAGACGAGCCGCTCGGCGTCCTCGGTGGTGATGGGCCTGATGCGCGCGGTGCCGCCGTCGCGGAGCACCACGTCGGCCTCCCAGTGAGCCGGGTACGCGGGGTCGGACGCCGTCGTCATACCGAAAGCGTACGGGTCGCGGGGCCGTACGGGGCGGGGCAAGGTGGACAGGGCCGATCGGCGGCGCACCGGGGCCTAAGGTCGGTACGAGCACCGCGCACCACATGAGAGACTGGTCTAGACAACCGTCAGAGATTTCGAAGGGCAACACCATGGCTGAGCGCCGCGTCAACGTCGGCTGGGCCGAGGGCCTGCACGCCCGCCCCGCGTCCATCTTCGTCCGTGCCGCCACGGCTGCCGGAGTCCCCATGACGATCGCCAAGGCCGACGGCAACCCGGTCAACGCCGCGTCCATGCTCGCGGTGCTCGGTCTGGGTGCGCAGGGCGGCGAGGAGATCGTGCTGGCCTCCGACGCCGAGGGCGCGGACGTCGCTCTCGACCGGCTGGCCAAGCTGGTCGCCGAGGGTCTTGAGGAACTCCCCGAGACCGTCTGATCCGGTCGACGGCACGTCCCGTCACATCGAAGGACCGCGGAACCCGAATTCGGGCTCGGCGGTCCTTTCGTTTCCCAGTAATGCGCGTGCGGGAAACGAATTGCGGGCAGCGCGATGCGGCACCCCTTATCGCCTTTCTTTGTATACGGCCGTGCTGTTAAGTGCGGGCGCTCGCGGTGTTTACGGCATGTTGCGAAGTCCTCACGGCCGCGGGCCCGCGCAGCCGATGGGCGGAAAAGGATCGCTCCGCGTGCAGGGCGGTTAGCGAACGGGCGCGTTCGGCGTCGCCGCGGGCCACCGCGTCGGTGATCGCGCCGAGTTCGGCCCAGGCCTCGGCCGGGCGGGCCGGCGCCTCGACCGCGTACATCCAGGCGACCTTGTGCCTCAACTGCGTGAGCAGCGCGATGAGTCCGGGGCTCGCGGAGGC
Organism: Streptomyces sp. WM6378; assembly: GCF_001279695.1. Classification (GTDB taxonomy): domain Bacteria; phylum Actinomycetota; class Actinomycetes; order Streptomycetales; family Streptomycetaceae; genus Streptomyces. The sequence continues at coordinate 62,573 of NZ_LGDD01000106.1, forward strand.
CTGGGCGAGCGTCTCGTGGAACCAGCCGCCCAGCGAGCGCAGGTCCTCGCCCTGGCCGCGCCGGGCCCGGTCCTGACCCAGCCTCACCAGGCCGCGCAGCACCTTGAGATGAGCCTCGCTGCGGCGCCCGGCGGCCCGGGCCGCGGCCAACGGCTCAAGCACCAGACGGAGTTCGAGGAGGTCGGCCGCCTCAAGGTCGGTGGGCTCGGCCACGCAGGCGCCCGCATGTCTGCGGGTGGTGACGAACCCCTCGGACTCCAGGGTGCGCAGGGCCTCGCGGACCGGGACGCGCGAGACTCCGTAACGGCGTGCGAGGACTTCCTCGGTGAGCCGGCTGCCGCGCTCGTGGACACCCGAGACGATGTCGTCGCGGATTGCCGTGCATACCGAATGCGCCGGAATGCGCATGGCCGAACCTCCGCCTTAATCCCCGCGAAACGCGGTCGGGCAACGCCTGTTCCGCGACTCTATGGCAGGCCTTGTTAATTCCCGGTGACGGGCCGGAACCAATGGATATCTTTTGGCCAATACCGAAGGCCCCCGGCAGCGTGCCGGGGGCCATCGGTGTGCGCGCGGGCGCTTCGGACGTCTCGTACGCCTCGGATGTCTCGTACGTCTCAGACGCTGACGCCGTGCGAGCGCAGGTAGGCGACGGGGTCGATGTCCGAGCCGTAGTCCGGGCCGGTGCGGGCCTCGAAGTGGAGGTGCGGGCCGGTGGTGTTGCCGGTGTTGCCCGACAGGGCGATCTGCTGGCCCGGCTCGACGGGCTGGCCGACGGAGACCTGGATGACCGAGAGGTGGCCGTACTGGGTGTACGTGCCGTCGTTCATCTTGATCACGACGTTGTTGCCGTACGCGCCGCCCCAGCCCGCCTCGACGACGGTGCCCAGACCCACGGCGTGCACCGAAGTGCCGCTCGCCGCATGGAAGTCGATGCCCGTGTGGCTGCCGGAGGACCACAGCGATCCGCCGGTCTTGTAGCCGGTGGACACATAACTGTCGGATATGGGGGCCACGAAGGTGTTGAGGCGCTTGCGCTCGGCTTCGCGCGCCGCGCGCTCCTTGGCCTCGCGCGCCTCCTTGGCCCGCTGTTCGGCCTTCGCCTTGGCGGCGGCCTCGGCCTCCGCCTTCGCCTTGGCCTTCGCGGCGGCCTGCTTCTGCGCGTCGGCCTGGGCACCCACCTGGTCGGCGATGGTGTCGCCGATGACGATGGCCTGGGTCAGGCCCGTGTCGGCGGCGGCGGACGGAGCCGCCACGGCCGGGGAGGCGAGGGTGCCCACGACTCCGGCGGTGGCGAGGGTGGCGATGCCCGCGATGTTCGCGCTGCGGCGCGTCATACGGCTGGGCGCGCGATGCTTCCCGGTGGCACGGGTGAACGCCATGAAGTGGCGGTGTCCTTTCCTTCCATCTCGCCTACCGGGTTAGCTGACGGGTTCGGAGCAGGAAGGTCTCCTACGGGCTCCTCCGCGGGCGGAGGCGTCCGATTCACCCCAGGGACTGAGTGGGTCCCCGGCTCCCCAGGCTCGCGCCTTCGGGGACTCGGCGATCACTGTCCGGTGCCGCGGCTGCGACGGGTGGTGACGGACAGCGGGAACGACGCTAGACGGCTGATCTTTCAATCACCAAACAGACACCGGTTTTTGTAGCGCACGCCACATGACAGACAGGCAACCTCCCCAACAAACCGGACATTGCGCCGGACATCAGGAGGACCCCGGCAGCGCATCCGCCACCGGGGTCCCGTGCCCTTTGGCCGTCCGGGTGCCTCGACGGGCCCGGACGGTTCCTCAATCAGCCTGCTACGACGGTCACTTCACCGATTCCGAGCGCCCTGACGGGCTCCTCGATCTGTGCCGCGTCGCCCACCAGGACCGTGACGAGCCGGTCGGCCGGGAAGGCGTTGACGACGGCCGCCGTCGCCTCCACGGTGCCGGTTTCCGCGAGCAGCGCGTACAACTGCGCCTGGTAGTCGTCGGGCAGGAACTGCTCGACCTGGTCGGCCAGCGTCCCCGCGACGGCCGCCGCGGTCTCGTACTTGAGCGGCGCGACGCCCACCAGGTTCTGCACGGCCGTCTCGCGCTCGGCGTCCGTCAGACCCTCGGCCGCCAGCGTGCGCAGCACCTTCCACAGGTCGTCGAGGGCCGGGCCGGTGTTCGGGGTGTCGACCGAGCCGCTGATGGCGAGCATGGCCGCGCCGCCGTCCGGGCCCGAGCGCAGCACCTGGCCGAACGCGCGAACGCCGTAGGTGTAGCCCTTCTCCTCGCGCAGGACGCGGTCCAGGCGCGAGGTGAGGGTGCCGCCCAGGCAGTACGTGCCGAGCACCTGGGCCGCCCAGACCCGGTCGTGCCGGTCGGCGCCGATGCGGCCGATGAGCAGCTGCGTCTGGACCGCGCCGGGGCGGTCCACGATGACGACCCGGCCGGTGTCGTCGGCGGTGATCGGCGGCATGGGGCGCGGCTCGGCCGTGTTGCCGGTCCAGTCGCCCAGGGTGTCCGCGAGGATCGCGTCGAGGTCGGTGCCCGCCAGGTCGCCGACGACGACGGCGACCGTCGTCGCCGGGCGCACGTACGCCTCGTAGAAGGCGCGCACTGCGGCCGCGTCGATGGCGGCGACGGTCTCCTCGGTGCCCTGGCGGGGCCGGGACATGCGCGCGGAGGCCGGGAACAGCTCCTTGGAGAGCTGCTTGGCGGCCCGCCGCGACGGGTTGGCCTGCTCGTGCGGGATCTCGTCGAGCCGGTTGCGCACGAGCCGCTCGACCTCGGAGTCGGCGAACGCGGGGGCCCGCAGCGCCTCGGCGAGCAGCGAGAGCGCCTTGGGCAGTCGCGAGACGGGCACTTCGAGGGAGATCCGGACGCCGGGGTGGTCGGCGTGCGCGTCGATGGTGGCGCCGCACCGCTCCAGCTCGGCGGCGAACTCCTCGGCCGAGTGCTTGTCGGTGCCCTCGGTCAGGGCGCGCGCCATGATCGTGGCGACGCCGTCGAGGCCCTCGGGCTCGGCGTCCAGCGGGGCCGCGAGGAAGATCTCCACGGCGACGACCTGCTGGCCCGGGCGGTGGCAGCGCAGCACGGTGAGGCCGTTGGCGAGCGTGCCGCGCTCGGGGGCCGGGAAGGCCCACGGCGTGGCGGTGCCGGCGGCCGGCTGCGGGTGGAACTCCATGGTCACGACAGCGTCCGTCACTGGCCCGCCTCTTCCTCTTCGTTGCCTGCCTCGGGTGCCTCGGTGGGCTCGTACACCAGGACCGCCCGGTTGTCGGGGCGCAGGGTCGCGGCGGCGACCGCCTTGACCTCTTGTGCGGTGATGTCCAGGACGCGGTCCACGGCGGTCAGGGCGAGCTGCGGGTCGCCGAACAGCACGGCGTACCGGCACAGTTCGTCGGCGCGGCCGGCCACGGTGCCGAGCCGGTCGAGCCACTCGCGCTCCAACTGGGCCTGGGCGCGCTCCATCTCCTCCTCGGTCGGGCCCTCCTCGGCGAACCGGGCGAGCTCCTCGTCGACCGCGGCCTCGATGTCCGGGACATCGACGCCGGCCGACGTCTTGACGTCCAGCCAGCCGAGCGAGGGGGCGCCGGCGAGCCGCAGCAGGCCGAACCCGGCCGCGACGGCGGTCTGGTCGCGGCGGACCAGGCGGTTGTGCAGCCGGGAGGACTCGCCGCCGCCGAGGACGGTCAGCGCCAGGTCGGCGGCGTCGGCCTCGCGGGTGCCGTCGTGCGGCAGCCGGTAGGCGGCCATCAGGGCGCGCGCCGGCACGTCCTCCTCGACGACCTCGCGCAGCTGCCCGCCCATGGTGTCGGGCAGCGCGCCGTCGCGCGGCGGCTGCTTGCCGTCGTGGGTGGGGATGGAGCCGAAGTACTTCTCCACCCAGGCCAGCGTCTGCTCGGGGTCGATGTCGCCGACCACCGCGATCACCGCGTTGTTGGGCGCGTAGTACGTACGGAAGAAGTTCCGGGCGTCTTCCAGCGTCGCCGCGTCCAGGTCGGCCATCGAGCCGATCGGCGTGTGGTGGTAGGGGTGGCCCTCCGGGTAGGCGAGGGCGGTCAGCTTCTCGAAGGCGGTGCCGTAGGGCACGTTGTCGTAGCGCTGCCGGCGCTCGTTCTTGACGACGTCGCGCTGGTTTTCCATCGACTCCTCGTCGAGGGCTGCGAGCAGCGAGCCCATGCGGTCGGCCTCCAGCCAGAGCGCGAGCTCCACCTGGTGGGCGGGCATGGTCTCGAAATAGTTGGTGCGCTCGAAGCTGGTGGTGCCGTTCAGCGAGCCGCCGGCCCCCTGCACCAGCTCGAAGTGGCCGTTGCCGTGCACCTGGTGGGAGCCCTGGAACATGAGGTGCTCGAAGAGGTGGGCGAGGCCTGTGCGGCCCTTGACCTCGTGGCGCGAGCCGACGTCGTACCAGAGGCACACCGCGGCGACCGGGGTCAGGTGGTCCTCGGAGAGCACCACGCGCAGGCCGTTGGCCAGTCGGTGCTCAGTGGCTGTCAGACCGCCGGAGCCGGCCTGCGCTGTGGCCGTGTGACCCATGGGCATGTACGTCCCTTCGTTCGCGATGTGCAGTACTGCGAGGTGAAGTACTGGCGGGGGAAGTCCTCAAGTGAAGAAGTCCTGCCACTGTATGCAAGCGCGTGGGCACCTGGCGAAGTTCCCGGGTCGCGGTCGGCGTTGTCAGTGGGACGGTCCACAATGGTCGGCAGCAGAGATCCGATCCGGTACGTGAAGGAGCAGCAGCCGCGATGGCCCGCCGCAGCACGAAGACCCCGCCGCCGCCCGACGACTTCGAGGAGCGGATCCTCGACATCGACGTCGTCGACGAGATGCAGGGCTCCTTCCTCGAGTACGCGTACTCCGTGATCTACTCGCGGGCCCTGCCGGACGCCCGGGACGGCATGAAGCCCGTCCAGCGCCGCATCGTCTACCAGATGAACGAGATGGGCCTGCGCCCCGACCGGGGCTATGTGAAGTGTGCCCGCGTCGTCGGCGAGGTGATGGGCAAGCTGCACCCGCACGGCGACGCCTCGATCTACGACGCCCTGGTGCGCATGGCACAGCCGTTCTCGATGCGGCTGCCGCTGGTCAACGGCCACGGCAACTTCGGCTCGCTCGGCAACGACGACCCGCCGGCCGCCATGCGGTACACCGAGTGCAAGATGGCGGACGCCACGTCGCTGATGACGGAGTCGATCGACGAGGACACCGTCGACTTCACGTCGAACTACGACGGCCAGGAGCAGGAGCCGGTCGCCCTTCCGGCCGCCTATCCGAACCTGCTGGTCAACGGCTCGTCCGGGATCGCGGTCGGCATGGCGACGAACATGCCGCCGCACAACCTGGGCGAGGTCATCGCCGCCGCCCGCCATCTGATCCGGCACCCGGAGGCGGACCTGGAGGCGCTGATGCGCTTCGTGCCGGGTCCGGACCTGCCGACCGGCGGGCGGATCGTGGGCCTGGGCGGCATCAAGGACGCGTACGAGTCGGGCCGGGGCACCTTCAAGATCCGCGCCACGGCGTCGGTGGAGAACGTGACGGCGCGCCGCAAGGGCCTGGTCGTCACCGAGCTGCCGTTCACGGTCGGCCCGGAGAAGGTGATTTCCAAGATCAAAGACCTGGTCGGCTCGAAGAAGCTCCAGGGCATCGCCGACGTGAAGGACCTCACCGACCGTTCGCACGGCCTGCGTCTGGTCATCGAGATCAAGAACGGCTTCGTGCCCGAGGCCGTCCTGGAGCAGCTCTACAAGCTGACGCCGATGGAGGAGTCCTTCGGCATCAACAACGTGGCCCTGGTGGACGGCCAGCCGCTCACCCTGGGGCTCAAGGAGCTCCTGGAGGTCTACCTCGACCACCGCTTCGACGTGGTGCGCCGTCGCAGCGAGTTCCGCCGCACCAAGCGCCGCGACCGGCTGCACCTGGTCGAGGGCCTGCTCGTGGCCCTGGTCGACATCGACGAGGTCATCAGGATCATCCGGTCGAGTGACAACTCGGCGCAGGCCAAGGAGCGGCTCATCGAGCGCTTCTCGCTGAGCGAGATCCAGACGCAGTACATCCTGGACACGCCGCTGCGCCGGCTCACCAAGTTCGACCGGATCGAGCTGGAGGGCGAGCGCGACCGGCTGACCGGCGAGATCGACGAGCTGACCGGGATCCTGGACTCGGACAACGAGCTGCGCAAGCTGGTCTCGGCCGAACTGGCCGCGGTGGCCAAGAAGTTCAGCACCGACCGGCGCACCGTGCTCCTTGAGTCGGCGGGCGCCCCGGTCGCGGCGGTCGCCCTCGAAGTCGCGGACGACCCGTGCCGGGTGCTGCTCTCCTCGACGGGCCTGCTGGCCCGCACCGCCACCGGCGATCAGTTCGTGGCCGGCGAGGACGACAAGCGCGTCAAGCACGACGTGATCGTCTCGGCGGTGCCCGCCACCCAGCGGGGCGACGTGGGCGTCGTGACGTCCAGCGGGCGGCTGCTTCGCCTCGCGGTGATCGACCTGCCGCAGCTCCCGGACACGGCGTCCGCGCCGAACCTGTCGGGCGGCGCCCCGATCTCGGAGTTCCTGTCCTCCCTGGAGGCGGACGAGACGGTGGTGTGTCTCACCACGCTCGACGAGTCCTCGCCGGGGCTCGCGATCGGCACCGAGCAGGGCGTCGTCAAGCGGGTGGTGCCCGACTACCCGGCCAACAAGGACGAGTTGGAGGTCATCACCCTCAAGGACGGTGACCGGATCGTGGGCGCGGCCGAGCTGCGCACCGGCGAGGAGGACCTGGTCTTCATCACCGACGACGCCCAGCTCCTGCGCTACCAGGCGAGTCAGGTGCGTCCCCAGGGGCGGCCCGCGGGCGGCATGGCCGGCATCAAGCTGGCCGACGGCGCCAAGGTCATCTCGTTCACGGCGGTCGACCCGGCCGGGGACGCGGTGGTGTTCTCGGTGGCCGGCTCCGGGGCCACCCTGCTCGGCGACACGGCGGTGTCCGGGAAGGTGACGCCGTTCGACCAGTACCCGCGCAAGGGCCGGGCGACCGGCGGGGTGCGCTGTCAGCGGTTCCTGAAGGGCGAGGACAAGCTGGTGCTCGCCTGGGCGGGCCCGGCCCCGGCCCGCGCGGCCCAGGCCAACGGCGCCCCGGCGCAGCTTCCGGAGCCGGACCCGCGCCGGGACGGCTCGGGCACGCCGCTGCCCTCACCGGTGGCGGTCCTGGCGGGCCCGGCCTCGTAACGAGGGGCGAGCGGCCGACCGGGCAGCGAGGGCCAGATACGGCCAGAGCCTCAACTAGCCGATGGGGCCGGGGAGTTCGTCGAACTCCCCGGCCTCTTCCGGCTCTCGGGGATCCTGCTCCGGCTCGGGTACGTAGCGCAGGACGCCCCACATCGCGTGCTCGGGCGGGGTCTCGCCCGGGGCCGCCACGCACCCGGCGAGCTGCTTTTCGAGCTCGGGTGCGTCGATGCCGGCGCCGATGAGGACGAGCTCGGTGCGGCGCTCCTGCTCGCGCTCCCACGGCTCGGGGTAGAAGCGCAGGAACCGCCCGACCGCGTGCAGGCTGTACCGGTTGCGGGCGTCGGCCGCCCCGAAGTCGACGAATCCCTTGATGCGGTAGAGGCCCTCGGGCCGGGTGTCGAGGAAAGCCATCAGGCGGCGCGGGTCCATGGGCACGTCCGAGGTGAAGGCGACCGATTCGTACCCGGCGTGCAGATGGGGATGCGCGTGCCCCGTGCAGGCGCTGTGGTCATGAGCGTCCCCGCCGCAGCTCCCCTCTTCGGGCTCGTCGTCGAGGAGGTCGTCGAAGGCGAGCTGGCCGACGCGTTCCGTCAGGGGCCTGCGGTCGAAGAAGAGCTCCGGGTCGACCCTGCCGTACGCGGACTCGACCACCGCGGCCGCCCCCGCGAGCGCGGTGCGCAGCCGGGCCAGGTCCGCCGCGTCCACCCGGTCCGTCTTGTTGAGCACGACCAGGTCGGCGACGGTCAGATGCCTGTCGATCTCGGGGTGCTTCTCGCGTGTGGTGTCGTACTCCGCCGCGTCCACGACCTCGACCAGGCCCCCGTACACGATCCGCGGGTTCTCGCTGGCGAGCAGCATCTTCACGAGTTCCTGGGGTTCGGCGAGACCGCTCGCCTCGATGACGATGACGTCGAGGCGGGCGGCGGGCCGGGTCAGCCTGTCCAGGTAGAGGTCGAGCTCGCTCGCGTCCACGGCGCAGCACAGGCAGCCGTTGCCGAGCGAGACGGTGGAGTCGCCGAGCTGGCCCGCCACCGTCATGGCGTCGATCTCGATGGAGCCGAAGTCGTTGACGATGGCTCCGATGCGGGTGCCGCGGCAGGCCCTGAGCAGATGGTTGAGCAGGGTGGTCTTGCCCGAGCCGAGGAAGCCCGCGAGGACGATGACGGGGATCTGCTTGCTCGGGCTGCTCACCTGGGACCTCTCAGACTGCGGGTACGGGCTGCGGCGGGGGCGGGCCCACATAGCGGGCCGCCGGACGAATGATCTTCGAGTCCGCCGACTGCTCCAGGATATTGGCGCTCCAGCCGACCACCCGCGCCGCGCAGAAAGTGGGCGTGAACATCTCGCGCGGCAGCCCGCACAGCTCCATGACCACCCCGGCGTAGAACTCCACATTGGTGTGCAGCTCACGGCCCGGCTTGAGCTCGGCCAGGATCGCCTCGACCTGGCGCTCGACCTCGACGGCGAATGCGACGAGCTGGCCGCCGAAGCCCTCCGCGATCCCGCGCAGCATGCGCGAGCGGGGGTCCTCGGTGCGGTAGACGGGGTGCCCGAAGCCCATGATCCGGTCGCCGGCCAGGACGCGTTCGCGGATCCAGCCGTCGATGCGGTCGGGGGTGCCGATCGCGTCCAGGGTGTCGAGGGCGCGGCTGGGGGCGCCGCCGTGCAGCGGCCCGGAGAGCGCGCCGACCGCGGCGACCAGGCTCGCCGCGACGTCGGCCCCGGTGGAGGCGACGACGCGGGCGGTGAAGGTGGACGCGTTGAAGCCGTGGTCGATGGTGGAGATGAGGTACTGCTCGACGGCCCTCACGCGCTCGGGCTCGGCCTCCGAACCGGTCAGCATGTAGAGGTAGTTGGCGGCGTACGGCAGGTCGTCGCGCGGCTCGACCGGTTCGAGCCCCTGGCCGAGCCGGTGCAGGGCGGTGAGCAGGGTGGGCACGGCGGCGCAGGCGGCGAGCGTGTCCTCGGCACGCTGCCCGGCGTCCAGGTCGTACACCGGCCGGAAGCCCTTGGCCGCGCCGAGCAGGGAGAGCGCGGTGCGCAGCCCGGCGAGCGGTCCCGACAGGGCGCCGGTGCGGGCGATGCCGGGCAGCGCCTCGCGTACGCCGTCGGGCAGGTGGCGCAGTGCGGCGGTGCGGGCGGCGAAGGCGGCGCGAGCCTCGGCGTCGGGCAGCTCGCCGTGGAACATCAGGTACCAGACGTCCTCGAAGCCACGGCTCTGGGCGAGCTCGACGGCCGAGTACTGGCGGTAGTGGTAGAAGCCCTCGCGGCCGCGGACGTCGCCGAGTTCGGTGTCCGTGACGACGACGCCCGCGAGCCCGCGGGGTACCGCGGCGGGGGCGGTGATGGTGCCGGCCATGTGGCTGCCTCCTTCAGTTCTTCATCTTGACTTGACTGTCTATGATTGACTCCGAGACTGTCAATGTTGATTGAATCAATATTGATACGGTGACCGCATGACTGATCAGGCACGGCTCACCACCCGCGAGGCGGCGGAGCGGCTCGGCGTGAAGCCCGAGACGGTCTACGCCTACGTCAGCCGCGGGCAGCTGAGCAGCGAGCGCGCCCCGGGCGGCCGGGGCTCCACCTTCGACGCGAAGGAGGTCGACGCGCTGGCCCGGCGCAGCGGCCGCCGCGAGCCGGGCACGGGCACCCCGAGCGGGGAGTTCACGTTCCGCACCGGCATCACCCTGATCGACAAGGACCGCTACTACTTCCGCGGCGTCGACGCCGTCGAGCTCGCCACCGCGTACGGCTTCGAGGAGGTCGCCGAGTGGGTGTGGACCGGGGAGTTCACGCACGGCCCCCGGTTCACCGCGCCGCAGCCGTTCCTCGACGCGGCCCGGCTCGCCGTCGACGCGCTGCCCGTGCACAGCAGCACGATGGACCGGCTGCGCGGTGCGGCGGTCGCGGTCTCGGCGGCCGACCCCCTGCGCTTCGACCTCGATCCCTCGGCGGTGCTCGGCTGCGGCCGGATGCTGATCCCGACCCTGGTCGGCGCCCTGCCGGCGGCGGGCAAACGGCACCGCGGCGAGGGCCGGACGGCCTGGCGGCTGTGGCAGCGCCTCACCCCGCAGGTTCCTGACGAGCAGTCAATTCACCTGTTCGACACGGCACTTGCCCTGCTCATCGACCACGACCTGGCCGCCTCGACGCTCGCCGCCCGGGTCGCGGCCTCGGCCCGCGCACATCCCTACGCCGTCGTCTCGGCGGGGCTCGGCGCCCTGGAGGGGCCGCTGCACGGCGCCGCGAGCGGGCTCGCGCACCGCACCCTGGCCGAGGTGCTCGAACGCGGCAGCGCGGCCCCGGTCGTCGCCGACCATCTGCGCTCGGGGCGCCGCGTGCCAGGGCTCGGCCACCGGCTCTATCCGGGTGAGGACCCGCGCGCCCGGGCCCTGTTCGCGCTGCTCGAAGCGATCCCGCAGGCCTCGGACGCGCTGGCCGCGGCGCGCGACGTGGTCGACACGACGGCCCGGCACACCGCGCTGCACGCCAATGTCGATCTGGCGCTGGCCGTCATGAGCGTGGCGTTCGGCATGCCCGCCGAGGCCGGCGAGACGGTGTTCGCGGTGGCCCGCACGGCCGGCTGGATCGCCCACGCCCTGGAGGAGTACGCGGAACGCCCGCTCCGGCTGCGCCCGAGCGGCCACTACATCGGCCCCCGCCCACCCCGCCCGCTGCCCTCCTGACCGGATCCGGTACGGCCTGAACTCGCCTGTCTTCAGGGCAACTTGGCCTGGCGAGGGACGTACCGTCAGACTGGCGCCATGGAACTCACAGTGCCGGTCAAGGACGGCGAGGTCTGGGCCGAGGACACCGGCGGCGACGGCCCGCCGCTGGTGCTGCTGCACCCCGGGGTCGCGGCCTGTGGCGTCTGGGACCCGGTCATGCCGGGGCTCGCCGGGCGCCGCCGCGTGATCCGGTACGACGCCCGGGGCTTCGGGCGCTCCCCCGCGCCCACCGCTCAGTACTCGCTCTCCGGCGATCTGCTCGCGGTGCTCGACCACTTCGAGGTGGACCGGGCCGTGCTCGTCGGGTCCAGCATGGGCGGCGCGACCGCCCTGAGCCTCGCGCTCGACGCCCCCGCACGGGTCGCCGGGCTCGCCCTGTTCTGCCCCGGCGTCACCGGCGCACCCGACCTCGAATCCCCCGAACTCATCGCACGGATCGGCGAGTTGGCGCAGAAGGGCGACATGGAGGGCCTGGTGGCGCTCACTCTGCGCACCTGGGGAGCGGCCGGCTCAGGCGACGACCCCGAGGTCGCCGCGCAGGTGCGGGCGGCGATCCCGGGGTGGTTCAACAATCTGGGCCGCCAGGTCCCGGACCCGGACGCCTTCGGTCGGCTCGGCGAGATCACCGCGCCGTGCCTGCTGGCCCTCGGCGAGCTCGACCAGATCCAGGTGGTCCGGTGCAACGAGGCGATGGCCGCCCGCATCCCGGGCTGCCGCCTGGTCCGGCTGCCGGGCAGCGACCACTTCCCGTCACTGCGAGAGCCGGACCGGGTGACCGGGCTGACGCTGGAGCTGTACGACAGCGTCGCCTGAGCCCCCTGGCGATCAGGAGCCGTACGCCTCGAACTCGCTGAACTGGGCGGCCGGCCAGCCCGTGTTGGCGGTCACCGTCAGTCGCAGACGGCGGGTGCCGGTGTTCGCGGGCAGGGCGATGGTGACCTGGTTGCCGGTGGCCGGATCGAAGGTGTAGCCGCGGCTCGCGACGAGCTGCCCGTACGAGCCGTTGTCGGCGCTGCCCAGCACCGAGAGCGTCTCGGTGCGGGCGCCCCAGGCGGTGGCGGGCGGCAGCTTCAGGACGAGGTGGTCCACACTCCGTACGGAGCCGAGGTCGACGGTGATCGACTGCGGGAAGGCGTTGTTGGCGCTCTCCCAGTAGGAGTCGGCGTCGCCGTCGACGGCCTTGGCCGCGTCGTAGACCTGGGTGTGCGAGGTCTCGGTGACCGGGCGGCCCTTGGCGAGGTCGGGGTCGGCGGGCGGGCTGCTGGGCGGCGACGTGGGGCCGGTGGGCGGCGGGCTGGTCGGGGGTGTCGTACCGCCGTGGTCGTAGTTGGGCTTGGGCCACTCGCCGCAGTAGGTGGCGGGCAGTTCGCCGTTCCAGCCGGAGTTGCCCGGTCCCTGGGTGAGGGCGAGGCTGCCGCCGAGGCAGCTGTAGACGGGCTCGCCGAACCCGAGGTTCTTCGCCGTGACGCCGGTCATGCTGAGCTGGGCCGGGTCGTTGAACTGGAGGGCGAAGGTGCCGGTGCCGTCAATGTTGACGTTGTTGAAGGCGACCCCCTTCGTGGTGCCGGACACGAACTGGACGGCCGCGTAGGAGCTGTCCAGGATGTCGGTGTCGGTGACATTGACCGTCGCCTTGTCCATGGTGCTGTTGCGGGAGTCGAACCAGACGGCGCCGATCGGGAAGGGCCAGCCGAGGTCCGCGTTGCCCGCCCGGATGGTCGTGTTGCGGGCCAGCGTGACGGTGCCCTGGACGTCCGTACCGCTGCCGGGGTTGACACCGTCGAACCGGTTGCCGACGTGCAGACCGCCGCCGTTGGTCACCGTGTCGGCGACCACATTGTCCGTCGCCGCGTTGTCCTTGCCGCCGTACAGGGCGATGTTGTTGGCGAGGACGGGCGCCACCACCGTATTGCCCTTGAACGTGTTGTTCGCGTCGGTCACGGTGTCCGACCACATGGCAAGGCCGTCGTCACCGGTGTTGCGCAGGAAGGTGTTCTCCACCGATGAATGGGTCACTCCCCAGTGGAAGTTGACGCCGTCGGCCGTCTGATCCAGGATCCGGCTGTTCTTTATGTGGAAGTCATCCATGGGCCCGTCCATCCAGGCCCCGACCTTGGTGCGCTGAAGCCACACATCGTCGACGGTGGAGTTGCTGAGGGCACCACCGATCCCGTTGACCTGGTCCTCGTCCACGCGCTCGGTGATCTCGCCGATCAGCGCGAAGTCCTTCATGACGACGTTCCGGCTGGGCCCGCCCGCCTCGTACGGGCGGATGCCGCCCTTGTAGCCGCCGCCGGTGACGTACTTGCCGTAGATCCCGGCGGCCCGGGTGCGGTCGGTGGCGCTGCGGCCGGTCAGGACCGAGTACCAGGGGCCCGCCCCGGCCAGCGTCACCTGGTCCACCACCACATGGTCGGTGAGCCTGAACGTGCCCGAGGGGATGTAGACCTCCTTGCCCTGGGCCTTTCCGGCGTCGACCGCCTGCTGGAAGGCGGAGGTCGAGTCGGCCGCGCCGCTCGCGTCGGCGCCGAAGTCCGTCACGGACAGCGAGCCCGCGGGCCGGGGCGCCGGATCCGGTACGAGTTCGAAGTCGGCGAGGTCGACGACCGCCCAGGGCGTCGCGGTGGTCGAGGGCAGGGTTACGCGGACCTTCGCCCCGGCGGGCAGAGTCGTGCCGAGCAGTGTGCGGGTCTCGCCGTAGAAGTGGTGCGGCTTGTCGCCCGGCTGATTCTGGAAGGGGTAACTGCCGTAGAACCAGCCGTACTTGGACGTGAAGGTGACGTCCTTCAGCTTGGCACCGCCGGAGCTGATCTCCATCGGCGCACTGATCCCGGTGCCCGCCGCGCTGTCGGGGACGCTGTAGCGGATGTCGACCGCGTTGGCCGGTGCGTTGAGGGTGAACTCGACGTACTGGCCTGCCCCGTCGAGCTTCACCGCACTGCGCCCGGAGGCCTCGGAGGGCAGCGAGGTGTAGGTGCGGTCGGGGCCGATCACCGTGCCGTTGGTGGCGGCGGCCTCCGCCTCCAGCTCGGTGAACGGCACGGTGGCGCCCCGGCGAGCGGGGACAGCGGGGCGGATTCGACGGCCGAAGCCGAGGCGCCGCCGCCGATCCCGACGGCGCCGAGCGCGACGACACAGGCGAGCGCCGCGACCGCGGCGGCGGCCCGGCCGGGGGACGCGGTACGTCCGACGGGTGAGGTCCGCCTCGGCGTCGGCGGGGGCTCCCGGCACACGGCTCCGAACGCATCTCTGATCATGCCCATGACACATCCTTCCTTGTGGGGGTGGGGAGCGGGGATGGCGCGGACGGGATCAGGCGCGCAGCCAGACCGCCGTGTCCCTGGGGAGCAGCCCGTCGGCGAGGGGGCCGCTCGCGAGGAGGAGCGTGCGGTGGTCCGGGAGCCGGGCCGGCTCGTCGGCGAAGTTGACCACGCAGCGCAGGCCGCCCTCGCGGGCGAAGGCGAGCACGCCGTCGGGGACGTCGAGCCAGGTCAACTCGCCGTCACCGAAGCCCTGTTGGGTGCGGTGGATCCGGAGGGCCCGGCGGTAGAGGGCGAGCATCGAGGACGGGTCCTCGCCCTGCCGGTCGGCCGCGTACCGGGCCCAGTCGGCGGGCTGCGGCAGCCAGGGCGTCGCCCACGGCTCGGCCGTCCAGGGCAGCGGGACGCGGCAGCCGTCGCGGCCCGGGTCGGCCCCGCCGGAGCGGAAGTGCATCGGGTCCTGGATGCGGTCCACCGGAATGTCGGCCTCGGGCAGGCCCAGCTCCTCGCCCTGGTAGAGGTAGACCGAGCCGGGAAGCGCGAGCGACAACAGGGCGGCGGCGCGCGCCCGCCGGGTGCCGAGCGCCAGGTCGGTGGGGGTGCCGAAGCGCTTCGTCGCGAAGTCGAACCCGGTGTCCTCGCGACCGTAGCGGGTGACCGTGCGGGTCACGTCGTGGTTGCACAGGACCCAGGTGGCGGGCGCGCCGACCGGGGCGTGTTCGGCGAGGGTGTCGTCGATGGAGGCGCGCAGCAGGGCGGCGTCCCAAGGACAGGACAGGAAGCTGAAGTTGAAGGCGGTGTGCAGTTCGTCGGGGCGCAGATAGCGGGCGAAGCGCTCACTGTCGGGCAGCCACACCTCGCCGACGAAGATCGCCCCGTATTCGTCCGCCACTGCCCGCCAGGAGCGGTAGATGTCGTGGAGTTCGTCGAGGTCGATGTACGGATGGCGGCCTTGGCCCGCGACGAACTCGGGCAGCGCGGGGTCCTTGGCGAGCAGTGCCGCCGAGTCGATGCGGACGCCCGCCACGCCCCGCTCGAACCAGAACCGCAGCACGTCCGCGTGTTCCCGGCGGACCGCCGGGTGGGCCCAGTTGAGGTCGGGCTGCTGGGGGGTGAACAGGTGCAGGTACCACTCGCCGTCCTCGACCCGGGTCCAGGTCTCGCCCGCGAACTGCGACGGCCAGGCGTTGGGCGGCAGTTCGCCGTGCTCGCCGCGGCCGGGCCGGAAGTGGAAGAGCTCCCGCTCGGGGCTGCCGGGCCCGGCGGCCAGCGCCGCCTGGAACCATATGTGCTGGTCCGACATGTGGTTCGGCACTATGTCGACGATGGTGCGGATGCCGAGCCCGCGCGCCTCGGCGATCAGCTTCTCGGCCTCGGCCATGGTGCCGAAGGCCGGGTCGATGACGCGGTAGTCGGCGACGTCGTACCCGCCGTCGGCGAGCGGGGACAGGTACCAGGGGGTGAACCACAGGGCGTCGACGCCCAGTTCGGCGAGGTAGGGCAGCTTGGCCCGGACGCCCGCGAGATCGCCGGTGCCGTCGCCGTCACCGTCGGCGAAGCTGCGTACGTACACCTGGTAGATGGCGGCCGAGCGCCACCAGTCGTCGCTTTCGTGGGCTGCCACGGCAGGTTCCTTTCGGGCAGGTGGGATCCCGCCGCCGGCCCCGTTGCTCAGCGGGGGCATGGTGGATGGGGCCGGCGGCGGAGTGCGGGGAAGGGCGGTCCGCGGGCGGGGTCGTGGGCGGCGTCAGCCCTTGAGGCCGCCCGCGGTGAGACCGCTCATGATGTTGCGCTGGAACACGATGAAGATGAGAAGTGTGGGGAGCGACGCCATGGCGAGCGCCGCCGTGAGCCAGTTCTCGGGCACACCCTGGGCGAGCGAGTAGATGCCGACGTTGAGGGTCTGCTTGCCGGGGTCGGGCAGTGTGAGCATCGGCCAGAGGAAGTCCTTCCAGACGCCGACCACCGCGAAGATGGACACGACGCCCAGGATGGGCCGCGAAATCGGCAGCACCACCGAGCGCAGCGTCCGCAGCGGTGAGGCCCCGTCGAGGGACGCGGCGTCCAGGAGCTCGCGCGGAATCGCGTCGAAGAACCGCTTGAGCAGGAAGATGTTGAAGGCGTTGGTGACCGACGGCAGCCAGATCGCCCAGGGCGTGTTGAGCAGGTTCCGCCGGAAGATCGGCACATCGAGCACGGTCAGGTACTGCGGCACGACGAGGACGGCGGCCGGGATCATGAGGGTGGCCAGCATCATCGCGAGGATCGCCTTGCCGAACACGGGCCTCAGTTTGGAGAGCGAGTAGGCGGCGGCCACGTCCAGGACCAGTTGGAAGGCGAGCGCGCCGAACGCGTACCAGACTGTGTTGAGCAGGAGCTTCGCGAAGTCCATCACCCGCCAGGCGTTGGTGACGTTCTCGGTGTGCACTCCGTGCGGGACCAGGGTCGGCGGGATCCTGGTGAACTCCTCTGTTGATTTCAACCCGTTGACGGCCATCCAGTACAGCGGCCCGATGAAGACGAGTGTGAAGAGGACCATCACGAGGGAGAAGACGGTCCAGTAGACGACTTTGCCCCGGGTGCGGCCGAGGGTGGCCGGTGAGATGAGCGTGCGTGTCGGCATGGGTCCCCCACCGTCCGGTCTAGTCGTCGCTGTCGCGGCTCAGGCGCACGTACGCCGCCGAGAACCCGGCCAGCAGGACCAGCAGGCACAGGCCCAGCGCCGCGGCCCCGCCGTAGTTGTTGAAGTTGAAGGCGTACTGGTAGATGAGGTAGACCACCGTCGTCGTCGAGCCCTCGGGGCCGGCGCCGTTGGTGAGCAGGAACGGCTCGGTGAAGACCTGCATCGTCGCGATGATCTGCATCAGGAACATCAGCGAGAGCACGAGTCGGGTTTGCGGGACCGTGACGTGCCAGATCTTGCGCCACAGCCCGGCCCCGTCGAGCTCGGCCGCCTCGTACAGTTCGCCGGGAATGCCCTGGAGGGCGGCGAGGTAGACCAGGGTCGCGCTGCCCATGTTCATCCAGGTCGCGGCGATGACGACCGAGAGCATGGCGGTGTGCGTGGACTGCAGCCACTGCTGCTCCGGCAGGCCGAACAGTTCGAAGATCCGGTTGAACAGGCCGTACCCGGGGTCGTAGAAGTATTTGAAGAGCAGCACCGAGGCGACCGGCGGCAGCATCACCGGCAGGTACACGAGGAGCCTCAAGTAGCCCTGGCCGTGCCGGAATTCATTGATCAGGACGGCGACCAGGAACGGCAGCACGAAGCCGAGGAGCAGGGCGAGACCGGTGAAAAGGAGGGTGTTGCGCCAGGCCTGCCAGAACGCCGGGTCGTGGAAGACGTGACGGAGGTTGGACCAGCCGGCCCAGGTGGTGCGGCCGTCCTTCGTCTTCTGGAAGGCGAGCACGAACTCCCTGACCATGGGGTACCAGGAGAAGAACGCGAAGCAGAGCACGGCCCCGATGAGGAAGCCGTGCGCGGTGAGGTTGCGCCGCAGCGCGCGGGCGAATCCGCGCTGCCGGGGCAGCGGACGGCTCTGGTGCGTCCGTGGTGTTTCCCGCGTGGGCAGGGTGGAGGCCGACATCGTCACTCCTGAATCCGGGGCGGGCGGGGCCGGCGGATGCTCCGGCCCCTGCCGCCGTGCGCGCTACTGGTTCGCCAGGACCTGGTCGACCTGCGTCCGGGCGGTCGAGAGCAGCTTCGTGATGTCGGCGTCCTTGTTGGTGAGCACTGCGGACATCGCGTTGTCGAGGACCTTGTAGACCTCTTGGGCCTTCGGCGGCTCGGCCTTGCCGGGGATCGGGTGGGCGAGGTACGGCGCGAAGTTGGCGACCGGCATGGTGGCGTTGTCGGTACGGGACGTGAGGTCGGCGGCCTTCACGTCACCGGTGAAGAAGTTGGGCTGCGGCACGCCGACCGGCAGTTGGTCGGCCTTGGTGCGGGCCCAGTCGAACTGGCCCTTGCCGGGGCTGAGGGTCTTGAAGTTCAGCCAGGCGATCGCGGCCTTGATCTTGTCGGGCGAGCTGCCCTGCTTGATCATGTAGCCGTTGCCGCCGGTGAGCGTGGCCTTGCCGCCGGGGATGGGCCCCATGCCGAAGTTCTCGTACTTGGCGCCGAGTTGCTGGACCATGTAGGCGATGTCGTCGGGTGCGGCGAGGAACATGCCGAGCTTGTCGGCGGTGATCTGCTTCTGCAGGTCGCCCCATTTGAGGAGCTGGGTCTTGCTCATGCTCTGGTCGCTCCAGCGCATGTCGTGCAGCTGTTGGAGGACCTGCTTGCCGGTGTCGTTGTCGAAGGCGGCCTTGCCGTCGGCGCCCACCACGTCGCCGCCGAGGCTGTACATCGCGGCGGTGAAGTGCCAGCCGCCGGTGTTCTCGGCGCTGTACTCGCCGTAGCCGTAGGTGCCGTTGCCGAGTTTCGCTATCGCCCGGGAGTCGGCGCGGACCTCGTCCCAGGTGGCCGGCGGCTTGTTCGGATCGAGCCCGGCCTGCTGGAACAGCTTCCGGTTGATCATGATGCCCATCTGGTAATTGCTGGTGGGCAGGCCGTACATCTTGCCGTCCTTCTTGTACACCCCCATGACGGCCGGGTCGATGCTGTTCAGGGCCGGTACGGACGTGGCGGTGACGTAGGCGGAGATGTCGGCAGCGCCGTTGTTGTCCAGGACCTGCTGGAGATCGGTGAAGTACGTGTAGAAGACGTCGGGTTGGGACTTCGCCTTGAGTGCGGCGGTGAAGCGGGTCGGCTCCTCGCACTGCCCGGGCGTGGACTTACCGATGATCTTGACGTTCGGGTAGGTCTTGTTGAACGTCGCGACGTCCTGGTTCCACTCCTTGAGCTCGGCGGCCTTCGCGGCCGGCGGCATGCAGTCGATCGTGAGGGCCACCTTGGCCTTCGGGTCGAGCGGCGCCGCGGGGTCACTCGATCCGCTGCCCGGCTTGTTGTCGCCGCTGCCCGTGTCGCTGCTGGTTCCACAGGCGGCGAGTGCGGCGAGGGCGACGGCGCTGACGAGCGCGGTGGCGGCGGTGCGGCGTGCTGGTCGTGCGGGACTGAACCAGGTGCGTCTCATCACAGGACCCCTTCGGGAGGAGCGTGGAAGCCCGTCGCTGACGGCAGCGGGGCGCGGCACACTCAACCACCGGCGCCACAGTGGCGCAATATCTCGCGCTGATTTAGTAAAACTTCGACAGAGCGCTGTACGCATGAGGTGCGGCGGACGCACGCAGCAGCGCGCCGGGCCGCATGACCCGACGCGCTGGATGACAGAGGTACGCAAGCGCCTAGCGCGGCACCTGCGCGGTCGAGCCGCGGACGACCAGCTCGGGCTCGAAGAGCAGCTCGCCGGGGGGCACCACGCCGCCCTGGATCTGCGCGGACAGGAGCTCGACGGCGGCCCGGCCCATGGCTTCGATGGGCTGGCGGACGGTGGTCAGCGGGGGCTCGGTGCAGTTCATGAACGCGGAGTCGTCGTAGCCGACGACGGACACGTCGCGGGGCACGTCGAGTCCCCGTCGGCGGGCGGCCCGCACGGCGCCGAGCGCGAGCGGGTCGCTGGCGCAGATGATGCCGGTGACGCCGCGTTCCAGGAGGCGGGAGGCGGCGGCCTGGCCGCCCTCCAGGGAGAACATGGCACGCTCGACGCGGTCCTCGCCTAGCTCCGCGCCGGCCGCCTCGGCAAGGGCCCGGGCCGCCTCCAGCTTGCGCCGCGAGGGGACGTGGTCGGGCGGCCCGAGCACCAGGCCGATGCGCTGGTGGCCCAGGGAGACCAGGTGCCGCCAGGCCTGTTCCATGGCCACCGCGTCGTCGCAGGCGACGACGGGGAAGTCGAGGTGCTCGATGGCGGCGTTGATCAGGACGACCGGGACCTTGCGGTCGGCGAGCTGCTGGTAGTGCCCGTGCGGTGCCTCCATCTGCGCGAAGAGCCCGCCCGCGAAGACGACGCCGGAGACCTGCTGCTGGAGGAGCAGGTCGACGTAGTCGGCCTCGGAGACACCGCCCTTGGTCTGCGTGCACAGGACCGGGGTGAGCCCTTGCTGGGCCAACGAGCCGCCGATGACCTCGGCGAACGCCGGGAAGATGGGGTTCTGCAGCTCGGGCAGGACCAGGCCGACCAGCCGGGCGCGCTCGCCGCGCAGCTGAGTGGGGCGCTCGTAGCCGAGCACGTCGAGCGCCGTGAGCACGGCCTGCCGGGTGGATTCGGAGACTCCCGGTTTGCCGTTGAGCACCCGGCTGACCGTGGCCTCGCTGACTCCAACCTTCTTCGCCACCTGAGCAAGTCGTCGCGTCATGCGCGCAAGACTAGCGCAAGTCATGCAAGCCGCTTGCGTTGATGTCGGGCTCGGTTTCGGGACGTGCGGATGCCGCCCCGGGCAGTCCCGGGGCGGCGCCGCGCGGCCTCCGTTACGGGCGCTACGGGTTGTTGTTGATCTTGAAGGTGGACGTGGTGTTCCGGATGTCCTGCGCGTTGTCGCTCAGCTTCAGGTGGTTGAAGGTCACCTCGCCGACGGCCGGGCCCTGCCCGGGCTCGGGCAGCTCATTGGCCCAGATGCCGATGCCGGACTTGGCGTCGAAGGCGTCGCCGCTCTTCTTCGCCCCGCTGATGCTGACGTCGGTGAGCACGCTGTCCTTGATCGGGTACAGCGGCGTACTGCCGTTGTACTTCGTCTGGAACATGATTCCGGAGTACGTCGGATCGGTGATGTCGAGGTCGCTGATCCGGATCCCCTGGAACTCGTACTCGGCGGAGTACATCCACAGCGCCCCGAATGCCTGCGCGCCCCAGAAGTGCCCGCCGGAACGCACCAGGGAGATGCCCTGGAAGTTCGTCGGATCCGCCCCGAAGCCGAGGGCCGGGATCGAGCCGAACTTCAGGGTGGCGATGGTCAGTCCGGGATAGGTGAGCATGTCGGCCGCGTACAGGTTCCGGAACGTGTTGGCGGTGCCTCCGTAGACGGCGAATCCGGCGGCCCGCCAGGTCAGCAGGGCGCTGAGGTTCTCGAAGACGTTGCCGGTCTCGTCCGCGTTGTTGATGTCGGTCGCCGGGAACAGGGCGAAGCTGTCGTCCCCGGTGGAGCGGGCCTCGACGTTGCTGATGGTGTTGTCGCTGCTGCCGTTGGTGAGGTTGATGCCGTCCGCGTACAGGTCGCGGACCCGGGAGTTCTTGATGGTGATGTGGTCGGTGTTGGTGCCCCAGTACAGGCACATCATGTGCTCGACCCACACGTTGTCGATCGTCATGTTGGCGACGTTCGACCAGTTGAAGACCTTGCCGGGGCCGTCGTTGCGTGAGGTGTAGTTGCCGAAGAAGCCGAATCCGGTGAAGGACGAGCCGTTGGCGGAGGACTGGACGTCGAATCCGGCGTCGGTGTTCTCCTGGTCGGGCGGCGTCGCGAACCGGGTGAACCAGGGGCCCGCTCCGACCACCTTCACGGCCTTGCCGTAAATCTGGAACTTGTTGCTGGTGGCATAGGTGCCGGGCGGCAGGTAGACGCCGACGAGCTTGCCGGTGGTGTCCATCCGCACCTTGTCCAGGGCGTTCTGCACGTCCTGCTGAGCGGTCCCGGCCGGCACGGCATAGGCCGCCGGGTCGGGGTTCGGGGCCTGGCTGACCTGCTCCAGGTTGATGAAGTCGATCGCGTACGTGGAGGAGTTCGCGGCGTCCTTCTGGAGCCGGATCGTGCTGCCCGCCTTCACGGTGTCGCCGAGCAGGATGTTGGCCTCGTCGTAGATGTGGCGCGGGCCGCCGGAGCCCGGCGAGTTGTTGGGGCCGGCCTCGGCGCCGTACTGCCACATGTACTTCGAGGTGAGGTCGATGGCCTTGCGGAAGACGCCGTCGACATAGACGTCCAGGTTGGCGCTGGCGCCGCCACCGCCCGCCGAGTCCGGGATGGAGAAGCGCGTCACCAGGCTGTTGGTGTCGGCCCGGGTGGTGAACTGCACATAGTTTCCGGTGGAGTTGAGGGTGACAGCCTTGCGCCCCGACGCCTCGCCCGCGAGGTCGCCGATGGTCCGGTTCGGCCCGATCACCTGGGCGCCGCCGCCCGTCACACCGTCCTCCGCCTCATAGGTGTCGTACGGCATGTCGGCGCCGCGTCCGACGAAGAACGCCTGCGAGCTGGTGTTGTTGGCGCGCTTCACCGGCAGTTCGTTGGCGTCGTCCGCGATCACCACCTTCGCCGTGTACTTGCCGTTGGCCGCCGTCCAGTTGCCGAGGCTCACCGGGGACGCCGTGGCTCCGGGTGCGAGCGCGCCGTTGTAGGCGCCGGTCAGCGTCTTCAGCGTGGCGCCCGTGTCGTCGATCAGCGTCAGCGTGACGGCGTGGCTACCGCCGGCCGAGGCGCGGGTGCCCTGGTTCTTCAGCGTCACCGAGAAGCCGACCGACTGGCCCGCCGAAGGGGCACTCGGCGTCCAGTTGACCCCGGAGGCGACCAGGTCGCTGGAGTCGACCGGCTTGATGACCAGGGGGCTGCCCGTGAAGCTGTTGTTGGTGTCGTTCTGTTCTATGACGGTGTTGTCCGGATCAACGACCGCGCTGAGCGGATAAGTTCCCGCGTCGTGCGTCCCGATGGAGGCGCTGACGGTCTCCGAGGCACCGGCCGCGAGCGCGCCGACGTTCGCGGTGGCCGCCTTGGAGCCGCCGAGCTGGAAGGCGACGGTGGTCGCGGGCGAGGCACTGGTCCCCTTGTTGTGTACGGTCGCCGACAGCGTCACGGCGTCCGACTCGACCGGCGCGGACGGGCTGGCCGTCAGCGCGGTCACCTCCAGATCCGGGTTGGGCGAAGGCACCCCCACGACCTGGAACTCCGCGATCTGCCCGCCCGTTGCACCGGTGTTGGAGGTGAACTTGAGCTGGACGTCGGCGACGCGCGCCGCGACCGGTACGGCCACCGTGTTCCCGCTCGCCGGGTCGAAGGTGTAGTCCTTGGCCGCCACCAGGCTCGTGTACGAGGACGCGCTCTGCTCGCGTCCGAGGACCTCGATGTTCTGCGTCCGCCTGCCCCAGCTGCTGTCCGGGTTGAGCTTCAGGACCACGGTGTTGGTGTCCGCGTTGGCTCCGAGCTTGACGGTGAGGGTGCTCGGGTAGCCGCCCGCCGCGCTCTCCCAGTAGGTCGCCGTGTTGTTGTCGTCGGCGTTCTCGGCGACGAAGGTGAACGTGGAGGACGAGGCCGTGATCGGCTTGCCCACGGCGAGGTTGGAGCCGTCCCCGCTCGACGTTCCGTTGCGGGTCACGGTGTTGCTGGCGCCGGACTGGTTGCCCGCCGCGTCCTTGGCCCGCACGTAGTAGGAGACGGTCACCGTGACCGGCTGGCTGTCGGTGTACGTGGTGACATCGCCCGCCACGCTCTTGAGCAGCTGGTTGTTGGCGTAGATGTCGTATCCGCTGACCCCCACGTTGTCGCTGGAGGCCGTCCAGGTGAGCTTGATCTGCCCGGCGGCCGACTCGGTGTAGGCGAGATTGCCGGGCGCGGTCGGGGCCTGGGTATCGCCCGAACTGCCGTTCCGGGTCACGGTGTTGCTGTTGGCCGACTGGTTGCCGGCCGCGTCCTTCGCCCGCACGAAGTAGGCGACCGTGGCGCTCGCCGGCTGGCTGTCGGTGTACGTGGTGACATTGCCCGCCACGCTGGTGCGCAGCTCGCCGTTGGCGTAGATGTCGTAACCCGTGACCCCGGTGTTGTCGGTGGCCGCGTCCCAGGCCAGCCGGATCTGACCGGAGGCGGGCTCGGTGTAGGCGAGGTTCTTCGGGGCGCTCGGCGGCTGGGTGTCACCCGTCGCCGGGCCGTAGATCTCCAGCTCGGAAAGCTGACCGCCGGGCTGGGCGGTGTTGCCGGAGATCAGCACCCGGACGTAGCGCGTCGTGGCCGCGTCGAAGGCGGCCGGCACCGTGAGCCCGTTGGCCGCGGTGAAGTCGTAGCCCTGCGAGGCCGTCAGATCGGTGAAGTCGGTGCCGTTGGCGCTGCCCTGGATCTTGAGGGTCTGGGTGCGGGCGCCCCAGCCGTCCGGCAGCTTGAGGACCACCTTGTCGACCGGCACGGTCGCGCCCAGGTCGGCCTGGATCCACTGCGGGAAGGCGTTGTTGGCGCTCTCCCAGTAGCTCGCCTTGTCGCCGTCGTTGGCGTTGGCGGCCGCGTAGGTCTGGGTGGTGCTGCTCGCGGTGAGGGTCTTGCCGAGGGCGAGGTTGGTGCTGCTCGGCCCGTCGGCCGCGTGCACTTCGAGCGCGGAGAGCTGGGCCGCCTGCCAGCCGGTGTTCGCCGTGATCTCGATCCGTACGAACCGGGCCCGCGAGGCGGCGAACGCTATCTTCACCGTGTTGCCGGAGCTCTGCGCGAAGCCGTACGCGGCGGAGCCCACCAGCGTGCTGAATGCCGTGCCGTCCGCGCTGCCCTGCACGGACACCGTCTCCTTGCGGTCGGCCCATGACGCGGGGAGCTTCAGGACGACCTCGGCGATGCTGCTGGTGGCGCCGAGGTCGGCCTGGACCCACTGCGGGAAGGCGCTGCCCGCGCTCTCCCAGTACGTGGCCTGGTCGCCGTCGGTGACGTTCTTGGCGACGTACGGGCCGTTGGCGCCGGATGCCGACGCGGGCTTCTGGGCGGCCAGGTCCGTGGCGCCCGCCGCCGAGGCGGAGAGCGCGGGCCAACCGATCATGAACAGGCTGGTGGCGAGAACCGCGGCGAGCAATCTGATCCGCGTCCGCCATTTCCAACGGTGCGTTCTCATGTGTCCCCGATCTGCGCGACTAGGGGGTGTCCGGTGGGGGTTCGTGCCGCCAGGGCTTCTGGCGACTTGGGTTTCTGCAGCGAAGAACCACGTAATTTGCGCTGAGCGGTGAGAGAGTTGCAGAGATGTGTCCGAGCGTCCATCCCTACGACCAGCCCGAGAACCCGGCGTCCCGGTCCACCCGGCGAACCGGAACGATCGCTTTCCTCCCCGTCACTGGCGCATACTGCGGCTTTCCACGAAGCACGACAGCGGCTCGCAAGATATCCGCAAACAACGCAAGCGACTTTCGTCGAATCCGGGCGGCATTTACGGAGATCGCACTGTGATCCCGGGGGGATTTCGGGATGCGTCCCGGGCCGTCTAACGTGCCTGTCCATGACCGCCCCACCCACCAGGACCACCCCGCGCCGGCGGCGGCTTGGCTGGCCGCGGCGCGTCTTCTCCCAGGTGCTGCTCATGCAGCTGGCCATCGCAGCCGGAGTCGCCGTGCTCGCGACCGGGCTCTTCCTGGCCCCGCTCAGCGCCCAGCTCGACGACCAGGCCATGCGGCGCGCGCTGGCCATCGCCGCGACCACCGCCGCCCAGCCGCAGGTCGCCGACGACCTGCTCGCCTCGCGGCCGTCCGCCCAGGGGCCGGTGCAGGCGGACGCGGAGCGGATCAGGCGGGCGACGGGCGCCGAATACGTGGTGATCATGGACACCCGCGGGGTGCGCTGGTCGCACACCGACCCCGGCGAGATCGGTCGGGTCGTCTCCACCGACCCGACCGACGCACTCACGGGCCGCGACGTCATGGAGATCGACAGCGGCACCCTGGGCCGCTCGGCCCGGGGCAAGGTGCCGCTGCGGGACGCCGGCGGCCGGATCGTCGGCGCCGTCTCGGTGGGCATCGAGTACGACAGCGTCCGGGCCCGGCTCCTGAACGCGATCCCGGGCCTGCTCGCCTACGCGGGCGGGGCGCTCGCGGTGGGCGCGCTCGCCGCGTATCTGATCGCGCGGCGCATCCACAAGCAGACCCGTGACCTGGCCTTCTCCGATATTTCGGGGCTGCTCGCCGAGCGCGAGGCCATGCTGCACTCCATCCGCGAAGGCGTGGTCGCGCTCGACCGCGACGGCCGGATCAGGCTGCTCAACGACGAGGCGCAGCGCCTCCTCGGCGTCGGCCCCGAGGCCGGGGGCCGGGCGCTTGACGAGGTGCTCGGTGCGGGGCGTACGACCGATGTGCTCGCCGGGCGGGTCGAGGGCACCGACCTCTTGACCGTGCGCGGTCACCGCGTCCTCGTGGCCAACCGGGTGCCGACCGACGACGGGGGCGCCGTCGCCACCCTCCGTGACCGCACCGAACTTGAGCGCCTGGGCCGTGAGCTCGACTCGACTCGGGGCCTGATCGACGCCCTGCGCGCCCAGGACCACGAGCACGCCAACCGCCTGCACACCCTGCTCGGCCTGCTCGAACTGGAGCTGTACGAGGAGGCCGTCGAGTTCATCACCGAGGTCGTCGGGGTGCACCGGGCCACCGCCGAGCAGGTCACCGAGAAGGTCAGGGACCCGCTGCTCGCCGCGGTCCTGGTCGGCAAGGCGACGGTCGCCGCCGAGCGCGCGGTCGCCCTCAGCCTGTCCCCCGCCACCTCGCTGCCGGACCGGCTCGTCGATCCGCGCGGCCTGGTCACGGTCACCGGCAACCTGCTCGACAACGCGCTGGACGCGGCGGCCGGGTCGCCCGGCGCCGCGGTCGAGGTGGAGCTGCGCGCCGAGGGACGTACCGTCGTCCTGCGGGTCCGCGACAACGGGCCCGGTATCCCCGCCGAGCAACGTGAGCTCGTCTTCACCGAGGGCTGGACGACCAAGGAGCCGCCCGCCCACGGCAAGCGGGGGCTCGGTCTCGCGCTCGTCGGCCGGTTCGCAGAGCGGATGGGCGGCAGCGCCCGGGTCGGTACCGGCCCGGACGGCGGGGCGGAGTTCACCGTCGTCCTGCCGGATGCGCTGAGCGAGGCGCTGGAGCAGGAGCTCACTGACGACGGACACCGGAGCAAGGCCGTGGAGGAGGCGCGATGATCGACGTGCTGGTCGTGGACGACGATCCCCGGGTCGCCGACATCAATGCCGCGTACACCGCGAAAGTTCCCGGATTCCGAGTGGTCGCCCAGGCGCATTCGGCCACCGAGGCGCTCGCCCGGATCGTCGAGCACCCGGTGGACCTGGTGCTGCTCGACCACCATCTGCCGGACGAGAACGGCCTCGCGTTCGTACGGGAGCTGCGCCGGCTCGGCCACCACACCGACGTGATCATGGTGACCGCGGCCCGCGACGTCGCCACCGTGCAGGCGGCGATGCGCCAGGGCGCCCTTCAGTACCTGGTCAAGCCGTTCAACTTCGCGGGGCTCCGCACCAAGCTGGAGGCGTACGCCGTACTGCGCCGCACCCTGGACGGCGGCGGCGAGGCCGAACAGGCGGAGGTGGACCGGATCTTCGGCGCACTGTCCGTCCCCGCCGAGCCCGACCTCCCCAAGGGCCACTCCCCCACCACCGCCGACCTGCTGCGCAGGGTCCTGAAGGAGGCCGAAAACCCGCTCTCGGCGCAGGAGATCGCGGAGCGGGCCGGGGTGAGCCGCCAGACGGCCCAGCGCTATCTCAAACTCCTGGAGCGGGCGGGCCGGGTGCGGCTCGGCCTGCGCTACGGCGAGACCGGCCGCCCCGAGCACCGCTACGCGTGGGCGGCCTCGCTGTAGGCACCCCGCACAGGGGTTTCAGCTCTGCGGCGTTGGCTCTTACGGGGTCAGCTCCGCGGGGCCTTCTTCACGAACTCCGTCGTGAAGGTCCCGGACAGATCGACCTTGGCGGACTTGAGGTTGGGATTGAACGCCTTGAGCACCCTCTCGACCGTTTCCGGGCCGTTCTCGGGCATGACGCCGTCCTTGGTGAACATCGGCAGCGTGCTCTTGATCGACTGCGCGTACAGGGCCTTGCCGCCCTGCGCGTAGTCCGCGGGCATCTTCGCCGCGATCTCATCGGCGCTGTGCGCGGACATCCAACGCAACGTCTTCACCAGGGCGTTGACCAGCTTCTGCACCGTCTGCTTGTGGCCGTTCACCCACTCCGTGTTCATGTACAGACTGGACGAGGGGTAGGGACCGCCGAGCGCCTGCTGCGAGCCTTCGGGCGTGCGCATGTCGATCAGGACCTTGCCCAGCTTCTGGTCGACGAGGGTCGCCACCGTCGGGTCGGTGGTCATGCCGCCCTGGATGGAGCCCTGCTTCAGCGCGGCGATGAACGTCTGCCCCGCGCCCACCGCGACAGGCGTGAACTCGCTCGTCTTCACCCCGTCCCGCACGGCGAGGTACTTGGTGAGGAAGTCCGTCGAGGAGCCGAGCCCGGTGACCCCCAGCTTCTTCCCCTTGAAGTCCTTGGGCGAACCGATAGTGCCGACGGCCTGGTTGGCGACCACCTCCACCTCGCCGGGCGCGTGCGAGAACTGCACCACGGACTCCACCTTCTTGCCCTTGGCCTGGAGGTCGAGCGTGTGGTCGTAGAAGCCGACGGCGCCCTGGACGTCGCCGGAGATCAGCGCGGTCTCGGCCTGCACCCCGGCGGGCTCGGTCAGCAGCTCCACGTCCAGACCCTCGGCCTTGAAGTAGCCGAGCCGCTGGGTCAGCATCGCGGGCAGATAGATGACCTTGTCCAGACCGCCGACCATCACCTTGACCTTGGCCTGTCCGGACGCGCTCTTGGCATCCGAGGCGGAGTCGCCGCCGCATCCGGAGAGCGTCATCAGCAGCGCGACACACAGCCCTCCGGCCAGAACGGCCGAGGGCGCGTTGCGCGGGTCGCGGATGACGGATCGTCGACAACTGGCGGCAGCTGTACGGAAGTTGGGGTTGCTCGGCATGATCATCACGTCCCTGTGATCATTGTTCGGTACGGATATGGGGCGCGCGGGAGCCCGTCGGCGCTCGGCGTCGGTCGCCCCTCGGGCCGGTCAGCGTTCGGTGCCGGCCTCGGCCGGGCGCCAGCGGAACAGCCGCCGCTCGGCGAAGGTGAGCAGCCCCTCGGTGAGCAGCGCGACGACCGCGAGGATGGCCATCGCCGCGTACACCCCGGCGGCGTTGAAGGTCCCCTGCGAGGCGGCCACCAGGAGGCCGAGCCCCTTGGTGGCGCCGATGTACTCGCCGACGATCGCGCCGATCAGCGCGAAGCCGAAGCTGACATGGAGGCTGGTGAAGATCCAGGAGGTGGCGGAGGGGATGACCACCTGAAGGGTGACCCGGCGGTTGCTCGCGCCCAGGATGCGGGCGTTGTTCACCAGGTTGCGGTCGACCTCGCGCGCCCCCTGGAAGGCGTTGAAGAAGACCGGGAAGAACACGAGCACGACGGCGGATGCGACCTTCGAGGCCGGTCCGAGGCCGAACCAGATCAGGAAGACCGGCGCGAGCACGATGCGCGGAATGGCGTTGAGCACCTTGATGTACGGGCCGAGGACATCGGCGAGGAACCGGATCCGGCCCAGCGTGATGCCGAGCACGACACCCGCCGTGACCCCCAGGACCCAGCCGAGCAGCGCCTCGTAGAGGGTGTACCAGATCTGTTCCCAGAGCGATCCCTGCGCGGTGCCGTGCACGGCCCACTCGCGGATCTGGTCCCCGATGGCGGACGGCATCGAGAAGTTGAACGGGTCGATGATCTCGGCACGGGCCAGGATCTCCCAGAGCGCCACGACCAGCGCCAGGAGCAGGACCCGGCTGCCGTGCACCAGGAGCCGACGGTTGCGGGCGGCCCGGGCGCGAGCCTGGGTACGGGTCCCGGGCTTGACCCCGAGGGCGGCGACGGTGTCAGGCGACATCGGCGGCACCCCGCTCCCTGGTGATGCGGACCTCTTCGCCGAGCGATTCCCAGATCTCCCGGTAGATCTCGATGAACCGGGGTTCCAGGCGCACCGATTCGACCCTGCGGGGGCGCGGCAGGTCGATGTCGAAGATCCGCTTCACGGTGGCGGGTCCCGCCGTCATCACGACGACCCGGTCGGCAAGCGCGATGGACTCCTCCAGGTCGTGCGTGACGAACACGACGGAGGCTCCGGTGCCGGACCACAGGTCGAGGAGCTCGTCCGACATCAGGGCCCTGGTCTGCACGTCGAGGGCCGAGAACGGCTCGTCCATCAGCAGGATCCGGGGGTCGTTGACGAAGGTCGCGGCCAGCGCGACGCGCTTGCGCTGGCCGCCCGAGAGCTGGTGCGGATAGCGGTCCTCGAACGCCGACAGGCCGACCCTGGCCAGCCAGGCACGGGCCGCCTCCCTCGCCTCGGCCTTGGGTACGCCGCGGAAGCGCGGGCCCGCCATGACGTTGGAGAGCACGGTGCGCCAGGGGAAGACGGCGTCCTGCTGGAAGACGAAACCGACCTTGTCGCCGATGCCCTCGACAGGCTCCCCGGCCACCAGGACCTCGCCCTCGGTGGGCTCCTCCAGGCCGCTGACCAGGGTCAGCGTGGTCGATTTCCCGCAGCCGGTGGGGCCGACGACGGCCACGAACTCGCCCTGCCGCACGGTCAGATCGAGCTCCCGCACGGCGGTGTGCAGCGTCCCCGACGGCGTGCGGAACGCCTTGCCGGCGCCCCTCAGCTCGATGGCGGGGCTGGTGTCTGTGTTCATGGAGCGGGACCGTAGATGCGGCCCGCGCCATGGCGTCAGCCTTGTGGTCTCAAGACACACTTCTGCTCGCAAACCCCTGTTGTGCTCGTTTTGCGCGCGATACAACTGCGGGGTTCGAAGAGCGGGCACGGAGGAGGAGAGCGTCTTGATCGACGTCCTGGTCGTGGACGACGACTTCCGTGTCGCTGAGATCAACGCGGCGTACGTCGGCAAGGTTCCCGGGTTCCGGGTCGCGGCGCGGGCGCACAACGCCGCCCAGGCGCTGGCCACGCTGGAACGCCACCGCATCGACCTCGTCCTGCTCGACCACTTCCTGCCCGACGAGACCGGGCTCAGCCTGGTCCGCCGGATGCGTCAGCTGGGCCACCACACCGACGTGATCATGGTGACGTCGGCGAGCGACGTAGCGACCGTCCAGGCCGCGATGCGCCACGGCGCCCTGCACTACCTGGTCAAGCCGTTCACCTTCGCCGGACTCCGGGCCAAACTCGACTCGTACGCGACCCTGCGGCGCACGGTGGACCGGGCGGCGGGGACGGCCGGCGGCGGGCCCGCCGCCCAGGACCAGGAGCAGGTCGACCGGATCTTCGCGGCCCTGCGCACCGGGCTGCCCAGCCGCCACTCGGTGCCGACCGCGGAGCTCATCCGCGACGTGCTGCACACCGCGGACCACCCGCTCTCCGCCCACGAGGTCGCCGACCGGACCGGCCTGAGCCGCTCCACCGCCCAGCGCTATCTCCGTCTCCTGGAACAGTCCGGCCGCCTCCGTCTGACCCTGCGGTACGGAGAGACGGGACGCCCGGAACATCGGTACGCATGGATGGTGTGAGGATCAACTCCCCTTGCCATGAGCAGAGTTGACTCACGCCGAACCCGGAGTCGGCGCGGGGACGGGGGCTACACCGCGCCCGCCCCCGTCAGGGCCCGTACCTCCGCCTCCGCGTTCTTCGCCTCGTCCGGCATTTCGCGCGAGGTCACCGCGCCGAGCCAGCCCGCGACGAATCCCAGCGGGATGGAGACGAGCCCCGGGTTCTGCAGCGGGAAGAACTGGAAGTCCACGTCGGGGAAGAGAGATTCGGGGCTGCCCGAGACCACGGGCGAGACCAGCACCAGGACAAGCGCCGGGACCAGGCCGCCGTAGACCGCCCACACGGCGCCCCTCGTCGTGAAGTTCCGCCAGAACAGCGAGTACAGCAGCACCGGAAGGTTCGCGGAGGCGGCCACCGCGAAGGCCAGGCCGACCAGGAAGGCCACATTGAGGTCCCGGGCGAGGAGGCCGAGGGCGATGGCCGCCGCCCCGATCCCCACCGCCGCGACGCGCGCGACCGCCACCTCGCTGCGCTGCTTGGCGTGCCGACGCCGGAGCGAGGCG
The DNA here is from genome assembly GCF_001279695.1 of Streptomyces sp. WM6378. Classification (GTDB taxonomy): domain Bacteria; phylum Actinomycetota; class Actinomycetes; order Streptomycetales; family Streptomycetaceae; genus Streptomyces. The sequence goes on from NZ_LGDD01000106.1 coordinate 94,484, forward strand.
TACAGGTCGTGGGCGACGGACGCCGAGGACGCGAGGGTGATGCCCGCGACCACGGCGAGGATCGTGGCGAAGGCGACGGCGGCGACCACGGCGAAGAGAACCGTTCCGCCTGTGGAACCGGCGCCCCCGCCCAGGTGGTGGGCGAGCAGGGCTACGGCCGTGTTCCCCGCCGGATTCGAAGCCTTGACCTCGGCCGAGCCGACCAGCGCGGCCGCGCCGAAGCCGAGCACGATCGTCATCAGGTAGAAGCCCCCGATGAGGCCGATGGACCAGACGACCGAGCGGCGGGCGGCCCGCGCGGTCGGCACGGTGTAGAAGCGCGAGAGGATGTGCGGCAGTCCGGCCGTGCCGAGGACCAGGGCGAGCCCCAGGCTGATGAAGTCGAACCGCGCCGTCCAGTCCCCGCCGTACTTGAGGCCGGGTGAGAGGAACTCCTTTCCGTGGCCGCTGTGTTCGGCCGCCGAGTTCAGCAGCAGATTGATGTCGCCGTGGAAGTGCAGCAGCACCAGCACGGTGAGGGTGATCGTGCCGGCCATGAGCAGGACGGCCTTCACGATCTGGATCCAGGTGGTGGCCCGCATCCCGCCGAGCGACACATAGACCACCATCAGGGCGCCGACCCCGACGACCGTCCAGCTCCGCGCGGCATCGCTGGTGCCGCCGAGCAGCAGGGCGACCAGGCTCCCCGCGCCGACCATCTGCGCCACCAGATAGAGAACGGACACGGTGACCGAAGAAGTTCCCGCCGCGATCCTCACCGGGCGCTCGCTCATCCGGGCCGCGACCACGTCGGCCAGGGTGAACCTGCCGCAGTTGCGGACCAGTTCGGCGACCAGGAGCAGCACCACCAGCCAGGCGACGAGGAAGCCCACGGAGTACAGCATTCCGTCGTAGCCGTAGAGCGCGATCAGTCCGGAGATGCCGAGGAAGGAGGCGGCCGACATGTAGTCGCCCGCGATGGCAAAACCATTCTCCATGGGCGAGAACAGGCGCCCGCCGGTGTAGAACTCCTCGGCCGAGCCGCGCCGGTTCCGGCTGACCCAGGTGGTGATGGCGAGCGTCGCCGCCACGAACGCGCTGAAAAGGAACAGCGCCAGAGTCTGTTGGTCCCCGCCGACGATCACTTGTTGGTCCCCCGTGTCGTGCCCCGTCCGCCGGTCCCCCGGGCACCGCGCCCCTGTTCGGCCTGCTGGTTCGGTCCGCTGTGCTGCTGATTGTTCTGCTGGTTCTGCTCGAACACGACCCAGCGCAGCTCCAGCGCGGCCCGGTCCCGGCGCAGCCGCGCATGACGTGCGTACGCCCAGGTCAGCAGGAAGGTGGTGAGGAACTGGGCCAGCCCGGCGACCATCGCCACGTTCACCGCGCCGGCCACCGGGCGGGCCATGAGGCCGGGGGCGCTGACCGCGGTGATCACATAGGCCAAGTACCAGGCGAAGAAGGCGAGGGCGGCCGGGACGACGAAGCGGCGGTAGCGACGGCGCACCTCCTGGAACGCGGCGCTTCGGTGCACTTGAAGATAGATCTCGGCCGGGCTGAGCCAGCCGTCGTCGCCGTCATGCTGTACGGGCACGGTCGCGGGCACCGTCTCGCCGTCCAGCTCGCCCCACCCGGAGGCGAGGGCGTCATACCAGGGGTCGTCGATCCGCGCCTCCGCGGGATCACGCCCTTCCTGCTTCTCCACCGCACAACTCTCCTTGCCCACAGCCCCGTTCGGCCGCGTGGCCCAAGGATGGGCAGAGGGGCGGGCTCTGGACTCTCCTATGCCCCCGCTTCACTCCATTAGGTGATGGCGCGGCCTCAGGACCCCTAGCCGCGCGGTGGCTGGGCGAGGCCGTGCAGGTAGGCGTACCGCATGGCCTGCGCTCGGTCGCGCACCCCGGTCTTGCCGAAGATGTTGTTGATGTGTGTCTTCACGGTGGCCGTCGAGATGTGCAGGGCCCGCGAGATCTCGGGGTTGGACATCCCTTCGGCCACCAGCCCCAGCACCTCGCCCTCGCGGACGGTGAGCCCGTCGGGCAGCTCGGCAGGCGCGGAAGGGACGGGCGGAGGCGCGGTCACCCGTTCCAGGAGCCGGCGCTGTACGGCGGGGGCGAGCCCGGCCTGCCCGGCCAGCACGTCCTCTATCGACTTGACGATCTCCTCGCCCCCGGCGTCCTTGGTGAGATAGCCCCGTGCTCCGGCTTGCAGGGCCGGGAAGAGCGAGTCGTCGTCCGCGTACGTCGTCAGGATCACCACCTCGGTGCCGGGATGCCCGGCCCGGATGCGGCGGGTCGCCTCGACCCCGTCGCAGCGCGGCATGCGCAGGTCCATCAGGACGATGTCCGGAGCCAGTTCGGCCGTGAGGGCGACCGCCTCCTCGCCGTCCCGTGCCGATCCGACGACCTCGATGCCGGGCAGCAGCCCGAGCAGCATCACGATTCCCTCGCGCACCACGGACTGGTCGTCGGCCACGACCACCCTGATCGTCCCCCGTGCCCCGCGCCCGCTCCCGGTCATGCGGGCACCCTCAGTCTCACCACGAAGCCCTCCTCGTCCGGCCCGGCCTCCAGCGTCCCGCCGAGCAGTTCCGCGCGCTCCCTCATCCCCAGCAAACCGTATCCGGAACCACTGACAGCGAGCTCGCCCGCCCGTTTGCTCCCGCCCGAATCCCGTACTTCCAGGGCCACTTCGTCCGGCAGGTATTCCAGCCGTACGGCGACGACCGCGCCCGGCGCGTGCTTGCGCACGTTCGTCAGGGCCTCCTGCGCCACTCTGCGCACGGCCTGCGAGGCCTCCGCGGGCAGCGCCCTGCGCTCCCCCTCCACCTGCACCCGGGCGCCCGGAGCGAGCCCCGTCCCGGCTCCGGATGCCTCGATCAGGGTGTGCAGGAAGTCCTCCACCGGGGTCATCTCGCCGCGCAGCGCGGACAGCGCCTGGCGGGTCTCGGCCAGGCCTTCCCGCGCCATGCCCCGGGCGGCCACCACCCGTTCGAGGATCTTCTCCCGGAACTCTCCGGGTGGCTCCCGCTCGATCAGCAGCCGCGCCGCCTCCAGGTGCACCAGCTGCGCGGAGAGGCTGTGCGCCAGTACGTCGTGGATCTCGCGAGCGATCCTGGCCCGCTCGCCCAGCGCGGCCGACTGCGCCTCGGCGGCCCGCGCGGCCCGCTCCTGGGAGAGCAGCCGCTGTGCGCTGCCTCGGGCCTCGGCATCGAGGCGCAGCACGTATCCGGCGAGCCCGAGCCCCACCGCGGTCACCGCCGTGGTCAGCCAGTTGTCGTTGTTGACCAGGCTGTACGCGGCCAGTGCCACCGCCGTACACGGCACGGCGGCGCCCAGCGGCAGTCGTTCAAGGGCGGTCACCGCGCAGCCGCACCACAGAACCAGCGCGAGCACCGGCCAGCCCGCCGCCCTGGCGCCGGCGGCGGCTCCCATCACCAGCAGGAGCGTGCCCAGCGAGGGCCAGAGCCGGTGCTCCAGGGTGAACCGGAAGAACACCCGGGCCAGCAGGACGCAGCCCAGCACGAGCGCCACGCCCGCCGCCCAGGTCCACGCCCCGTTCCCCGGGCCCTGCTTGCTGCTGAACGTGGACCAGAGCAGCCCGCCGAACACCACGGCCCTGATGCCCCGGGCGAGATTGCGTCTGGCGCGGGTCAGGCCCTCGCGGGAGAGTGCTTCCCGCGAAGGCCAGCTGAGCCAGGTCTCCAGGGTCACACGCGGTCCTTCCACACCTGCTGGGCGGGGCTTGCGGCAGCAACACCGTACGACGCTAGGGCCGGGCGGGCCCGCCACATCAGGATGGCGCCGCGGACGAGCAGAGAGGCGGCCAGCGCAACCAGGATGGCGCCGGTGCCCATGTGGATTCCGGCCAGCGCGCCGAGGGCCGCGAGCCCCACGCGCAGGGCGATGCCCAGGACCCAGATCCCGGCGGTGGCCTTGGTGCCGCGGGACCACACCGTGCCGTCCGGCTCGGTCCATATCCTCGACGTCCAGGCCCAGCCGACGCCCATGAGCACGCCGGTCACGAGCTCGGCGCCGAGCAGGGCCATCGAGCCGGCCTGGTGGTGCTGGTCGATGAGGCCGCCGTCCTTCACCGCGAAGAACACCAGGACGGCGGGAATGAGCCACCACTTCCTTCCGTCGCCGCCCAGCTGCTGCGGCTTGAACTGGCGGACCAGGATCAGCGCCACCACCGCGACTGCCACCAGCACGTTGAAAAGCGCGGACATCGAAGCCTCCGGACTACGAGAAGACGAGAAGACAGGAACACGGGAATCGGACTGCCTGTACGTCTACGAAGTTACGGAAACGACCTGGTCAGAGGCATCGGATCAGGGGTGGATCGCGGGTGGAGGTTTGCTCTCCACCCATGGGTGGAGAGCGCGAACGCCGGCCCGGGGGTCCCCGGGCCGGCGTTCGTCAGGCGCGGCTCACGCGTCGATGCGCGAGCGGTCCAGCGTGGCGGCGGAGCTGGTGATGAACTCCTTGCGCGGCGCCACCTCGTTGCCCATCAGCAGGTCGAAGACCTGCTCGGAGGCTTCCAGATCGCCGATGTTGATCCGGCGCAGGGTGCGGAACCGGGGGTCCATCGTGGTCTCGGCCAGCTGGTCGGCGTCCATCTCGCCGAGGCCCTTGTAGCGCTGGATGGTGTCCTTGTAGCGGACGCCCTTGCGCTGGAACTCAAGCAGCGTGGTGCGCAGTTCGTTGTCCGAGTACGTGTACACGTACTTGTCCTGGCCCTTCTTGGGCTGGACCAGCTCGATCCGGTGCAGCGGCGGCACCGCGGCGAAGACCCGGCCCGCCTCGACCATCGGGCGCATGTAGCGCTGGAAGAGGGTCAGCAGCAGGATCCGGATGTGCGCGCCGTCGACATCGGCGTCGACGAGCAGCACGATCTTGCCGTACCGCGCCGCGTCGATGTCGAAGGTCCGGCCCGAGCCCGCCCCTATGACCTGGATGATCGCGCCGCACTCCGCGTTCTTCAGCATGTCGGAGACCGACGCCTTCTGAACGTTGAGGATCTTGCCGCGGATCGGCAGCAGCGCCTGGAACTCGGAGTTCCGCGCGAGCTTGGCGGTGCCCAACGCCGAGTCTCCCTCGACGATGAACAGCTCGCTGCGCTCCACGTCGTCGCTGCGGCAGTCGGCCAGCTTGGCCGGCAGCGAGGAGGACTCCAGCGCCGTCTTGCGGCGCTGCGCCTCCTTGTGCTGGCGGGCCGCGATGCGGGTGCGGGCGGCCGCGACGATCTTGTCGAGGACGGCCCTTGCCTGGGTCTTCGCGTCACGCTTGGTGGAGGTCAGGAACTCCTTGAGCTCCTTGGCGACCACGTTGGCGACGATCCGGTTGGCCGCGGACGTGCCCAGGACCTCCTTGGTCTGGCCCTCGAACTGCGGCTCGGCGAGTCGCACGGTGACGACCGCGGTGAGACCCTCCAGGGCGTCGTCCTTGACGACGTCGTCCTCGGCGACCCGCAGCATCTTGGCGGAGCGGAGCACCTCGTTGACGGTCTTGGTGACCGAGCGCTCGAAGCCGGTGACGTGGGTGCCGCCCTTGGGGGTGGCGATGATGTTCACGAACGACTTGAGGTTGGTGTCGTACCCGGTGCCCCAGCGCAGCGCGATGTCCACGGCCAGCTCCCGGGTGACCTCGGTGGGCGTCATGTGGCCGCGGTCGTCGAGGACCGGGACGGTCTCCTTGAAGGTGCCCGAGCCGGACAGGCGCAGCACGTCGTTGACGGCCTTGTCCTGGGCCAGGTACTCGCAGAACTCGCTGATCCCGCCGTCGAAGCGGAACGTCTCCTCGGTCTTGCCCTCGCCGTCGAGGCCGCGCTCGTCGCGCACGACGATGGTCAGGCCCGGCACCAGGAACGCCGTCTGGCGGGCCCGCTGGTAGAGCGTGTCAAGGGAGAGCTTGGCGTCCTTGAGGAAGATCTGGCGGTCGGCCCAGTAGCGGATGCGGGTGCCGGTGCGGCCCTTGGGCACGCGCTTGCCCTTGAGCAGCCCGCTGCCCGGGTCGAAGGGCGCGTCGGGGCCCTGCTCGGTGAAGATGCCGGGCACGCCCCGGCGGAAGCTGATCGAGTGCGTGGTGGTGCGGTCGACCTCGATGTCGAGGCGGGCCGAGAGCGCGTTCACCACGGAGGCGCCCACGCCGTGCAGGCCGCCGGACGCGGCATAGGAGCCGCCGCCGAACTTTCCGCCGGCGTGCAGCTTGGTCATGACGACCTCGACGCCCGAGAGCCCGGTCTTGGGCTCGACGTCGACGGGGATGCCCCGGCCGTTGTCACGTACCTCCACGGAGGCGTCGTCGTGCAGGATCACTTCGATGTGGTCGCAGTAGCCGCCCAGGGCCTCGTCGACGGAGTTGTCGATGATTTCCCAGAGGCAGTGCATCAGACCGCGGCTGTCCGTCGACCCGATGTACATGCCGGGTCGCTTACGGACCGCTTCGAGGCCTTCGAGTACGAGCAGATGCCGAGCGGTGTAGTTGGAGCCGTCGCGGTCTGCCCCGCTCAGCAGCGCAGTGGACGGAACGGACGTCTCGGCGGTCACGCAGTTCGCTCCTCGCTGAATTTCAATTGCGCCCCTGGTGGGTAAGGGGTCGGCGTCGGTCGCCGGTCTGAGGGTACCGAGGCCTGGTAGAGCCGTTGTAACGCCACCCTCGCGAATCCTCATGCTAGTCCAGCGTCGCAAACATGTTCGATCCCTCGTGGGGGTGATGCGGATATCACGTTCCCATTCAGGCATGAACCATTTAGGCTCCGGGCACGTCCTCATGAACAACCGGCAACCCCGCCGGGAGGGCCAAACGAGACAAGCAACGCGAAACCCGTAAAGCTCCGCAATACGGCTCATTCGCCGCCAACCGGCAGCAGACAGCCACCTTGACCAAGAACTTTCGAGGAAAAGCCACGAGCGGGAACGTTTTCGGCCTGGTTGGATGTTGACCCTGGTACGACAGCTCGTCGAGCTAGAGAAGAGGCGACGTGACTACTGTTCTGACCCCCGCGAGCCCCCTGACGGCCGCCGACCGTTGCGACCGCTGCGGCGCACAGGCCTACCTTCGCGTAGTCCTGACCAGCGGCGGCGAGCTGCTCTTCTGCGCTCATCACGGACGTAAGTTCGAGCCGGAACTGAAGAAGATCGCCGCTGACATACAGGACGAGACGGACCGCCTCACGGCGGTGCCCGAGTCCGCAGGCGACGAGGATCGCTGAGACCTCGCATCACGACGAGCCAGGGCCGGTCCAGGACCGGCGACGGGCGGTCGCTCCCCGTGCAGGGGGAGCGACCGCCCGTTCTCATGTCCGGCCGGCTCTCCTGCCGCTCAGTCCGTGGCGGGCCTGGCCACGCCTGACACCCGCGTGTACACCCCGGGGCTGTCGGCCCGTCCGCAGCCGTTGCCCCAGGAGACCAGACCGATGAGCCGGCCCTGGGCCACCAGCGGGCCACCGCTGTCGCCCTGACAGGCGTCGTAGCCGCCCCTGGGGTCGCCCGCGCAGAGCATGGTGGTCGCCTCGTACGTACCGTCCGAGTTCGGCGGGTAGGCGCGCGCACAGGCCCCGTCGTCCAACACCGTGACGGGGGCGGCACGCAGCGCCGTCGGGTACTTGCCGCCGCCCGTCGTGTCGCCCCAGCCGTAGACCGTGGCCCGGACGCCCGGCTTGTACGCCGCGTCCCCCGCCGGCGCCGCGGTGATCACGTACGAGGCGGGCAACGGGGTGGCCAGGGTCAGCACCGCCATGTCGCCCACGTTGGTCCCCGCGTCGTAGCCCGGGTTGACCCACGTGGCGCTCACCCGGATCTCCTGGCCGGCGTTCGAACGCAGCTCGGTGCGGCCCGCGATCACCTTGAGGTCCCGCACCTGGGACACGTCCACGCCCAGGACGTCGTGGCGCAGGCAGTGCGCGGCCGTCAGGACCGTGGTGGGCGAGACCACCGCGCCCCCGCAGAACTGGCCCGCACGCGTACCTCCGAACCGGTCACGGCTGGACAGCGCCACCACCCAGGGGCTGTCCGAGATCTCGACCCGCTGCCCGCCGATGACGACCTCATCGGCGGCCGCGAGCGGCGGCACCCCCAGTCCGGTGGCCGCAAGGGCGGCCGCCCCTGTGACGGCTCGGGCGAAACAGCGGCGCATAGGGTCTCCTGACTCTCGGTGACACAGGCACACCCAGCGTCATTCAGTGAGCCGCGCCCCGCACCCGCGGATACGCCCGAGGGCCCGGCCTCCCAAAGGAGACCGGGCCCTCGACGACGTACGACCGCGACCTAGTCGAGGTAGTCGCGCAGCACCTGCGAGCGCGACGGGTGGCGCAGCTTCGACATGGTCTTGGACTCGATCTGGCGGATCCGCTCGCGGGTCACGCCGTAGACCTTGCCGATCTCGTCCAGCGTCTTCGGCTGGCCGTCGGTGAGGCCGAAGCGCATGGAGACCACGCCCGCCTCACGCTCGGAGAGGGTGTCGAGCACCGAGTGCAGCTGCTCCTGGAGGAGCGTGAAGCTGACCGCGTCGGCCGGGACGACCGCCTCGGAGTCCTCGATGAGGTCACCGAACTCGCTGTCGCCGTCCTCACCCAGGGGCGTGTGCAGCGAGATGGGCTCACGGCCGTACTTCTGGACCTCGATGACCTTCTCAGGGGTCATGTCGAGCTCCTTGGCCAGCTCCTCCGGGGTGGGCTCGCGGCCCAGGTCCTGGAGCATCTGGCGCTGGACGCGCGCGAGCTTGTTGATGACCTCGACCATGTGCACCGGGATACGGATGGTGCGGGCCTGGTCGGCCATGGCGCGGGTGATCGCCTGACGGATCCACCAGGTGGCGTACGTGGAGAACTTGTAGCCCTTGGTGTAGTCGAACTTCTCGACCGCGCGGATCAGACCGAGGTTGCCCTCCTGGATGAGGTCCAGGAAGAGCATGCCGCGGCCGGTGTAGCGCTTGGCCAGCGAGACCACCAGACGGAGGTTGGCCTCCAGGAGGTGGTTCTTGGCGCGCCGGCCGTCCTCGGCGATGATCTCCAGTTCGCGCTTGAGCTTCGGCGCCAGCTTGTCGGCGTTCGCCAGCTTGTCCTCGGCGAACAGGCCGGCCTCGATGCGCTTGGCGAGCTCGACCTCCTGCTCGGCGTTGAGGAGCGGGACCTTGCCGATCTGCTTCAGGTAGTCCTTGACCGGGTCGGCGGTGGCTCCGGCGACCGCGACCTGCTGGGCCGGAGCGTCGTCCTCGTCCTCGTCGGACAGGACGAAGCCCTTGCTCTCGCCCTCGGGCTCCTCGTCGTCGCCCTTGCCGGGCGCGGCGTCCTCAAGGAGCTCGTCGCCCTCGACGACCTCTTCGTCGTCGCCCTTCTTGGCGGCGGTCTTCTTCGCCGCGGTCTTCTTGGCCACCGTCTTCTTGGCGGCGGTCTTCTTGACGGCCGCCTTCTTGGCGACGGCCTTCCTGGGGGCGTCCTCGGCCTCGTCCGCCGATACGTCCACGGTCTCGGCCGGGGCCGCGGAGGCGGCGACGGTCCTGGTGGTGGTCACGGTCGTCTTGGCCGCGACCGTCTTGGTGGCGGTGCGCTTCGCCGGGCTCTTCGCTGCGACGCTCTTGCGTGTGCGCTTCGGTGATTCCGCGGCACTGACCATCAGCGTCACACCCTCTTCCTCGAGGATCTGGTTGAGGCTGCGCAGAACATTCTTCCACTGGGTCGGCGGAATCTGGTCGGCTTCGAAGGCCCGACGCACGTCATCGCCGGCGATCTGTCCATCAGCCTTTCCCCGCTCGATGAGCGCCATCACAGACTCGGACTCGGCGATCTCCGGCGGGAGCGTACGGGATGTGCTGGCCGACACGAACAACCTCTCGAAACGATGGAAAACGGCTTCCGGCCCCGCCCAGGATCGGGCCGGAGCCGACGACCACCGGCTGGGAATGTGCCGGGGGCGCGGGCTGAACCTCGGAGCTGCACAGCGCCACGCATGGCCGCTGTATTCCCTCCTCGGCTGTTACCTCTTAAGTCATCGCATGGTTCCGAGGAGTGTTACGCGCAATCTTCGTGGCCCGAGTCACACTCCAAAGGCGACCTAGGGGTCACAAGGGGCATATACCCCGTAATCGAGTGCGCCGGACCCCCTCCAGGATCCGGCGGCACACTACCTCCGGCGGGGCTCCGATCAGTGCTCGCGCGGCGCGGGGACGACCCGCTCCACCTCCGGGTGGACGGTGAGCAGTTGACGTACGGCCGTCTCGGCCGCCATGGGGTCGCCGTTGGCGAGGGCGTCCACGATCCGCCCGTGGTGCGCGAGGGAGCCGTCCGAGGGGCGGTCACAACCGGTGACCGGGGAGCCGGAGACCTGGAGCGCGGCCGAGACGATCCCGGAGAGATGCTCCAGCATCCGATTGCCGGCGAGCTGGATCAGTAGGGAGTGGAACTCGGCATCCGCCCGCGAGAAGGTGATCGCGTCCCCCTGGGCGAGGGCGTGGCCCATGATCTCCACCATGTCGCCGAGCCGCTGCTGGATGTCCTCACGGCCGTGGCCCGCGGCGAGGCGGGCGGCGAGCGGCTCGATGGTCCAGCGCAGCTCGGCGAGCTCGCGGCGCTGGTCGTCGCGCTGGGGGCCGAAGGCGCGCCACTCGATGATGTCGGGGTCCAGCAGGTTCCAGTCGCTGACCGGCCGGACCCGGGTGCCGACGTTGGGCCGGGCGCTGACCAGGCCCTTGGCCTCGAGCACGCGCAGGGACTCGCGGACCACCGTGCGGGAGACCTCGAACCGCTGGCCGATCTCCTCGGGGACGAGCGGGCGGTCCGCGCCGAGGTCGCCGGAGACGATCATCTGGCCGAGCTGCTGGACGAGTTGACCGTGCAGGCCGCGGCCTCGGCTGCCTGCCGCGCGGCGGCCCACCCGGCCGAGTTCCGCGTCCCCGCTGTCCCAGGAGGGGGTGCCGATCCGGTCGGAGGGGCGCGCCTCCCCGTAGGGGTAGCGGTCGAGTTCGCCCGGGGCCGAGAGGCCGGCGTCGGCGGTGCGGGCGGTCATCATGGTGTGCGCAAGGGTGCTCATGCACCCTTTGTCGGCGGGACCGCGGTGCCCCTTGAGGTCTTTGGTGAAAAGCACACGAAAGGGTGATCACCGCCCGCCCCGCAATTGACGCTTTATCGGAAAGAAGCGGGCATTCCCAAGGGAGTTCTGGGCAGATGCTCGCTCTCTGGTCGCCGGTGCCTCACCAACGGGCCCTGGCGCGCAGGCCGGTGACCAGATATGCGCAGATCAGGACGGTGATCGACAACGCGAGTGCGGCTCCGACCGGTTCGGCGACCAGGTGCAGGACGGCGATGAGCCAGTGGTCGAGGACGTGCGGCCACCGCACCCACGCCAGGTCGCGCAGCCGGTCGGGAAGCCCGGCGACGGAGCGCACCGAGTGCCCGTCGACGGCCTTCCTCAGGAGCGGTACGACGGCGACGGGCACGGCGAGGACCGCGGCGAGGCCCGCGATGGTGGCCCGGAAGATCCCGGCGGCGAGCAGCCCGGCCCAGGCGCAGCCGACCGTGAGACCGGCCCAACTGGCGCCCCACGCGAGCCATTCGCGCGGCGGCCCCGCCATGTCGCCGCCGTACACCAGGCGCAGGACCTGATAGTCGACCGCCGCGGCGAGCGCGGCGAGCAGGAGGGCGGCCCCGGCGGTCACGGCGAGTTTGGCGCCGAGCAGGCCGAGCCGGCGCGGCACGGTGCCCCGGTCGGCGGCGAGCGCCGGGTAGCGGTACTCGTCGCCGAAGGCGAGCGCGCCGAGCAGGCCCGCGCCGAGCGCGGCGGGCGGCAGCGGCAGCAGACCGGGCCAGGCCGCGAGGAGCCGCGGCAGCGGGGCGTGCCCGGCCCTGGCCAGCAGCACGGACAGGACGGCCGAAAGCGCCAGAACACCCGCAGCCAGCAAGAACGTTGTCCGTACGCCGAGGAGTCTGCGCAGTTCGTAGCGCAGGGGGCGCAGCGGGGTGCGGGCGGGCCTGCGGGTGATGGGCAGGGGGTGGGAACCGCGGGGCGGTCCGGTCCGTTCCTGGGGTGGGACGGTGACGCTCGGGCCGGTGTCGCCGATCTCGTCGGCGAGGCGGTGCAGCAGCACGCCGTTGCGGAAGGCCGTCTCCCCGACCTCCGCGCAGCTGCTGCCGTACACCGACAGGTGGTTGCCGTCCTCGGCGACCACTTCGACGGACCGCTGGGCGGCGCGCGCCTCCCGGCCGACCAGGGCGGCGAGGCGGGCGGCGTGCGGGGTGGCGACGGCGACGCGGGGCCGCAGCCGGGTGCGGGCGAACTGGGTGGCGTCCTGGTCGGCGACGAGCCGGCCGCCGTCGATGGTGACGACGCGGTCGGCGACCCGGGCCGCTTCCTTGGGGTCGGCGAAGGTGCACAGGACGGTGCCGCCGTGGCCGGCGTGGCCGCGCAGGAGTCCGTAGAGCCAGGCGTTCTCGCGGGGGGAGAGGCCCTCGGCGGGCTCGTCGAGAAGGAGGGTGTGCGGGTCGCCGAGGAGTGCGGCGGCGAGGCCGAGGCGGCGGTCCATGCCGAGCGAGAGGGTGCCCAGGCGCTGGTCGGCTAGGCCGGAGAGGCCGACGACCTCAAGCATTTCGTCGGCGCGCGACACGGGGACGCCCGCGACGGTGCACATCAGCTTGAGCTGTCCCCGGGTGGTGCGTGCGGGGTGACCGGGCACATCGCCGAGGAGGGTGCCCACTTCGCGGGCGGGGTGGGCGAGTTCGTGCAAGGGGCGGCCGCGGAAGTAGGTGACGCCCCGGCCCGGTTCGAGTTCGAGCATCAGACGCAGGGCCGTCGTCCGCCCCGAGCCCGGGGGGCCAAGGAGGGCGGTGAGCTGCCCGGGTCTCGCCTCGAAGGTGAGGTCGTCGACGGCGGACGGACGATCTCGGCGGGGGGCACTGGTGAGTCCGATTGCCTGGAGCATCGCTTCTCCCGCGGTAGATGAGACCGCTCGGCGGCAGGCCGGGGTACCGCAGCAAGATAACGCGACATTTTGGACTTTTGGTGCATGGTTGGGGCGATGTGGCCCCGGATGTCAGGCCATTGGGGGCCACGGCGGGACGAGCGGACACCTCCCGATCTGATCCGGCCCGGATGCCCAGGCCGGGATTGGGACGCCCCTGTCCCTGGCAGCCGGGTGGGCGCCGGGGCCGACGCCGACCCCCTCGGATCCTCGGCCCTCGTTCTCCTTCGGGTCAGACCTCGGGGCGCAGCATCGGCGGGTTGAGCAGCGTGGCGCCGCCGGCCCGGAACAGCTGGGCGGGGCGGCCGCCCTGCCGGGTCGTGGTGCCGCCGGCCGGGACCAGGAAGCCCGGGGTGCCGGTCACCTTGCGGTGGAAGTTGCGCGGGTCCAGGGCGACGCCCCACACCGCCTCGTACACCCGGCGCAGCTCGCCGACGGTGAACTCGGCCGGGCAGAAGGCGGTGGCCAGCGAGGAGTACTCGATCTTCGACCGGGCGCGTTCCACCCCGTCCGCCAGGATCTGGGCGTGGTCGAAGGCGAGCGGCGCGGGCTGCTCGCCTTCGCGGCCGAATCCGCCTTCCTGCCCGAGCAGGTCCTCGACGGGGGCCCAGCGCGCACTGTGCGCGTCGCCGCCCGCGCGCGGTGCGGGCAGGTCGGGAGCGAGGGCGAGGTGGGCCACGCTGACCACCCGCATCCGGGGGTCGCGCCGGGGGTCGCCGTAGGTGGCGAGCTGTTCGAGATGGGCGCCGTTGGCGAGCGCCGGGGCCGACGGGTCCGAGGCACACAGCCCCGTCTCCTCGCCGAGTTCCCTGGCCGCCGCGGTGGAGAGGTCCTCGTCGTCGCGGACGAATCCGCCGGGTAGCGCCCAGCGCCCCTGGAACGGTGGCTCCCCGCGGCGCACCACGAGCGCGCAGAGCGCGTGGCGGCGCACGGTCAGCACGACCAGGTCGACGGTCACGGCGAAGGGCGGAAAGGCCGACGGGTCGTAGGGCGACATGCGGCGATCATAGTCGTCTGCCTGACGATAAACACTCCCCTCGACACCCCTCCGGCACTTCTTCTCCCGTCGCACCTTCCGCTGCGCCCATCCCGCTCAGCCTCCCAACTGGAGCCATTCGGCGGCCTGCTCGACCATGCCGACCCCGAGCCTGCTGATCCGTACCGTGAACGGCTCCCCCGCGACGCTGAGGCCGGAGAGCCGGACCGCGCCGAGCGGGGCCGACCTCATCGGGTCCAGCGCGACCGATCCGGCCGGGGCGTCCGGGCGGATCCCGGCCAGGGTGGTGAGCAGCTGGATGCCTGCCGCGGCCGCCACCGCCGCCGGACGGCAGGCGGCCGGATGCGGCACGGGCACGCTGTCGGCGGTGCGCTGCTCCCCCGCGTACATCTCGGGCAGCCGATGGCCGAACGCCTCCGAGGCGGCCAGGACGCCCCGCAGCAGGGAGACGGCCTCCTTCTCGTACCCGGCGGCCGCAAGGCCCGCGACGGCGACGGCGCTCTCGTGGACCCGCACCGCCCCTGCCCGGTGCCCGAACGGGTTGTACCCGGGCTCCTTGGCGGCGAGCCCGCGCAGCCCCCAGCCCGAGTCCATCGCGGGGCCGCCGAGCAGCCGGGCCAGCTGTTCGGTCTGCACCTTGTCGAGCAGCCCGGGCGCGAGCCGGCCGCCGCCGAGCAGCCCCGTGTCCAGCAGATGGGCGCCGCCCGCCCCGAGCAGCGGCACCGGGCGGCCGTCGGCGGTGCGGGCGGCAGCGGGGCGGCCGCCGCCGAGGTCGTCCAGCCAGAACTCGGCCCGGAACCGGTCCCTGAGCGCCCCGGCCCGCGCGAGCCACGCGTCGGCCCCGGGACGGCCGCACTCCCGCAGCAGTTCCGCGCCGAGCAGCGCGGCCCGGTGGACGTGGGCCTGGGTCTCGGCGCGTACGAATCCGGCGGCCCCGGGGCCGGTCTCGGCGAGGTAGCCGTTGTCGTCCAGGGCGGTGGCCAGCCAGTGCAGGCAGCGCTCGGCGGCGGGCAGCAGCTCGGTCACCGCCGGCTCCGGCAGGCCCCAGCGCCGCGCCTCCGCGAGCACGACCGGGAAGGCCAGGGTGGCCTCCACTCCCGAACAGCTGGGCGGGAGGTAGGGGCCCGCATCCCTGAACGGTCCCGGGATGCGCCCCAACTCTGCTCCAGGACCCGGGAGTTGAGTCCTCGCGAGGGTGCGGAGGGTGGCCGCCGCGAGCCGGGTGGACAGCGGCAGCGCCATCCGGGCCGCCCAGAGCGCCTCCGCCGGTGCCGAACCGCATCGCCAGGGGACTCCGGCCGCCGCGTACAGGTCGGCCGGGCGGGCCGGGTCGCGGATCAGCAGCGCCCGCAGATCGTCGATGCTGTGCTGGAGCAGCACCGCCACCCGAGGGTCGTCGCCCTCGGCCCTGGCTTCCTGGGGCGAGGGCAGCGGGCTCGCGGCGTGTCCGGGCGGCCGCACCGGTCGGCCGGTCCTGATGGTCAGCTGGATCGTGCACGAGCCGCCCGGAGGCAGTTCCAGGGCCCAGCGCAGCACCCCGGCGGACGCGAGCGCGTCGGTCGGCGGTGGCTGTGCGGTCACCGCCGAGTGGGCGCCGCCCGACGTCCAGCGCATTCCCGAGCCGTGGACACTGGCGGGCAGTTCGGGCCCGGCGCGGCCGGCGGCCACCGCGCCCAGCTCCGCCAAGTCGGTGCCGAGGGCGATCTCCACCGGCAGCCTCAGCGGCCGGGCCGCCGAGCTGCTCAGGGTGATCCGCTCCGTGCCGTCCGCCTGCCGAAGGCGCTCGACGGCGATCTCGGGGTCGGGCCCGCCGTCCGCCGCGGTGCGGACCACCGCGAGGAAGCGGGCACGGTCGGCCGATATCGACCTGCCCTGCACGGCGATCGGGTCGCGGCCCGCCACCCTCAACTGGCAACGGGAGACCAGCCGTCGGCCGTGCTGGTAGAAGCCTCCGAGGCCCTGCCCGGTCAGCTGTCCGTGCTCCGGCGACACCGCGAGGCCGGGCAGGGCCACGCAGATCACGGCCGCGTGCACGGCGGGCAGCTCACCGAGCGGCCCGGCCGTTCTCGGCGGGACCGGCCCCGGTGTGCTCCCGGTGCCGGTGCGGGGAGGGGCGGTGAACACCATGGGTACCCTTCTTCGCTGTCCGTTCCGGGCGACGATGGTGGGCCTGGCGGAGGCTGCCGCCCGTGCGGCCCGGTGCCCGGTGCCGTGCCGCCACTCGGGTGAACGCCACGAGCCTCGACCGGGTCACGGACGGATCGCCCCCCGGTCGCGGCCCAGGGTCGGGTGGCCCGCGTCTCCCCCATGACCCGGCACTCCAGGACGGAGCGGCCCGCGCCGTCTTTCACCTCTCCCGTTTCACCGGCTCGCCGCCTCGGCGGCGCACCCGGTCTCGTACCTTCGCCTGCTTGGGGCCGGCGGGCTCGGGGCGGCCCGAACTCTCGTGCCGATGTGGGCTGTTGGCGCTCCTTCGCGAGGTCGGAGTGGACTTGCGGCGCGGCTCGGGACGGACCTCGCGGCGCGCGGGCGGGTCTGCGGATTCCTCCTCGCCGACAGCGTCCCCGGCCAGCCTCGCGGCGCGTTCCTCGCGCAGGCAGACGCGCAACTCCTCGGGGTCGAGGCCTCCGTTGCAGGCCCGGTGCAGCAGTTGGGCGAAGCGGTAGTCGGGGTCCGCCCGCAGGGCGAGGCTGAACGCCACCCGGGCGTTCGGGTCGTCACCGGTCGACCAGGAGACCCAGCCCGCCAGGGTGAGCAGCGCCGCCGCATGGTCGCCGTACGGGCCGACGCAGCGGCGGGCCAGCGCCCGCCACAGGCGCAGGGCCGGCCCTGCTTCCGGCCCCTCCATCCACTCCGCGGCCCAGTCCCGGGTCGTACGGTCCTGGAGGCCGAGGATCAGGGCCGCCGCCTCGTCGTGGGCGATGAGCCCGTCGTCCAGGTCGTCCGACGCGTTCCTGCCGAGGAGCAGGGTGGCGACCCCCCGGCCGGCCGCCGGGAGGGCGTCCGTGCCGCGGCCAGGTGCGGGCGCCTGCGCGATCCGGCGCATGAGCCGGGCCGCCAGGTCGAGCGTCTCGTCGGCCACGGTGCGCCGGTCGCCCTCGCTCAGGATGCGGGGGAACATCTCGGCGGCCGCGGCGTCCAGGGCCCGTTCCTGCTCGTCCGCCGCCCCGGACCGCCAGGGTGCGAGCCGTTCCTCCATCTCCCGCAGGGAGCCGCGTACTTGGATGCCCGCGTAGGTGGCGGCGGCCGCCATGACGGAGGTTCCCGGCAGGGTGAGAACGTTGCCCTCCGGTGGGCAGCAGCGGGTGTCCGGGCAGCAGTACGACCAGTAGCGGCCGTCGGAAATGCACAGCGCTTCGAGTACCGGGACGTCGAGGCCGCCGCACGCGACGCGAAGCCGTTGGGCCAATGGCCGCAGCCGCTCCATCACTTCGCGTCCGGTGCCGCCCGACGACGGGTCCTGGCAGAGGAAGACGACGATGCCGTCGGGCCGTGGCCCGCGCCGCTCGCTCCCCGTGACCAGGCAGTCGGCGAGCTGTTCGGCGATGTCGGACCACTCCTGCGGCGAGGCGGGCAGCCCCACCCTGACCCGACCGCCGAACCGGCCGCTCTCGCCGTGCAACGCGACGAGCACCACCGAGTCGGTCGGATGGAAGCCCATCAAGTACGGCAGTGCGTCAGCCAGTTCGGCCGGGCCGCGCAGGGTGATCCGCGGCTCGCCCGACGAGCCGTGGGATTCGGATTCGCGGGAGCCGGACCCGCGGGACTCGGAGCCGCGGGACTCGGAGCCACAGGATTCACCCTCGCGGGAGTCGGGCTCAGGGGATTCGGATTCGTGGGATTCGCTCGTGTCTCGCATGACTTGAGGGTTTCGCGATCACAGATCTCCCACCACCCCTGTGGATAACCTTGTCCACAGACCGAAGGCGCTGGTCATACAAATGGCGCGGACGGAAGGCCCAGGCTCAACGACCGCCCCTGCGGGAGGAGTTCAGCCCTGCCAGGAGTGGGGCGCGCGGTGGCCCGGGGTGCGCCATCCCGCCCTGGCGCGGGCGCGCTCGGCGGCCGGGGTGGCGGTCAGGGCGGCGGCCCGCGCCAGGAGCACCGCGGTGATCGCGGCGAGCTCCTCGGGGCCGGCCTCGCCCCGTTCTATCCGGACGACCGCGTTACCCACGACTTCATCGCCTACGGCGGCATCACGTGCGACAACATTGGCGCTCACGGCATGAACTCCCTTGCTATTGGGGTGGGTTGCCGTGTTTGCGGGACGGCAGGTCGGCGTGTTTGGTCTTGAGCATCGCCAGTGAGGCGATGAGGACGGCCCGGGTCTCGGCGGGGTCGATGACG
>NZ_LGDD01000107.1 GCF_001279695.1 Streptomyces sp. WM6378
CCAACGGGAGGTGATCTCCTGCATCTGCGGGACGGACTTGGTGGTGGTCGCCAAGTTCCGCGCGGCGGCTGTGCCGAGACTCTGCTGAGCGCGGTTCTCGGGACCTGCCTCGACCGACATGTGACTCCTTCTGAGCTCTTACGATCTTGAAGCTGTGTGCAAGGTGCAGGGACACCTGTGGGCAGTGCACCCACAGCGGCGTGTCAGGCCGTCGCCGCGGCGACGGCCGCGCGGAACTCCTGGGTCATCAGGGCCGCCGAGCCACGCTGCACGGGAGCCGGGCCCGGCCCGCCCCACACAGGGTGCAGCGCGGCGCGCGGCTTCTCGTTCATCGCAGCATGGATGACGGCACTGTGCTCCTCGGGCACCTCGCGTCGGTCCGAGACACCGACCATGGTTCCGTGGCGCGTCCCGATCCACCCGAAGGCGGTGGCCCTCCAGTCGGCTTGCCGGGCCGCTATTCTCATCGCGGCCCGGATCAGCTCCACCCCACCCAGGCCAACCGCCTCTCTATCGTCCAGGTTCACCTGGAACGAGCCGCTGTACCCTGCGGCGTTCCACGGACAGGTGCGGCGCAGCAAGGGCACCAGGGGCCTCGGCCATCACGATGCAACGGGGGTCTCTTGCATACGAAGCCACCCGCGCATTCCAGAGCCGCACGAGGCCACGCAAGCTGCCACCGTTCGGGGGAGGAGTGCGCCAGCCACCCGGGGGTGCGGCATCCGGGCGCGGTACGACGGTTGTCGGGCCGATGTACGCGAGGCACTGGCCATCACGAAGATTGGGATTGGCAAGCCGCTATGCCCGTACCGACCGTGTTCGATCACCAGGCCCGCGACTACCGCCTGCCGCTGGCGTACTGGATGGCACGTGCAGCCGATCTGGCCCCTACAAGGACCAGGCCCGCATCGAAGAGGAAGCCCGGGCTTGGGGGTCGGTCGGGTGCGGCACCACCACACTCGCTTCACCCCGCCTTTCCCGCTGCAGGACACCCAGGCCTACACCATCGCCAGCGACCGGATGATCGTCACCGCGTTCCGTGGCACGGAACCGGCGCAGATCAAGGACTGGCTCTCCGACGCCACCACGCCGCCCTGGCCCGGTCCCGTGCAGACCGGGTACGTCCACTACGGCTTCGCCCAAGCCCTGGAGTCCGTCTTCCCGGCCGTGGAAAAGAGGATCGCCGAGTTCCGCGACAACGACCAGCGAGTGTTCCTCACCGGCCACAGCCTCGGCGGCGCGCTCGCCATGCTTGCTGGAGCCCGGCTCCATCTGGAAGAACCCCGGCTCCGTGCTGACGGTATCTACACCTTCGGCCAGCCTCGCACCTGCGACCGACTGCTGGCCAAACTCCCGCCGGAGCCCGCCTTCCACCACGTCGACGCCCTCCGCTACATCGCCGCCGACGGGAAGATGCATGAGCAGGTGCCGCTGCTGGGCAGTCTCCCTGACCGGGCCAAGGGCCTGACCGCCGACGTTCTCGGCCCGGCAACCGACGCGGTCAGGGACCATTCGATTCTGCGGTACATCGCCGCGCTGGAGAAGAATCTGACCTGACGCCGCGATGGGGCCAAGGCCACCCGACACCTGACAACGACCCGGGACTCCCGGACTCCCGTAGTTACAGGCTCCGAACCCACGGAACTCGCGGAGCCTGTAGGTCCGGTAAGTGGGCTTGGGCTGGTTGGCATGTGGCGGGATCAGCGGCGCC
>NZ_LGDD01000108.1 GCF_001279695.1 Streptomyces sp. WM6378
CCGTCCGGGGTTTCGGGCGTGTTGAAGAAGACGGCGACCGCGGCCGAGGCCATGTCGAAGGCCGGAACAGCGATGCAGGAGAGCCTCAAATCGGCGGCCTCGTCGGCGGGCACGCTCTCGGGCCCGTACTGCGGCACGGAAGCCCCGATGGGCCCGGTCGGCGGCGCCCTCGGCGAGTTCATGCAGCACAAAGCCCAGGAACTCGGCTACATCGCGGTGCGCACCGAACATTCGCTGAACGGTGCCTACGACGCGACGACCGAGTACGCCAAGGGTGACCTCGACATGGCCGCGAACAAGCAGAAACAGGCGGTCAAGGATCCCGTCATCAACGACAAGGGCCAGGAACTCGGCCCCGACGGCAAACCGGTCGAGAACCCGGCAGCCGCGGCGGGCGACACGGCGGGGGCCGCGAAGTGAGCGACAAGGACGTCATCGAACCCGGCGGCATCCCGATGTTCACCGGCAACCTGGAGCAGCTGACCAAGGACGCGGCCGCGCTCACCAAGCAGGCCGGTGATTTCCGTGACGGCGGATCCAACGTCCACAAGGAGTTCCAGGGGCTGTCCGCCTGCTACCAGGCTCCCGAGGCGGATCAGCTGTTCGCGACCACCCTGCCGGTGAAGACGAAGGCGGATGATTTCGCGGACGGGCTGGAGAAGGCGGCCGCGGCACTGACCGAGTACGAGGGTGTCGTACGCCCGCTGGTCGCCAGGCTGCAGAGCCTGCGCACCGAAGCGTTCGCGTTCACCGACAGCATCGCCGGGGACGACCACTGGCGGCGCGACCAGAAGAAGATCGACCACAACAACCGCCTGATGAGTGACGTCGGCGCGGCCATCTCCGCGTTCACCGACGCCGAGCGTGCCTGCCACGACAAGATCACCGCGCTGGTCGGCGGCAGCAGACTCACCGTCGACGACGGCAGCCACAAACCCGGCATGTACGGCTACAGCGCGGACGCGCTCCAGCACGCCGAGGAAACCCCCTGGGGCGGCCACGCCGAACGCGAATACACCGGCCTGGCCTGGGCCTGGCACCAGGTCAAGAGCTTCGTCTGGGACGGCTTCATCGTCGACGGGATCTGGGGCACCATCAAGGGCCTGGGCACCCTCGTCGGCACCGACGGCTGGGACAGAGCCGGCCAGGCCTGGACCGGCCTCGCCAAACTCGCCACCGGCCTCGCGATCTCCTCCACCCCGTTCGCCGCCGCGTTCTGGACCGTCCCCGACAAGGACATGCCCAGCTGGCTCCGCGACTCCCGCACCGCGATGAAAGAAACCGGCAAGGCACTCGTCGCCTGGGACGAATGGGGCAAAAACCCCGCACGGGCCGCCGGCGGGGTCACCTTCAACGTCCTGACCACCGTCTTCACCGGCGGCGCCGGCAGCGCCGCCAAGGGCGGCGCCGCCGCCAAGGTCCTCTCCGTCACCGGCAAGGTCGCCAAAATCGTCGACCCCATGACGTATGTCGCCAAAGCCGGCAAATTCGGCGTCATCAAGGTCGGCGACCTCTTCGGCAGCCTCAAGAACGTCACCTCCGGCGCCTACACCAACGTCCTCGCAGGCGGCGGCCGCTTCGACATCAACGGCACCTACATCAAGAACACCGACGTCCCCGTCGTCAAGGGCAACTACATCGAATGGCCCGGCGGCAGCCGCCTCAACCTCGACGACGGCAAGGTCTACAAACCCGACGGCAC
>NZ_LGDD01000109.1 GCF_001279695.1 Streptomyces sp. WM6378
ATTGGTTCTGGCCGCGATTCCGTGAATCGCCGGCTCATGATCGGAGCAGGATGCGGGTGCGGAGGAGGCGGAACGAGGCTCGACCATACATGGTCCGCTTGATCGTTTTGATGCGGTTGACATGGCCTTCGACGATGCCCGAGCTCCACGGAAGGGTGAGGCCGGCGGTGACGGCGTCGAGGTCGAGGCACAGGCCCTGCGCGAAGGAGAGAATAGGGGACGGCGCGTCCTGTTCGACCTGGCGTACCCATGCCAACAACTGCTGGCCGCGCCGCTGTTGGAGCAGGTCGTGGAAGGTTCTGGCGAGGTCATAGGCGCGTGCGATGTCGGGGCAGGCCAGCCGTACTTTCAGGAGCTCGTCTTCTTCGCAGAGCTTCAGAGCGTCGCGGGACTGCATGATCCACGTGGTGATTTTGCGTGGGCTGGGGACGGCGCCGCGGGCGGGTTCGACGGTCCCGGCCTTGAGCCCCGCCACGTAGCGACGGACCGGCAGGTCGCTGCCCCGGTAGCCGCGCTGGCGGATCTCCCGGAAGAGGTCGGTCGGGCTGGTCACGCCGTCGGTGAATCGCTCGGTCAGGTAGGTGGTGAACGCCTCGAGCACCCCTTTGGGGCGGCCGTGTCGGGCGGAGGCCAGCAGTTCGTCGAGGTCGGTGTCGCGGAAGTGGCGGACGGTCTTGCGGTCCAGGTGCAGGCGCCGGGAGATCTCCGAGATGGAGTGTCCCTGCCCGAGCAGGCGATGGATGTCCGAGTACCGGTCGACGGTGCGGACAGCCATCTTCGTGGGCGGCAGGGTCGGCGGAGGCAGCGGGTTGATGATCCTGCGGGGCTCCGTATCACGGTCGGCTTCGGCCTGTTTGCGCAGGCAGGAGCGGTGCTCGTGGCACGTCTTCTCGACTGCGTCGGAGAGGTTCTTGAGTAAATGCCAGCGGTCGGCGACTTCCTGGGCGCCGGGTGCGGCTTCGCGGACGGCACTGGAGTAGGCAGTGGCCCGGTCCCTGCAGATGATCTCCGCTCCGGGGTGTTCGCGCAGCCAGGTGGCGAAGGTGGCCGCGTCCCGGTCGGGCAGGACTTCAACGACCCGGGCCGCCTCGATGTCGACCAGGACGGTGCCGTAGCGCCAACGCTTGCGGAAGGCGAACTCGTCCACCCCCAGTACCCGAGGTGCCTGCTCGGGCAGCGTCGGAGCTGTGAGCAGCCCCAGCAGGTGGGTACGGCCGGTGGGTATCTGCAGGGTCCGGCACAGGCGTTCACCGGGACGACCGCCCAGGAACGTCGCGATGGTCTGCATCCATAGCCGCAGCCCAACGGCTTGACGTCGGTATCGCTCGCTCAGGTCCGGGACCTGTTCGACGAACGTCCGCCGGCGGCACGAGGCCCGCTCGCAGAAGAAGCGGCGCACGCTGAGCCAGATCACCAATGGCCGCCCCACAACGGGGCGTTCGGTCACGCGGCGCACATACCGGGAGTGCACGCGACGCCCGGCACAGCCACAGTCGGGGCAGGTCGGCGGCCGTCCGCACGACGAAGCCTCGACGGTGACTTGCTCCGCGGTGACGTGCACCGCCGTGACCCGCACACCGATCCCGGAAAACAGCGCATCCTCGATCGCGATAGCCCCCATGACAGGGCAATCCCCGCAAGAAACGTTCCCGCAGTCGCACGGCGACCCGGCGATTCACGGAATCGCGGCCAGAACCA
>NZ_LGDD01000110.1 GCF_001279695.1 Streptomyces sp. WM6378
GACCGCGGACAGGATCGCCGACTCGGGGCTGTGCAGGCTCATGATGTTGAGCTTGTCCAGGCCCGGGTAGACCACCGCGAACATCGCCGGGATGATCGCGAAGTACTTCGCCACGTCGTTGGCGATCGAGAACGTGGTCAACGCGCCCCGGGTGATGAGGAGCTGCTTGCCGATCTCGACGATCTCGATCAGCTTCGTCGGGTTCGAGTCGAGGTCGACCATGTTGCCGGCCTCCTTCGCGGCCGACGTACCCGTGTTCATCGCGACACCCACGTCGGCCTGCGCGAGAGCGGGGGCGTCGTTGGTGCCGTCACCGGTCATCGCGACCAGCTTGCCGCCGGCCTGCTCCCGCTTGATGAGCGCCATCTTGTCCTCGGGCGTGGCCTCCGCGAGGAAGTCGTCCACACCCGCCTCTTCGGCGATCGCCTTCGCGGTCAGCGGGTTGTCACCCGTGATCATGACCGTCTTGATGCCCATCCGGCGCAGCTCGTCGAACCGCTCCCTCATGCCCTCCTTGACGACATCCTTGAGGTGGATGACACCCAGGACACGCGCGCCCTTGTCGTCCTGGACGGCCACGAGCAGCGGCGTTCCGCCCGCTTCGGAGATGGTGTTGGCGAGGGTGTCGGCGTCCTCGGCGACCTGACCGCCCTGCTCCTTGACCCAGGTGATGACCGAACCGGCCGCACCCTTACGGGTCTTGCGTCCGTCCACGTCGACACCGGACATACGGGTCTGCGCGGTGAACGCCACCCACTCGGCATCCACGAGTTCGCCCTGGTGACGCTCGCGCAGGCCGTACTTCTCCTTCGCCAGCACCACGATCGAGCGGCCCTCGGGCGTCTCGTCGGCCAGCGAGGACAGCTGGGCCGCGTCCGCCAGTTCCGCCTCGGTCGTGCCCTTGACCGGCACGAACTCGGATGCCTGGCGGTTGCCCAGGGTGATGGTGCCGGTCTTGTCGAGCAGCAGCGTCGAGACGTCACCGGCGGCCTCCACCGCGCGGCCCGACATGGCCAGTACGTTGCGCTGCACCAGGCGGTCCATGCCCGCGATGCCGATCGCGGAGAGCAGCGCGCCGATGGTGGTCGGGATCAGGCAGACCAGCAGCGCGGCCAGCACGATCATGGACTGCTCGGCCTTCGCATACATCGCGAACGGCTGGAGGGTGACGACCGCCAGCAGGAAGACGATCGTGAGGGACGCCAGCAGGATGTTGAGGGCGATCTCGTTCGGGGTCTTCTGCCGGGAGGCGCCCTCGACCAGGTTGATCATCCGGTCGATGAACGTCTCGCCCGGCTTCGTCGTGATCTTGATGACGACGCGGTCCGAGAGCACCTTCGTACCACCGGTCACCGCGCTGCGGTCACCACCGGACTCGCGGATCACCGGGGCCGATTCACCGGTGATGGCCGACTCGTCGACCGAGGCCACGCCCTCGACGACGTCACCGTCGCCGGGGATGATGTCGCCCGCCTCACAGACCACCAGGTCACCGATCTTCAACTCGGTGCCGGGGACCTGCTCCTCGGTGCTGCCGTTGAGACGGCGGGCGACGGTGTCGGTCTTGGCCTTGCGCAGGGTGTCGGCCTGCGCCTTGCCGCGGCCCTCGGCGACGGCCTCCGCCAGGTTGGCGAAGATCGTGGTCAGCCACAGCCAGCCGGCGATCGCCCAGCCGAACCAGTCCCCCGGGCTCTTGAT
>NZ_LGDD01000111.1 GCF_001279695.1 Streptomyces sp. WM6378
CGGCGCACATGCGTTCCGGCATTGACTTCGACGACCTCCACTTCGAGCGGCGCAGCTACGACCCGCAGATCGCCTACGCCCAGTCGAAGACGGCGAACTCCCTATTCGCCGTTGAGGCGACCCGCCTGTGGGCTTCCGACGGCATTGTCGCCAATGCAGTGAACCCCGGCGGTGTCGCGACGGGTCTGCAGCGGAACTTCACCGTGCAGCAGAGGCAGTCGCTCGATGCGGCCGAGGCCGCCGGAGTCTTCAGGTACAAAACGGTCCAGCAGGGAGCAGCCACCACCATGGTCGCGGCCGTCGCCCCGCAGTTCGCCCACTCCGGAGGCCACTACCTCGATGACTCGCAGGAGGCCTACACCGTGCCGAACGACGCCGACCTCGCACAACATCCGCACGGTGTCAAGGAATGGGCACTCGATCCCGCTGTCGCCAAGCGCCTCTGGGCAGTCTCGACCAGCCTGCTCCGCGTCTGACCTCTCGACGCCACGACACTCCCACGTCCGATCTTCCCTGGCATCGACGAGCCGGCCGTCCCCTGGATTCCGCAGAAGCCAGGCGCACTGGGAATCCCGCGCCAGGCACTCTCACTCCACTTGGCGGCCCCGCAGCTCAGTACAAGATCCACAGACAAGCTCAACGCGACAGGACAGTGTGCCTGGGATGATTGGCGTATGTCGTTCCGCCTGCCCATTGACCCCCGTCCGTTGAGCGTCTCCGAGCGAGCCGTGCTGGAGCACATCCTCTCGGCCGACTTCTCTGGTGCTTCCGAGTTGCGCGGCCAGCTGGATCGGACAGAGGTCGTGGCCCTCTGGGGGCCCGGGTCTGCGAGCGTCGACCTGCTGGTCAGGGAGCCAGTGCAGCACGCGGTCATGGCCTCCGAGCTGGTGCCTGTCGATGCTCACGTCCACGACCAGTCCGGCGAGTACCTCGGTGAACTGCTGGTGTGGGCCGACAAAGGCGCCACTCTGGCAGCCCTGGAGTTCGCCTGGGTCACCAACGAGATGCCGAGTTCTCTGCCGCCCGTCGACCAGGTGCTGGTCACTGTGCGCTGATCGCCTATGCACCGGACAGGTGGCAACAAGGAACGACCCGACGGTGGCAAGTAGAGCGATCCGATCGACCAGGCGCCCCAGGTCAGCCCCGCATCGTGATGTCATCTATCTCGAAAAGTCGCACTGCGGGGGCTTGGGCCGGAGTCCTCCTGCGCAGGCCAGCACTTCTGTCGCTGAGGAGTTCAGGAAGATCGTGAACACGGACGACCTGTCCACGGAGTAGACGAGACCGGTACGCACAAGCTCCTCCCCGGCCTGCCGCAGGATATCAACAGAGGTGGCAAGGCCCCCGACTGTGTGGCCACGCCGAGCAGCTGTGCGGATACGAATCGCGAACACACCCGCGTGCCGGCTGGCGGGGACCAGACCATCCGAGACGTCGAAGGCGCCTCCGGCAACCAAGGCGTCACGGGCAGGTCCGCATGCCGGGGTCTGTTCACGAAGCATGGCGATGAGGTCCTCGCGAGGAATGCTGCGCACCGGTACGCGTACGACCCAGGCGTCGCCCGTGTGTGACAACTGCACGCCTCTCTGGTGACAGCCTGACCTGACCCACCATTTGGGTTCCAGGCTCGGTGGCTAACCGGCAGCCGGGATGGTGTCGTTCTCGGAGCGTACTTCGTACTCGATGGGGGTGCGGT
>NZ_LGDD01000112.1 GCF_001279695.1 Streptomyces sp. WM6378
CACACAAGTGGAGCGATTCCCAGCCCCCCGGGCAGAACAGCAAACCCCCCGCCTACTGTTCGGCGCCCCCGAAGCAAGAAGACCCAGAGCCCTACAGGCAATCCAGGACGCCGAGGGCGCAGCCCTGATCGTCACCTCGGACCCCACCCTGTGGGCAGAAACAAAAGACGCCCGAGCCAAACTGGGCCCCGTACACGTCTACGACCCAACCCACCGCTGCGACACCCCCGCCAGACTCCACTGGTCCCCCACAGCCGGCTGCGAAGACCCGGATGTCGCAGCCGCAAGGGCAACGGCACTGCTCGCCGCCGTCCGCCCCCAGGCCCGCATGGACGCCGCCATGGCAGACACCGCGGAAACCCTCCTACGCTGCTGGCTGCACGCCGCCGCTCTGGAGAGCCGCGACGGCAAGGCCACGAAACAGCTGCACCGCTGGGCCCAGGGAACAGCGGTCCAGGACGCCGTACGCATCCTCCGCACGCACCCCAAGGCGCAGAGCGGCGGCGCGGGACTCCTGGAGTCCGCCCTCACCGCGTACCCCGAACGCCGGGAAATCGCCCAGCAGTTGACGGCCCGGGCCCTCGCCTGCCTCTCTTCGATCCACATCCGCGACGCCTGCACACCAAACCGAGCAGATTCGCTCGCCCTGGAATCATTTGTGAACGAGGGGGGCACCCTTTATGTGGTGGGTGAAGCGATCGAGAACCCCCGGTCCCATCCCGCCGCGATGCCCCTGCTCACGGCGCTCGCCTCAGACGTGGTCGAGCGCGGCCGCCGCATGGCCGAACGGTCATCTGACGGTCGCCTCGACCCACCAATGACGCTCGTCCTGGACGACGTCGCGGCCGTGGCTCCGCTTCCCCGGCTTCCGGAGCTGCTGTCGACCGGTCAGGACCAGGGCATGCCGCCCCTGGTCCTGCTCCGCTCCCCCGAACAGGCCAAGGCCCGCTGGACCGAGGCGCTGACGTAATCGCAGAGACGCAAGGGAGGCAGGAGTACGGCTACGGCCGCACAACCTCCATCTCAAGATCGTGGCAACCGTCACCGGACAGCAGCGCGGTGACCCCGGTCGGTACGAAGCCGATCTTCCGGTAGAAGCCCTGGGCGCGCGGGTTGTTCTCGTGCACGAAGAGCCGAACGCGGCTCACCCGCGGCTCCTCCAGCGACCAGGCCCATTCCATCGCGGCAGCGAAAAGCCGCTCGGTCAGCCCGACCCCGCGGTACTCGGGCCGTACGAACACGCCCACGAGCTGCGCCTGCGACGAGGCAATCCGATTCCCGAAGACATCGTCGCTGCCCTCGGCCTCGACCAGCACCACAACGCCGCCGGCCCATTCACCGTCGGGCCCCTCAACGATGAAGTGCCGGGCGGAATTACCCTGCGCGGCCCCCTGCGCCCGCTCCTGCCAGTGCGAATCGGGCCGCGCGGACGCGTTCTCCAGCGTGTCCAGGAAGGCCACGGGGGCAGCGGGATCGGCCAGCGAAGCCAGCCGCAGTTCCTTGGACTTGCGCCATTCGTCGGCGCGTATGGGGCGTATGACATGTTCCATGAACCGATACTGCCACAACGCGAAAAAGCCCCGCACCGTGACCGTATTCCTACGGTCTGGTGCGGGGCTTTCTCCACAATTTGTTCGGCGGCGTCCTACTCTCCCACAGGGTCCCCCCT
>NZ_LGDD01000113.1 GCF_001279695.1 Streptomyces sp. WM6378
TCCCAGCGGTACTCGGTGCTGGGGTTCAGCTGGGCGAAACGGCACCTACGGATCCGCGCTCGCAGCGCATCCTGGCAGGTCGCAGGGGCGGCCAACTACAAACTCGGGCGCGCAGCCCGTGCTATAGACCGGCCTGCCCATGCTGAATCCCCGGAAGCCCCTGGCTCGGACTGTCGCACCGTACGACGAGGACCAGGCCCTGTCACTGCCGGTACCAGAGCGGGCCTCCACCGATGTTCATACCGGGTACGAACGTGATCGAGTCGATCAACGCGCGGCTGCGGAAAGTCACCCGCAACCGCGGCCATTTCCCAACGGAGCAGGCCGCGGTCAAGGTGCTCTACCTGGCCATTCGTGAGCTGATCGAGCCCAAGACCCGCAGCAGGACGCACGTCGCGCCGCACTGGAAGGCTGCGCCGAACGCGTTCTCGATCTACTTCCAGGACCGCATTAACCTCTGAAACCCCAGGACTTACACGGAGTCACTGACACGCCCCCACTTGCCGCAGCACGCTCTATTTGCGTGCCGTAAGTGCCCGATTGCTGAACGGAATTGGGGTGCACAAGCCCCTCTTGCAGGAGTTCAGCCGGATTCGGAAGGCATCGGCACGGGCTTGCGGGGTGTGTGCGGAGCCATGGGGTAGCGGTAAGCCGTGGCCACCCGGACCAAGAACTCGGTCTCCGCAGCTATGTCCGTGCCCCCCGAGTGGACCAGTCTGGCCGGGTCCGTGTGAGGCGGTTCGCCTGCAAGTTTGGCCCGGCGAGCCTCTCTGAGCATAAGGGCGAGAGCATGGGCATCTCCGCAGGAGAAGTCGGGTGAGCTCAGTTCATGGGTGGGGGCGTGGTCAGCCGGCACGTACTCGCGCAGGACGAGGATCGCGTCACGGATCTCCACGAGCCTGCGGTAGATGATCAGATGCCGTGGTCCTTGAGGCCAGATGGCCTCCCGCAGGTGGTTGCGCGGTTTGTACAGCGCGACCGAGGGCACCACCTCGACAAGGTCGCGCCACAGCGGCCACAAACGATGCAGTGTTCTGACCTCGTCGACGGCTCGCCGAGCGTCGAGCAGGGTCGGGACGGCGATCGAGGCGGCCCGGAGCAGGCCGTGCAGGCCCATGGCGAGGGACAGGAGCGCCGGGATGCTCGGTGACCGCACTGGTATGTAGATGAGGTATCCGACCCAGAAGAGTCCGGCGAAGGCGGTTCCCAGGCCGAAGAGCGCCAGACTCGTCCGTGACGGGCCTTTGGCGCTGCGCCGGCTGTAGCGCCAGCACACGATGACGCAGGCGCTGTCGGAGGCGAGGTGCATGCCCAACAGGGTGAGCCAGAACTCCAGGGACGGCAGCGGGGTGCCATGCGGGGCGACAGTGTCCTGCGTGTGCGCGGGCGCTGTTGCATCGAAGACCACGAGGGAGAGCAGGAGCGCCGCGCTGATCAGGTGCAGCCGCTTCCTCGGCGGGCCACCGCCCGTGACGACGAGGAGGAGGTCGAGAACGACGACGGCGGAGAAAGCCCCGAACAGATGGGTCTGCTGCACGATCGGGTGACATCTTGACCTGACCCACCTCTGAGGTTCCAGTTCTGGTGGCTAACTGACAGCCCTTCACGGAAGGCTGGCAGTCATGCCTCGTCCCTATCCTCCGGAGTTCC
>NZ_LGDD01000114.1 GCF_001279695.1 Streptomyces sp. WM6378
GGGTCTGGTCGAAATCTCGGGACGGTCACGATCGCAACAGGACGCGGGTGCGGAGGAGTTGGAACGACCCGCGGCCGTACATCTGCCGCTTGATGGTCTTAAACGGTTGATGTGTCCCTCGACGACGCCGGAGCTGTAGGTGAGGGTAAGGCCGGCGGTGACGGCGTCGAGGTCTTGGCGCAGGAAGCCGGCGAAGCTGCGCATCGGCGGCGGGGCGTCCTGCTCGGCCTGGCGGATCCAGTCCATCAGCAGGTAGCCCCGCCGGTGACGGAGGAGGTCAGCGAAAGTACGGGCGAGGTCGCAGGCGCGGGTGATGTCCGGGCAGGCGAGTCGGACCTTGAGTAGCTGGTTCTCCTGGTTGTCGGTCAGGGTGTCGCGGGGCCGCATGATCCATCCGGTGATCCTGTGCGGGCTGGGGACGTCGACGCGGACCGGCTCGGTGTGCCCTGCGCGCAGGGCAGCGAGGTACTTGCCGACGACGGGCCGGCTGCCCTCGTAGCCCCGTGCACGGATTTCGAGGAGCAGTCGACTGCCGCTGACCTGGCCTCCTGCCTCGGTGAAGCGGGTGTTGATGTAGGGCTTGAACGGTTCCAGGACCCCGTACGGGCGCCGGTCGTGGGCGGTGGCCAGCAGCTGGTCGAGGTCGGTGTCGCGGAAGCGGCGCACGGTCTTGCGGTCCAGGTGCAGGCGCCAGGCGATCGCGCTGATGGTCCAGCCCGCGTCCACGAGGCGGTGGACGTCCTCGTAGCGGTGCCGGGTACGTTCGATCATCTGAGTGCGCGGCAGTTGGAGTGGAGGCAGATCCGGCAGCGCGGGCTGCGGGTGAATCCGCACGGCCTCGTCCTCGGCCCGCTTGCGCAGGCAGGAGCGGTGCTGATGGCACGTCTTCTCCACCGCGGCCGCCAGGTTCTGGAGCAGGTGGAAGCGGTCTGCCACTTCGGTCGCGTCCGGCGCCGCTTCGCGGACGGCACGGCTGTAGCCGCTGTCGCGGTCCCGGCACACAATCTCAGCCCCGGGATGTGCGGTCAGCCAGGCCGCCAGGGTCTGGCTGGTCCGGTCCGGCAGCACGTCGATGACCGTGGAGGACTCCACGTCCAACACGATCGTCCCGTAGGTGCGCGAGCGGCGGAACGCGAAGTCGTCCACGCCCAGCACCCGCGGGCTGCGGGCCGGCACGGGCGGTGCGTGCAGCAGGCCAAGCAGCCGCCCGCGGCCGGACGGCATCGCCAGGACGCGGCACAACCGCACCCCGGGCCGACCGCCCAGCGTGAGCGCGACGGCCCGCCACAACACCTTCACCCCCGGCCCGGCGCGGGCGTACCTGCTGGTCAAGCCCTCGACCTGCTCGACGAAAGTACGCCGCGGGCAGTCGGCGTTCTCGCAGAAGAATCGCCGCACCGCCAGCTTGACCACCACCCGGCGCCCGCCGACGGGCATCTCGACAAGGTGCCGTCCGTACCGGCTGTGCACCCGCCAGGAGACAGCCGCGCAGTCCGGGCACGCCAACTCACCGACATCGCAGTGGACTTCGGCAACTACCAGCCCATCCATCTCGGTGAGCCGGTCGAGCACCAACCCGGGCACCTTCGGAAAGAGCGCCTGCTCCAGCCTGGACAATTC
>NZ_LGDD01000115.1 GCF_001279695.1 Streptomyces sp. WM6378
CTAGTGCTTTGACCGCGTAGGTTCGCCGTGTTGGTGCTCATGGTCCTTGGGCCGGTTGGATGTGACGACATGTCCGATCGGTGCGGGGAGGCGGGATGGCGGAGCTGGTCAGGGTCCGTACGTTGACCGAGCAGGAGGGGCAGAGGCTGCAGCGGATCGTGCGTCGGGGCAGTACGAGCACGGTGCGGTTCCGCAGAGCGATGATGCTGCTGGCGTCGGCGGGCGGGAACAGCGTCCCGGTGATCGCGCGGCTCGTCCAGGCGGACGAGGACACCGTCCGCGACGTGATCCACCGCTTCAACGAGACCGGGCTGGCCTGCCTGGACCCTCAGTGGGCGGGAGGCCGTCCCCGCCTGCTCAACCGTGACGACGAGGACTTCGTCATCCAGACGGCCACCACCCGCCCGGCCAAGCTCGGCAAGCCCTTCAGCCACTGGTCGATCCGCAAGCTCGCCGAGCACCTGCGGCGCAACCTCGCCCGTCCGATACGGATCGGCCGCGAGGCCCTGCGCTGCCTGCTGCTGCGCCGCGGGATCACCTTCCAACGGACCAAAACGTGGAAGGAGTCCACCGACCCGAACTTCGACGACAAGCTGGACCGGATCGAATACGCGCTCCATGCGCGCCCGGACCGGACCTTCGCCTTCGACGAGTTCGGGCCGCTGGGCATCCGCCCGACGGCTGGGGCCTGCTGGGCCGGGCAGGGAAGGCCGGACCGGTTGCCGGCGACCTACCACCGCACCCACGGCACCCGCTACTTCCACGGCTGCTACTCGGTCGGCGACGACACCCTCTGGGGCGTCAACCGGCGCCGCAAGGGCATCTCCCCGACCTGGGCCGCGCTCAAGAGCATCCGTGCGGCCCGCCCGGACGGCGCCCCCATCTACGTGATCCTGGACAACCTGTCCGCCCACAAGAACTGGCGCATCAGACGGTGGGCGGCGCGGAACAAAGTCGAGCTGTGCTTCACACCGGCGAACGCGTCCTGGGCCAACCCGATCGAGGCGCACTTCGGGCCGCTGCGGCAGTTCACCTTGGCCAACTCGAATCACCCCAACCACATCGTCCAGACACGGGAGTTGCATCGCTACCTGCGCTGGCGCAACCAGAACGCACGGCATCCCGACGTCCTGGCCGCCCAGCGCCGTGAACGCGCCCGCGTCCGCAGCGAGAAGGGCCTCCGCTGGGGAGGACGGGCACTGGCCACCGCTGCCTGACCAGCTAACCGATACTTCCTCCATGGGAAGCAGAAGGAAGCCGTACTGGCGCACGTTCGGGACTCCGAAGACGCTCGTCCTATACCGCACGCCAGACAAGTGGCGGTTCGCCCTGCACTTCGAAGCACCGGGCGGCACCGCCGACGGTGCGCTCGATCATCCCGCTCCCTCATGCGAGCCCGAGACAGCACAGGCCGCACTCCACCGCAGGGCCGAAGAGCTGACCCACCGAGAGCTGGAAGTCTCGTGGCAGCCCACCGATCAACCGGACTGGTGGACCGGAGTTGTCACCAAGGCCGGACCACTCTCCGATGCCGATCGCTGAGCCGCCCTCGACAGGCACGCAGCAACCCGGTGAACCTATGCGGTCACAGCACTAG
>NZ_LGDD01000117.1 GCF_001279695.1 Streptomyces sp. WM6378
GGGGTGATGGGTGGCTGGTCGTTGTTTGAGAACTGCACAGTGGACGCGAGCATCTGTGGCCAAGTTTTTAAGGGCGCACGGTGGATGCCTTGGCACCAGGAACCGATGAAGGACGTGGGAGGCCACGATAGTCCCCGGGGAGCCGTCAACCAGGCTTTGATCCGGGGGTTTCCGAATGGGGAAACCCGGCAGTCGTCATGGGCTGTCACCCATACCTGAACACATAGGGTATGTGGAGGGAACGAGGGGAAGTGAAACATCTCAGTACCCTCAGGAAGAGAAAACAACCGTGATTCCGGGAGTAGTGGCGAGCGAAACCGGATGAGGCCAAACCGTATGCGTGTGATACCCGGCAGGGGTTGCGCATGCGGGGTTGTGGGATCTCTCTTCTGTCGTCTGCCGGCGACAGGGCGAGTCAGAAACCGTTGGTGTAGGCGAAGGACATGCGAAAGGTCCGGCGTAGAGGGTAAGACCCCCGTAGCTGAAACATCAACGGCTCGTTTGAGAGACACCCAAGTAGCACGGGGCCCGAGAAATCCCGTGTGAATCTGGCGGGACCACCCGCTAAGCCTAAATATTCCCTGGTGACCGATAGCGGATAGTACCGTGAGGGAATGGTGAAAAGTACCGCGGGAGCGGAGTGAAATAGTACCTGAAACCGTGTGCCTACAAGCCGTGGGAGCGTCGC
>NZ_LGDD01000118.1 GCF_001279695.1 Streptomyces sp. WM6378
GTCGTGACTGCGTGCCTTTTGAAGAATGAGCCTGCGAGTTAGCGGTGTGTAGCGAGGTTAACCCGTGTGGGGAAGCCGTAGCGAAAGCGAGTCCGAACAGGGCGTTTGAGTTGCACGCTCTAGACCCGAAGCGGAGTGATCTAGCCATGGGCAGGTTGAAGCGGCTGTAAGAGGTCGTGGAGGACCGAACCCACCAGGGTTGAAAACCTGGGGGATGACCTGTGGTTAGGGGTGAAAGGCCAATCAAACTCCGTGATAGCTGGTTCTCCCCGAAATGCATTTAGGTGCAGCGTCGTGTGTTTCTTGCCGGAGGTAGAGCACTGGATAGGCGATGGGCCCTACCGGGTTACTGACCTTAGCCAAACTCCGAATGCCGGTAAGTGAGAGCGCGGCAGTGAGACTGTGGGGGATAAGCTCCATGGTCGAGAGGGAAACAGCCCAGAGCATCGACTAAGGCCCCTAAGCGTACGCTAAGTGGGAAAGGATGTGGAGTCGCAGAGACAACCAGGAGGTTGGCTTAGAAGCAGCCACCCTTGAAAGAGTGCGTAATAGCTCACTGGTCAAGTGATTCCGCGCCGACAATGTAGCGGGGCTCAAGCGTACCGCCGAAGTCGTGTCATTCCAGCATGTACCCCCAACGGGGGCTGGGATGGGTAGGGGAGCGTCGTGTGCCGGGTGAAGCTGCAGCGGAAGCTAGTGGTGGACGGTTCACGAGTGAGAATGCAGGCATGAGTAGCGATACACACGTGAGAAACGTGTGCGCCGATTGACTAAGGGTTCCTGGGTCAAGCTGATCTGCCCAGGGTAAGTCGGGACCTAAGGCGAGGCCGACAGGCGTAGTCGATGGACAACCGGTTGATATTCCGGTACCCGCTTTGAAACGCCCAGTATCGAATCAGGCGATGCTAAGCCCGTGAAGCCGTTCCGGACCCTTCGGGGAATGGAAAGTGGTGGAGCCGGTGACCCAGACTTGTAGTAGGTAAGCGATGGGGTGACGCAGGAAGGTAGTCCAGCCCGGGCGGTGGTTGTCCCGGGGTAAGGGTGTAG
>NZ_LGDD01000119.1 GCF_001279695.1 Streptomyces sp. WM6378
TGAGACCTGATGCCGAGCCGATTGTGGTGAAGTGGATGATCCTATGCTGTCGAGAAAAGCCTCTAGCGAGTTTCATGGCGGCCCGTACCCTAAACCGACTCAGGTGGTCAGGTAGAGAATACCGAGGCGTTCGGGTGAACTATGGTTAAGGAACTCGGCAAAATGCCCCCGTAACTTCGGGAGAAGGGGGGCCACAACCGGTGATGAGTCTTGCACTCTGAGCTGGGGGTGGCCGCAGAGACCAGCGAGAAGCGACTGTTTACTAAAAACACAGGTCCGTGCGAAGCCGTAAGGCGATGTATACGGACTGACGCCTGCCCGGTGCTGGAACGTTAAGGGGACCGGTTAGTCACATTTCGGTGTGGCGAAGCTGAGAACTTAAGCGCCAGTAAACGGCGGTGGTAACTATAACCATCCTAAGGTAGCGAAATTCCTTGTCGGGTAAGTTCCGACCTGCACGAATGGCGTAACGACTTCTCGACTGTCTCAACCATAGGCCCGGTGAAATTGCACTACGAGTAAAGATGCTCGTTTCGCGCAGCAGGACGGAAAGACCCCGGGACCTTTACTACAGTTTGATATTGGTGTTCGGTTCGGCTTGTGTAGGATAGGTGGGAGACTTTGAAGCGGCCACGCCAGTGGTTGTGGAGTCGTCGTTGAAATACCACTCTGGTCGTGCTGGATGTCTAACCTCGGTCCGTGATCCGGATCAGGGACAGTGTCTGATGGGTAGTTTAACTGGGGCGGTTGCCTCCTAAAGAGTAACGGAGGCGCCCAAAGGTTCCCTCAGCCTGGTTGGCAATCAGGTGTTGAGTGTAAGTGCACAAGGGAGCTTGACTGTGAGACCGACGGGTCGAGCAGGGACGAAAGTCGGGACTAGTGATCCGGCGGTGGCTTGTGGAAGCGCCGTCGCTCAACGGATAAAAGGTACCCCGGGGATAACAGGCTGATCTTCCCCAAGAGTCCATATCGACGGGATGGTTTGGCACCTCGATGTCGGCTCGTCGCATCCTGGGGCTGGAGTCGGTCCCAAGGGTTGGGCTGTTCGCCCATTAAAGCGGTACGCGAGCTGGGTTTAGAACGTCGTGAGACAGTTCGGTCCCTATCCGCTGCGCGCGCAGGAACATTGAGAAGGGCTGTCCCTAGTACGAGAGGACCGGGACGGACGAACCTCTGGTGTGCCAGTTGTCCTGCCAAGGGCATGGCTGGTTGGCTACGTTCGGAAAGGATAACCGCTGAAAGCATCTAAGCGGGAAGCCTGCTTCGAGATGAGTGTTCCCACCTCCTTGAGAGGGTAAGGCTCCCAGTAGACGACTGGGTTGATAGGCCAGATGTGGAAGCCCGGTAACGGGTGGAGCTGACTGGTACTAATAGGCCGAGGGCTTGTCCTCAGTTGCTCGCGTCCACTGTGTTTGTTCTGAAGCAA
>NZ_LGDD01000120.1 GCF_001279695.1 Streptomyces sp. WM6378
CGTCAACTCGGCGATCTGCTGCAACGTCGCACCGATGTCCGACGTCCTCGTCGTGGTCATGGACTGCACCGAGACGGGTGCGTCCCCGCCGACCGCCACCGACCCGACCTGGATGCGCCGCGAGGGGCGACGCACCGCCAGCGGCCGGGCCGGCAGCGCGGGG
The DNA here is from genome assembly GCF_001279695.1 of Streptomyces sp. WM6378. Taxonomy (GTDB): domain Bacteria; phylum Actinomycetota; class Actinomycetes; order Streptomycetales; family Streptomycetaceae; genus Streptomyces. Next base: position 164 of record NZ_LGDD01000120.1, read on the forward strand.
AGCCCCAGGGAGACCGGCTCTCCGAGGCTCATGACATCACCCGCGGTTTCCCTGGACGGTCTCGCGGACCGCCCGGATCGACTCCTTCAACGACCCCATGGTGGCGAGCACGGCGGTCGGCTCGTAGCCGCAGTGCGCCATGCAGTTCGCGCACCGCTCGTCCTTGCCGCGGCCGTACTTGTCCCAGTCGGTCTCCTCCACGAGCTGCCGGTACGTCGGCACGTACCCGTCGCTCATCAGGTAGCAGGGCCGCTGCCAGCCGAAGAGGGAGTAGTTGGGGATCGCCCACGCCGTGCACGGGAAGTCGGCCTTGCCCTCCAGGAAGTCCAGGAAGAGCGGCGAGTGGTTGAGCCGCCAGCGCGCCCGGTTGCCGCCGGCGAACGCCTTCTTGAAGAGCTCCCTGGTCTGCTCGACGCCCAGGAAGTGCTCCTGGTCGGGTGCCTTCTCGTAGGCGTACGCGGGCGAGATCATCATCTCGTCGACCTTGAGGTCGTCGTTGAGGAAGTTGAGCACCTCGATGATGGTCTGCGGGGTGTCGGTGTTGAAGAAGGTCGAGTTGGTGGTGACCCGGAAGCCCTGTCGCTTGGCCTCCTTGATCGCCTCGACGGCCTCGTCGAACACTCCCTCCTTCGCCACCGACTCGTCGTGCCGCTCGCGCAGCCCGTCGATGTGCACGGCGAAGGCGAAGTACGGCGAAGGCTTGAACTTCTCCAGCTTCTTGCGCATCAGAAGCGCGTTGGTGCACAGGAAGACGTACTTCCTCTTGGCCACCAACTGCCGCACGATCTCATCGATCTGAGGGTGCATCAGGGGCTCGCCGCCCGCGATGGAGACCATCGGCGCACCGGATTCCAGGACCGCTCCGACGGCCTGGGCCACCGGCATCCGCTGCTTCAGGATCCCGGCCGGATGCTGGATCTTTCCGCAGCCCTCGCATTTCAGGTTGCAGGCGAAGAGCGGTTCCAGCTCGACGATCAGCGGGAACTTCTCACGCCCCCGCAACTTCTGTTCAAAGAGATAGGTCCCGACCCTGATGGACTGACGAAGCGGCATGGCCATCTGGCTCACCTCCTGGGGAGCAGCAAAGAACGGTGCCATTCAAAGAAAGCGGGAAGGACGGCACGAAGAACGCGGAAGGCTGATATTCCACCGCACACCGTGCCAATCCGGACGAGTTCATGTTCTGGAGCGTCCACGACCACCCGTACGGCCGCAACCGGACGCGGTCCGGCCTGCTGGGCGGCCCACAGCGTGGCGGCGGACTCCATGTCCACCGCGATCGCCCCGGTCGCCCGCAGATCGGCCCGCTCGGGGCCCCGTACGACGTGGTCCGACCCGGTGAGCGGGCCGGTGTGGACCGTGCGGCCCGGCAGCGCCTCGGCGAGCGCCTTGGCGAGCACCTCGATGTCGGTGCACACCGTGGTGCCCCGCGGGTCGCGGGTTTCCTCGGCGACGACCAGGTCCCCCGGGTGCATCCCGGGGACCAGGCCGGCGCAGAAGCCTGAGGCGATGACCGCCGCGTCGCGCATCCGGTCCCCGCCAAGGGTCCGGACGACGGCGCGCTCGGCGGCCGGGGGGCCCATGCCGCTGCGCAGCACGGTGACCGGCCCCGCCGCGCCGCCGCGGGCGCCGCGCAGCGCGAGCCGCTCGATGGTGAGCGCACAGGCGATCACCATCGGCACGGGCTGCGGGGCCTGGGGTGCGTCCATCAACTCCCCTTGGTGCCGTTGGGGGAGAACGGTTCTCCATGGACGTAGCGGCCGAGCGCGGTCAGCGGGAAGACCTGCCGGTAGAGGTGGTAGTTGATCGAGAAGTCCCAGGGAAACCCCGTGCCGGTGAAGTACGGCTCGTCCCAGGAGCCGTCCTCGCGCTGGTTCTCGGCGAGCCAGGCGATGCCCCGCTCGGCGGCCTTGCCGTCCCGCTCCCCCGCCGCGAGCAGCGCGAGCAGCGCCCAGGCGGTCTGCGAGGCGGTGGAGGGGCCGCGCCCCGCCCATTCGGTCTCGCCGTACGAGCGCAGGTCCTCGCCCCAGCCGCCGTCGTCGTTCTGTACGGATTCCAGCCAGCCGACCGCGCGCCGGATCGCGGGGTGCGAGGCGGGGATCCCGGCGGCGGTCAGCGCGGGCACCACCGACCCCGTGCCGTACACGTAGTTGACGCCCCAGCGCCCGAACCAGGAGCCGTTGGCCTCCTGTTCGGCAAGCAGCCACTCGATGCCGCGCCGGGTGCGCGGATCGTGCGACTTGCCCTCGTAGGCGAGCATCTCGACGACGTGCGCGGTGACGTCGGCCGACGGCGGGTCGATGACCTCCCCGAAGTCACAGAAGGGCAGCCGGTTGGGGAAGGCGCTGGTGTTGTCGGCGTCGAACGCGCCCCAGGCGCCGTTCTTCGACTGCATGCCGAGGCTCCAGCGCACCCCGCGGGCGATGGCCGCGTCGACCCTGGCCTGCCGCGGGTGCTTGACGCGGCGCAGCGCCAGGATCACCTCGGCAGTGTCGTCGATGTCAGGGTAGTTGTCGTTGTGGAACTCGAACGCCCAGCCGCCCGGGGGGAGTTGGGGACGCCGTACGGCCCAGTCACCGGGCCGGGTGATCTCCTCGTCCAGCATCCAGTCGGCGGCCTTGACGAGGGCGGGGTGGTCGGCCGGCACGCCCGCGTCGGCCAGGGCGATGGCGGCCAGGCACGTGTCCCACACCGGGGACTGGCAGGCCTCGATCATCCGGGCGCCGTCCTCGCGCCACACCGCGAACCGGTCAAGGGACTCCAACCCGGCCCGCATCACGGGGTGTTGGAGGTCGTACCCGAGCAGGTGCAGGGCGATCACGGAGTACACGGCAGGTGGCTGGATGCCGCCCCAGCAGCCGTCGTTCTCCTGGCGCTCGATGATCCAGCGGGCGGCGCTGCGCATCGCGGTGCGGCGCAACGTGCGCGGGGCCACCTTGTGGTAGGCGTGCAGGACCTTGTCGAGCCGCTGGAAAGCGCCGTTCCAACTCGCCACCGGGGCAAGGGGTTTGACCGGATTGGGGCGGCGGGCGTCGGTGTGCAGCTCGTCGAGCGCGAAGGGGGCGGGCCGTACCGGCCGCTTGGCCGAGACCACCGTGAGCGGCACGATGGTCTGCCGGGCCCAGCAGCCGAAGTCGTAGATGTTGAGCGGGACCCACTTGGGCAGGAAGATCAGCTCGGGCGGCAGCTCCGGCAGGTCGTCCCACTTCCACCAGCCGAACAGGGCCAGCCAGATGCGGGTGAAGACCCGGGCGGCCGCGATCCCGCCCTTCGCCCTGATCCAGGCCGAGGCGCGGGCCATGTGCGCGTCCTCGGGCCGGTCACCGGCCAGCCTGAGCGCGACGTACGCCTCGATGGTGGTGGAGAGCTCGCCGGGCCCGCCGTAGAAGGTGGCCCAGGTCCCGTCGTCGCGCTGCTCGCCCCGGATGAAGAGGGCGGCCGCCTGGACGGTCTTCTCGTCCTGGATCCCGAGGAACTGACGCAGCAGCAGGTCCTCGGCGTCCATGGTGACGTTGGTCTCCAGGTCGCCCTTCCACCAGCCCTGGGCGTCCTGCCTCGCCAGCAGATGCTCGACGCCGCGCTCGGCGGCCTGCCGGGCGGCGTCGAGTACCGCGTCCGCGCCGGGAGTGATCCCGGTTGTTGCACTGGCCGCGGCGGCCCGGGGCCGCGGGGCCCCGGTGCTTCCGTCGGTCGTCGCTGTCATGGCTTCCCCTTAATGCAAGTGCAGTTGCTACTTCTGCTGTGCTGGGGTCTCCGTCGGCGGGGCCCGTGCCAACGGGCCCTACCGGCGACTGCGAGTCATATGGGAATGGCGATCATCTCTTTCGGACGACGACGAAGTCCGCGAGCGCGGTGAGCTGCGCGCGGACGTGTTCCGGCATGTCGACGGCGCTGAGCGCCTCGATGGCGATGGTGTGCTGCCTGCGGGCCTCCTGGGAGGTCCACTCGCGGCCGCCGGCCTCCTCGATCAGGGCCGCGCGGGTGGCGAACTCCGCCTCGGAGAAGCTGTCGAAGTCGTTGCTCTTGGCGTCGGCGGCGAGCAGTTCGCCGAGCCGCGTGGAGGCCGGGCCGCCCGCGGCGAGGGCCGCGACGACCGGCAGCGACTTCTTGCGCTGGCGCAGGTCGCTCCAGGTCTGCTTGCCCGTGGCGTCCGGGTCGCCCCAGATGCCGAGCAGGTCGTCGACGGCCTGGAAGGCGAGGCCGAGGTGGTAGCCGTACGCCTCAAGGGTGTCGGCGGTCCTGTCGTCGGCGCCGCCGAGGACCGCGCCGATGGAGACGGCGCAGGCGAGCAGCGCGCCCGTCTTGTTGCCCTCCATCTCCAGACACTCCTCGACGGTGACCCGCTCGCGGTGCTCGTAGGAGATGTCCTGGGCCTGACCGTCGATCAACTTCCGGGTGGCGGTGGTGAGTCGGCGGGTGGCGCGGCCCGCTTCGACCGTGCCGAGTTCCAGCAGGACCTCATTCGCGAGGGCGAACAGGGCGTCGCCGACGAGGATCGCCTGGGCGGGGCCGTGCACCTTCCACACCGTGTCGCGGTGGCGGCGCTGCTCGTCGCCGTCCATGAGGTCGTCGTGCAGGAGCGAGAAGTTGTGCACGAGCTCCACGGCGACCGCCCCCGGCACCCCGACCTCCGCACTGGCGCCCGCCGCCTCGGCGGAGAGCAGGGCGAGCGCGGGCCTGATGGCCTTGCCGCCGTCGCCGGCCGCCGGGCGGCCCTGGGCGTCGATCCACCCGAAGTGGTAGGCGGCGACGGTGTCCATGGGAGCCGCGAGCCGGTCGACGGCCGCGCGCAGCTCCGGAGTCGACAGCGCGCGCCCCCGCTCCAGCAGGGCGTTGACGTCCACGGTGTCCACAGCCGGATTCGCCGAAGCCGAAGGCACAGTCGGCACAGTCTCTCCTCTTGTTCCAGTACTGCTAACAGTCATGCCGCCTCCTGAAGCGGATGAACATGGGGGCGGCCGAGGGTGGAGAGGGCGGCGCCGGCGGCGCTGAATCCGCTGCGCACGGCTCCCTCCATGGTCGCGGGCCAGCCGGTCGCGGTCCACGCGCCGGCCAGGTACAGGCCGTCCGCGCGGGTCCGTGCCGACGGCCGCAGCCGTCCGACGCCGGGGGTGGGGGCGAACGTCGCTGTCCGCTCCCGGGTGACGAAGAAGTCGAGGATCTCCGCGCCGCGCGCCGCGGGCAACAGCTTTTCCAGCTCGGGAAGATAGCGGGCGCGCAGTTCGGCCACGGGCAGGTCGATCTCGTCCTCGGCGGCCGACTGCGAGATGGCCAGATACTGCCCCTGGCCCTTCAGCCCCGAGGAGTCCGTCCGGTCGAAGACCCACTGCACCGGGCTGCCGAGCGCGGCGAAGAAGGGCTGCCGCAGGACCTTGCGGTCGTAGACGACATGGACGTTGAGGATCGGCGCGGTGTTGATGTCGAGCAGCTTGCCCGGCTCGTCGAGGGCGCCGTCGGGCAGCAGGTCGTGCGTCTCCTTCTGCGGCACGGCGAGCACGACGACCTCGGCGTCCAGCGTCTCGCCGGCCAGCTGGACCTGCCAACTGCCGTTGCCCGTACGGGAGATGGCCTCGGCCTTGGTACGCGTCTCGGTGCGCACCCCCGCCGAGTCGAGGGCCTTGCGGGCCAGCGTGTCGTGCAGTTCGCCGAGCGGCACACGGGCCCAGCCGATGTCGGCGGCGCCCGGCTCGGAGAGCAGCCCGGTCTTGAAGACCATGGCGGCCAGGCCCAGCGAGGCGTGCGGCGCGGTGGCGTTCAGGGTCGCGACGCCCACCAGGTCCCACAGGGCCTCGATGGTGCGCGCCGACTGGCCGTGCCGGCCCAGCCACGTCGCGAAGTCCACGCCGTCCAGGGCCGGGTCGGCCGGATCGAGTTTCTTGAGCGCGAGCGCGGCGCGCCCGACGGAGGCCCGCTCGGCGAGCGAGAGGTGCGGGTAGGTCGCCAGGCTCCGGGCGAGGTGCAGCGGCACGGGCAGTGCGTCGCGGCGCAGCCGGCCGAGCCGGGGGCCCCCGCGGTGCGCCACGTCGAGGACGGGGACGTCCAACTTGGCCTGGACCGGGGCGAGTTCGGCCCCGCCGACCCGGTCGAGGAACCACCGGTAGGCGGTGCAGCAGCGCAGGTAGACGTGCTGGCCGTTGTCCACGGTGAGCTCGCCGCGCCGGAAGGAGAACGCGAGACCGCCCAGGCGCGGGCGGCCCTCGACGAGGGTCACGCCCAGGCCCGCGTCGGCGAGTTCGAGCGCCGCGGTGATCCCGGCGAGTCCGCCGCCGATCACCACCGCGCGTTTGGGCTGCGCGTCGTTCATGCGCCCTCCCCTTTGGCCGCGCCGGCGTGGTGCGCACGGCAGGCCGACGCAGTCAGGGACGCATCAACGTGCCGGGAAGTTGCACGTCGGGCCTGCGTAATGGTGCTCAGCCCTTCGTCCGGGTGCGCGTGGTGCATCAGGCGCGCCTCCTGGCGGTCTGCCGGGAGACGTGCCGGGTGTCGAGGCCGGACAGTCCGCGTACCGCCACGTACGCCTTCTCGCGTCCGGGCAGCGAGACCCGCCCGCGCAGCACCGCCTCCGGGTCGCGCTCGATGCGGTCGAGCAGCCGCCGGTAGATCCCGGCCATGGCGGCGACGCAGGCGCCGCTGCGCCGGTCCAGCATGGGAAGGAGCCGGTAGCCCTCGGCGAACAGGGCCCGGGCGCGCCGCACTTCGAAGTGGACGAGCCCGGCGAAGTCGGAGCCGGGCGGCGGCACGGGGCCGTTGAAACCCGTCGAGCAGCCGAACTTGGCGAGGTCGTCCGAAGGCAGGTACGTCCGCCCGTTGCCGGCGTCCTCGCGAACGTCCCTGAGGATGTTGGTGAGTTGGAGCGCGAGCCCCAGCGTGTCGGCGTACTCCCCGGCGCGTTCGATGCCCGGTGCGCCCGGCTGCGTACCGAAAACGCCCAACGAGAGCCGACCGATGGCACCCGCGACACACCGGCAGTAGACCTTCAGGTCGTCCCAGGTCTCGTAGCTCTCGCCGTGCACGTCCATGAGGACGCCGTCGATGAGTTCGTCGAGCCCGCCGAGCGGGATCGGGAACCGGCGCGCCGCGTCCGCGAGCGCGACCGCCACCGGGTCGGTGTCGTCCTCGTCGACCCCGCCGTCGCGGATGCGCCCGAGCAGCGCCCGGGTCTCCTCCAGGCGCACCTCCTTGGCGCCGTCGGCCAGCGTGCCGTCGCCGATGTCGTCGACCCGGCGCGAGAACGCGTACAGCGCCGACATCGCCTGCCGCTTGTCGGCCGGCAGCAGTCTGATGCCGTACGCGAAATTGCGCGCCTGCTGCCCGGTCACGGCCTCGCAATAGCTGTATGCGGCCTGTACCGGTGCGGACACGGGTGCCTGTGCCTCCACTGTCCGGCTCACCCCTCTCTACGCGCTCTTCGCAAGACGGCTCCCACCTCGCGCATCAGCCTTGCCCTGGTGGGCTTGGGCGGTCCCGGGAGTACGTCGTGGCCGGCGGCAGCGACCGCGTCGAGCGCGGCGCGTCCTCCGGCCACGAATCCGGCCAGCAGCAGCTTGAGTCTGCCGTGGACGCTACCCACCAGGGGGGTGCCTTCATTCAGCAACGACCCGGCGCGTTCCGCTTCGAACGCGACCAGGGCACGCACCGAGGCGCTCCCTGTGGGGGCGGCCAGATCGGCTTGCGTGACGTGGAACCGCGCCATGTCCTCGGCGGGCAGATAGATCCGGTCCCGCCCGAGGTCCTCCTTGACGTCCTGGAGGTGTTCGACGATCTGCAGCGCCGTGCAGATCTCGTCGGAACGGCGGATGCGCTCCGGGCTCGCGGTGCCGGTGATGGCGAGGACGAGCCGCCCCACGGGGTTGGCCGAAAGCTCGCAGTAGGCGAGCAGTTCCTCGTACGTCTCGTAGCGCGCGACCCGCTGGTCCTGGCGGTTGGCGGCGATCAGCCCGAGGAACGGCTCGGGGGTCAGCGCGCAGCGCCGCACGGTGGGCTGCAGCGCCTTCAGGAGCGGGTGGTGCGGCGTCGCGTCGAAGACGCGGCGCAGATCCGTCTCGAAGGCGTCGAGCATGTGGAGCCGGTCGTCCGCGTCGGCGGGGGCGACGCCCAGGTGGCGGGCGTCGGCGCCGCCGGGGGCGAGGTCGCCGTCACCGATGTCGTCGACGAGCCGGGCGAAGCCGTAGACGGCCATCAGGTCGTCGCGCCACGCGCGCGGCAGGAAGAAGGGGGCCACCGGGAAGTTCTCGTCCGTGGCCTTGTCGAGCGTGGCGCGCGAGGAGGATCCGGTGCGCACGTCCCGCACTGGGGTCACCGGGTACCGCCCGGCGCGGGAACGGCGGCCGTCCCTTTGAGCTGGAGATTTTCCGTAGCCATGGCCGTCACATCTCCCGTTCTACACCGCCGACCCAAAACATCCTATTTCGGACACGCCGCCTGACCTCCCCGGACGGGGCGACCCGTCTCGCGAGGAGCCCGGGGCGTATTACCCCACTTGCCGCGAATCAGCACCGGTACAGCTTACGTTGTACAACGGCCGACAACACGTCGGGGTGTTGCGAGCATTACAACAACACTCCAATCCGGCCCAACCTTCCCCGCACACTGGCAACTTGACGGGATCTTGACTGTCCGGCCACACCATAGGACGCGGAAGCCCCTGCCGGGGTTGATCGACAGGGGCCGCGGGTTCCGCTGTCCGCCGGATGGCCAAATGTCAGCGGCCGGACTCCTTCTGGTAGGCCTTCACGACCTCGTCCGTCGGCCCGTCCATGAGGAGCTCGCCGCGCTCCAGCCAGAGCACGCGGTCGCAGGTGTCCCGGATGGAGCCGATGCTGTGGCTCACCAGGAAGACGGTTCCGGCGTGCTTGCGCAGCTCCCGGATGCGCTCCTCCGAGCGGATCTGGAACTGCCGGTCACCGGTGGCGAGCGCCTCGTCGATCATGAGGACGTCGTGGTCCTTGGCCGCGGCGATGGAGAACCGCAGCCGGGCCGCCATGCCGGAGGAGTACGTCCGCATCGGCAGCGAGATGAAGTCGCCCTTGTCGTTGATGCCGGAGAAGTCGACGATCTCCTCGTAGCGCTCCCTGACCTCCTCGCGCGACATGCCCATGGCGAGGCCGCCCAGGATCACGTTGCGCTCGCCGGTCAGGTCGTTCATCAGCGCCGCGTTCACGCCGAGCAGCGAGGGCTGGCCGTCGGTGTAGACCCGGCCGCTCTCGGGCGGCAGCAGGCCGGCGATCGCCCGGAGCAGCGTCGACTTGCCCGAACCGTTGGAGCCGATCAGGCCGATGGCCTCGCCGCGGTACGCCGTGAACGACACGCCCTTGACGGCGTGCACCCGGCGCATGCCCCGGGAGGCGCCGCCGGTCTTGTCCTTCTTGACTATGCGGCTCAGGGCGGCGGTCGCGCTGCCCTTGCCTCCGCCACCGCCATTGACGGTGTACACGATGTGCACGTCGTCGCAGATGACGGTGGGAATCCGCGTCTCGACCGCGATGCGGTCCTTGATGTCCTCAGCCACGGCCGTACCGCTCCTCAGCCTTCCAGAAGTACACGAAGCCCAGCCCACCGACGACGACCGCCCAGCCGGCCGCGAGGGCCCACACGTGCGGGGGCAGCGAGTGGCCGCCGTAGCCGTCCATCAGGGCGTAGCGCGCCAGGTCCATGTAGACCGCGGCGGGGTTGCACTGAAGGATGTCCTTCAGCCAGTGCGGTTTGCCCTTGAGTACGGTGCTGAGGCTGAACATCACGCCGGACGAGTACATCCACGTACGCATGATGAACGGCATCAACTGCGCGAGGTCCGGCGTCTTGGAGCCGAGCCGCGCGAAGATCAGCGCCAGGCCGGTGTTGAACACGAACTGCAGCGCGAGCACCGGGATGATCAGCGGCCAGGTCATGCTCGGCATGAAGCCGGAGGACACGACCACGATCATCAGGACGATCATCGAGAAGAGCAGCTGCTGGAGCTGCTGCAGCGCGAAGGAGACGGGCAGCGAGGCGCGCGGGAAGTGCAGGGCCCGCACCAGGCCGAGGTTGCCCGAGATCGCCCGGACGCCCGCCATCAGCGAGTTCTGCGTGAACGTGAACAGGAACACGCCGGTGACCAGGAACGGGATGTACGCGTTCGAGTCGATGCCCCGCTTCGCGTTCATCAGAACGCCGAAGATGAAGTAGTAGACGAGCGCGTTCAGCAGGGGCGTCGCCACCTGCCAGATCTGGCCGAGCTTCGCCTCGCTGTACTGGGCGGTCAGCTTGGCCGACGAGAACGACAGGATGAAGTGGCGCCGGCCCCACAGCTGCTTGATGTAGGCGGAGAGCCCGGGCCGGGCTCCGCTCACCGACAGCCCGTGCTTGGCGGCGAGGTCCGCCGGGGACAGGGTTGTGTCACTCACAAGTGAAAACTTTCGTGTTCAAGAACTACGCCCGATGGTCTCAGAGCCGAGACTCTCAGATGACGGGGGGACGGCCCAGCCGGGTGAGCTTGAAGACCGTACGCCACTTCATGGGGCGGCGCGGTCCGCAGGGCGTCGCCCAGCCCTCCTTGAAGCCGCCGAACCAGGCCTTCAGAGCCGGGCCCGAGGGCTTGCGGGCCAGGGTGAGGAGCAGCCAGACCCCGAGGTAGACCGGGACGAGCGGGGCGGGCAGGTTGCGCCGGGCCAGCCAGACCCGGTTGCGGGCCACCATCCGGTGGTACACCGCGTGCCGGGACGGGGCGGTCGTCGGGTGGTGCAGGACCATGTCCGCGCGGTAGTCGATCATCCAGCCGGCATCGAGCGCCCGCCACGCGAGGTCGGTCTCCTCGTGGGCGTAGAAGAACTCGTCGGGCAGCCCGCCGACCTCCGCGAACACCCGGGTGCGCACGGCGTTGGCGCCGCCGAGGAACGTCGTCACGCGCGAGGAGCGCATCGGATCGGCGGCGCGCAGCCTCGGGACGTGGCGGCGCTGGGTGACGCCGGTCTCCGGGTCGGCGATCCGGAAGCTGATGATGCCCAGCTCCGGGTCGGCCGCGAAGGCCTTGCGGCACAGCTCGGCGGTGTCCGGGTTGGCGAGCAGCCCGTCGTCGTCGAGGAAGAGCAGCACGTCGACCTCCGCGCCCGAGGGGCCGAACGCCTCGATGCCGACGTTGCGGCCGCCCGGGATGCCCAGGTTCTCCGGCAGTTCCACGGTGCGTACGCCCTCGGGGACGTCCGGGACCGGGGCGCCGTTGCCGACCACGACGACCTCGACCGGGTCGCCGTCCTGCTTGGCGACCGAGTCGAGCAGGGCCCGCAGCTCGGCGGGGCGGTTGCCCATGGTGATGACGACCGCGCCGACCTTCATGGGGGCGCTCACTTCAGCCTGCTGGAGGCGAGGATGGACACGAGGTGCAGCACCGTCTGAAGGAGCGCGATGCCGGCGAGCACCGCGACGCCCAGGCGCGAGAAGTACAGGTCGCCCCGGACCTGGTCCACGATCGCGAGGACCAGGATCAGCAGGGACGCCTCGATGCCGAGGACCAGGCGGTGGAACTTCAGCGCGGCGGCGGCCCGGCGGGCCAGCGCCATGCCGGACGAGCGCGGTGTGGCCGCCGCGTCCTTGACCTGCGGCAGACCGGCCTGGTGCCGGGCGACGCCGACGAGGTCGGTCTCCGCCTTGATCAGGATCGCGCCAAGGGCCGCGAGCGTACCGAGGAAGGCCCACAGCCAGTCGATCCGGCCACCGCCCCACAGGTCGGCGGCGCGCAGGCCGAAGCCGACCAGGACCGCCGCGTCGCACAGGTAGGCGCCGACGCGGTCCAGGTACACCCCGGAGAGCGAGAACTGCTTCTTCCAGCGCGCGACTTCGCCGTCGACGCAGTCGAGCAGCAGATAGCCCTGGACGGCCACGACGCCGAGGACCGCGCCCCAGATGCCCGGGATGAGCAGGGCCGGGGCGGCGAGGACACCGCTGAGGGTCATCAGGTAGGTCAGCTGGTTCGGCGTGACCTTGGTGGTGACCAGGACGCGGGTGATGCGCAGGGAGATCTCGCGCATGTACAGGCGGCCGCCCCAGTGTTCTCCGCTGACCCGGTCCTTGACACCCGCGGGGTGCACGACCGGGCGGAGCTCAGCTACGGATGGTCTTGGCATAGTCGGCGTACGCGTCCCTGATCTGGTCGGTGGACAGGTCGAGGTGCTCGAGGATGGTGTAGCGGCCGGGGCGGGTCTGCGGGGCGAACTCGACGGCCTGCACGAACTCGTCGACGCTGAAGCCGATGTCCTGTGGGGTGACCGGCAGCCGGTGCCGTCGCAGCACGCTCGCCATCAGCGCGGACTCCTCCACGGCGCCGCGCAGGTGCATGGCGAAGGCGGCACCGAGGGCCACCTGCTCGCCGTGGCTCGCGGCCCGCTTGGGGAAGAGGATGTCGAAAGCGTGGTTGATCTCGTGGCAGGCGCCCGACGCGGGGCGCGAGTCGCCGGAGATCGACATGGAGATGCCGGTGAGGACCAGGCCCTCGGCGAGCACCTGGAGGAAGCCGTCGTCCTCGACGCCACCGGGGTGGCGCAGCACGGCCTCGCCGGCCTGGCGGGCCATGGCCGCGGCGAGGCCGTCGATGGACTCGCCGGTCTCGCGGTTGGACAGCTCCCAGTCCGCGATGCAGGAGATGTTCGACACGGCGTCGCCGATGCCGGACCGCACGAAGCGGACCGGAGCCGCACGGATGACGTCCAGGTCGATGACGACGGCGATCGGCGTGGGCACCCCGTAGGAGCCGCGGCCCGCGTCGTTGTCGAGGGTGGCGACCGGCGAGCACAGGCCGTCGTGCGCCAGGTTCGTCGGGACGGCGACCAACGGGAGGCCGATGCGTGCCGCGGCGTACTTGGCACAGTCGATGATCTTGCCGCCGCCGAGGCCGACGACCGCGTCGTAGTGACCCGACTTCATCGCGTCGGCGAGCTTGATCGCGTTGTCGAGCGTGCCGCCGCCGACCTCGTACCAGTCGGCGCCGGGCAGCGCCGGGGCGAGCCGCTCGCGCAGCACCGCCCCGGAGCCGCCGCTGATGGCCACCGCGAGTTTGCCCGACGCCGAGATGCGCTGGTCGGCGAGGACGCCGGCCAGATCATCCAGCGCCCCGGCCCGGATGTCGACGACAACCGGGGACGGGATGAGCCTCGTCAGTACTGGCACGCGATCTCACGGCCCTTCGCCAGGTCGTCGTGGTTGTCGATCTCGACCCACGACACCTCGCCGATGGGGGCCACGTCGACGGTGAAGCCGCGGTTCACGAGCTCCTGGTAGCCGTCCTCGTAGTAGAGGTCGGGGTCGCGCTCGAAGGTGGTCTTCAGGGCGTCGGCGAGCTCCTCGGCGGCCTCGGCCTCGATCAGCGTGACGCCGATGTACTCGCCGGTGGCGGTCGCCGGGTCCATCAGCTTGGTGATGCGCTGGACGCCCTTGCCGTCGGCGGTGATGACCTTCATCTCCTCGTCGGCGAGGCTCTTCACCGTGTCGAGGGCGAGGATGATCTTCTGGCCGTCGCCGCGCGCGGCGAGCAGGGTCTTCTCGACGGAGACGGGGTGGACCGTATCGCCGTTGGCGAGGATCACACCGCGCTTGAGGACCTCACGGGCGCACCACAGGGAGTAGGCGTTGTTCCACTCCTCGGCCTTGTCGTTGTCGATCAGCGTGATCGCGACGCCGTACTTGGCCTCCAGGGCCTCCTTGCGCGCGTACACGGCTTCCTTGCGGTAGCCGACGACGACGGCGACCTCGGTCAGGCCGACCTCGGCGAAGTTCTTCAGCGCGATGTCCAGGACGGTGGTGTCACCGTCGACAGGCACGAGGGCCTTCGGGAGCGTGTCGGTGTAGGGGCGCAGACGCCGTCCGGCACCGGCTGCCAGTACGAGGCCAATCATGCTGTTTCTCCTTCGTCATGTACGGCAGGTGCTCCGGAGGACACCCAGAAGCGGATGGACTCCACGAGCACCACGAGCGCGATGGCCGCCGCGAGGGCGGTGAGCGCCAGGGTGAAGTCTGTGTCTCGCGTGGCGAGGACGGCGGCGAGCACCGTCACCGCGAGCGTGCGGCCCTCGTGGCCGCCGATCAGCCGCACCAGCCACTTCGGCGGCGCGCCCGAGCCGCCCTTGATGCGGTAGACCGTGTCGTAGTGATGGTAGGCGACCGCGGACACCAGCCCGAAGGCTGCGGGAAGGGCCCCGTTCACGTCCGAGCGGGCCGCGAGGATCAGGACCGTGCAGTATTCGGCCACCCGGAAGAGTGGCGGCACGAGCCAGTCGAGGGCGCCCTTGAGGGGGCGGGCGACGGCGAGGCCCGACAGGATCGCGTAGAAGACGGCCGCGACGATCATCTGGCGGCTGCCGACCGGCTGCGTGAGCGCCGCGGCGACGAGGGCCGCGGCGCCGACGGCGGCGACCACAGGGGGGCCCGGGATCCTGGGTGCCCTGGCCGCGACCAGCTGCGCGACGGGCCCGCTGTCGGCGAGCTCGGCGAGCGCGAGGGCCGCGCGGTCGGTGCGGGTGGCACGGCGGGTCAGTGAGCGAAGGACGCGGCCGGCGGTGGTGTAGCAGGCGGCGAAGGCGCAGCCGATGAGCAGCGCGTAGAAGACGATGCGGGGCGTGGTGACGGCGGTCAGCACGGCGATCATCGCCCAGCGCTCGCCGATGGGCAGCACGATCATGCGGCGCACCCACACCGTCCAGCCGACCGAGTCGAGCTTGTCGGAGAGGGCGGCGGTGGGGCTGGTGTTGGCAGACGCGTCGTGGTTGGCCTCGTTGAACGAGAAGTCCACGACGTGGCGGCAGGTCTGGAGCACCATCGCGCCGAGCGCCAGTGCCCATACGTCGTCGCCGCCCCGGGCCGCCCCGAGGGCGAGGCCCGCGTAGTAGGCGTACTCCTTGGCGCGGTCGAAGGTGGCGTCGAGCCAGGCGCCCATCGTCGAGTACTGGAGCGAGTAGCGGGCGAGCTGCCCGTCGGTGCAGTCCAGGACGAAGGAGAGGATCAGCAGCACTCCGGCCGCTACGTAGCCGCCGCGCGTCCCGGTCGCCGCGCAGCCAGCCGCGATCAGGGCGGTGATCAGCGAGGCGGTGGTGACCTGGTTGGGGGTGAGCCCCCGGCGGGCGCACCAGCGCGCGATGTAGCGGGAGTACGGGCTGATGAAGTGGGTGGTGAAGAAGCCGTCGCGGGACTTCACGGCATTGCGCAGGCGTACGGACTCGTCGTCGACGGCGGCGATGGCCTGGGCCGCCTCGACCGCGGCGACGTCGTCCGCGGGGACGGTCGCGACGAGCGAGCCGAGCTCGGGGTGGTGCACCGCGACGCCGTCGGCCTCGATGGCCGCGGCGATGTCGTCGGCGAGCACGGAGGCCGTACCGGCCTGGGCGGCGGGCGCCTGCGTGCCACCGGCCAGGGCGCGGGTGAGGGCCGGGCGGGCCTCTGCCTGGACGGTGAGGGCGCCGGACACCGAGGCCGCCGGGAAGCGGGGGTCGGTCAGCGCGAGGCGCAGCGCGTGCACGTGCCCCAGGAAGCGCGGGTCGACCAGGGCGACGCGTTCACCGGTCGGAACCTCGGCGAGGAGGCGGGGCAGATCGTCGGGGAGGAAGGCCTGCTGCACGTCGAAACCCAGCGCGAGCAGATCGGGTCCGAGCTGCGAGCCGGGCACCGGCGGACCGGTAAGGATGGCGGTCGACAGACGAACTCACTCCTTGCGACTGACATGGCTGAAGTGCGACGGCCCGGCCCGGCACAGGGGCGGGCGGCACGTCGGCAGAGGCTATCGGATGCACGGAACCGGGAATTCACTGGCCGTTTGTGCCCGAGGCGGCCCGGCAGCGCCCGTTGCGGGAGCGCCGCGATCATCATCGTCGATCAAGGGCGCAGCCCACAAACCGCGTTCGAACGACGCCGCCCCACAGATCGCGCGGACCGCGTCCCAGGGAGGGGCCGGCGATCTCTCCGACGCTCTGACCTGCAAGCATTTTCGCAGGTCAGAGCACATGACAACGGTGTTCAGTGCCGTGTTGCACATACCCCCTACCCGTAGTTCACTGACCCCTCGTACACAGCGTAGGGATCGATCGGAAAACGGATCTGGGAGGGCCTCATGGGGGCTGGGCACGACCACGGACACACGCACGGCGGACCACCGCCGACCGGCACCGCGGCCGCCGCCTACCGGGGACGGCTGCGCATCGCACTCGGCATCACACTGACCGTGATGGTCGTGGAGGTCGTCGGCGGTCTGCTCGCGGACTCGCTGGCGCTCGTCGCGGACGCGGCGCACATGGCGACGGACGGCCTCGGCCTCGCGATGGCGCTGCTCGCCATCCACTTCGCCAACCGCCCGGCCGGGGGCAACCGCACCTTCGGGTACGCCCGCGCCGAGATACTCGCGGCGCTCGCCAACTGTCTGCTGCTGCTCGGGGTGGGCGGCTACGTCCTGTTCGAGGCGGTCTCGCGGTTCGTCGAGCCGGCCGACACCGCGGGCGGCACGGCCGTGGTCTTCGGCCTGATCGGCCTGGTCGCCAACTCGGTGTCGCTGTCGCTCCTGATGAAGGGGCAGCAGGACAGCCTGAACGTGCGCGGCGCTTTCCTGGAGGTCCTCTCGGACGCGCTCGGCTCGGCGGCCGTCGTGATCGCCGGTCTGGTCATCATGACCACCGGCTGGCAGGCGGCCGACCCGATCGCCTCCCTGGTGATCGGCCTGATGATCGTGCCCAGGACCGTCAAGCTGCTGCGCGAGACCCTCAACGTGCTGCTCGAATCGGCGCCCAAGGGCGTCGACATGGCTGAGGTGCGGGCGCACATCGTGGAGCTGCCGGGCGTCGAGGACGTACACGATCTGCACGCCTGGACGATCACCTCGGGGATGCCGGTGCTCTCGGCGCACGTGGTGGTCAGCCAGGAGGTGCTCGACTCGGTGGGGCACGAGAAGCTGCTGCACGAGTTGCAGGGGTGCCTGGGCGATCACTTCGACGTCGAGCACTGCACCTTCCAGCTGGAGCCGGGCGGCCACGCCGAGCACGAGGCGAAGCTCTGCCACTGACACGCGTGGTTCCCGGGGCCCCGCGTGGGGCAGGACATGCGGATGCCGGTCAATGGCGGACACGCCGCTTTTGTACGGCAGACTGGGCAGCCGAGGACCGAAGCGAAGGATGGTTATGCCGAGCACACCAGCCACCACGGCGAACAACTCGTCGGACGGGACCGCGGGCGCCGCACCAGAGATCTTGCTCGAACTCGTCGACGAGAGCGGCAACACCATCGGAACCGCGGAGAAGCTCTCCGCGCACCAGGCGCCCGGGCAGCTGCACCGGGCGTTCTCCGTCTTCCTCTTCGACCCGGCGGGCCGGCTGCTGCTCCAGCGCCGCGCGCTCGGCAAGTACCACTCCCCCGGCGTCTGGTCCAACACCTGCTGCGGCCACCCCTACCCCGGCGAGTCCCCGTTCGCGGCGGCCGCCCGGCGTACGTACGAGGAGCTGGGCATCTCGCCGACGCTGCTGGCCGAGGCGGGCACGGTGCGCTACAACCACCCGGATCCGGACTCGGGCCTGGTGGAGCAGGAGTACAACCACCTCTTCGTGGGCCTGGTGCAGTCCCCGCTGCGGCCGGACCCGGAGGAGGTCGGCGAGACGGCGTTCGTCACGCCCGAGGAACTCACCGAGCGGCACGCCCGCGCCACGTTCTCGGCGTGGTTCATGACGGTGCTCGACGCGGCGCGGCCCGCGGTCAAGGAGCTCACGGGGCCCGACGCGGGCTGGTGATCCCCGGCAGCGGGGCCAGCGGGAGTGCGGCCCAGACGATCTTTCCGCCGTTCGCGGTCTGCTCGACGTCGCACACCCCGCCGGCCTCCTCGGTGATCTCGCGCACCAGGAGCAGCCCCCGGCCGCCGGTCTGGCCGTGGTCGGTCTCCAGGGCCTTGGGCCGGTAGGGGTGGTTGTCCTCGACGGACACCCGGATCCACTCGGCGCCGATCGCCACCTCGACGGCGACCTGCGGCGAGAGCAGGGCCGCGTGTCTGACCGCGTTGGTGACCAGCTCCGAGACGATCAGGAGCAGGCCCTGGATCAGGTCCTCGTGGGCCGGTACGCCCTGTCGGCACAGCAGGTCTCGCACCGCGTGCCGGGCCTGTGGCACGGAGACGTCGACGGCGGGCGCGGTGAACCGCCACACTCCCTCGTACGACTGCTGCCTGGCCGGAGCGGCGGGTTCGGGCGGGAGGCTCCCGCGGATCTCCATGTTGTCCGGCACCCACCCTCGCGGCTCGACAGCACACCCCTCTACTGAAGAGTGTGTGGAGTGTGTTGGTCCGGACCGGCCGACTGAACAGAAGTCAGCATCTATCGCCGCTTTTTGATTCCCGATGCAAGAGAAGGTCATCCCTCCTTCGGGTTCTGCTCCCCCTCCGAGGGCTTTGCCACGGCTTGCGGGGGTGTCGGAGACATCGGAGGTGTGCCGCTTCCGGCCTCCACGGGGGTCACGGCGTCACTCACAAGAGTGACGATTCTGCGTCCGCTCAATCCGATGGCGATCAGCCCGAGACCGTCGAACAGCAGGGCCAGCGAGAAGAAACAGCCGATGACGTAGCGGCTGTTGCTCGGCCAGTTCGCGAGCACAAGGACGCCCAGGAGCACCCCGAACGCGCCCTGCACCAGCGTCCAGCCGAACTGCGGCCCGCGCACCACCACACTGCCCACCAGGCGGAAGACCCCGCCGGTCAGGAACAGCAGCGCGGCGAACATCGTGAGCGCCTCGGCGCTGCCCTCGGGGCGGCGGATGATCACCACGCCCGCGGCGAGGTTCAGCGCGGCGACCACGACGCCGAGCCAGAAGAAGCTGGAGCCGCGTGACTGGATCGCGTGCGCGAGGCCCACGACGCCGCCGACGAGCAGCAGCCAGCCGAACAGCAGCATGGTGGTGAGGGTGGCGAACTCGGTGTAGCCGAGGCCCACCAGGCCGGCCACGACGAGGATCGCCCCGAGCAGGGCGAGCAGCCCGAAGCTCCGGCTGAGTTTCCGGCCTTCGCGCCCGACGTTGTGCCTGGGTCCGGCCATCAGCGTCTCCTTACGGTGCGCGTGCGACGACCCCCCTTGCGATCATAGGTTTCGGGTGCCCGGATAGCATCCGGCGCATGCAGCCGCAGCTGGAGCAGAGCCTCACCGAGGGCGTCGCCATCGTCGTCATCAGCAACCCCGCCAAGCGCAATGCGATGACGTCCGCGATGTGGCGGGCGCTGCCGCCGCTGCTCGCGGCCCTGGCCGCCGATCCGGAGGTGCGGGCGCTGGTGCTGACCGGGGCCGGGGACACGTTCTGCGCGGGCGCCGACATCTCGACGCTGCGCGACCCCGGCAACGATCCCAAGATGCTCGCGGTACGGGCCGAGGAGGCGCTGGCCGCCTTTCCCAAGCCGACGCTGGCCGCGGTGCGCGGTCACTGCGTGGGCGGCGGCAGCCAGCTCGCGGCCGCCTGCGATCTGCGGTTCGCCGAGGAGGGGGCGCTCTTCGGCGTCACGCCCGCGAAGCTCGGCATCGTCTACCCGGCGTCCTCCACCCGGCGCCTGGCCGCACTGGTCGGGCCATCGACCGCCAAGTACCTGTTGTTTTCAGGTGAGTTGATCGACAGCGAGCGCGCGCTGCGGACGGGTCTGGTGGACGAGGTGCTGCCGGCGGGCGGACTGGGCAAGCGGGTGGCCGAGTTCACCCGCGTCCTGGTCTCGCGCTCACAGCTCACCCAGGCGGCGGCGAAGGAGTTCGCGGACGGCCGGATCGACCGGGACGCCCACTGGGCGGAGCAGGAGCGCGGCAGCGGCGACACCGCGGAGGGCGTCGCCGCGTTCCTGGAGCGCCGGACTCCGCGCTTCACCTGGCACCTCAGCCCCGAGGCAGGCCCTTCGTCCTGAAGTGCTCCACCAGGTCGGCGGGCGCCTTGTCGGGCGAGCCCGCGTCGTAGGGCGGCTGCGGGTCGTACTCGATGAGGAGCTGCACGGCCTGGGCGTGCCGGTCCCCGGCGATCATCCCGGCCAGGGTCAGGCCCATGTCGATGCCGGAGGAGACGCCGGCCGCGGTGACGTACTTGTGGTCGAAGACGACCCGCTCACCGGTCGGTGTCACGCCGAACGTCGCGAGGTGGTCGAGCGAGAGCCAGTGCGAGGTCGCGCGACGGCCCTTGAGGAGCCCGGTGGCAGCCAGCAGCAGCGAGCCCGTGCACACCGACGTCGTCCAGGTCGAGGCGATGTCGACGGTGCGCAGCCAGTCGACGAGCGGCCCGCCCTGAAGGTGCGGCTCGACGGCCTCGGGCGGGGCGCCCGGCACGATCACGATGTCCGGCCGGGTCACCTCCGCGAAGGACTTCTCGGCGACCAGGGTGAGGCTCCCCCTGTCGTTGCGTACGGGCCCGGCCTGCTCGGCGACGAACACCGTCTCGGCGCCGGGGAGCGGGCTGAGGGTCTCGTACGGGCCTATCGCGTCCAGGGCGGTGAAGCCGGGGTACAGGGCGACGGCTATCTGCATGGGCTGTCCTTCTGAGGAGGTTGCGGGTTCGGTCAGTTCTGGTCTGCGGGGCCGAATCGGCTCGCGGCGCGGAACTCCTCGACGAGATGGGCCGGGGCCTTGTCGGGCGAGCCCGCGTCGTAGGGCGGCTGCGGGTCGTACTCGGTGAGGAGCTGGACGGCCTGGGCCCGCTCGTCGCCGGCGATCCGGCCGAGCAGGGCGAGCCCCATGTCGATGCCGGAGGAGACGCCGGCGGCCGTGGCGTACTTGCCGTCGAAGACGACCCGCTCCCCGGTGGGCCGCGCGCCGAACGTCGCGAGGTGGTCGAGGGCGAGCCAGTGCGAGGTCGCGCGCCGGCCGTTCAGCAGACCGGCCGCGGCGAGCAGCAGCGAGCCCGTGCACACCGATGTCGTCCAGGTGGACGTGGCATCGACGGCGCGCAGCCAGTCCAGGACGGCCGCGTTGTCCATCTGCCGGGTCTGGCCCGGGCCGCCCGGGACCACCACGACGTCCGGCCGCAGCACCTCGCCGAGCGTGCGGTCGGCGGCGAGGCCGAGGCTGCCCCGGTTGTCGTTGCGTACGAGCCCGGCCCGCTCGGCCACGAACACCGTCTCGGCGCCGGGCGTCCGGCCCAGGATCTCGTACGGGCCGACGGCGTCCAGGGCGGTGAACCGGTCGTAGAGCAGGATCGCGATCTGCATGTCTGCTGCCTTCTTACGGAGGGTCACGCGGGACTGGGCCGGAAGCGGCGGCGGTACTCGGCGGGGGCCGTGCCCAGCGTCTTGACGAAGGCGCGCCGCATGGCCTCGGGGGTGCCGTAGCCGGCCGCGCGGGAGACCTCCTGGACGCCGTTCGGGGTCTCTTCGAGGAGGCGCCGGGCGTGTTCCAGACGGACGCGCTCGACGTAGCGGCCGGGGGTCGTGCCGGTCTCGGCGTGGAAGGCGCGGGCGAAGTGGCGCGGCGAGAGGCTGGCCCGCTGGGCGAGGGCCTCGACGGACAGGTCGCCGTCCGGGTGCTCGGTGATCCACTGCTGGAGTTCGCGCAGCGGCTCGCGCCGGGCCGTCTGCGCGGCGAGCTGGGCGCTGAACTGGGCCTGGTTGCCCGGCCGCCGCAGGAACACCACCATCGCGCGGGCGACGGCCAGGGCCACGTCCCTGCCGTGGTCCTCCTCCACCAGGGCCAGCGCCAGGTCGATGCCCGCGGTGACCCCGGCCGAGGTGGCGACGTTGCCGTCCCGCACGAAGATCGGATCCGGCTCGACGCGCACGGCCGGATAGCGGTTCGTCATCCGGGTGCACAGGGCCCAGTGCGTGGTGGCCCTGCGCCCGTCGAGCAGCCCGGCCTCGGCGAGCAGCAGCGAGCCCGTGCACACCGAGACGAGCCGCCGGGCGTCCGGGCCGTGCGCCCGCAGCCAGTCGACCAGCCGGGGGTCGGGCGCGCCGGCGCCGTCACCGCCCGGGACGAGCAGGATGTCGGCAGGACCGGCGTCGGCGAGCGCGGAGTCGGCCATGAGGCGCAGCCCGCTGTGCGCGGCGACCGGGGCCCCGTCGAGCGAGGCGAAGCGCAGCCGGTAGGCGGCGCGGTCCCCGAGGACGCGGCCCGCCGCGGCGAACACCTCGGCCGGTCCGGTCACATCGAGGCTCTGGACGTCGTCGAAGAGGACCACCAGGACGGAGTGCTGCGTCATGCCCCCATCCTTGGGGCAGGCCGCGATGGCCGCAATGACGAGAACCCCACCTTTCCTGCCATCCCCGACCGAGCCCGACCCACCCCTTCACGGCGTACCGACCAGTCGGTAACGTGCTGGGTATGAGTTCTCTCCCGCCGCGCGCCGGACGCCACTGCCACAACCCCCTCAACTCGCTGCACGCCACGGTCTACTTCTCACCGGACTTCACCAAGGAGCTCGCCGGGCTCGGTGTCGAGGACCCCGGCGCCGCCTACTTCGCGGGGCGTGCGGCCGCGATGGGAGCCGTGGGCCCCGGGGTCGTGGCGGCCACGTTCTACAACTTCCGGCACGACCTGATAGCCCGGCACCTGCCCGCGGTGTGGCGCACCGCCTCCCCCGAGGCCGTGCTCGCCGCACGCCTGAGGGCCGTCGACAGCACGCTGCGCCGCCTGCTCGGCGAGGAGGCCATCGCCTCGGACGAGATGGCGGAGGCGGCCCGGCTCGCGCTGCGCGCCGCCGAGGGCTGCACCCGGCACGCCCGGCCCCTGTACGCCGCGCACGCCGACCTGCCCGTGCCCGACCAGCCGCACCTGGCCTACTGGCACGCGACGACGCTGCTGCGCGAGCACCGCGGCGACGGGCACCTCACCGCGCTGCTCGACCTGTCCCTCGACCCGCTGGAGGCACTGGTCAGCCACACCGCGACCGGCAAGGGCATGGCACGCAAGTGGGTCATGGCCACGCGCGGCTGGGAGCAGTCGGACTGGGACGCGGCGGCCGGGCGGCTCCGCGAGCGCGGACTGCTCGACGGGGAGGGCGAGTTGACGGAGGCGGGCGTGGCACTGCGCGCCGACCTTGAGGACCGTACCGACCGCCTCGACCTCGCCCCCTACGAACTCCTCGGCGCGCAGGGCGTGGCCCGGCTCACCGAACTCGCCAAGGGCTTCCTGGTGGCGGCGGCCCTGGCGGGCGGCTTCCCGGCCGACCTCGTCGGCAAGGGCTGACCGTCGGTTGTCGGTGCCGCCTGCCACAATGGCGCCTCAGGCTCAGCGAGAAGGCGGTACGGCAACGTGACGACGTCCATCGAAGGCAGGATCGCCGAGGAACTCGGCGTACGGGACCGGCAGGTGAAGGCCGCCGTCGAGCTGCTCGACGGCGGGTCCACCGTCCCGTTCATCGCGCGCTACCGCAAGGAAGCGACCGAGATGCTGGACGACGCCCAGCTGCGCACCCTTGAGGAGCGGCTGCGCTATCTGCGGGAGCTGGAGGAGCGGCGCACGGCGGTCCTGGAGTCCGTACGGGAACAGGGCAAGCTCACCGAGGCCCTTGAGGCGCAGATCCGGGCCGCCGACACCAAGGCCCGCCTGGAGGACATCTACCTGCCGTTCAAGCCGAAGCGGCGCACCAAGGCGCAGATCGCGCGCGAGGCGGGCCTGGAGCCGCTCGCGGACGGCCTGCTCGGCGACCCTTCGGTGGACCCGCTCGCCGCGGCCGCCGCGTTCGTCGACGCGGACAAGGGCGTCGCCGATCCGGCGGCCGCCCTGGAGGGCGCCCGGGCCATCCTCGCCGAGCGCTTCTCCGAGGACGCCGACCTGATCGGCGAGCTGCGCGAGCGCATGTGGACCAAGGGCCGGCTGGCGGCGAAGGTACGGGACGGCAAGGAGGAGGCGGGCGCCAAGTTCGCCGACTACTTCGACTTCACCGAGCCGTTCACCGCGCTGCCCTCGCACCGGGTGCTCGCGATGCTGCGCGGTGAGAAGGAGGACGTCCTCGACCTCGTCCTGGAGCCCGAGGAGCCGTCCGCCGAGCCGGGCCCCTCGACGTACGAGAACATGGTGGCGCGCCGCTTCGGCGTCGCCGACCGGGGCCGCCCCGGCGACAAGTGGCTGGGTGACACGGTCCGCTGGGCCTGGCGCACCCGCATCCTCGTCCACCTCGGCATCGACCTGCGACTGCGGCTGCGCACGGCCGCCGAGGACGAGGCGGTCCGCGTCTTCGCCTCCAACCTGCGCGACCTGCTGCTCGCCGCCCCGGCCGGCACCCGGGCCACGCTCGGCCTCGACCCCGGTTTCCGTACCGGCGTCAAGGTGGCGGTCATCGACGCGACCGGCAAGGTCGTGGCGACGGACGTGATCCACCCGCACGTCCCCGCGAACAAGTGGGACCAGGCGCTGGCGAAGCTCGCCGGGCTCTGCGCGGAGCACGCGGTCGAGCTGATCGCCATCGGCAACGGCACGGCGTCCCGCGAGACCGACAAGCTCGCCGGTGAACTCATCGCCAAGCACCCGGAGTTGAACCTCGCCAAGGTGATGGTGTCGGAGGCGGGTGCCTCGGTGTACTCGGCTTCGGCGTTCGCCTCGCAGGAGTTCCCGGACATGGACGTGTCGCTGCGCGGCGCGGTCTCCATCGCCCGGCGCCTGCAGGACCCGCTCGCCGAGCTGGTGAAGATCGACCCGAAGTCCATCGGGGTGGGCCAGTACCAGCACGACCTGTCCGAGGTGAAGCTGTCGCGCTCGCTCGACGCGGTGGTCGAGGACTGTGTGAACGGCGTGGGTGTCGACGTCAACACCGCCTCCGCGCCGCTGCTTTCGCGGGTCTCGGGCATCGGCTCGGGCCTCGCCGAGAACATCGTGGCGCACCGCGACGCCAACGGCCCGTTCCGCTCGCGCCGCGCGCTGAAGGACGTGGCGCGGCTCGGCCCGAAGGCGTACGAGCAGTGCGCGGGCTTCCTGCGGATCCGGGACGGCGAGGACCCGCTGGACGCGTCCAGCGTGCACCCCGAGGCGTACCCGGTGGTGCGGCGGATGGTGAAGACGGCGGGCAGCGAGGTCGCCTCCCTCATCGGCAACACGGGGGTGCTGCGCTCGCTGCGGCCCGACGACTTCGTGGACGAGACCTTCGGTCTGCCCACCGTCACCGACATCCTGCGCGAGCTGGAGAAGCCGGGCCGCGACCCCCGCCCGGCCTTCAAGACGGCCACCTTCAAGGAGGGCGTCGAGAAGATCGGCGACCTGGAGCCCGGGATGCTCCTTGAGGGCGTGGTCACGAACGTGGCGGCGTTCGGCGCGTTCATCGACATCGGCGTGCACCAGGACGGGCTCGCGCATGTCTCGGCGCTGTCGAAGACGTTCGTGAAGGACCCGCGTGACGTGGTGAAGCCGGGCGACATCGTCCGGGTGAAGGTCCTGGACGTGGATGTGCCGCGCAAGCGGATCTCGCTGACCCTGCGGCTCGACGACGACGCGTCGGCGCCGGGCGGCGCGCCCAAGCGGGAGCGGGGCGGTCAGGGACAGGGCAACCGGCCTCCGCAGCAGCGCCAGGGCGAGGGCCAGCAGCGCCGTGGCAACGGTGGCGGCGAGGCCCGCGGCGGGAATCGGCAGGGCGGCGCCCGTGGTGGCGACCGCCAGGGCGGCGGCCAGGGCCGCGGCTCGGCACCGGCCCCGTCGAACAGCGCGATGGCGGACGCCCTGCGCAAGGCGGGCCTGCTGGACCCGAAGGGCCGCGGCGGACGCTGAGGGATGGGCGAGGGGCGGCCGTACGGGCATCAACTGCCGTACACCCGCCCCTCGTTGACGGTGGGTCAGCCCTCCAGGGCGACCGGTCCCGCCGTGACCGGCTCGGCGTTGCGGCGGGTCTTGGCCCAGCCGGTGCGGCCGCGCAGGCTGCGCACGAAGCCGCGCGCCGAGACCACGAACAGGTGGTAGGCGTACAGCCACAGGGCGAAACCCCACAGCACGCCGGTGATCCGCGAGACGTCCGGCGCGTGGTCGCGGCGGTAGACCGGGCCCCACAGGACGAACGGGCCAATGGAGAACGCCGCGAGGATCAGCGTGAGCGGCCACATCGCGAGCGAGCCGAGTTGGCCGAGCACCAGCATCGCGGCGCACAGCACGAGCGTGAGCAGATGCGCGACGGGCTGGAAGAACGTGTACAGCGTCTCCAGAACGCCCGCGCCGGTGTACTGGCGCGAGGAGAGGATCCGGCCCGCGTAACGCACGCACTGCAGGTTGCCCTGGGCCCAGCGGGTGCGCTGGGTGAGCAGTCGACGGGCGTGCGGGAGGCCCTCCTGGGAGACCCAGGCGTCGGCGACGTGCGTGACGCGGTACCCGGCGAGGATCATCTGGAGGCCCAGCTCGTAGTCCTCCAGGAGCGCGCCGCGCTGCCAGGGGCGGCGCTCTGCGGCGGCTATCCGGTCGAGCGCGGAGAGCCGGGTGAACTGGCCGTTGCCGCCTAGTCCGACCGAACCGGTGCGGCCCCGCAGCAGTTGCATGCCCGCGTTGGACACGGCGAACTCCATGTCCTGGACGCGCACGAGGAGCCGCGCGAAGGCGTTGGCCGTCCGGCCCCGGTCGGGCAGCGGGCGCTCGTCGTCGACATTGCGCATCCGCACACCGACCTGGACCCCGCCGACCTCCGGGTCGGCGAACGCGGCCGGGCCCGAGACGAGTTCGAGGGCGCGCGGGTCGAGCCGCCCGTCGGCGTCGACCACGCACACGACGGTCCGCTCCCGGTCCGCCCCGGCGGGCAGGAAGTCCCCGAGCTGCTCGTAGGCGGCGTTCAGGGCGTCTCCCTTGCCGGTACGCGCGTCGGGCCGCACCCGGCGCACGAGGTGGACGCGCCGGTCGTCCTCCGCGAGCGCGGCGACGATGACCCCGGTCCGGTCGTCGCTGTCGTCGTCGATCACCCAGACGTGCGCCGAGGGAAAGTCCGCCCGCAACTGCGCGACGGTGGCGCCGACGACGGCCTCCTCGTCCCGGCAGGGCACGAAGAAGTGCCAGTCGAGCACGCCGGGATCGCCCGCTTCGGTACGCGCCCGGCGCAGGTAGGCGTGACGGGCCCCGGCCCAGTAGAGCAGGAAGCACCCGAGGAGGAAGAAGGGAAAGAGGAAGAGGCTGTTGGGCATGGAGCGGGGGTCCTTGGAGATCGTCTGCCGGGGAGCGGGCGCGGCTTCATGGGTGTCGCGGGCGGGCTTCAGCGCTACCGCGCGCGAAGGGACCGCACCCGTCAGGCCACCGCCGCGTAGGACCCCCGCGCCGCGAGCCCCACCAGCAGCGCGACGACCCGCCGCGAAGCCAGCCCGTCCCCGAAGGGACTCGGGAGCGAGGCGAGCCGCGCCCGGCCCGCCTCGCCCGAAGCCAGCCGTCGCCGCGCCGCCTCCCCCAACTGCCGCCCGGGGCCCACCAGTTCGGCGAAGTCGGGCATCGCCTCGGGCCGCTCCGTGGAGTTGCGTACGACGACAAGGGGACGGCCGAGCACCGTGACCTCCTCCTGGACTCCCCCGGAGTCGGACACCAGGAGCGCCGCGTGCTGGGCCAGCGCCAGGAAGGTGCGGTACCCCAGCGGCGGGGTCACCAGGAGGGGGTCGAGGAGCTCCGCGAGACCGGCCGCCTCGACGCGGGCCCGGGTGCGGGGATGCAGCGGAAGGACCACCGGCAGCTCGGCGGCGAGCGAGGCGAGCTCGGCGAGGACGGCGCGCAGCGAGGCCGGGTCGTCGGTGTTCTCGGGCCGGTGCACGGTGGCGAGGACGTACCCGTCACTCACCAGGCCGAGTCGCCCGAGTTCGGCGAACCGCTGGGCGCTGGTGGGGAGTTGACCGCGCACAGCCTCGACGACCGTGTTGCCGGTGACCTCGATGCGGCCCGCCGGGATGCCCTCGGCCAGCAGGTTGTCCCGGTTCTTCGGAGTCGCCGCGCACAGCACGTCCGCGATCCGGTCGATCAGCACCCGGTTGTGCTCCTCGGGCATGTTCCGGTCGTGGCTGCGCAGCCCCGCCTCGACGTGGACGAGCGGGATGGCGCGCGCGTTGGCGACGAGGGCGCCGGACAGGGCCGCATTGGTGTCGCCCTGGACGACGACCGCGCGCGGCGGCTCGGCGCAGAACACCGCGTCGAGCTGGGCAAGGGCCGCGGAGATCTGGACCGCGCGGGGCCGGCCGCCGATGCCGGTGAGGTAGGTCGGCTCGGGGATGCAGAGGTCGGTGAGGAAGCGGCCGGAGAGCTCCTCGTCGTAGTGCTGCCCGGTGTGCACGACGTGCGCGGCGGGCCCGAGGAGACGGATCAGCTCGGTCAGCTTCACCAGCTCGGGGCGGGTGCCGAGAACGACGGCGATGCTGCGGGGCGGCAGGGCGGACACGGGAACTCCAGGAACGGACCGGCGGGACGTGCTGAGGCTGCCCGGTGTCCGTTGCGCACCCGGATGGCGTTCGGTTGCCCGACGGTTGCGAAGGCGACAATCGGGCATTTTGGGTCTTTCGTCCCCCGCGCGGCCGGGACCTTCGCCCCGTACCGGCAGCGGAGCCGGAGCTCAGGCCTCTTGATCCCCCCGGTACCGGTAGCCGAGCCCCCGCACCGCCTCAAGGGGGTCGGACTCAAGGCTGCCCGCCGCCTGCTGGAGCTTGCGGCGTACGCGCAGGACCGCGAACTTCACCCGCTCGCGGCCGATGCCCTGGGGGTCGTCCCAGACCTGGTCGAGCAGCTGATCGGTGCTGACGACGCGGCCCCGGTTGCGAACCAGGACCTGGAGCAGCCGGTACTCGATGTCGCTGAGCCGCACCTCCTCGCCTCGCCAGAGGGCCGAGCGCCGTTCGGGCACGAGGCGCAGGGCTCCGTCGTGGAGGGCCCCGGCCCAGCGAGCGGGCGAGGTGCGGCGCAGCAGGGCCTCGACGCGGGCGAGCAGTTCCTCGTTGCCGAACGGCTTGGGGAGATAGTCGTCGGCCCCGGCGCGCAGACCCCGTACC
Organism: Streptomyces sp. WM6378; assembly: GCF_001279695.1. Classification (GTDB taxonomy): domain Bacteria; phylum Actinomycetota; class Actinomycetes; order Streptomycetales; family Streptomycetaceae; genus Streptomyces. Next base: position 29,019 of record NZ_LGDD01000120.1, read on the forward strand.
CGGTCGGTCTCGGCGCCGCGGGCGGTGAGCAGCAGCACGGGCAGGTCGGTCATGTCGCGGGTGCGCTCCAGGACCTGCCAGCCGTCGAGTTCCGGCAGGCCGACGTCCAGGACCATGAGGTCGGGTCTGTCCGCGAAGAGCCGGCGCAGCCCTTCGCGGCCGTCCGCGGCGGGCACGACCTCGTACCCGGCCCGGGTGAACAGGATGCGCAGGGCCATCGCGACGTCCGGGTCGTCCTCGACGACCAGGATCCGCGTCACCGCCCGGTCCCTTCGGCAGTCGGTCCCGCGACGGGCAGCCGGATGCCGAACACCGCTCCCCCGCTCTCGGCGGCCGAGACGGTGAGCTCGCCGCCGTGTCGGCGCACGATCTCGCGGCTGATGGTGAGGCCGAGGCCGGTGCCGGGAAAGCCGCCGGTCTCGGCGTTGGGGGCGCGTACGAAGCCGGAGAAGATCTCTTCGCGGTACTGCTCGGGCACGCCGATCCCGGTGTCGGCGACGTCGATGTGCCACTGGTCGCCGTGCGGGGCGGCGTCGATGTCGATGCGTCCGCCGGGCGGGGTGAACTTGGCGGCGTTCTCCAGGAGGTTGGCGAGCACGTGCTCCAGACGGTGCTCGTCGCCGTGGAGCAGCGGGCCCTCGGCGCAGCGCAGCGCCACGAACACCCCGGCCCGCGAGGTGGTGGACATCCGGTCGAGGACCGCGTGCTGGAGCATCCGCGCGATGTCCACCCGGTCGAACTCCAGCTTCAGCTGCGGGCTGCGCAGCCGGGCCGTGTTCATGAGCGTGGTCATGACACCTTCCATCCGTGCGGCGTTGCGCCGGATCGCGGCCAGGAGGGCCTGCTGGTCGGCGTCGAGCGGGCCGGACGCCGGCTCGGCGAGGAGCTCGCAGAAGCTGAGGATGGAGGTGAGCGGGGTGCGCAGGCTGTGCGAGGCGAGGGCGAGGAACTCGTTGCGCTGCCCGGCCAGCTCGGCGAGCGCCGCGTTGTCCCGCTCCAGGGCGTGCTCGCGGCGCTTGTCCTCGGTGATGTCCTCGGCGGTCCACAGCGAGCCGAAGGGCACGCCGTCCGCGTCGTACAGCGGCTCCACGTCGCGCCGGATCACGCGGCCGTCGGTGAGCGGGATCTCGGCCGCCCGGTGGATGTGCCGGGCGGCGATGGCGTGGGTGGTGTCGACGACCCAGGCGGGACGTTCGGCGAAGGTGTCGCACACGGCGTCGACGACGGGGCCGAGCGGCGCGCCCGGGGTGGTCTCGACGCGGCCTTCGAGGGCGAACATGTCGATGAAACGCCGGTTGACGGCGATCACGATGTCGTCGCCGCCTTGGACGATGGCCGCCCTGGGCAGCGCTTCCAGGACGGCCTGCAGTCGGTCGCGGTGCACCCGACCACCGTACGCTCGGGCCACCGCGAATCGCAGTCGCGAAGGGACACGTCCGCACGGCCCGGCAGTCAGGGGTGTCAGTGTTCGCTGACCTTCCCGTCCGCGACCTCCAGGCGACGGGTGGTGTGCACGGCGTCGAGCATCCGGCGGTCGTGGGTGACCAGGAGCAGGGTGCCGGTGTACGAGTCGAGCGCGGACTCCAGCTGCTCGATGGCGGGCAGGTCGAGGTGGTTGGTCGGCTCGTCCAGGACGAGGAGGTTGACGCCACGGCCCTGGAGCAGCGCGAGGGCCGCGCGGGTGCGCTCGCCCGGCGAGAGCGAACCGGCGGGCCGCAGCACGTGGTGTGCCTTCAGCCCGAACTTGGCGAGCAGGGTGCGCACCTCGGCCGGTTCCGTGTCGGGGACCGCCGCACAGAACGCGTCGAGCAGCGACTCCTCGCCCAGGAACAGGCCGCGCGCCTGGTCGACCTCGCCCACGACGACGCCGGAGCCGAGCGCTCCCTGGCCCGCGTCGAGCGGCAGCCGGCCGAGGAGGGCCGCGAGCAGGGTCGACTTGCCGGAGCCGTTGGCGCCGGTGATGGCGACGCGGTCGGCCCAGTCGATCTGGAGCGAGACGGGACCGAAGGTGAAGCCCTCACGGTGGACCTCGGCGCCGTTCAGCGTCGCGACGACCGCGCCGGAGCGGGGCGCGGCGGCGATCTCCATGCGCAGCTCCCACTCCTTGCGGGGCTCGTCCACCACGTCGAGGCGCTCGATCATGCGCTGGGTCTGGCGGGCCTTGGCGGCCTGCTTCTCGCTGGACTCGCTGCGGAACTTCTTTCCGAGCTTGTCGCTGTCGGTGGCCTTGCGGCGGGCGTTCTTGACGCCCTTGTCCATCCAGGAGCGCTGCATCTGGGCGCGGCCTTCGAGGGCGGAGCGCTTGTCGGCGTACTCCTCGAAGTCCTCGCGGGCGTGCCGGCGGGCGGTGGCGCGCTCTTCGAGGTAGGCCTCGTAGCCGCCGCCGTACAGGTTGATCTGCTGCTGGGCGAGGTCGAGTTCGAGCACCTTGGTGACGGTGCGGGCGAGGAACTCGCGGTCGTGGCTGACGACGACCGTGCCGGCCCGCAGTCCCTTCACGAACGCTTCGAGGCGCTCCAGGCCGTCCAGGTCGAGGTCGTTGGTCGGCTCGTCGAGCAGGAAGACGTCGTAGCGGGACAGGAGCAGCGAGGCGAGTCCGGCGCGGGCGGCCTGGCCGCCGGAGAGCGCGGTCATGGGCTGGTCGAGGCCGGTGGTCAGGCCGAGGGACGCGGCCACCTCCTCGGCCCGCTCGTCGAGGTCGGCGCCGCCGAGCGCGAGCCAGCGCTCCAGGCTGTCGGCGTACGCGTCGTCGGCGCCGGGGGCTCCGTCGACCAGGGCCTGGGTCGCGGCGTCCATCGTTTCCTGGGCGGCGGCGACTCCGGTGCGCCGGGCGAGGAAGGCCCGGATCGTCTCGCCGGGGCGCCGGTCGGGCTCCTGCGGAAGGTGGCCGACGCTCGCGCCCGGCGGGGACAGGCGCAGCTCGCCCTGCTCGGGGGTGTCGAGCCCGGCGAGCAGGCGGAGCAGGGAGGACTTGCCCGCGCCGTTGGGTCCGACGAGGCCGATGACGTCGCCGGGGGCGACCACCAGGTCGAGCCCGGCGAACAGGGTGCGGTCGCCGTGGCCGGCGGCGAGGTCCTTGGCGACGAGAGTTGCAGTCATGAGGTGACCGATCTTAAGCCGTCCGCCGGCCCGGTCTTGAGCCGTCCCCCGGCCCGGCCCCGATCCCGGCCTGCGGCCCCGGGGGAGCGCCCGCGCACCGAGACCCCCCTCCTGATCACGGCCGCGATGGCCGAAACCCGGGCGGATGTTTCGGGTGCGGTGCGAGACTCGTGGCGCTGCGGCATTTCACCGGCCCGTTCCCCCTGGAGGTTTGCGCACCATGAGCACCGCCGTGTCGCCCCGTTGGCTCATCGCCGGGTCGCCGCGCCCCGGCGCCCCCAAGCTCTACTGTTTCGCGCACGGTGGGGGTTCGGCCACGGAGTACCTCCGCTGGGGCCGCGACATGCCGGGCGCCGAGCTCCAGGCCGTGCAGTTGCCGGGCCGCGGCTCGCGGTACGGGGAGCCGGGATTCACCTCGATGGAGGCGCTGGTGGCCGCGTTCCTCGACGAGGTCCAGCTCAGCCCGGCGCCGTTCGCCTTCTTCGGGCACAGTCTGGGTTCCCTCATCGCGTACGAGATCACGCGCGCCCTGCGCGACGCGGGCCGGCCGCTGCCCGCCCGGCTGGTCCTGTCCGGCTACGCGGCGCCGCACCTGCGCCACGTGCGTGTCGACGACCCGCTGCACCACCTGCCCGATAACGAGCTCATCGAGCGGATCGCGAAGATCCACGGCGGCATCCCGCAGGAGGTCCTGGACTCGGCGGAGCTGCGCGGGCTGGTCGTGGGCGGGCTGCGGGACGACTACCGCATTCTGGAGACGTACGCCTGGCGGGAAGCGGAGCCGCTGCCCGTGCCGATCACGATGTTCGGCGGCAGCGCCGACCACCCGCGCGAGCAGCTCGAAGCCTGGCGGCAGCACACCACCGCAGAGGTGACGGTACGTCAATTCCCGGGCGGCCACTTCTACTTGCGCGAGGAGCCCGCGCCCGTGCTGCGGGCACTGGAGGCGGCACTGCGGGACGCCGGGGCACGCTGACCCTCGCGCCCCCGCCGCTCACCTGCCCCGGAGCGCACGGGTGGGCTACCGTCCCGGCATGAGCAGCGACGTGATCGTGGTGGGCGGCGGGGTCATCGGGTTGACGACGGCGATCGTCCTGGCGGAGTCGGGCCGCCAGGTCCGGGTCTGGTGCCGGGAGCGGGCGCGGGATTCGACGTCGGCCGTGGCCGGCGGGCTGTGGTGGCCGTACCGCATCGAGCCCGAGGAACGCGTCGGCGACTGGGCACTCGCCTCGCTGCGGGTGTACGAGGAGCTGGCGCTCAAGGCGGAGGAGACCGGGGTGCGGCTGACCGAGGGGCTGCACGCCGGGGCGCGGCTCGACGGCCTCGGGCCGTGGGCGGCCCAGGTGCCCGGGCTCCGCGAGGGCCCGGAGGGACTGCGGGCCAGGCTCCCGCTGATCGACATGCCGACACATCTGGACTGGCTGGAACGGCGCCTCATCGAAGCGGGCGGAGCGGTGGAGGTCCGGGACGTCGAGCGCCTTCCGGACGCGCCGATCGTGGTCAACTGCACGGGACTCGGCGCGCGCCACCTGGTGCCTGATCCCCAAGTACGGCCCGTGCGGGGCCAGTTGGTGGTGGTCGAGAATCCGGGGATCCGCGAGTGGTACACCGCGGTGGAGGACGCCGGCGAGGAGTCGACGTACTTCATGCCCCAGCCGTACGGGCTGCTGCTCGGCGGCACCGCGCAGGAGGACGACGGGAACCTGACGCCCGACCCGGCGACGGCCGGGCGCATCATCGCGGGCTGTGCGCGAATCCACCCCGAGATCGCGGACGCGCGAGTGCTCGGCCACCGCGTGGGATTGCGCCCGGTACGCGACGCGGGTGTGCGGGTAGAGCGCCAACTCGCCTCCAATGGATGGGTGTTGGTGCACAACTACGGGCACGGCGGGGCCGGGGTGACGGTCGCCTGGGGCTGCGCGCAGGAGGCCGCGGCGCTGGCCACGGCCCCCTCCGCTCCCTGCTCCTCCCGCTGATTCAGCAGCGTTCGACGGGCTCGGCGGCCGTCAGGTGGTACTGGGCGCGGCCGTCGAGCAGCAGGGGCACCAGGTCGCGCAGCGACTGGCGCAGCGGGGCGATGGCCCCCTCGTCGGCGGTGCGCCTCACCTGCACGCCGTGCAGCGCGAGTTGCTCCTTGACCTGTGCGTACTGGGCGGGGCTCAGGCGGTAGCCGCACGGTGGGTCGCGGAGGATTTCCGCCGGGGTCGGCGGCGTATTGTCGGCGCCGCCCAGATAGACGGGCCCCTGGTCGCGGTATCCGGCGGCGCGCGCCGCGCCCGTGGCCGCCTCGATGCGCCCTCGACGATCCGCCACGAAGTCGAACAGGCCGCCCAGACCGGTCAGTTGGGAGTCGACGCGGCGCCGGTTGTTGACGGCCGGGTCGGCCTTCTCCGCATCGGTCATCGGATCCACCCGGCTCTCGATGAGCAGCGCGACGGCGTGCTTGATGCCCGCCGTGTTGCGCAGGATCCGCTCCTGGCCGTCACCGGCGACCTGTTTGACGGGGTCGCCGGTGACCGGGTCGGTCCAGATGCCGTAGGTGCCCGTGCGGTAGCCCGCGCCCTGCGTGGCATCGCGGACGTAGTCGCCGGACAGCGTCCGCGCCTCCTCGTGCACCATCGGAAAGGTGTTGAGGTTGCGCGGCCAGAGGTCGAACAGGTCCTTGTCGTAGTACCCGGGAGTCGCGCCGTACTCGTGCAAGTCGTAGACGACATCGGGGTGTTCGTCGCGCAGCACCGAGGCGGTGGCCCGCGCTTCGGCCGTCTTCAGCGCGATGTGGTCGCGGTTGATGTCGACGCCTTCGGAGTTCTCGCGGGTGTCGGCGGCCCGGCCGTCCGGGTTGGCGGTCGGGATGACCAGGACGGTGGTGCGCTCCAGGAAGCGGAGCGTGGCCCGGTCCTTGGTCAGGGCGAGGTCGCGGAGCGTGCTGAGGCAGGCCTCGCGGCCTGACGGTTCGTTACCGTGCTGGCTGCACACGAGGAGTACGGTGCTGGACGTGTGCCGGCCGCCGATGCGCACCTCCTGCAGCGGGCGCCCCTGGCGGGTGGTGCCGATCCGGCGCACCGAGGTCCGCTCGCTGAGCCGGTCGACGGCGGCGAGGAAGTCCTGCTCCTCCGGCTGGCCGGTCCAGCGCGCCCCGTCACTGACCTCGAAGCCGGTGCGGGGCTCGGTGGACCGGGCCGTGGCGGGCGCGGTGGCCAGGGGGACGGCGAGCACGGCCGCCGTCACCCCGAGCGCCACCAGACGCGCCTTCATCGGGGGACGTCCCCGGGGAGCCGCTGCGTCATCCGCGGCACCGGAACACCCTTCGGCGCCGCCGAAGGCCCGCCTATCTGCCCGTGCGTACCGGACGTGGCCCGAGCGAACGCCCCGGCGCCACCGCCGAACGGCACCGTGGCGCCTGTTCGCGCGAGGTCCACGGTGAGCGTCGGCTTGCTCGTCGGAGGCTCGATGAGGCCATTGTCGGTGCCCGCGACGATCAGCGCGAGTCGGTGCCCGGCCGGTACGACGTGGTCGGTGGCGGCCAGGTCGAGCGTGATCGTGTACGGCTTGCCCGGGGTGAGCGGGACGCCCTTGCCGGCGGAGGCGTAGTGGCCGAGGTCAGCCCAGCCGCGGCTGAAGACGGTGTAGCCCACATCGGTCTTGTCCGCCGAGGTCGTCAGGTAGCAGGAGCTGTCACCGGCCGTGCTCGCGCCCCAGCAGGTGCGGTCGGTGCCAGTGAGGATGCCTTCGCCGGAGCCGGCGTAGTTGCGGATGGTGTCGGGCCCGAGGTCGACGAGGACCGCCGAGAGGTGGGCGCTGCTCGTGGTGGGCGTCGCGGTGACGGTCACCTTGGACGAGCCGGACACCCGCAGGTCCTTGGTCAGCGGCTGGGTGACGAAACCCGCCTTGTCGGGTGTGGACTTGTCGATCGAAGCGGCCCAACTGGTCTCGTCCAGGGCCGGGTTGTCGGTGAAGGTCGAGGTCGTCCCGGCCGGAGCGGCCTTCAGCGAGAGCCCGCCGACGCCCGGAGCCGGGCCGCTCACCGGGTGCAGCACGGTCGCCGTGGTGCCGGCCGGCGGCCACGACTTGTCGGTGCTCCACTGGTCGGGGTGGCGCTCGATGTCGGCCATCGGCTGCCGCTCGATGCCGTTGTCGTAGCCCAGGAGGTAGTGGTCGAACCACCGGTGGAGGGTGTCCACCCACTCGGCACGCCGGTAGTCGAACGGGTCGACGTGGCCCGTCTGCGACAGCCAGATCTTCCGCTCCACCCCGTTCTTGGCGAGCCCGTCCCACCACTGGCCGAAGTTCTTCGTCCGCACGTTGAGGTCCTGCATGCCGTGCACGACGAACACGCTGGCCTTCACGTTGTCCGCGTGGCTCGCGTAGTCCCGGTCGGTCCAGAGCTTCGTCCAGTCCCCGTTGCGCGGGGATCCGTCGACGAGCTTCTGCTGCGCCGCGGCGCAGCGGGCCTGCGCGGCCGGGCTGTCGACGTAGCCGGCGAGGTCGGCCGGGCCCCCGTCGTAGAGCGCCGCGCCCTTGGCGAAGTAGTAGTCGTACCAGGACGAGATCGAGCTGATCGGCACGATCGTCCTGAGGCCCTCGACACCGGTGGCGGCGACCCCGTTGGCTATGGTGCCGTCCCAGCTCTTGCCGATCATGCCGGTGCGGCCGTTGGTCCAGCCGGCGGTGGCGCGCTGGGTGCCCGTACGCGTCGTGTAGGCGCGGGCCCGGCCGTTCAGCCAGTCGACGACGGCCTTCGCGGACAGGACGTCGGAGGGGCCGCCGACGTCGACACAGCCGTCCGAGCGATTGGTTCCGGCCAGGTCCACGCCGACGAAGGCGTAGCCGCGCGGCACGAAGTAGTTGTCGTAGTACAGCGGCATCTGGACGACGTTGCCGTTGGCGTCGTACGTCTTGAGCTGGCTCTCGTTGCCGCGGCCGCAGCACGAGTAGTAGGGGCTGGCGTCCATGATGACCGGCACTTTGCGGCCCTGCTGCGCGGGTTCGCGCGGCCGGACGATGTCGACCGCGACCCGGTCGTTCTTCCCGTCCCCGTCGCCGTCCAGGCCGGTGTCGACCCAGACGGCCTCGCGTATCGCGTTCTGGTAGGAGTAGACCGGTTGGCTCTCCCCGGCACGGGCCGCCTGCGCGCCCGCCGGGGCGAGGAGCACCGCCGCGAGGGCGGCCACGGCCGCGAGGACGAGCGATCTGAGGGATCTTGACCTGTGGCGGGTGCCCCGCGCGCGTATCGGCATGGGGCGGAAGGTACTCCGGTCAACTCCCGCGCAAAAGAGGGCAGTCGAGGCACTTAAGCGAACGAAGCCGCACAAGTCAACATGTCGGCCGAATGGCGATCGTGTGACAGCAGGAGCCATGGACATGACCGGGACGGCAGGGGCTGAATAGGGTCCGAGGAGATCGTTCACCATCGTTCACCCCACGACGACACTGACGACTTGGAGCTTTTCGTGCACCGCAAAATCATCGCCCCGAGCGTGCTCGCCGCCTCCCTGCTGCTGGTGATCCCGGCATCGGCCGCGGACTTCACTCCGGGCGCCCCGGGCATCGGCGACCCCTACTACCCGGCCAGCGGCAACGGCGGCTACGACGTCTCGCACTACGACCTGAAGCTCAGGTACCAGCCCGCCACCGACCTCCTTGAGGGCACGGCCACGCTGCTCGCCACCACCCAGCAGGACCTCTCCCGTTTCAACCTGGACTTCGGTCTCGCCGTCAGCGAAGTGCGGGTCAACGGCGCCAAGGCCACGTTCGCCACGTCGGGCAGCCACGAGCTGGAGATCACCCCGGCCACGCCGCTGCCGAAGGGCAAGTCCATCACCGTGGTCGTGAAGTACGCGGGCAAGCCCTCCGAGCTGAAGGTCGACGGCTGGACGGCCTGGCAGCGCACCCCGGACGGCGGCGTGGCGGCCCAGGAGCCGGACTCGGCCGTGTGGTGGTTCCCGTCCAACGACCACCCGCTGGACAAGGCCACGTACGACGTGTCGGTCAAGGTGCCCGACGGCACCCAGGCGATCAGCAACGGCGTTCTGCAGTCGCAGAGTTCGAAGCTGGGCTGGACGACGTACAACTGGCGCTCCAACAAGCCGCAGGCCTCCTACCTGGCGACGCTCGCGGTGGGCAAGTTCGACATCACCACCGACAAGACCGCGAGCGGGCTGCCGGTCCTGAACGCGTACAGCAAGGACCTCGGCGACAACGGTGACGCCGCGCGCGCCAGCATCGAACGCTCGAAGGACGTCACGGAGTGGCTTGAAAGCGTCTTCGGCAAGTACCCCTTCAACGCGGTCGGCGGCTACGTCCCGAACGTGCCGAGCCACTTCGCCCTCGAAACGCAGACACGGCCGTTCTACAGCCCGGCGCAGTTCGCCAACGGCGCCAACGTGTCCGTGGTTGTCCATGAGCTGGCGCACCAGTGGTACGGCGACGACGTCTCCGTCAAGGGCTGGAAGGACATCTGGGACAACGAGGGCTTCGCGTCCTACGCCCAGTGGCTCTGGTCGGAGAAGGAGGGCGACGGCACCGCGCAGCAGCTGGCGGACTGGGTGTACTCGCAGCACCCGGCCGACGACCCGTTCTGGAAGGTCAAGCCGGGCGACCCGGGCCCGGACAAGCAGTTCGACGCCGCCGTCTACGACCGCGGTGCCGTCGCCATCCAGGCCTTGCGCAACACGGTCGGCGACGCGGCCTTCTTCAAGATCCTCAAGGGCTGGCCGGCCGAGCACGCCTACGGCAACGCGGCGGTCGGCGACTTCGTGAAGTACGCCGAGAAGATCTCGGGCAAGCCGCTGGCCGAGCTCTTCGACACCTGGCTCTTCCAGCCTGCGAAGCCGTCCAACTCGGCTGCGGCGAAGGCCAAGTTCGGTCCGCGAGCGGGGGTCGCCGCCTCCCCGTCGGCCAAGACGGTCAAGCCGGTTGAGCCCAAGTCGTGGAAGCAGATCGCAGCATCGCACCAGGTGCCCGACCAGCACTGAGACGACCAGGAGGGCCGGGGTGGCCTGGGCCGGAGGGTTCCTCGCGCCCGCCGCCCCGGCTTTCGGCACGTTCTGAGCCCTCAGAGCCCTGAGAGCGTTTTCAGGGGGTTGAGGCGGGACGAGGGCTCGGAGCCGCCAAGGATTGAGAGCGCTCTCAGGGAGCGAGGCCGGGACGGGAGGCTTCCGGTCGTGAGGAGCTGAGAGCGCTCTCTCCACGGAGCTCCGGACACCCGATACGCTGCCCGGCAACGCAGTTCCGCCGAGGGATCGCCGACGATCCGCCGATGGGAGAACCCGCCTTGACCGAGCAGTACTTCGGGACGCGCCCCACGCTCGAAGCCGTCGCGGCGCACGCGGGGGTGTCCCGGGCGACGGCGTCCCGGGTGATCAACGGCGGTGCGGGGGTGCGGCCACCCTTGGTCGACAAGGTGCGGCAGGCCGTCGAGGAGCTGGGGTACATCCCCAATCAGGCGGCCCGTTCGCTCGTCACCCGCCGCACCGGCGCGGTCGCCGTGATCGTGGCCGAGCCCGAGACCCGGTTCTTCTCCGACCCCTTCTTCTCCCAGCAGATCCGCGGCATCAGCAAGGAACTCGCCGCCCACGACGCCCAGTTGGTGCTGCTCCTGGTCGAAGGCCCGGACGACTACGGGCGCATCTCCCGCTATCTGACGGGTGGTCATGTCGACGGGGCGCTCGCCTTCTCGCTGCACGACGAGGATCCGCTGCCCGCGATCACGCGCGGGGCCGGGATGCTGACGGTCTTCGGCGGGCGGCCCGGCTTTCCGACCGCCGTTCCGTACGTCGATGCCGACAACCGGGGTGGCGCGCGTGAGGCCGTGCGCCATCTGCTGTCCATCGGGCGCGAGCGCATCGCCCACATCGCGGGCCCGCTGGATCAGACCGCCTCGACGGACCGACTCGACGGGTACCGCGACGTACTCCCGGAAGCCAGTCCGGCACTGGTGGCGCAGGGCGCGTTCACGGCCGAGAGCGGGGCCCGTGCGATGGCCGAACTGCTCGCGCGCCGACCGGACTTGGACGCCGTGTTCGCCGCCAACGACCTGATGGCATCGGGCGCACTGAGGGTGCTTCGGGAGCGCGGCCGACGCGTGCCGGAGGATGTCGCGCTGGTCGGGTTCGATGACATGGCCTCGGTCGCGGAGGCCACCGATCCGCCGCTGACGACCGTGCGCCAAGAGGTCGAGGAGATGGGCCGGCTCATGGCGCGGCTGCTGCTGCGCGGCCTCGACCAGGGCGGCACCGAGGTGTCCCCGCCTGCCTCGGTGATCACGCCGACGGTGTTGGTGCGACGCGCCTCCGCGTGAGGCGGGGACGGCGCTTCAGGTTCGGGAGCGCGCCGAGCGCCTGAACTCCGCACGCGCACGGCGGGCGAGCGGCAGATAGCGCAGCCGCTCGGGCAGCACCGGCACGACCGCGCGCACCACCCGGCCGAAGCGGCGCAGCTTCCGCTCCTGCTCGTCCGTCCAGTCGAGGCCTATCGCCTCGCGCGCGTCCGGCGGCATGAAACCGATGGTGACGAACCGGCGGAAGCGCGCGAGCGGCGGCAACAGCACCGGCCAGAGCGCTCTCAGGAGGAGGCGCAGGAGCAGCGGGCCGCGGTCGGGGGCCGGGACCGGGCGGTCGGTGGCGACGAGCTCCTCGACGACGACGTTGGTACGTATCTCGTCGGCGAGGACCTTGCGGTAGTAGGGCCAGAACTCCTCGATGGTCGCCGGCATGTCCCGGTCGCTTATCCCCAGTATCCGGCCCACCTGGAGCCACTCCGCGTACAGCTTGCGGTGCTGGGCGTCGGTGAAGGGGCGCCCGATGTACTGCTGGGCGTGTGCGTAGACGGGGTATCCGGTGGCGTGCACCCACGCGTAGTAGGCGGGGGTGAGCGCGTGGTAGCGGCGGCCGGTGGCGTCCGTGCCCTGGATCGTCTTGTGGAGTTCCCGGAGCCGGCGCCCCTCCTTGGCGGCCTGCTCGCCTCCGTACACCCAGAGCTGGAGCGAGCGCAGCGAGCGCTCTCCGCGGCCCCACGGGTCGGTACGGAACACCGAGTGCTCGTCCACGCCCGCCCCGACCGCGGGGTGCGCCACCTGCATGGTGAGCGCGGCGGGCAGGGTGAGGAGCATCCTGATGTCCCCGGCCAGGCTCCACAGCACGCCACCGGGCGGAGGCGGCACGGGCGCGGCGTCGCGGCGACTCATGGCTCTGGTCTCCCTGGGGCTGACGGGTCCCTGGTGCACTGCCGTGTTTGTAGGGATTCCAGTATGCAATCCCCCAGGTCACAGCGGCACGCGGGGTCCGGCAGGGAGCAGCTCTGCCGAAGCCACGGCGGGACGCAAGGCCCTTCATCAGCCCCACCCTGCCGTCCCCAGGATTCTCAAGAGCGCCGGGCCGCGGGCCTGCGGCGCGCACCCCACCCGCGCCCCCGGTGAAGCCCGTTCACCAGGGGCGCTCGGCGGGCGGACTCAGCGGCCGGCCGGGGTCGGCAGGGGCTCGCCGAGGATGCGGCCGGCGAGTTCGGCGGCCAACTCCTCGACGTACGGGCGCAGTTCACCCTCGGCGGCCGCTCGGGCGGCGGCTATCTTCGCGGTGCCGGCGGTGAGGATCTCGTCGCGCTCACGGTTGCCCTCGGCGCGGGCGGCGGCTATCGCCGCTGCGCCCTCCTCCTTGGCCTGCTGCCTGATGCGGGCCGCCTCGTGCCGTGCCCCGGCGAGCTCGGCCTCGTACTGGGACCGCACCTCGGCGGCCTCCGCGAGCACGGCTTCGGCCTCGCGCGAGCGGCCCGTCGTGAGCGCCTCGCGCTGCTCCAGCGTCCGCTTGATGCGGGGCAGCAGCACGCCCGCCATCATCCAGAAGCAGAGCAGGAACAGGACAAGACCGATCAGGAGATCGGGGACCGTGGGATTGAGGGGGCCCACATTCATGGGGAGAAGCTTCACGCCTTGGCACCTTCTCTCGCGCACACGCCCGTGACTGGTGTTGCCCGAGCGTTCGTACTCCTGATCGTACGACAGGGGTAAGACAGTGGGCGCACCGAGGTTACCTCTAGGTAACCGCAGCTGCTTTGATGTGCGCGCCGGTCCAAATCCCCACTCCAGACACAGGAGTTCACGTGCCGCACTCCTCGCTCCGCCGGGCCCCCGGAGCGGCCCTCGCCGCCGCGCTCGCAGCCGTCACGCTGGCGGCGGCCACCCCCGCTCCTGCCGCCGCAGCCGAGCCGCCCCGGCTGAAGGTGCTGACGTACAACACGTTCCTCATGAGCCAGACCCTGTACCCGAACTGGGGCCAGGACCACCGGGCCCAGGCGATCCCCGCAGCCCCCTTCTTCCAGGGCAACGACGTCGTCGTTCTCCAGGAGGCGTTCGACAACTCGGCCTCGGACGCGCTGAAGCGGAACGCCTCTGCCCAGTACCCGTACCAGACGCCCGTCGTGGGCCGCAGCAAGGACGGCTGGGACGCGACCGGCGGGTCGTACTCCTCGACCACCCCCGAGGACGGCGGGGTCACCCTGCTGAGCAAGTGGCCGATCCTGCACAAGGAGCAGTACGTCTACAAGGACGCCTGCGGCTCCGACTGGTACTCCAACAAGGGCTTCGTCTATGCCGTGCTGGACGTGAACGGCACCAAGGTGCACGTCGTCGGCACCCACACCCAGTCGACGGATTCCGGGTGCGGCGCGGGCGAGGCGGCCAAGGACCGCGCCCTCCAGTTCAAGGCGATCAAGTCCTTCCTCGACGCGAAGAACATTCCGGCGAGCGAGGAGGTGATGGTCGCGGGCGACTTCAACGTGGACTCGCACGGCTCCGAGTACGCCTCGATGCTCGCCAACAGCGGCCTGGTGGGCGCCGATTCACGGACGGGCCACGCGTACTCCTTCGACACCGCCGAGAACTCGATCGCCCACTACCGCTACCCCACCGACCCGAGCGAGGACCTCGACCACGTCCTCCACCTCGCGGGCCACGCGCGCCCGTCGGGCTGGAACAACAACGTGGTGCAGGAGTCCACCGCGCCCTGGACGGTGAGCAGTTGGGGAACGAACTACACGTACACGAACCTCAGCGACCACTACCCTCTCCAGGCCGGCCGCACGCCGTAGCCGACGCGCCACCTGCAACCCCGGCCGTCCGGCACCCGCCGGTCGGCCGGGGTGTTTCCTCGTTCAGCTCCGGTCGATATTGAGCAGTATTGGTGAGACAGCAATACTGTTGCACTGGACAGGGCCGCGCACCCGGGCGGCCGGGTGACACGGGGGAGGCGAGGCGCCGGCATGGCGACGGAGACCGAGAAGCCGACACTCACGGTTGACGAGCTGGCCGCGCGGGCCGGCGTCACCGTGCGGACCATCCGGTTCTACAGCACCCGGGGGCTGCTGCCGCCGCCCGTGATCGGGCCGCGCCGGGTCGGGCACTACGGGCCGGCCCATCTGTCCCGGCTCGCGCTGATCGAGGAGTTGCAGCACCACGGGATGACGCTGGCCGCGATCGAGCGCTACCTCCAGCAGCTGCCGGCCGACCTGAGCGCCCACGACCTCGCCATCCACCGGGCCGTCGTCGCCTCCTGGGCTCCCGACTCGGCGGACGACGCGAGCCGCGCCGAGCTGGAGCGGCGGGCCGGGCGGTCGCTGTCCGCCGACGACATCGACCGGCTCGCCGCGATGAACGTCCTGGAGCGGATTCCCGGCTCTCCCGACACCTTCCGCGTCGACCCCGGGCTCCTCGCGCTCGGGGTCCAGCTCCTGGACGTACCGATCGCGCACGAGACGATCCTGGCGGCCCGTACGGTGCTCATGGAGCACACCCGCTCGGCCGCGCACGAGCTGACCCGGCTCTTCCGCGACGAGGTCTGGAACCCGTACCGGGAGCGGGAGTCGGACCCCGATCACGTCGAGGCGATGAAGTCGCTGTCCGCGCACATGCAGCCGATGGTCCTCCAGGCCCTGGTCACCGCCTTCCAGCGGTCGCTCAAGGAGGAGCTGCGGGCGGCGTTCGGATCGGCCGAAGGGCGCCCCGGGGAACGCGACCCCGAGGCGCCCCCCGCGCGGGCTACGCGTCCTTGAACTTCTCGCCCTTCGCCGCCTTCTCCACCAGGAGGGCCGGCGGCTGGAAGCGCTCTCCGTACCGCTCGGCGAGCTCGCGGGCGCGGGCCACGAAGCCGGGCAGGCCGCCCTCGTAGCCGTTGATGTACTGGATGACGCCGCCGGTCCACGCCGGGAAGCCGATGCCCATGATGGAGCCGATGTTGGCGTCGGCGACCGAGGTGAGCACGCCCTCCTCGAAGAGGCGCACCGTGTCCAGGGACTCCGAGAAGAGCATCCGCTCCTTCATGTCCTCGAACGGGATCTCGTGGCCCGGCTTCGCGAAGTGCTCGCGCAGGCCGGGCCACAGCTTGCCGCGCTTGCCGTCCTCGCCGTACTCGTAGAACCCGGCGCCGCCGCTGCGGCCGGTGCGGCCGAACTCGTCGACCATGCGGTCGATGACCGCGTCCGAGGGGTGGCCGGGCCAGACGCCGCCCGCCTCCTCGACGGCACGCTTCGTCTCGTTGCGGATCTTGCGCGGCAGGGTCAGGGTCAGCTCGTCCATCAGGGACAGGACCTTGGCCGGGTAGCCGGCCTGGCCCGCGGCCTGCTCGATGGACGCGGGCTCGATGCCCTCGCCGACCATCGCGACGCCCTCGTTGATGAAGTGGCCGATGACGCGCGAGGTGAAGAAGCCGCGCGAGTCGTTCACGACGATCGGCGTCTTCTTGATCTGGCGTACGAGGTCGAAGGCGCGGGCCAGCGCCTCGTCGCCGGTGCGCTCGCCCTTGATGATCTCGACAAGCGGCATCTTGTCGACGGGCGAGAAGAAGTGCAGGCCGATGAAGTCTGCCTGGCGCCGGACGCCCTCGGCGAGGCCGGTGATCGGCAGCGTCGAGGTGTTGGAGCACAGGAGCGCGTCCGGCTCGACGATGTCCTGGATCTCCTGGAACACCTTGTGCTTGAGCGCGGTGTCCTCGAAGACCGCCTCGATGACGGCGTCGCAGCCCGCGAGGGCCCCCGGGTCGGCGGTCGGCGTGATCAGCGCGAGCAGTGCGTCGCGCTTGGCCTCGGTGGTGCGCCCGCGTGAGAGCGCTTTCGCGAGGAGCTTCTCGGAGTACGCCTTGCCCTTGTCGGCGGCTTCCTGCGACACGTCCTTCAGGACGACCTCGATGCCGGCCCGTGCGCACGAGTACGCGATGCCCGCGCCCATCATTCCGGCGCCCAGGACCGCGACCTTGCGGACCGGGCGCGGCTCGATGCCCCGGGGGCGGCTCAGCCCGGAGTTGACGGCCTGGAGGTCGAAGAAGAACGCCTGGATCATGTTCTTCGAGGTCTGCCCGGTGACCAGCTCGGTGAAGTAACGGGCCTCGATGGTGAGAGCGGTCTCGAAGTCGACCTGGGAGCCCTCGACGGCGGCCGCCAGGATGTTGCGCGGCGCCGGGTAGGGCGCGCCCTGGAGCTGCTTCTTCAGGTTGGCCGGGAACGCGGGCAGGTTGGCGGCGAAGCGCGGGTTGGACGGCGTGCCGCCCGGGATCTTGTAGCCCTTGACGTCCCAGGGCTGCTGGGACTCGGGGTGGGCGTCGATGAACGCGTGCGCCTTGGCCAGCATCTCCTCGCGGGTGGCCGCGACTTCGTGGACGAGGCCGTTTTCGAGGGCGCGCCGCGGCGAGTACTGGGTGCCCTGGAGCAGCACCTTGAGCAGGGCGTCCGTGATGCCCATGAGGCGTACGGTGCGGGTCACGCCGCCGCCGGCGGGGAGCAGGCCGAGGGTGACCTCGGGCAGGCCGATCTTGGAGCCGGGCGCGTCGAGCGCGACGCGGTGGTGGGAGGCGAGCGCGATCTCGTAACCGCCGCCCAGGGCAGCGCCGTTGATGGCGGCGACGACCGGCTTGCCCAGGGTCTCGATGCGGCGCAGCGAGCGCTTGATGGCGGTGCCGGTGTCGAAGGCCTGCTGGGCGAGTTCGGGGCCGACCTGGATCATGTCCTTGAGGTCGCCGCCAGCGAAGAAGGTCTTCTTGGCCGAGGCGTAGATGATGCCCCGGATGGAGTCCTTCTCGGCCTCGGCGCGGTCCGCGACGGCCGCGATGGAGTCCTTGAAGGCCTGGTTCATGGTGTTGGCGGACTGGTTGGGGTCGTCGAGTACGAGGGTGACGACGCCGGTCTCGTCCTGTTCCCAGCGGATGGTCGTGCTCTTCGTCATTGCTGAAATCTCCGTATGGGTCCGTATGAGGGGGTGCCGGGACAGGACGGTCAGAGACGCTCGACGACGGTGGCGATGCCCATGCCGCCGCCGACGCACAGCGTGGCGAGCCCGTAGCGCAGGTCGCGGCGCTCCAGCTCGTCGACGAGGGTGCCCAGGATCATCGCGCCGGTCGCGCCGAGCGGGTGGCCCATCGCGATGGCGCCGCCGTTGACGTTGACCTTGTCGAGGCTGAGGCCCATGTCCTTGACGAAGCGGAGCACGACCGCGGCGAAGGCCTCGTTGATCTCGACGAGGTCGATGTCGTCGATGGTCAGGCCGGCCTTGGCGAGCGCCTTGCGGGAGGCGGGCGCGGGCCCGGTCAGCATGATGGTGGGCTCGGAGCCGGAGACGGCCGCGGAGACGATGCGGGCCCGCGGGGTCATCCCGTACCGCTCGCCGACGGCCTTGGAGCCGATGGCGACGAGGGCCGAACCGTCGACGATCCCCGAGGAGTTGCCCGCGTGGTGGACGTGGTTGATCTCCTCGACCCAGTGGTACTTCTGCAGCGCGACGGCGTCGAAGCCGCCCATCTCGCCGATCGCGGCGAACGAGGGCTTGAGGCCCGCGAGGGAGTCCGCGGTGGTGCCGGGGCGCATGTGCTCGTCGTGGTCGAGGACGACGAGGCCGTTGCGGTCCTTGACGGGCACGACGGACCGCGCGAAGCGGCCGTCCTTCCACGCCTCGGCGGCCCGCTCCTGGGACAGCTCCGCGTACTCGTCGACGTCGCGGCGCGAGTAGCCCTCCACGGTGGCGATGAGGTCCGCGCCGATGCCCTGCGGGGCGAAGTTGGTGTCGAAGTTGGTCATCGGGTCGGCGAACCAGGCGCCGCCGTCGGAGGCCATCGGGACGCGCGACATGGACTCGACGCCGCCTGCGAGGACGAGGTCCTCCCAGCCTGAACGGACCTTCATGGCGGCCATGTTGACCGCTTCGAGGCCGGAGGCACAGAAGCGGTTCTCCTGGACGCCGGCGACCGTGTCGGGCAGTCCGGCGGCGATCGCCGCGATGCGGGCGATGTCGGAGCCCTGGTCGCCGACCGGGCCGACGACGCCGAGCACGATGTCGTCGATGGCGGCCGGGTCGAGGCCCGGGAAGCGCGCCTGGATCTCGTGGATCAGGCCGACGACGAGGTCGATCGGCTTGGTCCCGTGCAGGGCGCCGTTGGCCTTGCCGCGGCCGCGCGGGGTGCGGATCGCGTCGTATACATACGCTTCGGTGCTCAACGTCAAGCCTTTCGGATGAGGGTGAATCTGGGGAGCGTGGTCAGCCGAGCAGGGAACGGCCGATGATCTCCTTCATGATCTCGGTCGTGCCACCGTAGATCGTCTGGATACGGCCGTCCGTGAAGGCCTTGGCGACCCGGTACTCGGTCATGTAGCCGTAGCCGCCGTGCAGTTGGAGACAGCGGTCGGCGACGCGTTTTTGCAGTTCGGTGGCCCACCACTTGGCCATCGAGGCGTGCACGGCGTCCAGCTCCCCGGCGGAGTGGTCGACGATGCAGCGGTCCAGGAAGGTGCGGGTGACGGCGCACTCGGTGGCCATCTCCGCGATCTCGAACCGGATGTGCTGGAGCTTGGACAGCGGCCGGCCGAAGGCCTCGCGCTCCTTGACGTAACTCGTGGTGATCTCCAGGAGGTGTTCGGCGGCGGCGATCCCGGCGACCGCGATGCCCATCCGCTCCTGGGCGAGGTTGGTCATCAGATGGATGAAGGCGCCGTCCCGCTCGCCGAGGAGATTGTCCTTCGGGACGCGTACGTCGTGGAAGAACAGCTCGGCCGTGTCCTGCGCCTTCTGGCCGATCTTGTCGAGGTTGCGGCCCCGCTCGAAGCCCTCGGCGCCGCGCTCGACAACGATGAGGGACAGCCCCTTGGCGCCGCCCTCGGGGGTGGTCTTGGCGACCACGACGACCAGGTCGGCGAGGATGCCGTTGGAGATGAACGTCTTGGAGCCGTTCAGGAGCCAGTGGTCGCCCTTGTCCTCGGCGGTGGTGCGGATGCCCTGGAGATCGGATCCCGCACCCGGTTCCGTCATCGCGATGGCGGTGATCAGGGAGCCGTCGCAGAAGCCGGGCAGCCAGCGCCGCTTCTGTTCCTCGGTGGCGAGCCCGGTCAGATAGGGCCCGATGATGTCGTTGTGCAGGCCGAGCGCGAGGCCCGCCGCCCCGGCGCGGGTGAACTCCTCGGCGAGGACGGCGCTGTAGCGGAAGTCCGCGTTGCCTCCGCCCCCGTACTCCTCGGGCACGGCGAGCCCGAGCAGCCCCTGCTTACCGGCCGCGAGCCAGGCCTGCCGCGAGACGATGCCGTCCTTCTCCCACTGCTCGTAGTGCGGCAGGACCTCCTTGGCGAGGAAGGTGCGGACGGTCTCGCGGAACGCCTCGTGCTCGGCGGTGAAGATCTGCCGTTTCAACTCAAGCCTCCTGTACGGGAGTTGGCGCCGGGCCCGCCGAGAGCGCCGGCAGGTCCCAGTCGCGGGCGACGTCCGCCGTGTCGGCGCCCGGCATCGCGGGGGGCCGCTGGATGGATCCGGGGGTGGCGGAGAAGCGGGGTGCGGGCGCGGGCTGGGTGATGCCGCCGTGCCCGGTGAACGTGGCGCGGGCCGCCAGGTGGGGGTGGTGCGGCGCCTCCTTCAGGGACAGCACGGGCGCGACGCAGGCGTCCGAGCCCTCGAAGACGGCCGTCCACTCCTCGCGGGTCCTGGTTCGGAACCGGTCGGCGATGGTGGTGCGCAGTTCGGCCCAGCGGGCCAGGTCCTTGCGGGCGGGGGCCACGTCCTGGATGCCGAGGAGCCGGATGAACTCGTCGTAGAACTGCTGCTCCAGGGAGCCGACCGCCATGTACTGGCCGTCCGAGGTCTCGTACGTGCCGTAGAAGGGGCAGCCGCCGTCGAGGAGGTTGGCGCCGCGCCGGTCCTGCCAGCCGCCGGCCGCCAGCATGCCGTGGATCATCGTGGCGAGATGAGCGGCGCCGTCGACGATGGCCGCGTCCACGACCTGCCCCGCTCCCCCGCCCCGGGCGTGCTGGAGGGCGGCGAGGACGCCGATGACGAGGTAGAGCGAGCCGCCCGCGTAGTCGCCGACGAGGTTGGCCGGGACGGTCGGGCCCTCGTCCGGGCTGCCGATCATGCCGAGGGTGCCGGTGACGGCGATGTACGCGATGTCGTGACCGGCCCGCTGGGCGAGCGGCCCGTCCTGGCCCCAGCCGGTCATCCGGCCGTAGACGAGCCCGGGGTTGCGGGCCAGGCAGTCCTCGGGCCCGACGCCGAGGCGTTCGGCGACGCCCGGCCGGTAGCCCTCGATGAGGATGTCGGCGCGCTCGACGAGGTCGAGGACCAGACCCGGCCCCTCGTCCGCCTTGAGGTCGATGATCACGGAGCGCTTGTTGCGGTTGGTGAGGTCGTACGCCGGATCGACGGCCAGGCCGGCGCCCCCCGGACGGTCCACGCGCACCACGTCGGCGCCGAGGTCGGCGAGGAGCATGGCGGCGAACGGGCCCGGCCCGATGCCCGCCAGCTCGACCACGCGCACCCCGGCGAGCGGGCCGGTTCCTGTCGCTGCCATCAAGCCCCCAGCACTGTGACACAACTGATGTAACATCAATGATGCTAAGAACACGTTCCACTCCGCACAAGCCCCAATGAGCAGCCGCTCAGCATGTGCGGCAGCCGCTCGGGCGCCGGTTGCCCGATACGCCGGGCTTGACCATGCCCGATGGTGACCCAGGTGCCCCGACCGGGGGCCGCACGCTAGCCTCACAACCCGGCATCGGCCGACGGCGTCACCAGGCAGCTCAAGTGCGGAGGCACACGGTGGAACCCTCGAAGCGGAATTACGACATCGTGCTGTTCGGCGCGACGGGTTTCGTCGGGTCGCTGACCGCCCAATATCTCGCGACCCAAGCCCCCGACGAATGCCGCTGGGCGATCGCCGGCCGCAACCGCACCAAGCTGGAGCGGCTGCGCGAGCGGCTCGCCGAGCTCAACCCGGCGTGCGCCACGCTGCCGCTGCTCACCGCCGACTCCACCGATCCGGCCTCGCTGCGGGCGCTTGCCGAGTCGGCGCGCGTCGTCGCCACCACGGTGGGCCCCTACGTCTGGTACGGCGAGGGCCTGGTCGCGGCGTGCGCCGAGGCGGGCACGGATTACCTCGACCTGACCGGCGAGCCGGAGTTCGTGGACACGATGTACGTACGCCATGACGCGCGGGCCCGCGAGCGCGGCGCCCGCCTGGTGCACGCCTGCGGTTTCGACTCGGCGCCGCACGACCTCGGCGTCCAGTTCACCGTCCAGCAGCTCCCGACCGGGGTGCCGCTGCGGATCGACGGCTTCGTGCGGACCAACGCGACGTTCTCGGGCGGAACGCTGGCCTCCGCGCTGACCTCGCTCGGGCGCGGCGCACAGACCGCGCGGGCGGCCAAGGAGCGCCGGCTGCACGAGCCGCGCCTGGTGGGCCGGCGGGCCCGCGCCCCGCTCGGCGCCCCGCACTTCAGCAAGGAGACCGGCACCTGGGCGCTGCCCATGCCCACCATCGACCCGCAGGTCATCGCCCGCTCGGCGGCGGCCGACGAACGCTACGGCCCCGACTTCCGCTACCGGCACTTCGCCGCGGTGAAGCATCTCCCGGTGGCCATCGGCGGGGTGGCCGCGGTGAGCGCCGTGGCCGCTGCCACTCAACTCCCGCCCGCCCGCGCGTGGTTGATGAGCCGTTACGAGGCGGGCAACGGCCCGGACGAGGCGCGGCGCCGGCGCAGCTGGTTCACGGTCCGCTTCGTCGGCGAGGGCGGCGGACGCCGGGTCTTCACCGAGGTGTCGGGCGGCGACCCCGGCTACGACGAGACGGCGAAGATCCTCGCCGAGGGCGCGCTCAGCCTCGCCTTCGACGAACTCCCGGAGCTGGCCGGCCAGTTGACACCCGCGACCGCGATGGGCCCGGCCCTGGCCGAGCGGCTCCAGAAGGCAGGGATGCGCTTCCGGGTGGCCGACGCACGCTGAGCGCCAACTACCGCCGGGCCGTGGCCTGTTGGGCTTCCTTGAGCGCTCGGCGGCACAGGGAGTCGGCGCCCCGGGTGGACTCGGGGAGGCGGTAGCGCCGGGCGAGTTCGAGGGTGTGGGCACAAGCGCCGTCGAGGCTCACCCGGTGGCCGACCGAGACGAACACCGGCTTGGTGCCGTCCTGGGTCCGCAGGGCGCGGCCGACCTCGGCTCCGTCGTCGGCGAGCAGCGGCGAGCTGTCTCCGCGCCGGGGTCCCGGCTGCTCGAAGCTGAAGGTGAACGGGTTCTTGGCGACGCCGATGACGGGGAGCCCGGTGAGTACGCCGAGGTGGCTGGCGAGGCCGAAGCGGCGCGGGTGCGCGAGCCCGTAGCCGTCGCAAATGACCGTCCCCGGACCGGAGTTGAGCCGTTCAAGAGCGGCGAGCACCGTGGGGATCTCGCGGAAGGCGAGCAGACCGGGAACATAGGGGAAGGCCACCCGGCCGACGGCGGTGGCCTCCTCGACCACCTCCAGGGTCGCCGCGTCGAGCACCACGGCGGCCGCGACAACGAGGTCCCGCTCGTCGTCGTACGCCACGTCGACCCCCGTAACGAGCCCGCTGCCCGGCGGCGGCCCCGGCTCGTCGAGCACGACCTTGCCGCGCAGTTCGTCCTGCACGGCCAGGGCGGCCGCCTCGCTGTCCGGCCAGGCCGCCGGAATCCCCGTGATCTCCATGGGGCCCACCCTAATGTCCAGCGCTGGCGAATCCCGGCCCCCCGCGCTTAGCATGTAAGGTATGGATGACGCGATAGACCATTACGAGGTACGTGAGGGCGTGCCCTCCCCCGAGACCTTTCGGCACCTGCGCACCGTCGCGGGCCTGTCCGACCGATCGGCCGAGGCGGTCGCCCTGGCGCTGCCCAACACCTGGTACGGCGTGATCCTTTACGCGCGGGGCGAGCCGATCGGGATGGGCCGGATCATCGGCGACGGCGGAACCGCGTTCCAGGTCACGGACATCTGCGTCCACCCCGACCACCAGGGCCGCGGCCTCGGCAAGCGGATCATGACCGCGCTGACGGCGGAGCTGGAGCGCAGGGCGCCCGCCACCGCGTACGTGTCACTGATCGCGGACGGCGAAGCACGCCGCCTCTACGGGCAGTTCGGCTTCGCCGAGACCGCGCCCGAGTCGGTGGGCATGGCCCGCGTGTTCTGACCCGGGGGAGCCTCAAGCGGCTCGGGAGTAGCCTGGCGATCATGTTCATAGTTGAGTTGACCTACATCGTCCCGCTCGAACGCGTCGACGAGCATCTCACCGACCATGTCGCCTGGCTCGACGCACAGTACGAGGCGGGCGTCTTCGTCGCCTCCGGGCGCAAGGAGCCGCGCGACGGCGGCGTCATCCTGGCCGTCGGGGACGATCGCGCGGCGATCGACAAGATCGTCGCGACCGACCCCTTCAACGTCAACGACCTGGCCACGTACCGGATCACCGAGTTCCTGGCGACCAAGGTGGCCCCCGAACTGGCGGCATTCCAGCAGGAGTTGCCGCCAGCGGCTTGATCGATGAGTCGGTCGGCCGAAGCGGCTAGTCGGCCAGCCGGGCCACCCTGCCCTGCTCCCCCGCCGCCCAGCACCCGCCGTCCGCCGTGCAGTCGACCGTGTCGTACGAGGCGGTGTCCACCGTGCGCCAGGTGCGGCCCCCATCGCGGGTCAGGTCCGTGCCCGTCGGCCCGACGGCAAGCGCGGACGAGCGGGAGTGGGGCAGCCAGGCAACGCCCGAGCGGTAGGCGGCGACCGGGGTGGCGGCCTGACGCCAGGCCCGGCCGCCGCTCCCGGTGACGGCCGCCGCCTGCGGTGACGGCTGGCCCGCCCGGTAGTCGCCGCCGACCGCGATCCCGTGCGTACGGTCGCGGAAGGCGAGGCCGAACACCCCGCGGGCCGGGTCGCCGGCCGGGATGGTCGACTCGGCGGCCGTCCAGGTGAGCCCCCGGTCCGAGGAGTGCAGCACGCGGCCGGTCGCGCCGCCGCCCGTGGCGAGCCAGACGTCGCGCGGCCCCGAGCTCACCAGGCACTGGCCGCTCGCGGCGAACCCCGCCTCGCCGGGCTGCGCGGCCGGCATCCCCTTGCCGGGCAGGACGTTCCAGGAACGGCCGCCGTCCGCGGTGGACAGGATGCGGTACTTGCCGTCGACGGGGTCGCTCACCGCCAGGCCGTGCCGGGGGTCGAGGAAGGTGAGACAGTCGTAGAACGCCTTCGGGTCGGTGTTGCGGAACGACTCGCTCCAGGTCGCTCCGCCGTCCTCGGTGCGGTAGACCCGGGACGCCTCGCCCTCACCGATGGCGAGGACGACGGCGCGCCGCCCGTCGAAGGCCTCCACATCACGGAACTCCAGGTCGGCCGCGCCGGCCGGCGACACGTTCCGCCAGCTGCGGCCGCCGTCGGAGGTCCGCAGGACCGTCCCCTTCGTCCCCGCGACCCACGCCGTCGACCGGCTGACCGCGGCGAGGCCGCGGAAGCGCGCGTCGGTCTTCGTGTCCTTCAGTTCCCACGCCGGATCGCCGTGCCCGTGCCCGTGTGCCTGGGCCGGCACGGTCAGTGCGGCCGCCAGCGCCATCCCGCCCAGTCCCACCGACAGCATGCGTCTCGTCTTCCCCATGGACCTCATGGCGTCGGAAGCTAGCCCAGCCCACCCGACCCGTCCAGGGTGCCTACGCCGCCGGCACCGAGGAGCCGGGTCCCAAGGCGTACGCGAGACACGTCGAGCACCGTCCGATGCAGCACGGCGGCCTCGCCGTACGGGCTGAAAAACATGTGTCACGTGAGACACCGATGAAGTCGTGTGGCTGTGGTGAGAGCGGGAATCCGCCCTATTGCGAGCATTCCGGGTCGCGCGCCGAGGCAACGGCGATCGGCAGTGACGCAGGTCACGTGAACCTCCGGTGCACGGAACGCTGAATTTCGACGTCTTTCCGGGCGGCAGGAGAGAACCCCGAGGTTGAGGGAGCAGGGCTTTGTCCACCGTCATCGAGCAGCCCGTCCAGGTACGCCTGATCGCGTCCGCACCCCGCATGGAGACCGTGCCCGCGACGCTGCGCTACGACCCCGAGGACCCCTTCGCCGTGCACATGGCGTTCCCCGCGCCGGCCACCCTCGAAGGCACCGAGGTCTCCTGGGAGTTCGCGCGCGAGCTGCTCGAAGCGGGCATCGAGGCACCGGCCGGGGTCGGCGACGTCCGGGTGCGGCCGTACGGATACGACCGCACGGTCCTCGAATTCCACGCCCGCGAGGGCGTCGCGATGGTCCACATCCGCACCTCCGAGGTGCGCCGCTTCCTCAACCAGGCACAGCTCCTGGTGCCGACCGGCCGCGAGCACCAGTACCTCGACATGGACGGAGACCTCGCCGCGCTGCTGCGCGACGCCTGCTGAGTCAGCCCTCCTCCGGAGGCGACCGCCTCCCGCACCGCCTCCGCTCCTGCCCGGTCGCGGCGGTGCACCGCCGCGACCGTGTCATCGGTCCCGCAGCCCGGATTTAATCGGTTGCGGGACCGCGCGCCACCCGCGTACGTTCGTGCCTGGCCCTGTTGTCGTCGAACGGAGTAGGACGTTGCTCGTCTGAGGCCCCTGAGACACCGTTTCGCGCACTCCCTTCCGTGTCGCGCGCCCCGGTGTGACCTTTGCCTCCGAGCCATGTCCTCCACCACGACCAGGGCCTTTTTCCTGCCCTGAGCGGTGTCTCAGAACCCCCGTTGCCCTCATTCCTTCCCCGCAACCGGGAGACCCGTATGTCAACCTTCACCCCTCAGATCAGCTCGGCCGCGCTGTCCTACGCGTGGCCGGACGGCACCACCGTCTTCGAGGACTTCCAGCTCGCCGTCGGCCCCGGCCGCACCGGCCTCGTCGGCCTCAACGGGTCCGGAAAATCAACCCTGTTGAAGCTGATCGCCGGCGAACTCACCCCGACCGAAGGCAACGTCAAGATCGCGGGCGAGGTCGGATACCTGCCGCAGAACCTGGTCCTGGACACCGCCCTGCGGGTCGACCAGGCGCTCGGCATCGACGCGGTCCGCGCCGCGCTGCACGCCATCGAGGGCGGCGACGCGGACGAGCGGCACTTCGAGACGGTGGGCGACGACTGGGACGTCGAGGAGCGGGCCCGCGCCACCCTCGACCAGCTCGGTCTCGGCCGCATCGGCCTGGACCGCACGATCGGCGAGGTCTCCGGCGGCGAGTCGGTGCTGCTGCGCCTTGCCGCACTGCTCCTCAGGCGTCCGGACGTCCTGCTGCTCGACGAGCCGACGAACAACCTGGACCTGCCCGCGCGACAGCGCCTCTACAGCACGGTCGACGCCTGGGGCGGAGTGCTCCTGGTGGTCAGCCACGACCGCGAGCTGCTCGACCGGGTGGACCGCATCGCCGATCTGCGCGAGGGCCAACTCGCCTGGTACGGCGGCAACTTCACGGCGTACGAGGAGTCGCTGCGGGCCGAGCAGGACGCGGCCGAGCGGATGGTGCGGGTCGCCGAGGCCGACGTACAGCGCCAGAAGCGTGAACTGTCCGACGCGCAGGTCAAGTTGGCGCGGCGGCAGCGGTACGGACAGAAGAGCTACGACAACAAGGTGGTGCCGAGGATCGTCGCGAACAACCGCAGGCGCGAGGCGCAGGTGTCGGCGGGCAAGCACCGCATCCTGCAGTCCGAGCGCCTCGACCAGGCGCGTGAGCGGCTGGACCAGGCCGTGGAGCTGGTGCGCGACGACGAGGAGATCCGCATCGAGCTGCGGTACACCAAGGTGCATCCGGGCCGCTCGGTGCTGACCCTGCAAGAGCTCCAACTCCCGTACGGGGAACGGGTGGAGGGCGAGCTCGATGTGCGCGGTCCCGAGCGGATCGCGCTGGTCGGGCGGAACGGGTCGGGCAAGACGACGCTGCTCAGGACGCTCGCCGGGCAGTTGGAGCCGGTGGCGGGCGAGGCGATCGTCCATGTGCCGCTGCGCTTTCTGCCCCAGCGCCTGGATGTGCTCGACGACGAGCTGAGCGTGGTGGAGAACGTGGCCCGCTACGCGCCGGGGGCGACCGACAACGCCATCCGGGCCCGGCTCGCGCGCTTCCTGTTCAGGGGGGCCCGGGCCGCCCAGCCGGCCGGAACCCTCTCGGGCGGCGAGCGGTTCCGGGCCGCGCTCGCGGCGCTGCTGCTCGCGGAGCCCGCGCCCCAGCTCCTGATGCTGGACGAGCCCACCAACAACCTGGACATGCCGAGCGTGCGCGCCCTCAAGGCCGCGCTCGACGCCTACGAAGGGGCGCTGATCGTGGCGAGCCACGACGTGCCGTTCCTGGAGTCGATCGGGGTCACCCGCTGGCTCCTTCTCGACGGTGAGCTCACCGACACCACGGCGGAGGAGGTCAGGGGCGGGCTGAGCACGCGGTAGACGCACCGCGAGGAGCGCGAGGGGGTGGGGCCGGTCGGGATCCGACCAGCCCCACCCCCCTTGTCTTTTTCCTGTCGTGCGAGGTGAGATGCCTCTCGTTCCGCCTCCACGACCTGCCCATATAACAGAACGTAACCGGACGAAGGGGAAGGCGGGCTTGGCGTGGGCTTACGGCCGCCTTAACCTACGGTCTCGTAACCTACGTTTGCGTAGGTACGCCTGCCGTCCCCCTTTTCCGTCCCCCTGGAGCACCCCCGTGACGATCACTTCTCCCCACCTCGGCAGCTCGGACGCGTGGACCGACGCCCGGCTGCTGTTCGCGCTGGAAGAGGTAGTCGAAAAGGAGCTCAACCGGCACCTCAAGGTCGCCAAGGACTGGATGCCGCACGACTACGTGCCGTGGTCGGACGCGCGCAACTTCCCCGGATTCTTCGAGGACGGGCAGGCCTGGGACCCACAGCAGTCCAAGGTCACCGACCTCGGCAAGATCGCCCTGGTGGTCAACCTGCTCACCGAGGACAACCTCCCCAGCTACCACCACGAGATCGCCTCGCTGTTCGGCCGCGACGGCGCCTGGGGCACCTGGGTGCACCGCTGGACCGCCGAGGAGGGCCGGCACGGCATCGTGATGCGCGACTACCTGCTCGCCTCCCGGGCGGTGGACCCGGACAAGCTGGAGCAGTTCCGGATGGCCCACATGAGCGAGGGCTTCGAGTCGGACAACCGGCACTCGATGCTGCACTCGGTCGCCTACGTCGCCTTCCAGGAGCTGGCGACCCGGGTCTCGCACCGCAACACCGGCCACCAGTCCGGCGACCCGGTCTGCGACCGGATGCTGGCCCGGATCGCGACCGACGAGAACCTGCACATGGTCTTCTACCGCAACCTGCTCGGCGCGGCCTTCGAGATCGCCCCGGACCTGACGATGCAGTCGGTGCGCGACGTCGTCGTGAACTTCCGGATGCCCGGGCACGGCATGCCCGGCTTCGAGCGGGCGGCGGCGCAGATGGCGATCGGCGAGATCTACAACATGCGGATCCACCACGACGACGTGCTCCAGCCGGTCCTTCGCTACCTCAAGGTCCTGGAGATCGACGGGCTCGGCCCCGAGGGCCTCAAGGCCCAGGAGGAGCTCGGCCTGTACATGGGCGGGCTCGACAGCGAGGCGGCCAAGTTCGACGAGAAGCTCGCCGCGCGCAAGGCGCGGATGGCCGCCCGCGCCTGACCGTCGGGCCGATGCCGGGCGGGTACGGGTCGAGGTTCCCGTACCCGCCCGGCATCGCTCTGCTCAGCGGGCGTCCTGCCGGATCATTTCCGCGGCCCGCTCGGCTGTCGCCACCGTGGGCGCGTGCGTGTGGCCGCGGGTGATGCGCGGCATGACCGAGGCGTCCACGACGCGCAGGCCCTCCACGCCCCTGACCCTCAGCCGCGGATCGGTGACCGAGTCCTCGTCGCTGCCCATGCGGCAGGTGCCGACCGGGTGGTACAGCGTCTCGGCGGCGTCCCGGACGCTCTGCGCGAGGCGCTCGTCGTCGACCGTGCCCGGGTAGGGCCCCAGCGGCCCCGAGACGTACGGGGCGAGGGCGGGATGCGCGAAGAGCTCCTCCGCCCTGCGGATCCCGGCCATCAGGCGGGGCAGGTCCCGCTCCGCGGTGAGGTAGCCGGGGTCGATCCGGGGCGCGGTGCACACGTCGGTGCCCGCCAGGTCGATGCGGCCCTCGCTCTCGGGCTGCAGCAGGATCACACCGATGGTGAGCCCGTGTTCGGTGGCCGGAGTCAGGCCGTGGTTGATGAACGGCCCCGGCGCGTACACCAACTCGACGTCGGGGGCGGCCAGTTGGGGGTCGGTGCGGATGAAGGCCGCGGCCTCGCCGACGTTGGAGGTGAGCGGGCCCCGGCCGCGCAGCAGGAAGCGGGCCACGTTGGCGAGCGAGTCGGCGCCGGTGAGGCTGACGGGCCGCGGACAGCCCACGGTTACCGCGTACGACAGGTGGTCCTGAAGGTGCCGGCCGACCTCGGGGGACGCGGCCCGCACGGTGACGCCCGCGGCGCGCAGCCGCTCGGGGTCCCCGATGCCGGACAGCATGAGCAGGTGCGGCGAGCCGATGGCGCCCGCGCTGAGGATCACCTCGCGGCGCGCGGTGAGCGGCTCCGGCAGCCCTTCGATGGTGACGCCGGTGACGCGGGAGCCGTCGAACCGGAGCCCGTTCACCCGGACGTCGGTGAGGACGTGCAGGTTGGGGCGGCGGGCGGCGGGTTTGAGATAGCCGTCCGCGGCGCTCCAGCGGCGCCCGTCGCGCTGGTTGACCGGAGTGATCGCACAGCCCGAGTGGTCCGGGGCATTGAGCTCCGGCAGTTCGGGCAGGCCCGTCCCTTTGCAGGCGGTGAGGAACGCGGCGGTCGTCGGGTTCGGATCGCGCTGCGGTGAGATGAAGAGCGGGCCGTCCGTTCCGTACACCGTGCCGTCGGCCGTGGGTCCCGTCCAGCGCTCGGCCCGCCGGAAGTAGCGCACGAGCCGGTCGTAGGACCACTCGGGTCCGGCCGCGATGCCCCAGGCGTCGTAGTCGTCGCGGTGGCCCCGCACCCACATCATGGCGTTCATCGAGGACGAGCCGCCGAGGGTGTGGCCGCGCGGCCAGTACAGCTCGCGGCCGCCAAGCGCCTCCTGCTTGGCGGTGGTGAAGTCCCAGTCGTAGGCCGTCTTGAAGAGCTTGGGGAAGGCCGCCGGGATGCGGATCTCGCTCTTGCGGTCGCGCGGGCCGGACTCGACCAGGGCCACCCGGACGGTCGGATCCTCGGAGAGCCGCGACGCGACGACGCACCCCGCCGATCCCGCGCCCACCACGATGTAGTCGTAGGTTCCGCCGCCCGCTGTTCCCCGAGTGTTCAACTCAGCCCCCTTTTCCCGCAGTTGTCGGTGCGGGCCAGCATGGACCGGCCGGGCGGCGCGGCGCCAGGGGACGTCGGACGATCCGGCGTGATCGGGGCGGGCGGGCCCGGTCGGGCCCGGGTGGCTTCGAGGGGCGCGCCCTGTCAGCGCTGCCGGGTGCGCTGCAGCGTCAGCCGCTCCTTCTCGGAGAGGCCGCCCCACACGCCGAATCGCTCGTCGTTGGCCAGGGCGTACTCAAGGCAGGCTTTGCGTTGCTCGCAGGCTCCGCAGAGCTGCTTGGCCTCCCGCGTCGAGCTGCCCGGGGCGGGGAAGAAGAACTCGGGGCCCGCCTGGGCGCACAACGCGGTCTCCTGCCAGGCGAGTTCCGGGCCGATGGTGATGGTGTCGTTCAGCATGCTCCCCACGCTGCCGGGCACTGATCAACGTCCGGTCAACGAATGTTGAACGTCGGAGTTGATCGGCGCCCGATGCCGCTCACGGCCTGGGGATCGATCCGCGCCCGGCGCTGCTCACGGCATCCGACTACGGACTCGGCGTCGCGTTCTTGATGATCGCGATGCGCGCTCCGTGCGGGTCGGCGAGCTTGGCGAGGCGGCCCACACCCTCGATGTCCACGGGCGCCATCCGGACCGTGCCGCCCAGCTCCTGCGCCTTGGTGGCGACCGCGTCGACGTCGGCCACTTCGATGTACGGCATCCAGTACGCCCCCGCCTCCGCCTCCAGCGGATCGCTGTCGAGCGGGACCACGCCGCCGAACATCGAGTCGGGGCCGGCGGCAGCGGGGTTGACCGTCGTGTACGTGCCGCCCGGGAAGGTCACCTCGGAGGTCTCCCAGCCGAACACCGCGTGGTAGAAGGCGGTGGCCGCCCGCACGTCCGGGGTGGCCAGCTCGACCCAGGACAGCGTGTTCGGCTCGTTGGCGGCTTCCATGCCGGGCATCTGTTTCGGCTGCCAGGCGGCGAAGCCGACGCCCGCCGGGTCCCGGAAGTACGCGCTGCGGCCGAGCTCCATGACGTCCATGGGCTGGAGGACCACGGTGCCGCCGTCCCGCTCCACGGCCTTGGCCGTTTCGTCGGCGTCCGGGGTCCGGAAGTACACGTTCCACGCCGGGGCGCCCTGCTCGGGGGTGACGGTCATGCCGCCCGCGATGGTCCTGCCGGCGGCCTGGAACGTGCCGTACCCGCCGATCTCCGGGCCGCCCGGCCGGAACGTCCAGCCGAAGACTCCGGTGTAGAACGCGGCCGCGGCGTCCAGGTCGGGCGTGCCGAGGTCGAACCAGCTGGGAGAGCCCGTGACGTAACGGGTGCTGAGCATGGTGAGCTCCTTCGTGTGTCCCGTTGTCCTGCCATCTTGAGTCTCGCACCGGGCACTGACAATTCGGGACGGAGCCGTTCCGCGGCGCCTTGAAGGGGTGCTGGTGTGCGCGGGCGCGGACCCCCGGCGGGGCCGCGCGTCCGGGACCTTCGGGCCGCGCGGGCCGGCCGGGGACGAACGGCCCCCGCGTTCGCGCCCAATGGCGACGGCCCGGCCCGTTCGGGCCTGTCAGCGTGGCTGGAGTGTGGTGCGCAGGCGGTAGCGGTCCCCGCTGTACTCGACGGTCGACAGGAGCACCGGGCGCTGGTCGCGCGCGTAGATCGTCTGGTCCAGGGCGAGCACGGGCGAACCCGGCTCGATGCCGAGGTGCCGGGCGAGGGCCTTGTCCGCGCCGCGCGCCTCGATGGTGGTCTCGGAGCGCTCCAACTCGACGCCGCGGGCGTGCAGTTCCTCGAAGAGCGAGGCCGTGGTGAAGTCGACCTCGTCGAGGCCGGGCGCGAGGGATGCGACAAGGAGAGTGCGGTCGACGGCGATGCGTACGTCGTCGAGCAGCCGGACGCGCTCCAGGCGCAGCAGCGGGGCGCCGGCCGGTACGTCGAGGCGGTCGCCGTCGTCGAGGGTGGCGGGGCGCAGTTCCTGGTGCAGCACGAGGGAGCTCGGCCGCATGTGCTTGCGGCGGGCGGTCGTGGTGAACGACTCCAGGTCGTTGGGCCACTCGCGGGGTGCCACCGGCGCCGCGACGAACCAGCCCCGGCCGTGCGAGGCCGTCACCAGGCCCTGGTCGACGAGGTGCGCCAGGGCCTTGCGCAGGGTCACCCGGGAGATGTCGAGCCGTTCGCAGAGTTCGCGCTCGGCGGGCAGCCGTGCGCCCGCTGCCAGGCCGCGGCGCTGGATCTCGTCCTGGATGAGCTCGGCGGTCTGCGCCCACAGGGGGGCGGGCCCGCTGCTGCGGGCGGGGCGGGCGGGGGCGGCGTCGGCGCTCATCGGAAACCTCCAGCGGGATCCTCGGAGCGTACCACCGCATACCACTTGTCTTGGCGCAGCTCGCGGGGCAAGGGCCCCGGGCCTTTGGTCACCGGACGAAAATCCGAGCAGACCACTATTGACCACTCGAATACCACTGCATACCTTTGGGTTGCGGCGGCCGGCGAGACCCGGCGGCCGACCGGCCCGATGACCACACCCCTGGATGGCCACGGGACCGCATGCGCGATGGAGGAAGACGGATGAGTACGGGTCCAGCGAAGGCCGCCGGCAAACAGCGCGGCGGCAGTGGCGTCATGGCGGTCCTGCAGCGCATCGGGCGCAGTCTGATGCTCCCGGTCGCGACCCTCCCGGCGGCCGCGCTCCTGGTCCGCCTCGGCGGCACGGACCTGCTGGGCCGCGAGAACTTCCCCGAGCCGGTCCGCAAGCTCGGCATGGTTTTGGCCGCCGGCGGCCAGACCGTCTTCGACTATCTGCCGCTGCTCTTCGCCATCGGCGTGGCCATCGGCTTCGCCAGGAAGGCGGACGGCTCGACGGCGCTGGCGGCCACGGTCGGCTACCTCGTCTTCAAGGCGGTCCTCGCCAGCCCCGCCTTCCCGAAGGGGGTGGACGGCGAGCCGCTCGACGCCAAGGTCTTCGGCGGCATCGTCATGGGTCTCGTCGCGGCGCTGCTCTACCAGCGCTTCAGCCGCACCAAACTCCCCGAATGGCTGGGCTTCTTCGGCGGCCGCAGGCTGGTGCCGATCCTCTGCGCCTTCGCCGGCGTCGGCATGGGCATCGTCTTCGGCGTGGTCTGGCCGACGGTCGGCGGCTGGTTCTACCACTTCGGCGAGTGGCTGGTGGGCACCGGCGCCTGGGGTGCGGGCATCTTCGGCCTGGTGGTCCGCGCGCTGATCCCGATCGGCATGCACCACTTCTTCACGGTCTTCCCCTGGTTCGACGCCGGCACGTTCGTCAACCCCCACACCGGCGCCGAGGTCCACGGCGACATCGCGCGCTTCCTGGCGGGCGACCCGAGCGCCGGCCAGTTCATGACCGGCGGCTTCCCGATCTACATGTTCGCGCTGCCCGCCGCGGCCATGGCCATTGCGCACACCGCGCGGCCCGAGAACCGCAAGATGGTCAAGGGCATGATGATCTCGGTCGCGCTCACCTCGTTCGTCACGGGTGTCACCGAGCCCATCGAGTTCAGCTTCATGTTCGTGGCCCCGCTCCTGTACGCCGTCCATGCGCTGCTCTTCGGAGTCTCCATGGCGGTCTGCTACGCGCTTGGCATCCGCGACGGCTTCGGCTTCTCCTCCGGCGCCATCGACTACGTCGTCAACTACGGCATCGCCACCAGGCCCTGGCTCCTGATCCCGATAGGCCTGGCCTTCGCGGCGCTCTACTACGCGGTCTTCCGGTTCGCGATCGTGCGCTTCAACCTGCCGACGCCCGGCCGCGAACCCGTAGAGGGCGATCCGAGCGAGGGAGATGCCGCCGACATATCCGCCGACGCACCTGCGGACACTCCCGTGCGCTCCCCTGACGCCATTCCCTCGGGCGCCACCCTGGAGGACGATCCGGCCTCCAAGGCCTGACGCTCCGCCCGCTCCTCCCCAGTCCGCGCTCCCGCCGTCCGCGTGCGGCGGGGCCTACGAAAGGATCCCTCGATGTCCGGATCGCGTATCACCTTCCTCGACGGCCAAAGTGGCCAGCCGCAGGCGCTTGAGCGCGTGATCGCCCAGGTGCGGCGGCAGCTCGACGGCCCGACGCTCGGCCGGCTGCGCACGGCCGAGCGGCCGCTCCTGGCCGGGATCGGCGCCTCCTACGCGGCCCTCGCCGTCCCCGTCGAGGTGCTCCGCGGCCACGGCGTGCCCGCCCAGCGGGTGCTCTCCAGCGAGATCGAGGACGGGCTGCGCGGCTTCGACACCGATCTGCTGATCGGGGTCTCGCAGGGCGGCCGCAGCTCGGAGACGATCGCGGCGTTCAAGACGGCGCGGGGCGTGCCGACGCTCGCCGTCCTCAATGTCACCCCCTCGCCGCTCGGCGAACTCGCCGACCTGACCGTGGACATGGGCAACGAGCCCGACTCGTACGCCTCGACCGTCGGCTTCACCGCCACGGTCGTCGCCCTCGATCTGATCGCCGGAGCCATCGCGGGCCGCCGGGGCGACCCCTGGGACGGCATCGCCGCGCACGCCGAGACCGTCCGTGGCCGCGCGGCCCAGGTGGTCGCCGCGCTGCGCTCGCGCGCGGCCCGCTGCGTGGCCGTCGACTGCGTGGCCTCCGGCGCCTCCCGGGTCAGCGCCGAGGAAGCCGCCCTGCTCCTTCGCGAGGTGCCCCGAATGCCGGCCGCGGCCTCGGTCACCCGCAACTACCTGCACGGCGAGATGGAGTCGGCGGGCAATACGCTGCACCTCGTCTTCGGCGACGGCCGCGAGGTCGAACTGGCCCGCTCCCTGTCGGCGGCCGGCCATCTCACCCTCCTGATCACCACCCAGGACGTGGAGGTGGCCGACAGCCTCGGTGTCGTACGCCTGCCCCAGTGCGCCCCCAGCGCCCGGGTCGTCCTGGAGACGGTCGTCGTGCAGGAGCTGGTGGCGGCGCTCAGCGACGAACGCGGCGTGCCCATCGAGTCGTTCGTGTTCGCCAACGACGACACCAAGGAGGGCGGTGTCGACGCGGCGGACTTCGAGCTGGCCTCGCCGGTCGCGGTCGCCTGAGCTACTTGTCCTTGGCGGCGCGGCTCGGCTGTACCCGCTTGGGCTCCCCCGGCATCTTGGGGTAGTCCGGCGGGTACGGCATGTCGCCGAGCTCGTGGTCGCGCTCGTCCCGCTCGGCGAGTTCGAGCAGCGACTCAAGGCCGAAGGCGTAGGTGTCCATGTCCGCGTGCAGATCGCCGAGTTCGGCGTAGCGCGCGGGCATGGTCCGCAGGTCGAAGTCCTTGGGGTGTACGTCGTCGAGCTCGTCCCAGCGCAGCGGCGCCGAGACCGGGGCGTGCGGCTTGGGGCGTACCGAATAGGCGGAGGCGATGGTGCGGTCGCGGGCGGTCTGGTTGTAGTCCACGAAGATCCGCTCGCCGCGTTCCTCCTTCCACCAGGCGGTGGTGACCTTGCCCGCCATGCGGCGCTCCAGCTCGCGGCCGATGACGATGGCGCAGCGGCGTACCTCGGTGAACGTCCAGCGCGGTTCGATCGGGATGAACACGTGGATGCCCCGGCCGCCGGACGTCTTGGGCCAGCCAGTGATGCCAAACTCCCCCAGAAATGCCCGGAGTTCATGGGCTACGGGCACCGCGTCGTCGAAGTCGGTGCCGGGCTGCGGGTCCAGGTCGATGCGGAGTTCGTCGGGGTGGTCGGTGGCCTCGCGCCGCACCGGCCAGGGGTGGAAGGTGAGACAGCCGAGCTGGGCGGCCCACAGGACGGCGGCGGGCTCGGTGGGGCAGATCTCGTCGGCGTGGCGGCCGCTGGGGAAGGCGATGCGGGCGGTGGGGATCCAGTCGGGGAGGTTCTTCGGGGCACGCTTCTGGAAGAACGACTCGCCGTCGACGCCGTCCGGATAGCGCTCCAGAGTGGTGGGCCGGTCGCGCAGGGCGCGCGTGATGCCGTCGGCGACGGACAGGTAGTAGTTCGCCACGTCCAGCTTGGTGTAGCCGAACTCCGGGAAGTACACCTTGCCCGGATTGGAGAGCCGCACGGTCCGCCCGCCGGCCTCCAGTTCGATCGCCTCGCCCTTGCCCATGCAGGCCACGGTAGGCGGCGGGCATCAATGCCGCATATCGGTGAGAATCGATTGTATGGATCTTCCGGTGATGCCGCCCATGAAGCCGATGCTCGCCAAGTCCGTGGCGAGGATTCCGCCCGGGATGCAGTACGAGGCCAAGTGGGACGGGTTCCGGGCGATCGTGCACCGCGACGGCGCCGAGATCGTCATCGGTAGCCGCAACGGCAAGCCCCTGACCCGCTACTTTCCCGAGCTGGCCACCGCCCTTGAGGAACGTCTTCCCGAGCGCTGCGTGGTGGACGGCGAGATCGTCATCGCGCACGAGGGGCGACTCGACTTCGACCGGCTCACCGAACGCATCCACCCCGCCGCGTCCCGGGTGAGACTGCTCGCCGAACAGACCCCGGCGAGCTTCATCGCCTTCGACCTGCTCGCCCTCGGCGACGCCTCGCTCCTCGACACCCCGCTGGCCGAGCGCCGCTCACTCCTGTCCGAGGCTTTGAAGGACGTCTCGCCACCGGTGCACCTCGCTCCCGCCACCACCGACATCGAGGTGGCCCGGCGGTGGTTCGAGCAGTACGAGGGCGCCGGGCTCGACGGGGTGGTCGCCAAGCCGCTCGACCTTCCCTACCGGCCCGATGCCCGCCTCATGTACAAGATCAAGCACGAGCGCACGGCGGACGTGGTGGTGGCCGGATACCGCCACCACAAGAGCGGACCGGTGGTCGGCTCGCTCCTGCTCGGCCTGTACGACGCCGAGAGCGCTCTCCAGCATGTCGGCGTGTGCGCGGCCTTCCCGATGAAGCGCCGCGCGGAACTGATCGACGAGCTCGCCCCGCTGCTCATGGCCGACCCGGTGGCCGAAGGCCATCCGTGGGCCGCCTGGGCCGAGGAGGCGGCGCACGAAAGCGCCCGCCTTCCGGGCGCGACCAGCCGCTGGACCGGCAAGAAGGACCTGTCGTGGGTGGCGGTGCGCCCCGAGCGGGTGGTGGAGGTGGCGTACGACCACATGGAGGGCGACCGGTTCCGGCACACCGCGCAGTTCCGCCGCTGGCGCCCGGACCGCTCCCCCGGCAGCTGCACCTACGCACAGCTGGAGGAGCCGGTCCGGTACGACCTGGCCGAGGTGCTTTCGTCAGGGGGTGGGTGAGGGGCAGCCCGGTGCGGGCGGCGTGCCCGTGGGGTCCGGCGTCGTCGGCGCGGACGGCGACCCGGTGGGGCAGTCCGGCAGGCCCGGGCTGCCCGACGGCGAGGGCCCGGGACTCGTGCTCCCCGAGGGCAACGGGCCCGGGGAATCGGAGGCGGACGGGGAGGGCGAAGGGGACGGCGACTGCGGAGGCGGCGACGCGGACGGGCTGCCGCCGGGACGCGCGGGGACCGAGGCGGAGGGTCCGCTGCTCGGCTGGGGGCCGATGACGATGCCTCCGCCCTGCTTCTTTCCGTGATCGTCGTCGATCTGCCGGGCGCCGCCCGCGCCGGGCGTGGTGGGCAGCGCGCCCTTCCCGTCCGGTACGGCATGGGTGCCCCGGCGGTAGAACTCCAGCCACGACAGGACCGTACGCAGATAGTCCGCGGAGTGGTTGTAGCTCAGCACCGCGCGGTCCAGGTCCGCCGGGACCGCGAGGTCGCGGGAGTCCGCGCACAGATGGACCCCGGCGGCGAGCGCGGCGTCGAAGACGTTGTTGGGGTCCTTGCGGCCGTCACCATTGCCGTCCTGGGCCCAGGTCGACCAGGTGGACGGGATGAACTGCATGGGGCCCACCGCACGGTCGTGGCGGGTGTCCCCGTCCAGGGTGCCGTGATCGGTGTCGGCGATGTCGGCGAAGCCCGCGCCGTTGAGCACGGGCCCGAGGATCGGCGTGAGGGTCGTGCCGTGCGCGTCG
Organism: Streptomyces sp. WM6378; assembly: GCF_001279695.1. Classification (GTDB taxonomy): domain Bacteria; phylum Actinomycetota; class Actinomycetes; order Streptomycetales; family Streptomycetaceae; genus Streptomyces. The sequence goes on from NZ_LGDD01000120.1 coordinate 67,533, forward strand.
ACCCGGCCGCCGCCCGCGTGCCCCGACTCCACCTTGCCGAGGGCGGCCAGGAGTTGCCAGGGCAGATGACAGCGGGGCTCGGCGTTCCGCAGCCGGGCTTCCGCCTGCTGGTACGCGGCGAGGACGGTGGCCGGGATGCCCTCCTGCGTCCACACCGGGTCGATCACGCCCACGGCCGGCGGTGAACTCGGGGGCCGTGGGGAGACCAGCGGCGGGAGCTCGGTGTGGTACGAGCCGTCGGCCGGCGACTGTTCCCGTACGGAGGTGGAAGGGCCGGCTACCGGTTCGTCCGGGCGCGGCGGCGCGGCATGCAGGAGGCCGGGGGCCTGCGACGCGGTGAGCGCGGTCATGGCGACAGCCACGACCGCCGTACCGGTCAGCCCGCGCCGTAACCGCTTCCCGCCCGGCAGCCGCGCGACGAGGTGCAGCCCCGGGGCCTTCACGCCCCCTGCCCGAAGGTGTCGATGCCGGAGATCCGCCAGGTGGCGCCGCTCCCCCGCACCAGGTCGACGGTGAACATCGCGGCGGCGTAGGTCGTTTCGGGCTTCGCGCCCGCCGTTCGTGTGCTGCTCTGGTCGGCGTAGACGAGGACCCGGGCGCGAGAGCCGTCGATCATCTCCACCCCGCTCTCGGTCACGGTGGTCGTAAGCACCAGTTTCTGGTCCTTGGCCTGCGCCCGCACGGCGTCCAGCATGTCGTGGTGCTGCTGAACCGCCTTGCCGGTAAGGAGAGTTGATGCCGCATTGTCGGCGGCGGCGGTGTCGGCGTAGTTGTAGGAGAACAGCGCGGCGACGGCCTTGGCGGTCTGCCCCTTGACCTCGCTGGTACGGGCCGGATCGGTGAGAGCGGCGTTGCGCGCGGCCGGATCGGAGCGCAGCGAATCGGCCCGGGTGGCGGCGAGTGCGGCGAAGGCCCCGAGCAGGACGACGAGCACGCACAGGACGACGGGGGCCCGGACGGAGACCAGGCGGCGGACGCCACCGAGGGACCGCTCGGCCAAGGGGTGGAGGGAGACGGGGAGCCGACGGCGGGGCCCTGCGCCTGCCTCGACCTCCGAACTACCCTTTCCTTTAAGGATGCTGGCGTCACCGGGGATATTGGTCGCTCGCTTCCCGCGCTCCGGCGGTGTCTCCGTGGCGGCCACGCGGGTGGCGCCCGCGTTCGCGAGTCGGCGCTGACGGTTGACCAGGTGGCGGGTCGTCGACATGTGCGGCTCCTGTCCGGGGACGATTAGGTGGTCAGTTGGCCGCGCTGTTGCCGACCGGCGCCTGGCCGAGCGCGCTGAGTTTCCAGCCGCCGGACGTACGGGTGAGTTCGCCGAGCATCCGGCTGTCCTTGGCGGCGGGCTTCTCCTTCGGGGCCTGCACGGTGATCCGCAGCGCCACCATCACCCTGGCCCGCCCCGCCCGGTCGTCGAGCTCGGTGACCGCGCCGTCGAGCACCTTGGCGCTCGTGACGGTCTGAGCCTGCTGCACCTGCTTCTCGAACTCGCTTCTGCCGTCGGCCAGTTGCTGGTGCAGGTCGCCGGTGGTGGAGTCCTGCCACATGTCGAGTCCGTGGGCCAGGTCCTTGTGGTCCAGGGTGGAGAGGTTCTGCACGGCCTGTTCGCCGGCCGCGAGGACCTTGTCGCGGGAGGCGGCATAGGCGGCGGAGTCGTTGTGCGCCGCGCCGTACCAGGACCAGCCCGCCCACACCGCGAATCCGCCTGCCAGCAGGGTGAACACCATCGCGGCGATGAGCAGGGGCTGGATCGTCATGCGTGCCATGTTCTTCGTGATCCCTCTCGCGGGGCCCGGCGGCAGCGGGCGCGTCCTAACGGGCTCGGATGTCGGTGATCTGCCAGTGGCCGTCGGTGAGTCGGGCCGTGATGGACAGCTGGGCGGCGGCGGTGGTGGCCGGCTTCGTGTCGCGCTGGGCCCGCTGGTCGAGGAAGACGAGCAGCTCCGCCGTGTCGCGGGTCAGCCGGGTGACCCCGGCCCGTACGACATGGGTGGTGAGGCTGAGCTTCTGGTCGGCGACCCGCTGCCTCAACTCACCGAACAGGGAGGTGTATTGACCGGCGGCGCGCCCGCCGAGCAGCTCCTTCGCCGCGTCCTCGGTGGCGCGGGTGTCCTGGGGCGCGTACGAGAACACCTTGCCGAGCGTGTTGCTGACGTCGCCGATGACCCGGGTGGTGGCTGAAGTGTCGGTGAGTGCGTGGTTGCGGGTGGCGGTGGTGTCGGTCAACTGCCCTGCCTGGAACAGGAGTCCGGCCCCGGCAAGGAGAAGCACGAGTACGCAGGCGAGGGTGACGGCGCTGAGGCGGTCGGTAGGGGCTGGGGCTTCGGCGGGGGTGGGGTCAGGGCCCGCCCTCTCGTCCTCGCACTCCACATCGCGCCCGGGCTCCGGCTCCGGCGCCGTCTTCAGCTCTGCTGTGCTCACGCTGCTTCTCCCTATCGGTCCGGGGTCAGGGGGCGGTGACCGGGACCGCGTTGAGTGCCTTCAACTTCCAGCCGGATCCGGTGCGTTCGAGCGCCGCCTCGAAGCGTTTGCGGTCGGTGGTGGTGGCCGCTCCGCCCGCCGGGGTGAGCTGGACCTGCACCGTCGCGATGACCTTCGCCGTGCCGGAGCGGTCGTCGAGCTCGGTGACGGCGGCGTCGGTGACGCTGCCGCGCGCCGAGGTGGTCGGCTTCCCTGCGCCCGTACGGCGGAGCTCGTCGTGCAGCGGGCCAGTCGAGGCGTCGAGCCAGGTGCGCAGGGCGGCGTCGGGGTGGGCCGCGTCCAGTGTGGAGAGCGCGGCGATCTGCGTCCGGCCCGCCTGCAGGGCGGCGTCGCGCGAGGTGGCGTACGCGACCGTTGAGTCGTCCCGCGCCTCCAGGTACGCCCGGCCCGCGAAGGCGGCGAAGGCGAGCGAGGCGGTGAGCGCGGCCACCACGAGTGCGCGGCGGAGTCGGGATGGGCCGGGGAGAGCGATCACGGGCGCACCTCCTTCCCACCGGCGGCGGGGCTGAGGCCGAGCAGTGCGGCCAGGTCCAGGGGGCCGCCGCTCGGCAGCGCGGGCAGGGCCAGGGCTCCGGGGAGCGTTGACGGCTGGGCTGCGGGCGCGACCTGCTGCGCAGGCGGAAGTGCACCTGGCTGGGCGGGAGTTGGGACCTGGCCGCCGGTCGGAGCGTGTGCCGAGCCGCGCACGTCGGTGCCGCTGCTCGCGGGCGCGGCGCATCTCGCCTTCGTGTTGAGGTTCGGCGTGTCGAGGGTGTCCAGGCCGTTGCGGTAGACCGTGCCGCCGTATCCGTCGGTGCAGGGAAGCGGCGCGAAGAAGGTGACCGCCATTCCCAGATTGGCGCCCTTGGCGTCGATGGCCGTGGCTCCCGCCGCCGCCAACGGCGGCAGTTTCACGAGGAGTTCCTCGATTCCGCGCTGCCGGGTCACGGCTACGTCGGCGGTCGTGAGGAGGTTGGCGAGCACCACGCTGAGCTGCGGGTTCAGATCCCTGAGCAGCCCGCTGATCTGCCCGGCGGCGTCGGGCGCGGCGGCGATGAGGCGGCGCAGATCGGTGTCCGAGTCCTTGAGCGTGGCAGCCAATCGCTGGGCGCCCGAAGCGAAGGACTTGATGGCCTGTCCTTCCTCGGCCTGGGTGCTGAGCACGGTCTGGCCGTCCGCGAGCAGCGTGGTCGTGGTGGGCAGCGCCCTGTCGGCCGCCTTCACGAAGTCGGTGCCGCTGTCGAGGAGCACCTGGAGGTCGTCGCCGCGCCCTTCGAAGGCCTTGCCGAACTCGTCGACGACGGTGCGCAGCGAGTCAAGGGGCACTGATGCGGCGAGGTCGTTGACGCTGCTGAGGACGGTGGTGACGGGCGCCGGGGTGGCGGTGTCGTCCTGCTCGATCTCGCCGCCGTCGCCCAGGTAGGGCGCCCCGCCGGCGGTGGGCCGCAGGTCGATGTACTGCTCGCCGACGGCGGACAGGTTGGCCACCACGGCTCTGAGCGCGGTCGGGATGGGCGGGGCCGAGTTGTCGATGTGCAACTCGGCGACGACCCCGTCGTCGGTGAGTCCGATGGGTCCGACCCGGCCCACCGACACGCCCCGATAGGTGACGTTGGAGTGGGTGAACAGGCCGCCGGTCTCGGCGAGATGGACCTTCACCGTGTAGTAGTCGCGGATGCCGACGTAGTGGCCGATGTCGGCGTAACGGAACCCGGTGTAGCCGAGGACCAGCACCCCGATCACGAGGAACGCGAGGTTCTTGAGCCTCGTCGCCGTGGTCAGCATCAGCGCGTCCCTCCCGTGCCGCCGACGGACGGCAGGCCGAGGGGCGCCTGCTGCGCGGTGACCGATGCGGGCGGCGTGGTCAGCGGCGGGATGACCTGGGTGCCGGGGGCGGCCGTCACGTCGAGGTAGACGTTGAGGTAGTCGCCCTTCACGCCGCGCAGCACCTCGTCGGTGAACGGATAGGTGACAAGCACCTGGAGGGAGTCCGGCAGGTCCTTGCCGGAGTCCGCGAGCGCCTTCAGCGTCGGTGCGATCGCCTTCAGATCGGCCACCATGTCGTCCTTGCTCTTGTTGATCGTCGAGACGGCGACCGTGGAGAGGGTGTCGAGCGACTTGAGCATCGTGAGGAGTGAACCCCGCTGGTCCTCCAGGACTTTGAGGCCCGGGGACAGTCCGGTGAGTACGGTGCCGACCTGCTGTTTGCGGGTGGCGAGGGTGGCGGAGAGCCGGTTGACCCCGTCGAGCGCGTCGGTGATGTCGGTGCGGTGGCCGTCCAGGTCGGTGACCAGCGTGTTGACGCGCTGAAGCATGGAGCGGACCTCGGGCTCGCGGCCGCCGATCGCCTTGTTGAGCTCGGTCGTGATGGTCTTGAGCTGGTTGACGCCGCCTCCGTTGAGCAGCATGGAGAGCGCTCCCAGGACCTCCTCGACCTCGGGGTTGCGGTTGGTCCGCGTGATCGGGATGGCGGCGCCGGGCCCGAGGCGCCCCTGGGCCGCCTCCTTGGTCTCCTTCGCCGGCGCGGAGAGCTGGACGAACTTCTCGCCGAGGAGGCTGGACTGTTCCAGCTGGGCGTACGCGTTGGCCGGCAGCTTGACGTCTCCCCTGATCCGCATGGTGACTTTGGCGGACCAGCCGTCGGAGGCGAGCGACACCTTGGTGACCCGGCCGACGGCGACGTCGTTGACCTTCACCGCGGCCTGCGGCACCAGGCTCAGTACGTCGGCGAAGTCGGCGGTGATGTCGTACGGATGGCTGCCCAGGTCGGCGCCGCCGGGCAGCGGCAGCTGGTCGATCCCGGAGAACGACGGCACCGAGCAGCTGCCGAGGGTGAGGGCCAGGGCGACGACGACGGCGACACCGGCGCCCAGCGCGGCGCCGGTACGGCGTGTGACGCGGGCCTTCATCCCCGGCCCCCCTTCTTCGCCGAGGGGCCGGGGGCGGCGCCCTTCGCGGGGTCGGCCGCCGTCCCGTACACCGTGCCGACGGGGGGCAGGGGCAGGGTTGGGAGCGCTTTCAGGCGGGCCTGCGGCACCGGCACGAGCCCCGCGCTGCCCGCGGCCGCCGGGTTGAGCGGGAACACGATGTCGCCGCCCATGCTGATCTCGTTGATGTTGCCGCGGCCGTCGAGGGTGCGGTGCGCCGGGTCGTAGGCGTTGAGAGCGTTTCCGGCGGCCAGGGGCGCGGTGTCCAGGGCCTCCGCGAGCGAGGCCCGCTGGTCGACGAGGATCTGGGTGAGCGGGGCGAGCTTGTCGACCTCGGCCTTGAGGCTGCCGCGATTGTCCTGGATGAAGGTCTTGACGTTGCCGAGCGCGGTGCCGAGTTCCTTCAGCGCGCCCGCCAGGTTGTCCTTGTTGTCGGCGAAGAACGAGGTCACGTCGGCGAGTTGGTTCTGCGCGTCGCGCACCGCGCCGTCCTTGTTCTTCAGCATCGTGGTGAACGTCTGCAGGTACGACAGGGTGGCGAAGAGGTGCTCGCTGCTGCCGTCGAGCGTCTTGGCCGCCTTGCCGAACTGCTCGATGGAGTCGCCGATCGCGGCGCCGTTGCCGTCGAGGTTCTTGGCCCCGGTGTCGAGCAGCCCTGAGAGCGCTCCCGAGGCGTTCACGCCGCTGGGGCCGAGCGATTTGCTGAGCTCGGTGATGGAGGCGTAGAGCTGGTCGACCTCGACGGGGGTGGCGTTGCGCGAGGCCGGGAGTTCCGCCCGGTCGGCGATCTCGGGGCCGCCGGTGTAGGCCGGGGTGAGCTGGACGTAGCGGTCGGCGACGACGCTGGGCGAGACGACGGCGGCCCGCGCGTCCTTGGGCACCCGTACGCCCCGGTCCAGCGTGACCACCACCTTGACCTGCCGGCCCTGGGGGGTGACCGAGTCGACCTCGCCGACCTTGACCCCGAGGATCCGCAGGTCCGACCCGGGGTAGATCCCGACGGCGTGGTCGAAGTAGGCGGTGATCCGCTTGCCGCCCGGGCCGGCGAACACGCGCAGCCCGCCGGCCACGGTCGCGGCGATCACCGCGAGGGCCAGGACGATCGTGAGAGCGCGTCGCCGGCTCATGGGTAGCCTCCGTTCTTCGGCGGCATGCAGCCGTGGCCCGGAAGCGACTTCGCCGGCAGGTAGTTCCTGGGGACGAGCCCGCAGATGTACGTGTCGAACCAGCGGCCGTTTCCGAGGGTGTTGCCGACGAGCCGGTAGTAGGGGCCGGCCAGCGCCAGCGTGCGGTCGAGGCCCTGCTGGTTCTTCATGAGGACGTCCGTGACGCGGCCCAGCGCCGTGAGGGTGGGCTTCAGTTGGGCCGAGTTGTCCTTGACGAGGCCGGTGAGCTGGGTGCCGAGGCCGCGGGTTCCGGTGAGCAGCGCCTGGATGGCGTCGCGGCGCTGTTTGAGTTCGCCGAGGAGCAGTCCGCCGTCGTCGATGAGCGTCTCGAAGCTGCTCTTCTTGTTGGCCAATGTCTTCGTCAACTCCTCGCTGCCTTTGAGGAGTTGGGCTAATTGCGTGTCGCGCCGGGAGACGGTCTTGGACAGTGCCGAGAGTCCGGAGACGGCGGTGCGCACCTCGGGGGGCGAGTCCTTGAAGGTGTCGGAGATCGTCTCGAAGCTCTTGGCGAGCTGCGCGGTGTCGATGTCGCCGATCGTGTTGCTGAGCCCTTCGAAGGCCTGGGTGACGTCGTACGGGGAGGTCGTGCGGGCCAGCGGGATGCGGCTGCCGGGGTCCTGCTCGGTGGTGCCTAGCGGGTCGATGGCCAGGTACTTCTCGCCGAGCAGGGTCTTGATGGCGATGGCCGCGGTCGAGGCGTCGCCGATCCAGGCGTGCTTCACCTTGAAGGTGACCTTCACCTTGGCTCCGTCAAGGGAGACACCGCTGACCTCGCCCACCTTGACCCCGGCGATCCGCACCTCGTCGCCGTCGCGCAGCCCGGCGGACTCCGAGAAGTCGGCGCTGTAGGTCGTGCCGCCGCCGATGAACGGCAGCGAGTCCGCGTTGTACGCGGCGACGCCGATCAGGGCCAGGAGCAGCAGGCCCACCAGGCTGACGGCGACGGGGTTGCGCTCCTTCATGGGCTTGAGGCGGGGGCGCTTCAGGGCCGGACGCTTCAGGGCGGGGCGCTTGAGGCTCGGGCGCGGCAACGTCGGGCGCGGAAGGCGAAGGGTGCGGGGCCGGCGCGGTACGGGGAGTCTCATCCCTGGCACCTCGAATCGCTGACCGGGATTCCGGTGGGCGGCGGGCTGCCGTCCTCGGTCGTCACGCCGGACACCTTGGCCTCGCAGAGGTAGAGGTTGAGCCAGGACCCGTACGACGCGATCCGTGTGACGGCCCGCATCTTGTCGGGGGTCTTGCGCAGGAAGTTCTCGATCTGGGGAGCGCTCTCGGCGAGGTTGGAGGAGAGCCGGCCGAGCTGTTTGATGTCGTCCTTGAGCGGGGCGCGGCCGTCCTCGAACAGTCCGGCGGTGACGGTGGTGAGGTCGCCCATCGCGGCGATGGCCTCGCCGAGCGGCTTGCGGTCGCCCGCGAACCCGGAGACGAGTTGCTGGAGCGTGACCACCAGGTCGTTGAAGCCCGCTTCGCGGTCGTTGACGGTGGTCAGGACGGTGTTCAGATTGCTGATGACCTCGCCGATCACCTTGTCCTTGGCGGCGACGGTCCGGGTCAGCGAACCGATGTGTTTCAGCAGGCTGTCGACGGTGCCGCCCTCGCCTTGGAGGACCTGCACGATGGAGCCGGCGAGCTGGTTGACGTCCTTGGGCGAGAGCCCTTCGAAGAGGGGCTGGAAGCCGTTGAAGAGCTGGGTGAGGTCGAGGGCCGGGGTGGTGCGGTCCAGCGGGATCGTCCCGCCGGGCGCGAGGGTCGCGCCGACCGCGCCGGTGCCCCGGCCCAGCTCGATGTAGCGCTGGCCGACCATGTTGAGGTACTTGATCGAGGCGGTCGCCGTGCCCGGCAGCGTCCGGCCGCGCTGTACGGAGAAGGTGACCTGAGCGAGCCGCCGGTCGACGACCTCCACGCTGTCGACCTGGCCGACCTTCACTCCGGCGATGCGGACGCTGTCGCCCTCGATCAGGCCGGTGGTGTCGGTGAAGCGCGCCTTGTACGTCCGGGTGTCGCCCACCCCGGTGTTGGCGATGGACAGGGCGAGCACGGTGGTCGCGAGCGCGGTCACCAGGACGAAGACGAGCGACTTCACGAGCGGGCCCGCGATGCTGCGGCGCTTCACTTGATGGTCACCTCCGTCCCCCTCAGGGCGGGCCCGACGAGCAGGCTGCTCCAGTCCGGCAAGGACTGCGGGGCCTGTTGCAGGCCGGGTGCGAGCAGCTCGTTCACCAGCTGGTTCTCCTGCGGCGAGTTCGCCGGCCCGAGCCCGGCGTCGGAGGCGGCCGCCGTGTTCGTGAGAGCGCTCTCGGCGGGCAGCGGGGCGCCGAGGTACGGCACCGGATAGCAGTGCGGGCCGCCGCTCGCCGTGTACGCGGGGGTGTCGCGGCCGGGGACGTACTTGCCGAGCGAGGGCACGGCCTTGACGGTGACGTGGAGTCCGGGCTGATCCGTGCCCTTGCCGAGGGCCTTGTCCATCGCGGGGACGAACCCGGCCAGGGTGCGCAGGGTGCAGGGGAAGGACGAGGAGTACTTGGCGAGGAGCTCCAGGGTGGGGCGGCTCACCGCACTGAGCCGGATGATGTTGTCCTTGTTCTGCTGGAGGAAGGCCGTGAGGTCCTGGGCGGTCTTCGTCGTCCGGCCGTAGACGCCGAGGAGTTGGGTCTGCTGGTCGACGAGGGTGCCGGTGGTGGTCGTCGCGTCCGTGAGCGCTCTCAGGATGTCGGGGGCCGCGTCGCTGTAGGTCTGGGAGACCTTGACGAGCTGCTTCAGGTCGGCGTTGAGGGTGGGCAGGTCGGGGTTGAACTTCTTCAGGTGCGCGTCCAGCGTGACGAAGGTGTCGCCGAGCTGGGAGCCGTGGCCGCGCAGCGCCTGGGCGACGGCGGAGAGGGTCGACGACAGCTTGTCCGGCTTGACCGCGGTCAGCATCGGCAGGACGTTGTCCAGGACCTGCTCCAGCTCGATGGCGTTGCGGGACCGGTCCTGCGGGATGGTCGCACCGGCTGAGAGCGCTCTCGTGGACGGGTTCGGTGGCGGTACGAGCGCGACGAACCGCTCGCCGAACAGCGTGGTCGGCAGCATCTGCGCCCGCACGTCGGACGGGATGTGGCCGCGCTTGCCGGGCTGGAGGGCGAGGGTGAGCTTCGCGCCCGCTCCGTCGGCGCTGATGGTGCGGACCTCGCCGACGACGACGCCGCGCAGCTTCACCTCGGCGCCCGGGTGCATCTCGTTGCCGACGCTGCTCGTCTCGACGGTGATGGTGTCCGAGCGGGTGAAGTCCTTGTCGTACACGGCGATCGAGAGCCACACGAGCAGCGCCGGGACCACGAGGAAGACGACTCCGGCGAGGCGGCGGCGGACGGTCGGGGTGTTCATCCGGCCACCTTCACGGTCGTGGTGGCACCCCAGATGGCCAGCGAGAGGAAGAAGTCGGTGACGGCGATGAGCACGATCGCGTTGCGGACCGAGCGCCCCACCGCGACGCCGACTCCGGCCGGGCCGCCCGTGGCGCGGAAGCCGTAGTAGCAGTGGGCCAGGATCACCATCACGCTGAAGATCAGCACCTTGAGCACGGAGAGCAGCACGTCGGTCGGGGAGAGGAACAGGTTGAAGTAGTGGTCGAACGTGCCGCGCGACTGGCCCTTGAAGACCACCGTGGTCAGCCGGGAGGCGAAGTAGGAGCTGAGCAGTCCGATCGCGTACAGCGGGACGATGGCGACGACTCCGGCGATGATCCGGGTGGTGACGAGATACGGGAGGCTGCGCACGCCCATGCCTTCGAGGGCGTCGACCTCCTCGTTGATGCGCATCGCGCCCAGTTGGGCGGTGAAGCCGGCGCCCACGGTGGCGGACAGGGCGAGGCCGGCGACCAGCGGGGCGATCTCGCGGGTGTTGAAGTAGGCGGAGACGAAGCCGGTGAAGGCCGCGGTGCCGATCTGGTTCAGGGCGGCGTAGCCCTGGAGGCCGACCACGGTGCCGGTGAACAGGGTCATGGCGATCATCACGCCGATGGTGCCGCCGATGACACCGAGCCCGCCGTTGCCGAACGCGACCTCGGCGAGCAGCCGCTGGACCTCCTTCGTGTAGCGCCGCAGCGTGCGCGGGATCCACAGCAACGCCTTGACGTAGAAGGTGAGTTGGTCGCCGGAGCGGTCGAGGAGGGTGAAGAGGGCCATCGGTCAGCCGCCCTTCGGGGGGACGATCTGGAGGTAGATCCCGGTGAGGACCATGTTCACGAAGAAGAGCAGCAGGAAGGTGATGACGACGGACTGGTTGACGGCGTCACCGACGCCCTTGGGGCCGCCGCGCGGGTGGAGCCCGCGGTACGCGGCGACGATCCCGGCGATGAAGCCGAAGATCAGCGCCTTGACCTCGCTGACGTACAGATCGGGCAGCTGGGCGAGCGCGGAGAAGCTGGAGAGGTAGGCGCCCGGGGTGCCGCCCTGCATGATGACGTTGAAGAAGTAGCCGCCGAGGGTGCCGACGACGGAGACCATCCCGTTGAGCAGCACGGCCACGGACATGGTCGCCAACACCCTTGGTACGACCAGGCGTTGGACGGGCGAGACGCCCATGACCTCCATGGCGTCGAGCTCTTCGCGGATCGCGCGGGAGCCCAGGTCGGCGCAGATCGCGGAGCCGCCGGCGCCCGCGATGAGCAGGGCCACGATGAGCGGGCTGGCCTGCTGGATGACGGCGAGGACGCTGGCACCGCCGGTGAAGGACTGGGCGCCGAGCTGCTGGGTGAGCGAGCCGACCTGGAGCGCGATGACGGCGCCGAACGGGATGGAGACGAGGGCCGCGGGCAGGATGGTGACGCTGGCGACGAACCAGAACTGCTCGATGAATTCGCGGAGTTGGAAGGGCCGTTTGAAGACCGCCCGGGTGACGGCGGCGGCGAGCGCGAAGAGCTGCCCGGTCTGGCGGAACGCGCCGAGTCCGGGGAGCGGCCGGCGCGGCGGCCGGGAGGTCGGGGGCCGAGGGGGTGTCGGGGTCGGGGAGTTTCTCTCGGCCTCCATCGTCACGGCGTCGCCTCCTGGGCCGGCGCCATGCCGTTCTCGATGGCGCGGCGGGCCGCGGGCGGCAGCTGGTCGAGCATGGCCATCACCCTCAGTTTGCGGCGCAGCACCGCCTGCCGGGCGGGCAGACCCGGCGACGGTTCCAGTTGCGCGGGGATGCGACGCGGCGAACTGTCCGCTTCCCGGGGCGAGTTGAGCTGTTCCATGGCGAGCGTCGCCGCGTCCTTCTCCTCGGACATGCCGATGGGGCCCTCGCGGCGCCCGCTGAGGAACTGGGCGACGACGGGCTCTTCACTGGTCAGGAGCACCTCGCGCGGGCCGAAGGTGACGAGGTTGCGACGGAAGAGCATGCCCATGTTGTCGGGCACGGTCGAGGCGATGTCGAGGTTGTGGGTGACGATCAGCATCGTCGCGTCGATCTGCGCGTTCAGGTCGATCAGGAGTTGCGAGATGAAGGCGGTACGGACCGGGTCGAGCCCCGAGTCCGGCTCGTCGCACAGGATGATCTGGGGGTCGAGCACCAGGGCGCGGGCGAGCCCGGCGCGTTTGCGCATCCCGCCGGAGATCTCCCCGGGCAGCTTCCCCTCGGCGCCGAGCAGGCCGACCATGTCCACCCGCTCCATGACGATGCGGCGGATCTCGGACTCCTTCTTGCGGGTGTGCTCGCGCAGTGGAAAGGCGATGTTGTCAAAAAGGGACATCGAGCCGAAAAGCGCACCGTCCTGGAACATCAGGCCGAAGAGTTTCCGGGTCTCGTAGATGTCCCGCTCGGGGCTGCTCACCATGTCGACGCCATTGATGAGGACCCGGCCGCGCTCCGGTTTGAGCAGGCCGATGAGCGACTTGAGGAAGACCGTCTTTCCGGTGCCGGAGGGCCCCAGCATGACGCTGACTTCCCCTGCGGGCAGGGTGAGGGTGACGTCCTGCCAGATGTTCTGCTTGCCGAAGGACTTGGTCAAGCCTTCGACCACGACTTCAATTCCCATCCCACCTCCAGCAGGCACATACGGAGTGACGCGAGGGCACCGAGGGGCGCACGGTAAGTTGCGCAGCGGCGCCGAAACAAGATCTCGGACGGCCACATCAGTGAAATCCCTTTTCCTTGTCACTCGTTGACAAGTTTCCAAGTCGGCCTGGCGGACGACTGCGCAGCAATTGAGCAGTTGTGGGCAGCCGCGAAAGGACGGGGGCGCCGCGGCCGAGGGGAGCTTGACCGTGGCGCCCCCGCCCCGGGCAGCGAGCCCGGGCCCGGAATCAGGGACGGGCCTGGGGCTTCGCCCGTGCGGCTCCCGGCCTTCGGGGGCGTGGCCGGGAGCGTGGACGCCGGCGGACCGGATGCCGGGTGAGCGGACCGGACCAACCGCACACCGGACGCTACGGCCGGGTAACCTCGCTCTGCAATACCGGTTCCGGAAGTTTCCGTGACGCGGGTCACGGCCGTCGACAACTTGTCATCGCGGCAGTGCTTTCACTCCGGAACTTGTCATCCGGTGAGGAGTTTCACCTGTAACCGGTCGGCCGGTCAATCCTTATGGGGAGAGAACCGGGAGCTTCGGCACGAATGACCTGACGCGCAGGACGGTATTGCGCACCAATCAACAAGAAAAACCGGCCGGTTGCTCATCCAGGGCACAAGGAAGGGCCTCGCTCGGCACAATCTTCAACGACAGGATTGTGCGCCGATGTTTCTCGCAAGTAACGTCCGCCTGGTCACGGATCGTACGTGGCCGAATCCGTACCCGTAGCTGGTGAAATCGGAGGAATTTACTGTGCGAAGCACCTTTGGACAGCTTGCGCTGGTATGCGGCGCCGCGACGGCCGCATTCGCCCTGGCGACCGCGCCCGCCATGGCCGCGTCGCCCACGAACTGGGTGATCGGCCCCAACTCGCCCGAGAGTTTCACCGCCACGTCCAGCAATGTCGTGCTTTCCATCAACGGCATCGACATGACCTGCACCTACTCCGACGCCGGGGGCACCCTCCAGAGCGCCACCGGCAACCCGGCGGCGGTCGGCAGCATCGACCCGGTGCACTTCGGCAGATCGGGTGAGCCGTGCACCAGCTTCCTCGGTGCGGTCGACACGGTGGCGAACACTCCCTGGACGCTGAACGTGACCGACTACGACGCGGGCAGCGGCGTCTCGCAGGGCTACATCTCCGGCGTCAACGCCCGTGTGACCGTGGCGACTTGTGCCTTCACCGTGACCGGGACCGCGCACGGCACGTACACCAACTCCACCGGTGACCTGGCCATCGCGGCCAACCCCACCGAGCTGACGGTCTCGGACCCGACGGCGGGCTGCTCGGGCGTGGTGGCCGCGGGCGACCACCCCTCGTTCAACGGCGACTACTTCGCGGTGGTCGGCGGCACCAGCACACACCCGACCATCGTCGGCTCGTAACGCCGCATGACGCATCGCGTACGCCCGGGACCGTCCGGTCGGCGCCCTTGGCCGGCCAGGCGGTCCCCCAGCCGCGGCGCAGGCGCCGCCGGCCGTTTCGAGGAGCTGAGCGAGTGGAGCTGAACGCGACGTGACAGGGACCCTGGGCTCGGCCGGCCGCCGGCGGAGCATGCGCGGGCGGGGTGCGGTCGCGGCGGCCACCGTGGTCCTGGCCGGGATCGTGCCAGGCGCGGACGTGGCCCTCGGCGACCAGCAGGTCAGCACCGAACTCGCCTACAGCTGCGCCTTCCCCGGCGGGGCGCGGCCGGTGAAGGTCGGGGTCGGCGCCAGGTTCCCCGACCGGGCGGCGGCGGGCGCGCCCATCCAGCCCGCCGAGGTCACGACGTCGCTGACCTTGCCCGATGCCGCGGTCACCGAGCTCACGAAGATCCATGCGGCCAAGACCGGCGCCACCACCCGCCTCACGACCGAGGTGGCCCAGAACGGCGCCGCGGCCGGGGCCCTGTGGCAGGGGGCCGCGCCCTCCGTGCCGCTCGCCGCGACGGGCGGCGTCACGCTCAAGGCGACCGGCGAGGTCCCCACCGTCACCGCGAACAGCCCCGGCGACCTCACCGTGACGGCGGCGGGCCTCACCATCGACTTCAGCCCGGTCACCGCCGAGGGCGCCGCGACCGAACCCGCCACCCTCTCGGTGTCCTGCACGCTCACCCCTGGCGGATCGGCGCTGCTCGCCAAAGTGCCGGTGATCGCGGCCAGTTCCTCGCCCACCCCGACCCCCAGCACCTCGGCGACGGACCCGGCGACCGGCGGGCCGCGACAGCCCTCGCCCGGCGCCCCGAAGGTGGTCCCCCCGAAGGCCCAGGGCGCCCCGCCCGCCGCCGCCCCCGAGTGTCGCGGCGACACCACCCAGCCGCTCGCGCTCTCGGCGTACGTCACCGGGTACTCGAACGTCACCAAGCTGGGCGGCGCCTCGCTGATCCCCGTCTACTGCGCCAAGATCGTCCAGGGGCCCAGTCAGCTCAAGCGGATCGAGGTCAGACCGGGCGTCTTCGAACTCCACCTGTTCCAGAGCTCGGTCGGCCGACTCGACTACCAGGGCCGCGCCCAGACCCCGCCCGCCCCCGCGACGTTCCTGACCTTCGGGTTCATGCCGACCACGGCCACGATGACGCTGGAGGAGACCGGGCCCATGGCCATCGACTCGGACCTCAACAACACCGCGGGGCACGGCGAGACGTACATCAGGATCCCGCTGGTGCTGCGCATCTCCGACGTCAAGGTCAACGGGACTCCCCTCGATGTGGGACCCAACTGCCGTACCACCGGCTCCGTCTACTCCGACGATCCCGACCCGGCGAGGAACACCAAGGACCACCTGGTCCTGCTCGGGAAGCTCAAGAAAGGCACGGACACCGTCTGGCGGGGCTACTCGCTCTCCCGGGGCGGACCGCTCGACGGCTCCGTGACCATTCCGCCGTTCACCGGCTGCGGGGTGGGCGAGGACCTCAGCCCGCTGTTCACCACATCCGTGTCCGGACCCGCCAACACCGTCAAGCAGAACCAGGGGGCGCCGTGCGCGTCCGGCATCCCGGACGACCCCGCGAAGCTCTGCACCCCCGACAAGCAGCCGACGAACGTACCGCCGCCCCTGCGTTGACCACCACGCCATGCAGATCCGGCCAACTCCCGCAGAGCACAAGGACGTTGCCGCACCCGCCCATATCCGTACAGGACGTCGCGAGTCGAGACGTCAAGAGGGGACGACCTCATGAGACCCGTATCCACCCGTCTGCGCGCGGGGCTGCTTGCCACGTGCACGGCCCTGACCGTGCTGGTGACCGTGGGACCGGCCTCCGCCGATTCCGCCCCGGTCACCCAACTCGGGGGCACCTGGGCGCCGTTCACCCGTTGCCCGGTGGACGACCCGGCGATGCTGGCCGCCGACGGGCGCGCCGAGATCGTGCAGTGCGTCGCCTCCCACGCGGCGAGCGGCTCCATCAAGCTGGGGAGCACCGAGGTCGTCACCGGGGCCAGTGATCTGCAGGTCGGTGTGGTGCAGCACACCGGCGGCGCACCCACCCTGGTCGCACCGGCGGGCGGCGCGCTGATCGCCGACTCCGCGGACATCCCGGGTGGCCTGCTCGGCCTGATGTGTCCGAGCGACATCCCCGTCATCGGCGACATCTGCCGGCAGATCACCAACAGCGCCCTCAACCGGGTCACCGCGACCGTCGAATCGGCCGGTGTGCCCACCGACTTCAACCTCACGGCGGGCGCCACCGCCGGGCAGCCGATCATTTCGCTCCCGGTCCGCATCCACCTCCAGAACCCGTTCCTCGGCGACTCCTGCTACATCGGCTCCGCCGCCCACCCCATCGTGCTGCGCCCGCAGAACGTCACCGCTCCGGCCCTCGCCATCAAGCGCTTCGACGGCAACGGCACACCCAACAACGCGGGCGTCATGAACCGGCTCAGCCTCACAGGCGCCAGCCAGACGGACACCACGTTCGCGGTGCCGGGTGCAAGCGGTTGCGGACTCGCCGGGCTGCTCGACTGGGCGGTGAACCTCAAGACGGGGCTGCCCTCGGCGGCCGGCCACAACAGCGTCGTACTGGACAGCGCCTCGACCCATCTCGCCGGTCTGAACGCCCCCGGCACGGTCGTTCCGAACAACGGCAAACTGCTCTCCCAGTACTGGCATTCAGCGGTTCAGTAGCCTTCGCCGCCCCCTGCCACCGGCGGCCCGTGCGTGCTCCGGCCGGGCCGCCCCGGAATCGGCCGACAACCGATGCACCCTGAATCGATCGCTGCCCCAAGTGTTGTCCATCACAAGGGAGTTGTTCTAGGTTCAGCAGTCCGCGAAAGGTACGCACCTGACGGTCGGTGGGAGCGCTTTCTCCATCGGCTCTCCCCCCACCGGGCGCCGTAGTGCAAGGGGAGTGAGATGCCCGCAGCCGCGCAATCACCGGACACCCATGAGCCGTTGGGACCGCTCCCACAGGAGTTCGCCGCGATCATGCGGCCCGAACTGCCGGGCCTGCTCAAGGAGATCGGCGCCGAGATCACCCGCGCCTACCCCGAGTACGCCCGGCTGCTCGACGGGCCCTACGGCGAGGCGATCCGGGTCGGCGTGGAGCAGAACCTCGCCGTCTTCGTCGACCAGGTGGCGTCCCCGAGCGCGCCCTCCACGCTGCGCGACGAGATGTGCCGCCGCTTCGGCCGGTTCGAGGCGTACGAGGGCCGGAGCCTGGACACCCTCCAGGGCGCCTACCGGCTCGGCGCCCGGGTGGCGCTGCGCCGGGCCAAGAAGATCGGCCGGCGCTACAACCTCTCGCCCGCCGTCATGCTCAGTTTCGCGGACGCCCTCTTCACCTACGTCGAGGAGCTGGAAGCGCTCTCACGAGAGGGCTATCTGGAGGTCACCTCGTTCTCCGGAGAGCGCTCGGACGCGCTGCGAAGACGGCTGCTGCACCTGATCCTGGCCGGGTCCCCGGTACCGCGCGCGGCGGTCGCGGAGCTCGCCGACCGGGCCCACTGGCCGCTGCCCGAGCGGGTCACGCTGGTCGCGCTCCGGTCCGGGGCGGGGCTCACGCGGGCGGCGTTGGACAACGATGTCCTGATCGATCCGGGCGAGCCGGCGCCGCACCTCCTCGTGCCGGGTCCGGTCGACGAAGTACGAAGACGGATGCTGGACGCGGCGCTGCACGGGTCCTGGGCGGCGGTCGGCCTGGAGGTCCCCTTCGGCGATGCGTCCGATTCTCTGCGCTGGGCCCGTCGGGTCCTCGAACTCGCCGCATCGGGGGTCATCGACAGCGGCACCGGCACGCTGTACTGCGAGGACCACCTCGTCACGCTGTGGCTGCGCTCGGACCCGGCGCTCCTCGAACACCTCGGCCGCCGGGAGCTCGCGCCGCTCGACGCGCTGACGCCCGGGCGGCGCGACCGGCTCATCGAAACCCTGCGGACCTGGCTCGCAACCCGTGGCACGGCCGCCCAGATGGGCGAACTGCTTGACGTGCACCCGCAAACCGTGCGCTATCGGATGCGCACCCTGGAGTCCATTTTCGGCGAGCGACTCACCGACCCCGAACACCGGTTCGCCACCGAACTAGTGCTACGCGCGAGGGATCTCGGCCACCGCGATCGGCCCTGAACTTGCCCCGGTCGGCGCCATAATCATCCGATTCACTTCGAAAACAACGGATAAATATCGTCAAGTCCCAAGGCCGGAGCGAACCCGCCGCTGGATATGCCCGTCTGAGTGGGCGGATGTCCGAAGGATGTCCGTACCACCCGCACTACGCCAGAGGCATACCGTATGTCTTCGCACCTGCCGGCTGTCTTCCGCGGAGCCGCCGCCCCGCACCCCCGCACCCTGCTCGACGTACTGGACGCGACGGCGGCCGCCCACCCGGGCGCACCCGCACTCGACGCGGGCGGCGAGAGGCTCACCTACCAAGACCTGTGCGACCGGATCACCGAACGCGCCGTGCGGCTGACCCGCCACGGCATCGGCCCCGGCGACCGGGTCGGCGTCCGGATCCCGTCCGGCACCTGCGACCTTTACCTCGCCATCCTGGCGGTCCTGCTGTGCGGCGCGGCGTATGTGCCGGTCGACGCGGACGATCCCGAGGAGCGCGCGGCGACCGTCTTCCGCGAGGCGGGGGTGTGCGCCGTGATCGAGGCGGAGGAACGCATACTGCCGGGGCCCGTGGCGCCGCTGGCCGAGCGCTGGCGACCCGCGTCGCCCGACGACGACGCCTGGATCATCTTCACGTCCGGTTCGACGGGGCTGCCCAAGGGCGTGGCGGTCACCCACCGCTCGGCGGCGGCGTTCGTCGACGCCGAGGCCCAACTCTTCCTCACCGAACGGCCGTTGGGCCCGGGCGACCGGGTGCTCGCCGGGCTCTCGGTCGCCTTCGACGCCTCCTGCGAGGAGATGTGGCTGGCCTGGCGGCACGGCGGCTGCCTGGTCCCGGCGCCCCGCTCGCTGGTGCGGGCGGGCCACGAGCTCGGGCCCTGGCTGATCGAGCGCGGCATCACGGTGGTCTCCACGGTGCCCACGCTCGCGGCCCTCTGGCCGGACGAGGCACTCGACGAGGTCCGGCTCCTGATCGTCGGCGGCGAGGCCTGCCCGGGCGCCCTCGCCGACCGGTTCGCGGTCAAGGGCCGCGAGATGTGGAACACCTACGGCCCCACCGAGACGACGGTGGTGGCGACCGCCGCACGCATGCTGCCCGGCGATCCCGTACGCATCGGACTCCCCCTGGCCGGTTGGGAGTTGGCGGTCCTGGACGCGGGCGGCGACCCCGTTCCGTACGGAGGCGAGGGCGAGCTGGTGATCGCGGGCGCGGGCACGGCCCGCTACCTCGACGCCGCCAAGGACGCCGAACGGTTCACCCCGCTTCCCCTCCTCGACACCCGGCGCGCCTATCGCACCGGCGATCTCGTACGGGCCGACGCGGCCGGGCTCGTCCATCTCGGGCGGGCCGACGACCAGGTCAAGGTGGGCGGGCGGCGCATCGAACTCGGCGAGATCGACGCCATGTTGAGGGCGCTGCCGGGCGTGCGCGCGGCGGCCGCAGCGGTGCGCGGCACCCCGGCCGGCGGCCAGATCCTGGTCGGCTACGTGGTGCCCGAGCAGGGCGGCTTCCGCGCCGACCAGGCCCGCGACTTCCTCGCCGAGCGCCTGCCCGCCGCCCTGGTGCCGCTGCTCGTCGAGGTCACCGAACTGCCGACGCGCACCTCGGGCAAGGTGGACCGGGACGCCCTGCCCTGGCCGCTGCCCTCCCCGCGCGGCCCCGTCGGCGACGCCGCTCAGGACGGCTCCACCGCCTGCCGCCTCGCCGGGGCGTGGGAGCGGATGCTGGGCGTGCGCCCCGAGGCGGACAGCGACTTCTTCGCGCTCGGTGGCTCCAGCCTGAGCGCGGCGCGCCTGGCCTCCGAACTGCGCGAGCACTACCCCGGGGTGTCCGTCGCCGACCTCTACCGCCGTCCCGTGCTGCGCGACATGGCTCAGCACCTCGAATCCCTCGAAGGCCCGGCCGCCGAAGCCCGGCCCGTCGAGCCGGTGCCGCGCGGCGCGGGAGCGGTCCAACTCCTGGTCACCACAGGCCTGTTCGGGGTCGCCGGGCTGCGGGGGCTCGTCGGTCTGGCCATGGCCGACAACATCCTGGGGTGGCTGGCGCCACAGGCCTGGGCGCCGCACACCTCGTGGTGGTTCGTCATCATCGGCATGCTGGTCCTGATGAGCGCGCCCGCGCGCCTCGCGATCGGCGGCGGGGCGGCGCGGCTCCTGACCCGGGGCGTGGTGCCGGGCGCGTATCCGCGCGGCGGCCGCGTCCATCTGCGGCTGTGGACGGCCGAGCGCATCGTGGCCGCGTTCGGCGTCGCCTCCCTGCTCGGCACGCCGTGGGCCCGGCTGTACGCGCGCTCGCTCGGCTGCCGGGTCGGGCGCGGCGTCGCCCTGCACGCCATGCCCCCGGTGACCGGTCTCGCGACGATCGGCCGGGATGCGAGCGTGGAGCCGGAGGCCGACATCAGCGGCTGGTGGCTGGACGGCGCGACCCTGCACATCGGCGCGGTCCGCATCGGCGACGGCGCCCGGGTCGGCCACCGCAGCACCCTGATGCCCGGCGCGGTCCTCGGCGCGGACGCCGAACTGGAGCCGGGCGCCTGCCTGGACGCCCACGTCCCGCCCGGCCGTCGCTGGCTCGGCTCACCGGCGCGGCAGGCCGAATCGTACGAGCGCGTCGCCGGCACCGGCTGGCCCGCGCCGCGCCCCGAGCGCTCGCGCCGCTGGGCCGCCGCGTACGCGCTCTCGCTCATCGGCCTGCCGCTCCTTACGGTGCTGTCCACGGCGCCCGCGATGGTCGGCGTGTACTACCTGGTGCGGTCCTGCGACACGCTCTCGGCGGTCGCCGTACGCCTGCTGCTCGCCGCGCCGCCCATCGCGGTGGTCACCACCCTGTGCTCGATGCTGACGCTCGCCGCCCTGGTCCGGATCCTCGGGCGGGGCCTGAAGCCCGGCTTCCATCCGGTGTGCGGCGGTGTCGCCTGGCGCGCCTGGCTGGTGACCCGGCTGCTCAGCGGCGCCCGCGGCAGCTTCTTCCCGCTGTACGCGAGCCTCGCGACCCCGGTGTGGCTGCGGCTGCTCGGGGCCAAGGTGGGGCGGCGGGCCGAGATCTCGACGGTGCTTCCGCTGCCCTCGCTCCTGACCGTCGAGGACGGCGCGTTCCTCGCCGACGACACCCTGGTCGCGCCGTACGAAATCCGTGGCGGCTGGCTGCGGTTGGGGAGGGCGAGCGTCGGGCGCAGGGCGTTCGTCGGCAACTCGGGAATCGTCGGCCCGGACCGCCGGGTGCCCGACGGGGCGCTGATCGGCGTGCTGTGCGACGCGCCCGCGCAGAGCGAGCCCGACAGTTCGTGGCTCGGCCGGCCCGCGCTTCCGCTGCCGAGGGTTCCGACCGCGGCCGACCCGGGCCGCACCTTCGAACCGTCGCGGAGGCTCGTCCTCGCCCGGTCCGCGGTCGAGCTGTGCCGGGTGCTGCCGCTGATGTGCTCGGTGCTGCTCGCCGAGGCGGTCCTGATCGGCGAACAGAGCGCTCTCAACCGGGGCGGGCCGGCACTGGCGGCGCTGGCCGGGACGGTGCTGCTCGTGGTGGCGGCCGCGGTGGCGGGGCTCACGGCGACCGCCGCGAAGTGGATCCTGGTCGGCCGGTTCGAGGTGGGCGAGCATCCGCTGTGGTCGTCCTTCGTGTGGCGCAACGAGCTGTACGACACCTTCGTCGAGTCCCTCGCGGTGCCGTGGATGGCGGGCTCGTTCACCGGCACGCCGGTCCTCAACTGGTGGCTGCGCAGCCTCGGCGCGCACATCGGGCGCGGGGTGTGGCTGGAGACGTACTGGCTGCCGGAGACCGATCTGATCACGCTGGGGGACGGGGCGAGCGTGAACCGCGGGTGTGTGCTCCAGACCCATCTCTTCCACGACCGGATCATGCGCCTGGACACCGTGCGGCTCGCCGAGGGCGCCTCGCTCGGTCCGCACAGCATCGCGCTGCCCGGCACCGATGTCGGCGCCCGGGCCTCGGTGGGCGCGGCCTCGCTCGTGATGCGCGGCGAGAGCGTGCCGCCGGACACCCGCTGGGCGGGCAACCCCATCGCGGGCGAGCAGTCTTCCGAGGTCCAACCAGCCGTTAACAAGCCCTTGTTGACGATCCGTCAGGGTTCTTCGCGGGAAGGGAGCGCCGCATGACCCGGTGCACGCGGCGGTCGCTCGTCCGGGTCGCCGCCCTGTCCGCCCTCGGCGGTCTTGCCGTGGCGGACGAGGGGGCGATCGGTCACCGGGACCGGTACTTCCCGCAGCACGGCTCGTACGGGCACGACACGCTCGCCTACGACCTGCGGATCGCCTACGACTCGGTCAGTGGCCAGCTCGCGGGCACGGCGCTCATCCAGGCCGTCGCCCTGCGGCCGCTGGATCGGGTCGAGCTCGACCTGTCCCGGCTCAGCGCGCACGCGGCGCACGTCGACGGCAGGGCCGCCCGCATCCGCCAGCGGCAGGGCAAGCTGTTCGTGACGCCCCGTCAACCCGTCGCGGCGGGCGAGCTGTTCACGACGAAGGTGCGGTACGGCGGGCGGCCCGGGCCGATCCGTTCGCCGTTCGGGAGCATCGGCTGGGACCGTACCGGCGACAGCCACGACGGCACCCTGGTCGCCTCGCAGCCGCTGGGGGCACCGTCCTGGTTCCCGTGCAACGACCGGCCCGACGACAAGGCCGCGTACACGTTCCGGGTCACGGTGCCGCGCGACCGGCAGGCGCTCGCGAACGGCACGCTCACCGAGTGCCGCAGCGAGGGCTCCACCGATGTGTGGACCTACCACCACCCCGGCCCCATGGCCACCTACCTGGCCGCGCTCTACACCGGCCGCTTCCAGCACGACAGCGTGCTCGCACCGGGGCCGCCGGGCGGCAAGCCGATCCCGGTGCACAACGCCTACCCGTCCCGCATCGCCGAGGCGGCCCGGCACGACCTCGGCCGCCAGCCCGACATGCTGCGGTACTTCTCGGAGCGGTTCGGGCCGTATCCGTTCGAGGCGTACGGGGCGGTGGTGGTCGACGCGGATCTCGGCGCGCCCGTCGAGAACCAGACCCGCTCGGTGTTCGGCCGCAACCACATCGACGGGCGGCGGGGCTGGGAGACGCTGGTGGCCCACGAGCTGGCGCACCAGTGGTTCGGCAACAGCGTGGGCATCCGCGAGTGGCGGCACATCTGGCTCAACGAGGGCTTCGCGACGTATGCCGAGTGGCTGTGGTCGGAGCAGATCGGCGAGGACAGCGCCGACGAGATCGCCCGGCGCGAGTGGCGGGGCCTCGCACGGCGCAGTCAGAACCTGCGGCTCGCCGAGCCGGGCCCGCGCCGCATCTTCGACGACCGGCTCTACAACCGGGGCGCCTGCACCTTGCACGCACTGCGCCTGACGCTGGGCGACGAGCGGTTCTTCGCGGTGCTGCGCGGCTGGCACGCGGCGCGGCGCGGCCGCATCGGCGACACCGCCACCTTCATCGCGCACGCCGAGACCACGGCCGGACAAGCGGTACGCCCGCTGCTCCAGGCATGGCTCTACGACAAGAAGCTCCCGGATCTGCCCACCCGGAGGGCAAGTTGACGGATCGTCATACGTAGTGCGTCCGGTACGTCTGGCGCAGACCTTCCGGCGCGTACGCGGCCGCCACCACGTGCCGCCGGATCTTGAGCGAGGGGGTCCGGCGGGGCCGCCCGGGACCCCGCTCGTTCCATCGTCCGTAACCGTCCCCTCTGCTCTGTCGTCGTATACAAACCTTTCCGGCCGTGCGAGTTTCGGGCGTCTTTACAACATATTCTGCCGATGTATGTCCCTTGCTAAGTCCCCTATGCCACCCCTTACTGTGCGCTTGGCCGTTACGGGCTGATTTCTTGATGGTCAGGGGGAGGGTCACGTGCGGATGCCGCGGGCGCGACGAGGGAGGCTGTTCGCGGTACACGTGCTGCGCGGCCAGGCGCAGGTGCACTTCATGCCGAGCGCGCCGACCGGGGTGATCTTCACGGTCGCGCTGTTCATCGCGGGCTGGCAGTACGGCCTCTACGGGCTGATCGGCACCGCCATCGGGACCGGCACCGCCCAACTGCTCGGGGTGGACCGGAGCAGGGTGTCCGCCGGGCTCGAAGGGTTCAACGCATGTCTCGTCGCGGTCGGCTTCGCGGTGTTCCTCGGCCCCGCCCATCCGTCCACGGTGGTGCTCGCGGCGGGCGGCTGCGCGGTCGCCACCGTGGTGACGGCGGCCGCCGCGACCCTGCTGCGCGGCTGGGGACTGCCCACCCTGACGCTGCCCTTCTGCCTGCTGGCGAGCGCGATGACGATCGCGGCGCCCGGCTTCGAGCGGGTGTGGCACGGCGGTCCTGCGACGGCCGAGCTGAGCCGCGCCGCCGAGGGGACGGTCGCGCTGGCCGTCGACGACGTGGCCCGCGCCTTCTTCGCGAACATCGCGCAGATCCTGCTCATGCCGCAGTGGTACGTCGGCCTGATCTTCCTGATCGGCATCTTCGCGGCCAGCCGCACGGCGGGGGCGATGGCCTGCGTCGGCAGCGCCGTCGGCGTGGTGACCGCCTGGGCGCTCGGCGCCCCCACCGCCAGGATCGTGGACGGCACCATGGGCTACAACGCCGTGCTGGTCGCGATGGCGCTGTGCGGGGTGCTGCTCGCGGCCGACCGCTGGAGCCTCGGCTTCGCGGTGGTCGGCGCGGCTGCGGCCACCGTGCTCGGGCCCGCCCTGAACGCGCTGTTCGCGCCGGCCGGCGGGCACTCCTTCACGTGGCCGTTCGTTCTCACCACGCTGGTGTTCGTCGCCTCCGTACCGGCGCTGCCGAGGCTTCACCGTACGGAGCCACCAGCCGTCCTGCCGCCGGCCGAGCCGGTCGGTTCCGACGTCGTCCTAGGCGCCTGAGAGAGCCGGAGGCGCTTCACTCGCACGGCCTACACGGCATGCGTGTCACCTGGGGCGGTGTGAGGGTGCGAGTGTGACCACCGCCAGCGATACAGCACCCGTGTCCGCGCCACCCGTGCTCGACGTCCGGCAGCGGAACATCGTGTTCGGGACGATCATGCTCGGGATGCTGCTCGCCGCGCTCGACCAGACCATCGTCGGCACCGCGCTCCCCACGATCGTCTCGGACCTCGGCGGCGCCGCCCACATGTCGTGGGTGGTCACTTCCTACCTTCTGGCGGAGACCGTCGCCACCGCCCTGGTCGGCAAGTTCGGCGACCTCTTCGGCCGCAAGGTCGTCTTCCAGGTCTCCGCGATCACCTTCATCACCGGTTCGTTCCTGTGCGGTCTGGCGACGAACATGTCGCTCCTCATCGCCTGGCGGGCGCTCCAGGGCATCGGCGCCGGCGGCCTGATGGTGACCGCGATGGCGCTGATCGCCGATGTGATCCCGCTGCGCGAACGCGGCAAGTACCAGGGCGCCATCGGCGCCGTGTTCGGCGTCTCCACCGTCATCGGGCCGCTGCTCGGCGGGCTCTTCACCGACCACCTGAGCTGGCGCTGGGCGTTCTACGTCAACGTTCCCATCGCCATCCTCGTGGTGATCGCGGCGGCCCGGAACATCCCTTCGGTCCGCTCGGTCGGCAAGCCCGTCATCGACTACCTCGGCATCGGCCTGGTCGCGGCCGGGGCCAGCGCCCTGATCCTGGCGACGAGCTGGGGCGGCAACGAGTTCGCCTGGGGCTCGCCGACGATCATCGCCCTGTTCGCGGGCGGTCTGATCGCGCTCGCCCTGTTCTGCCGGGTGGAGACCCGGGCCGCCGAACCGATGCTGCCGATGCGCCTCTTCCGCAACCCCGTCTTCACGGTGTGCTCGGTCCTCAGCTTCATCGTGGGCTTCGCGATGCTGGGCGCGATGACGTTCCTGCCGACCTATCTCCAGTACGTCGACGGCGACTCGGCCACCGTCTCGGGCGTGCGCACCCTGCCCATGGTCATCGGCCTGCTCATCGCGTCGATCTTCAGCGGCAACGTGGTGAGCAAGACCGGCCAGTACCGGATCTTCCCCATCGTCGGCGCCCTCGTCATGGGGGTGGGCCTCTACCTGCTCTCGCTGATGGGGCCCGGCGTCAGCGCGTGGCTGGAATCGCTCTACATGTTGGTGCTCGGCCTCGGCATCGGGCTGTGCATGCAGGTCCTCACCATCGCCGTGCAGAACACCGTCGACTACGCCGACCTGGGCACGGCGACGTCCGGAGTCACCTTCTTCCGTACGCTCGGCAGCTCGTTCGGCACCGCGGTCTTCGGCACCATCTACGCCAACACCCTCAAACCGAACCTCCAGGACGGGGTGGCCGCGGCCGCGACGCTCGGCGGCGCGAATCCGGCCCAGCTCGGGCAGGCCGCGCAGTCCCCGGCCGGGCTGCACCGTCTGCCCCCCGCGACGGCCGCGCCCATCGTGCAGGCGTACTCCGACAGCCTCCACACCGTGTTCCTGTGGACGGTGCCGGTCGCCGCGGTGGGTTTCCTGGTGGCGCTCTTCCTCAAACAGGTCGAGCTGCGCGACACCGCCCGGTCCGCCTCCACCGACATGGGCGAGGGCTTCGCGCAGCCGACCACGGGCGACTCCGCGAAGGTGCTCGAACTCGCCGTGGGCAAGATCGTGCGGGGCGCGGACATGAACACCGCGCGGCGCATCGTCGCCTCCTCCGACACCCGGCTCGACGTGGCCGGGGCCTGGGCGGTCATGCAGGTCGAGCAGTACACGCGCATGGTCGGGCACGCGAGCCTCGGCCTGATCGCCTCCCGCCGCCATGTGCCGCCCGAGGTCCTCGTGCCGGTGTTCCAGCGGATGGTCGACGAGGGATTCCTCAGCCGCGAGGGCAGCTACTTCTCGCACACCCCGGCCGGTGAGCGCGAGGTCGGCGCCATCACCGACTCCTGGTCGGCGTGGCTGAACGAGCAGTTGGAGAAGGACCGCGGCCGCCCGCGCAGCGCGGAACTCCGCGCCGCCGCGGACACCATCGCCAAGCGCCTGATGGCCGAGGACCTGGCGAACGGACTGCCCTCGGTCCGCGAGAAGGTGGCCGCGGCCGCCCCCTCCTGAGCTCGCGGGCCGCGCCCCCGCAGTGCCTGATACGGTCAGGAACCGGCAGGTCAGGGAGTTCGGAGCAAGGGGTTGGTGGCGCGATGTCCGCTCGTCGGAGTCCCGATCCGGACCGGCTCACCTTCACCGAACAGGCCCGCCGCCGGCAGCTGATCGAGGCCACCATCGACTCGATCGCCACCCGCGGCTACCCGGCCACCTCGCTCGCCGCCATCGCCGAACAGGCCGGCGTCTCCAAGGCGGCCGTCCTCTACCACTACGCCTCCAAGGACAAGCTGACCGAGGCGACCCTGGCGCACGTGCTCGGACGGTTCATGGCGTACGTCACCGAACGCGTCGAGCGCGAGGACGACCCGAAGGCCGCCCTCGTCGCCTATGTGCGGGCGATGATCGGCTACCAGGAAGCCAACCGGCGCCATGTGCGGGTGATCGTCGAGATGCTGCTCGACGACCAGGGCGGCACCAAGCTGAAGACGCCGGGCTCGCACGACACCGCCGGCCGCCGGCAAGGGCTGGCAGAACTACTGACGAAGGGTCAGGAAGCGGGCGGCTTCCGCGAGTTCGACGCCCGTACGGTCGCGCTCGCCATCGGCGGCGCGATCGACGGGGTGATCGCGCACTGGCTCGTCCACCCCGAGCTCGACCTGGACGCGGCGGCGGACGAGCTGGTGACGTTCACGCTGCTCGCCGTGGAGCGCTGAGCCCCCCCAAAAAAACTACCCATTCCTGCGGGCGAATTGGGGTGCGCGCTCGGGCCGTACGCCGATGCCGCCCAGGTACGCGGTCACGCCGCGCAGCACCGGGAACCGCCGGACCAGGCGCAGCGGCAGCGGGAGGCGGTCGCCCCGCAGCGTCCCGTCGAGCGCGGGCTTCAGGAGCAGGTCGTGCTCGCCGCGCTGCTGCTTCTGCACGACAGTCACGGGAAGCCCACGGCGGCGCTGGACGCGCTCCAACTCCCTCGCGGTAACGCTTCGTTGGCGCAGCGGCCCAGCGAGGATGCGGGCCGCGGCGACCGCGTCCTGGACGGCCAGGTTGACGCCCACGCCACCCACCGGGGACATGGCGTGAGCGGCGTCACCGATGCACAGCAGTCCGTCCCGGTGCCAGCGGGGCAGCCGCCCCATGGTCACGTCGAGCAGTTTCACCTCGTCCCAGGAGCGGATCGCGGCGGTCACTTCCGCGTCCCAGCCGAAGAGTTGACCCAGGCGGTCGCGCAGCCACTGGATGTCGTGGCCGCGCAGGGCAGCGTCCTGGCCCTTCGGGATCAGGTAGGCGGTCTGGTAGTAGTCGCCCCGGTCCATGGTGACGGCCGCCTGGCCGCCGCCGAAGCGGGCGAAGACGCGGCCCTCCTGCACGCCGTCCCCGGGCGCGGGCACCTTCGCCTGCCAGACGTCCATCGGCACCTCGAACGCGTCCTGGAACAGCCCGGCTTCGCGGGCCACCACCGAGTCCCGCCCGTCGCAGGCCACCGTGAGCTCGGCGGCCAGCTCGCCGGGCCTGCCGCGCTCGTCCACGTACCGCACGCCTGTGACGCGGCCGCCCTCGGTGCGCAGGGCGGTCACGGCGGTGCGCATGCGCAGCGTGAACGACGGTTCCTCGGCAGCCGCTTCGGCGAGCAGGCCGAGGAAGTCCCACTGCGGCACCATGGCGATGTACTTGTGCGGGCCGGGGATGCGGCGGAAGTCGGCCATGACGACGGTCGTGCCGCCGATCTCCATCCGCATCTCCTCCAGCCTGCGCGCGGGCAGCGCCGCGAAGCGCTCCCCGAGGCCGAGTTCGTCCAGGAGGCGCAGGGTCGAGGGGTGGACGGTGTCGCCCCTGAAGTCCCGCAGGAAGTCCCCGTGTTTCTCCAGGACCGTCACGTCGAGACCGGCTCTGGCGAGCAGCAGTCCGAGCATCATCCCCGCCGGTCCCCCGCCGACGATGCAACAGGTCGTGCGGTGCACAGGCTCCGCAGCCCCCACGTTCACCACTCCCTCTCCCTCGATGCCACTGGACTCGACTCTAACCGATCGGTCAGCAATCTGATCGATCGGTAGGCAGCCACGTCGGAGGATGCGCACGGCCGCGGGTGGAACTGTCCCGCCGCGGGGGCTTCCTCGACCGGCCGGTACGGCCGAGGATCTTCCCCAAGTCCCCGTGAAGGAGATTCATGAGCACTGCACCCTGGTACGAGGAACCGTCGCCCGGCACCGGCCCGTTGCAGCCGCGCGCCTGGTTCGCCGCCTCCGACGCGGCACGCCTCCCGCTCAACGGGACGTGGCGGTTCCGGCTGTCCCCGACGGCCGACGGCGAGGACACCTCGTTCGCCGCGCCCGGGTACGACGCGTCCGGCTGGGCCGAGCTCGCCGTGCCGGGCCACTGGGTGCTCCAGGGGCACGGCAGCCCGGCCTACACCAACGTCCGCTACCCCTTCCCCGTCGATCCCCCGCGCGTGCCCACCGAGAATCCGACCGGCGACCACCTGCGCACCTTCGACGTGCCGGACGCGATGCGGGCCGACGGCGAGGTGCTGCTGCGGTTCGACGGGGTCGAGTCCTGCGCCCGTCTCTGGCTGAACGGCGCCGAGCTCGGCACCTTCATGGGCAGCCGGCTGCCCCACGAGTTCGAGGTCGGCGCGCTGCTCCGGCCGCACGGCAACGTCCTGGCCGTGCGGGTCCACCAGTGGTCGGCCGGCAGCTACTTGGAGGACCAGGACCAGTGGTGGCTGCCGGGCATCTTCCGCGAGGTGACCCTGCTGCACCGGCCCCCGGGCGCGGCCGGCGACTTCTTCGTGCACTCGTCCTACGACCACCGCACGGGCCGGGGCGCGCTGCGCGTCGAGAGCGCGGTCCCGGGGCGGGTGCTCGTCCCGGAGCTGGGGCTCGACCTCGCCACCGGTGAGAGCGCTCTCGTCCCCGTCGAGCCGTGGACGGCCGAGACGCCCCGGCTGTACGCGGCCGAGCTGATCACGCCCGGAGAGCGCGTTCGTCTGCGGATCGGATTCCGCACGGTCGCGGTCGAGGACGGCCTCCTCAAGGTCAACGGGCGCCGGATCCTGTTCCGCGGGGTCAACCGGCACGAGTTCCACCCCGGGACGGGCCGCACCCTCGACCTCGCCACCATGCGCGAGGACCTGGTCCTCATGAAGCGGCACAACATCAACGCCGTACGCACCAGCCACTATCCGCCGCACCCCGCGTTCCTGGACCTCTGCGACGAGCTGGGCCTGTGGGTGGTCGACGAGTGCGACCTGGAGACGCACGGCTTCGAGGAGGTGGGCTGGCGCGGCAACCCGGTCGACGACCCCCGCTGGACGCCCGCCCTCCTGGACCGCGCGGCCCGCATGGTCGAGCGCGACAAGAACCATCCCTCGGTGGTGCTCTGGTCGCTCGGCAACGAGTGCGGCACCGGGCAGGGCCTGGGCGCCATGGCCGACTGGATACGCGACCGCGACCCGGGCCGCCCGATCCACTACGAGGGCGACCGCTCGTGCCGGGACACCGATGTGTACTCCCGCATGTACGCCTCGCAGGAGGAGACCGGCCGGATCGGCCGCCACGAGGACACGGACGGGCCGGCCGAGAGGGCCCAACTCCCCTTCATCCTCTGCGAGTACGGGCACGCGATGGGCAACGGGCCCGGCGGTCTCACGGAGTACCAGGACCTGTTCGAGACCTACGAGCGCTGCCAGGGCGGGTTCGTCTGGGAGTGGATCGACCACGGTCTGGCCCACCCCGAGCTGGGCCACGCCTACGGCGGCGACTTCGGCGAGGCGCTCCACGACGGCAACTTCGTCTGCGACGGCCTCCTGTTCCCCGACCGCACCCCCTCCCCCGGGCTCGTCGAGTACAAGAAGGTGATCGAGCCGGTCAGGTTCGCCGGGGATGGCACGGCAGGCACGCTGCACATCACCAACTGCCATGATTTCAGCGGGCTTTCGCATCTCTCCTTCGACTGGTCGTACGAGGCGGAGGGCGAGGCGGTGGCCTCGGGGCCGCTCGCCGTTCCCGACCTCGCACCCGGTGGGAGCGTGGAGCTGAAACTGGACCCGCCGCCGGTCGCCGACGCCTCGCGCGAGGCGTGCTGGACGGTACGGGCGGTCCTCGCGCGGGACACGCCCTGGGCGCCGCGCGGGCACGAGATCGCGTGGGGCCAGCTTCCGGTGGTGCCGCGCCCGGCGCCGGCCCCCGCCGTGGGGACGGCCCCGGTCCGTGCGGGCCACCGGGTCACGCTCGGTCCGGCCGCCTTCGACAGCCGGACCGGTCTGCTCACGGAGCTCGGCGGCATCCCGGTGGACGGGCCGCGGCTCGATGTGTGGCGTGCGCCGACCGACAACGACGCGGGTGCGGCCTGGGCGCCGCAGGAGCAGCACGCCCGGCGGTGGCGCGAGCTGGGCCTCGACCGCATGCAACACCGCCTGGACGGCATCGAGTTGAGGGATGACCGGTTCGTCGTGCGCTCACGGGTGGCGCCCGCCGGGTCGGATCTGGGGCTCCGGGTGACGTACGCCTGGAGCGCCGACGCGGATCGGGTGCGGCTCGCGGTCTCGGTCACCCCCGAGGGCACGTGGACGCTGCCGCTGCCCCGGCTCGGCGTACGGATGGGGTTGCCGGGCACGTACGGACGGGCCGAGTGGTTCGGCGCGGGGCCCGGCGAGGCGTATCCGGACACCCGGCGCGCCG
This sequence comes from Streptomyces sp. WM6378, assembly GCF_001279695.1. Classification (GTDB taxonomy): domain Bacteria; phylum Actinomycetota; class Actinomycetes; order Streptomycetales; family Streptomycetaceae; genus Streptomyces. Next base: position 99,288 of record NZ_LGDD01000120.1, read on the forward strand.
CCCGCGTCGGCCGCTGGGCCATGTCCGTCGAGGCGATGCAGACGCCGTACGTGCGGCCGCAGGAGAACGGGGCCCGCGCCGAGGTCCGGTGGGCCGAACTCGGCGACGGGCGAAGGGGGTTGCGGATCGAGGGCGAACCGGAGTTCTGGTTCACCGCCCGGCCCTGGACGAGCGAGGAGCTGACCTCGGCCCGGCACCTGCCCGACCTGGCCCCCGGCGACCGCGTCTGGCTCAACCTGGACCACGCGATGCACGGGATCGGCTCGGCGTCATGCGGTCCGGGCGTACTGACTGAGTATCAACTACGGGTAGGAGAGGCCGAGTTCGGGTTCGTCTTCAGTCCGGTGGGTCATTCGGTGAAGATCGCGTCGAGGTAGACCCAGGCGCCGTCGACCCGCGAGAACCGGCTCCGCTCGTGCAGGGAGCCGGCCTCGCCGCCGTGGGTGTAGTGCGCCCGGAAGGTGACCGTGCCGGTGGAGTGGAAGGCGCTGCCGTCGGCGGTGTCCAGGATCTCCAGGCGGGTCCAGCGCATGCCGGCGTCGAAGTCGATCTCGGCGGGCCGGGTGTCCGGGTGCCAGGTGCGCAACAGGTACGGCCCGTCCTGCACCGCGAAGGCGCTGAACCGCGAGCGCATCAGCGCCTCGGCGGTGGGGGCGGCGGCAGCGCCCGAGTGGTAGCGGCCGCAGCACTGGGCATAGGCGGCGGGCAGCCCGCAGGGGCAGGACGTGGGGACGGCGGGCCGTGCGGGGCGCTTGGTGCGACGGGACATGCCCTTATCTGATCACAGGGGTCCCCCTCCGCGGCATCGCCATCGGGCTGCGTGCGGCCGCCTTCCCGTCGGCATGGACGCGGCCCGGGTGAGTCCGCAAAAAGGGGCAATGGGATGATCCAGGCGTGGTGGGGGTCGCGACGGCGGGCCTTCTCGTGTCTCGCGGGGCGCCTTCGCGTGTCTCACTGGCCGCCACGCGGCGGGGCGCACCAGCAGGCCGGGGCACCGGCTCGGTGCCCCGGCGCGACAGGTGTCCCGGGCCCGTTCCTGGTCGCCGGCCTCGGGACGGAGCCGAGCTCACGAGCGGGCGCCGCGTGTGTGATGTGCGTCTCGTGTGCCAACCAAGCTCCCCCTCCCAGGCGTAGGCATGACAAAGGACCGATCACGCGAGGAGCTGGGCTGCTGTTGACCGAGGAGGAGTTCACCGAGTGCCGCACCGCCTCGGCTCCACGGGCCGCCGGCGGGCCGTGCCCCGCGACCGGCGTCGAGCCAGTGGGCCTGGGCCCGCCGGCCGTACGGCGGCGTCTGTGCGCCGCGCCGCGCTACGGAAGCGACCAGCCGACCCGCCCGACCGCGTCCCTCAGCACCCGGCCACGCCGACCGCCTACCAAGAAAGCCTCATGAAGACTTCGACGACCACGGCGATCGGCGCCCAGCGAATACCGCCGCAGGCCCAGCACACCGCTCCCGCCGCCACGACCACCCGTCCGCCCGACGGCACGCCCCGCACACCCGCCAAGAACACCTGGCCGCACAGAGCCTGGTACGCGATCCGGCCCGCGCTGGCGATCTACGCGACCTCCGCCGTCCTGCACCTCGTACTGCTTGCGGTCATGAGCCCGCCCGGCGCACCCGGCGTCCACGACAAGCTGCTCTCCTGGGACGGCGACCTCTACCGGTCCATCGCACAGAACGGCTATCCCGACAGCTTCACCCATGACGCCGACGGAAAGCTCGTCGGCAACAACCTGGCCTTCTTCCCGGCCTACCCGGCGCTGATCCGCACCGTCCACGCCCTGACCGGCCTCGGCTACGGCACCGCCGCCCTGGTCGCCGCCCACCTCGCGATGATCGCCGCACTCGTCGCCGTCCACCTCCTGGTGAGCCGGCTCTACGACCGCCGCACCGCCACCGTCGCCACCATCCTGCTGGCCTGCGCCCAGCCCATGGCGCTGGCCTTCCTCATGGCGTACAGCGAGTCCCTGTTCCTGGCCCTGGCCGCCGCCACCCTCGTGGCCGCCCACCGCAAGGCATGGCTCACCGCCGGAACCTTCGCCTTCCTGACGGGGCTGACCCGGCCCGCCGCCGCAGCCGTGGCCGCGGCCCTGGTCGCCGCCGTCGTCCTGCACCTGATGCGCGAGCGCCGCGTGACCTGGCGCCCCCTCGCCGCCATCGCCCTGGCCTGCACCGGCACCCCGGCCTACCTGTGGTGGGTGGGCCAGCGCCTCCACAAGGCCGACGCCTGGTTCACCATCCAACAGGCCGGCTGGGACACCCGCTGGGACAACGGCAGCTCGTTCTGGCACTTCCTCGGCCACGCGTTCACCGAGGCCGACGGCTGGGTCCCCGTCAGCACGGCCGTGCTGCTCCTCGCGCTCATCGTCGCCACCGTCCTCGCCTGGCAGCGCGGCACCTGGCCACCGCTCCTGATCTACGGCACCGCGATCCTCGTCCTCACCCTTGGGCAGAGCAACTACTACCACTCCAAACTCCGCCTCGTGGTCCCCGCCCTGATCTTCCTCGTCCCCCTCTCCCGCGCCCTCAGCCACGCCCGCCCGCGCACTGCGGCCATCACCTTGACCGCGGCTTCCCTGTTCGGCTCCTGGTACGGCGCCTACATGCTCACCACCTGGCACTACGCCATCTGACCGCCCGGTGATCACGACTGGCGCCCACTTGGCCGGGATGCGCGCCGACGGTGAGGCGCACTCCCCGTGCCGTCCCTGGCTCACTAGGATCCGCGCATGACCACAGCACGGGACCTGCTGATCGTCAGCATGGATGGCACCGCCGCCGACCGCCCCGTCGAGCAGGGCGACCTCTCACTGGCCCTCGCCGGCGCCGAGCTGCTCGATCTCGCCGACGCCGAGATCCTCACCCTGGACGGCGACCGCATCGTCCCCGGTCTCGCGCGCGAGCTGGGTGACCGGCAGTTGACCGAAGCGGCGGCGGCCCTCGCCCGGCAGACACCGTACGAGTCCGTCGAGGACTGGCTGTGGCGCCGGGGGCGTGGCCTGTACGCGGCCTACCTCGCCGCCCTGGAGACCGACGGAGGTGTCACCCGGCAGCACCGGCGCTGGATTCCGCTGAGCACCGGCCGGACGGCACTGGCCGACTCGCCCGAGCGGCGTCGCGCGGTGCAGCGCTGGGCCTCGGGCGAGCCCGTTCTCACCGGTCTGGCGGCCGCCGCCCGGCTCCGCGACGAGCCCCCCGAGGAGCTCGCGGACCGCACCGGCGACGCGGTCGTGACCGTGCTGGCCGCCGTCGACGAAGCGGTGACGGAACTGGCGGGCGTCCGCCAGCGGCGCAGCATCGAGGACGCCGCCTTCGACAACGTGTGGCGAGGCCAGTGACCCGGCGGTGAGCCACGCCGCTCCTTTCGGCGCACGTCCTCCGAGAGAGGTGAACGTCATCGACAGGCGTACGTTTTCCAGGCTGCTGGGCGCGGGAACGGCCGGAGCCTCGCTGGCACTTCCGGCGACATCGGCCGCGGCGAGTGCCGATACGGAGCTCCCCGTCGCCTCCCCACGGCCCGTCGCCCCCTTCGGCCCGCTCAAGCAGATCGATGCCGGAGCTCTGAACATCGGATACGTCGAGGCCGGACCCGCGCGCGGTCCCGCGGTCGTGCTGCTGCACGGCTGGCCGTACGACATTCACAGCTATGCCGAGGTGGCGCCGTTGCTCGCGGCCTGCGGATACCGGGTGATCGTCCCGCACCTGCGCGGTCACGGCACCACGCGGTTCCGCTCGGACAAGGCGTTCCGCAACGCTCAGCAGGCGGCGGTCGCGCTCGACATCGTCGCGCTGATGGACGCGCTGAGGATCGAGAGGGCGGTGCTCGCCGGCTTCGACTGGGGAGCGCGGACCGCCGACATCATCGCGGCGCTCTGGCCGCGGCGCTGCAAGGCCCTCGTCTCCGTGACCGGCTATCTGATCACCAACCGCGAGCGCAACAAGGCTCCGCTGGCGCCCGAGGCCGAGTGGTCCTGGTGGTACCAGTACTACTTCGCGACGGAACGGGGGCGGCTCGGCCTCGAAGAGAACAGGCACGCGTTCGCGAAGCTCATCTGGCGGAACGTCTCCCCGACGTGGCAGTTCGACGACCCGACCTTCGACCGCACAGCCGCGTCCTTCGACAACCCCGACTGGGTCCCCATCGTGATCCACAACTACCGGTGGCGACTGGGCCTGGCCGATGGCGACCCCCGTTACGACCACCTCGAACAGCGGCTCGCCCAAGGCCCCGCCATCGCGACGCCCACGGTCACCCTGGACGGCGAGCTGGACCCTTTCACGCCTCCCGGCGACGGCACCGCCTACCGCGATCACTTCACCGGCTCGTACGACCACCGCACCCTCAAGGGCATCGGCCACAACGTGCCCCAGGAAGCCCCCGAAGCCTTCACACAGGCGATCACCGACGCCGACACACTCTGATCCCGAACTCCGTACGCCCGCCCACCGCGCCATACCGGCGGGCAGCCCGCCGGCACACCACTCGTTATCAGCCATACATGGAGTTACCTCCATTAACCCTGCGTCAGAACCCCTACCGTGATCCAGATGCGCCCGAGGCGCAGCAACGTGAGCCATTGGGCAGGGAGTTGAGGCATGAAGCAGAGGTTGCGCGTCCTGGTCGCGGTGGGGGCCCTGACGCTGGGAGTGGCGGGAGCCGGAACCGCGCAGGCTGCCACGGCGGCGCCCGGCTGCCCGACGGCAGAGATCTTCGCCACGAACAACACCGCGATCATCACCGATCCGGCCGACCCGCGCCTCAGGACCCAGCTCACGCGCTTCGACCACGAAGTACGCGGGATCGTCCGCGCTAACGGAGCCCGTCCCGGCGCGTCGAAGCTGCTCGACGGCGTCTTCTGGTCCGGTGACCTGAAGCAGACCACCTATGAGCGCTCGCGCGAGTTCGACGTCAACCGGGTCGGCCGCGACGGCCTTCACCACATCGCCGGGGTCATCGCCAAGCAGTACCACCAGGAGTCGGTGCTGACCTTCCGCTGCCTGCCGCGTACCTCGCCGGAGACCGACGCGGTCGAGATCCAGGCGCCCGGCGTGTCCGCGACGCGGCTGCATGACGCGCTGGTCGCGAACCCGGAGGCCCGCGACGAGCTCGGCGGCGGCTCGGTCACCCTCGACGGGCGGCTCACCCTCATCGCCCCGCTCGCCGATCTGCCGCTGGCCCAGAAGTTCACCAAGTCGCTGGGCGTCGACTGGAACAAGGCCCAAGTCCGTTACGGAGACGAGGAGTTCGTCTCATAATCGCCGCCGGCTGGACGCCCGGTCCGTCTTCCGAGATCGACGCGGCGACCGTATGCTCCTGCGCCGGACGTGACCGTTACCACCGGTAATAGGGAGCACTGTGGCGCGCACGGGCAGTACGAGACGGACTTTTGTCGCGGGTACGGCGGCGGCGGGCGCGGTGGCAGCCCTCGGGGTCGAGGCGCCCGCCGCCTCGGCCGCGCCGAGCCCATCGGCGGCGGGCGGCCAGAGCGTGGCCGTGCTCGGCGGCGGGGTCGCCGGGCTTACGGCCGCCCATGAGCTCGCCGAGCGCGGGTTCCGGGTGACGCTCTTCGAGCGCCGGGCGCTCGGCGGCAAGGCCCGCTCCATGGACGTGCCGGACAGCGCCAAGGGCGGCCGCAAGCCGCTGCCCGCCGAGCACGGCTTCCGGTTCATCCCCGGCATTTATCACAACCTGCCGGACACGATGCGGCGGATCCCGTTCCCCGGCAACCAGCACGGCGTCTGGGACAACCTGGTGGCGCCGAAGGAAATGATGTTCGCGCGGACCGGCCAGGAGGATCTGCGGCTGCCGATGCCCGGGGCCGGCATGCCCCAGCCGCTCACCCTCGACGACATCCGCCGCGCCCTGACCGGAGTGCTCGGCACCTTCCAGCGGCTGCCCGCCCGCGAGGTCGCCTACTTCGTGGACCGGCTCGCGGTCTTCCTCACCAGCTGCCAGGAGCGCCGCGACAACCAGTGGGAGACCACGCCCTGGTGGACGTTCACCCGGGCCGCGCAGATGAGTTACGACTACCAGCGCATCCTCGCCGTCGGCGTCACCCGCAACATCGTGGCGACCAAGGCCGAGGAGGCCAGCACCCGCACGGTGGGCAGCCTGCTCGAAGCCTTCATATTCAACGCCCTTGGCCGGGGCGCGGACGGCCCCCTCGACCGCATCCTGAACGCGCCCACCAACGAGGCCTGGATCGACCCGTGGGTCACTCAACTCCGTTCACTGGGCGTCGAGTTCAAGGTGGGCTGGACCGTACGCGAAGTCACGTACGGCAATGGCATGGTGACGGGGGTTCAGGTCGAGGACGAGGGCGGAGCCGTCCGGACCGTCACCGCCGACCACTACGTCTCGGCGCTTCCCGTGGAGCACGCGCGGCCCACCTGGAGTGCGGCGATGCGGGAAGCCGACCCGCAGTTGGCGCGCTGCGACCAGCTGCGCACCGACTGGATGACGGGCATTCAGTTCTATCTGACCGAGCGGCCCGACATCGTGCACGGGCACGTCGACTGCATCGACTCTCAGTGGTCGCTGACCGCCATAGCGCAGGCCGAGCACTGGCCGCGGCACCCCTTCGCCGCCGACTACGGCGACGGGACGGTCGCCGACTGCCTCTCGGTCGACATCTCCGAATGGGACAAGCCCGGGATCCTGTACGGGAAGACGGCCAAGCAGTGCACCCGCGAGGAGGTCGCGTGCGAGGTGTGGGCGCAGCTGAAGGCCGCGCTCAACGACACCGGCAAGACGGTCCTCAGCGACTCCAAGCTGCACTCCTGGTTCCTGGACCCGGGCGTCTCGGGGATCGGGACGCCGAACCCGCAGAACGAGGACGAGCTGCTCATTCACCCCACCGGCACCTTCCACAACCGCCCGTCGGCCGCCACGAAGATCCCCAACTTCTATCTGGCGGGAGACTACGTGGCCGTCCCCATCGACCTGGCCACGATGGAGGGCGCCAACACCTCGGGCCGGCTGGCCGCCAACGCCCTTCTGGACAGGGTGGGTTCGACGGCGCCGCGCTGCACGGTGACCCCGCTGTACAGCGCGCCGGAGCTCGACTTCCTGAAGGGGAACGACCGGCTGCGCCACCGGCTCGGCCTGCCGAACGTCTTCGACGTGGGGTGAGCGGGGCGGGCGCGGGGAGCCGCCCCGCGCCCTCACACCTTCCGCGCCACGCCCGAGTACACCGGAATGGTGTCGTCGCCCTCGGCCCCCGGCTCGCCAAGGTCCGGGTGCCAGGCCGCGGCCAGGCCGACGCCCGGGGCGGTCAGTTCGCGGCCGTCGAAGAACCGGGCGACCTCGGCCTTGGTGCGCGGGCGCAGGGTGACGCCGCCGCCCTTGTAGAGCTCCACGGCACGGGCCGCGCTCTCCGGGTCGAAGTCTCCGGTGATCTGCGAGAGCACCAGAAAACTGCCCGGCGCGAGGACGTCGAGGAGGCGGTCGACGATGCCGTACACATCGTCGTCATCCCCGATGAAGTGGGTCAGCGCGATCAGCGAGAGGGCCACCGGACGCTCGAAGTCCAGGGTGTCCCGGGCCAGTTCGAGGATGCGCTCGGGTTCGCGGACGTCGGCCTGGATGTACTCGGTGACGCCGTCGGGGGTGGAGCGCAGCAGGGCCTCCGCGTGCCGCAGCACGATCGGGTCGTTGTCCGCGTACACGATGCGGGCGTCGCTCGCGGTGCGCTGGGCGACCTGGTGGAGGTTGGGCTCGGTGGGGATGCCGGTGCCGATGTCCAGGAACTGGCGTACGCCCTGTTCGGCGAGCCAGCGTGTGGCGCGGTGCATGAAGGCCCGGTTGACCCGCGCGATGTCGCGGCCTCGCGAGTCGAGGGCGAGCAGCTGCTCGGCGAGCGCCTCGTCGACCGGGTAGTTGTCCTTGCCGCCGAGGAACCAGTCGTACACCCGGGCCGGATGGGGCTTGCTCGTGTCGATCGTCACGGCGGTGCGGTCTTGCCCGGTCATGCGCGCTCCATGGGGATGAAGGTCAGTGAACAGGTGGGGGAATCAAGGCAGTTGGGGGTGAGCTGGGATCACGTCAGCAGGAAGTCGGCCTGGCCGGACTTCGCGCCCTGGATGAAGGCGGCGATCTCACCGGGGGTGTAGATCAGCGCCGGCCCCTCGGGGTCGGCCGACTGGCGCACCGCGACCCGGCCGTCGGCCAGCTTCATGGCCTCGAAGCAGTTGCCGCCGTTGCCGCCGCTCCACGGCTTGTGCCAGCCCTCGGCGCCGAGTTCGGTGGCGGGCATGCCGTTGTAGATGTGCCCGTCCGCCGGCCCGCCGTCGTATATGTGATCCATTCACAGCTCCTTGCGGAGATCCTTGAGGATCTCCTTCGTGCGTTGTGCAGTGGCGGCCTGAGCCGCCATGCGGTCCATGACCTCCAGGTGGGTGGCCACCTCGGGGCGCGCGTCGAGGTAGACGGCGCCGGTCAGGTACTCGCTGTAGACCATGTCCGGCAGTTCGGGCACGGCGAAGCGGAAGAGGACGAAGGGCCCGTACGTCCCCGGATGGTGCCCGGAGGCGAACTCGGCCAGCTGCACGGTGACGGTGGGCAGCGTCGACGCCTCCAGGAGGCGGTCGATCTGGTCCCGCATCACCTGCGGCGAGCCGACCGGGCGGCGCAGCACGGTCTCGTCCATGACGACCCACAGTCGCGGGGCGTCCTTTCGAGTGAGCAGCGACTGGCGCTCCATGCGCAGCGCCACGTGCCGGTCGATGTCGGCCTCGCTGGTGGCGCCGAGTGCCCCGCTGCGCATCACGTGGCGGGCGTACTCCTCGGTCTGCAGCAGCCCGGGCACGAAGTGCGGCTCGTACGACCTGATCAGCGAGGCCGCGCCCTCCAGGCTGACGTACATGCTGAACCAGTCGGGCAGGATGTCGTGGAAGCGCTGCCACCAGCCCGGCTTGTTGGCCTCCTCGGCCAGGGCGATGAAACCTTCCGCCTCCCCGTCGCCGATCCCGTACGCCTTCAACAGCAGGACCACGTAAGGGATTTTGAGGGAAACCTCGGCCATCTCCATGCGCCGGACGGTGGCCGGGGCCACCCGCAGCACCTTGGCCGCTTCCTCGCGCCTGAGGCCGGCCCGCTCGCGCAGGTCCTGCAGGCGTCTGCCCAGCACGACCTGGCCCACGGTCGGGGCGGACCGGGGTTCACTCACTTCAGACCTCCCCACGCGCTGTTGCGAGCAGTGTGCCATGTCGTTGCAGAGAGGAGAACGGCACTCTGCAATTTTCAGAGTGCCCCTTGCCAAGTGTCCGCCGCGGGTACAAGGTAGGTCGGGTGAACCAGTTCACACGCGGTGTTCGTGCACAGCCTTGGGGGAGGCCGTGCCGGGTGCTGCTTCCCCACTGTGAGGATTCCGGTCGTGGCTCCTGGTAACGCGCTCATCCCCCAGCTGACAGGCGCACCTTCCGGGACCGCTGTGCGGCGGTACGCCTTCGACGTGCCGGCTCGTACCGATTCGGTCTCTCTCGCCCGGCGGCGCAGCAAGGACATGCTGACCGGGTGGGGGCACCACGAGGACCTTCACGAGACCGCCGCCCTGGTGATCTCGGAGCTCGTCACCAACGCCGTCGTGCACACGGCGGGCGACCACATACTGTGCGAACTCACCGATCTCCAGCGGGCGTTGCGGATAGCGGTCAGGGACCTGGGCTGCGGCTCCGCGGGCCCACGCCTTTGTTATTCGGACGACGAGGAGGAGCGCGGACGCGGGCTGCTGCTCGTGGACGCGGTGAGCAGCGCGTGGGGCACGCACGACGCCCCGTACGGGCCCGGCCGGATCGTCTGGGCCGAGCTCGCGCACGGCGGGCCCGGCAAGGCGGGCCGGCCGTGCTGAGAGAAAAGCTTCCTTGGGGACCCCGGTCCGGGCGACAGGGCCCGCGACCCGATGGGTCCGGATCCGCCGGGCCCCGTGGCCCCGTGCGCAGTGGGGGTGCGCACGGAGTGCCCGGGCCCGGCGGCTCCGCCGCTCGAACCGGCGGCGGGGTACTGCTGCCCGCCGTCCGGCCCGCCACGCTGGGCCGGGACGCGGTGGGGGTGCCCGCCGTGCACGGTTTCCGGCTGCTGTCCCGGCTGCCCCGGTCCGGCTGCGTCTTCGCCTCGGCCGACTGGTGGTGGTGGATCGTTCCGGCCGGCTCCGACCAGGAGCTGCCCTGGCCCCGGCCGGTGCGCTACGCGCCCGGGGCCGTGGTCCCGGACGCCGACCGGCCCCGCCTGATCAACTTCCCGGAGGGCGCGACGCCCTACACCCCGCCGATCCCGCTGTACCTGGTGGTCTGCCAGCTGACGGGCACGGCGCCCGCCTGGGCCTGAAGGCGGCCGGGGGGGGGCGTCGGTGGTCGTGGCGTTGCGGAGGCGTTCATGCACTCCGCCGTACTGCCCCTACGGCGTGGATCGTGGTGAAGGCGAGCAGCGGGGTGGCGGTCCGCGGGGGATCCTCCAGTAGGGGTGAGTGTCCGAGACCGGGCAGCAGCTCGACTTTCGCGCCCTCGACCGCGCGGTAGTCGGCGGCGGACGCGGATCGCCACCTGCGGTCTTCCTCGCCGAAGAGCACCAGCAGCGGCTTGCCGAGGGCCTTCAGCCGGTCCGGGAGCGCCCGCTGCCCCAGATAGTCGTGGGTGGCCCGCATCGTTGCGGTGAGCGTGTGGTGGGTCATGCGGCGCACGTCGTCCAGGAGCTCTGGTGGGATCCGGTAGCCCGCCCGGCTGAAGGCGGTGCTCGCGAACCGGCGGATCTGCTCGTCGGTCGGCGGCCACTGCGAGAGTCCGGCCGCGGCGGACTCCGGTGCGATGAAGGCGTCCAGGCTGGGTCCGGTGTTGATGAGCGCGAGCGCGGTCACCAGGTCGGGGCGCTGTTCGGCGAGGGCGGTGGCGACGACACCACCGCTGGAATGATCGACGACCACGGCGTGCTCGACGCCGAGCCGGTCCAGGGCCACGCCGACCCGGCGCGCCTGGTCCGGGATCGCGTAGCCGCGGTCGGCCGGTTTGGCCGACCGGCCGTGCCCGAGCAGGTCGATCCGGATGACGCGATGAGGTCCGGTCAGCATCGAAACCAGCGGGTCCCACGAGCGGGTCGAGGACGCGGACCCGTGGATGAGCAGGAGTGCGGGGGCGTCACGAGGGCCGTCCTGGCACACGTGGATGTCGCCGTCGTCCAGCGACAGAGTCGAATGCTCGGTGGTCCCGGCCCCGCGGTTCACGTGGGGGACGCCGTCAGAAACAGTCATGAGCCCACTGTCGCCGCCACTGCCCAGCCACGGATTGGACGAATGTTCCGCTCGGCGGGCTCACGTAGGCCGCGGCCGCTCACTGGGGTCTGTCCGACGGGTCTGGTCGCCCGCGATGCTGCTCAGCTCTTCGAGGACAGGCCCTGGCCTGGGACGGTGCGGACTTTCACGCACGGTGCGGAGGTGTGGGGCGTCGCATGCCCGCGGTGTCCCAGCAGGGTGGCCGGTGTCACCATGGCCGGGTTCCGCGTCCATGACCTGGGCGCGCTCCGGATGGTCCCGCACCCGGCCGTGACGCTGCTCCTGGAGTTCGGCACGGGCTCGCCCGTCCTTGACTGTGACGCCGGGCGGCACCAGCGGGGAAGCGTCGTCGCCGGGCCCGGATTCGGGTCCGGGGGTGCGGTCCGGGCGCGGGGAGAGAACGTCGAGTGCGTGCGGGTGCGCCTGTCCCCGGTGATCGCGCGGGCGGTTCTGGGCGTCTCCCCCGCCGACCTCGACGGCGCCGTCGTGCCCTTGGACGACCTGTGGGGCCGGGAGGCGTCCCGGGTCCGCGAGCGGCTGGCGACGTCTCGCCGCGGCGGGATCGCTTCGCGTTGACGGACGCGCTGCTCGCCCGCCGCCATGAGGCGGGGCCGCCGGTGGACCCGGAGGTGGCCTGGGCCTGGCACCGGATCGTCAGCAGCCGCGGTCCGGCCCGGGTCGGCGCACTCGCGGCCGAGGTCGGATGGAGTCGTAAGCGCCTGTGGTCCCGGTTCCGGTCACAGCTCGGCCTGCCGCCCAAGCGCGCCGTGAAACCGGTCCGCTTCGACCGTGCCGCCCACCGCCTGGTCGCGGGTGAAGGCGCGGCCCGAGTCGCGGCCGACGCAGGCTACGCCGACCAGTCCCACCTGCATCGTGACGTCATGGCGTTCACCGGGTTGCCCCCCGCGACCGTGGCCGCCGAGCGGTTTCTCGCGGTCGACGACATCGCACGGCCCGGCCGCGGCACAGCCGCCGGGCCGCACGTCTCCGGGGATCTCCGGCGACGGCTACCGCTCTGAACGTCGCGGCGGTCGTGCGGCTGATGTCCGGCCCTGGACTCCTGGACCTAGTCGGTCGGCAGGCCGCGCGCCGCCTCCGCCAGTGCCTCCAGTACCGGGCGGAACAGCGGGTGGCCCTCGGCTCCTCTGCGTACCGCGGCGAACACCCGGCGGGTCGCCGCCGGGCCCGCCACGGGGCGTACCACGGTGTCCTTCTGCTCCATGCCGCGCAGCGCGGAACGCGGCACGAGGGCCACCCCGGCGCCCGCGCCCGCCAGCGCGACCACCGCCCGGAAGTCGTCCGAGGAATGCACCAACTTGGGCTGGAATCCCGCGAGTTCACAGGCGAGCAGCATCACGTCGTGGCAGGGGTTGCCCGGGTAGGGGCCGATCCAGTCGTCGTCGGCGAGGGCGGAGAGCGGCACCTGCGGGGACTGTGCGAGAGGGTGCGCCGCGTGCAGCACGGCATCGAAGGGCTCGGCGTACAGCGGGACGCGCGAGAGCCTGCTGTCGTCCTCGCGGGGCGCGCCCCGGTATTCGACCGCGAGCGCCAGATCCGCCTCGCCGTCCAGGACCAGCGGCAGCGCCTCGTCGCCCTCGGCGTCCCGGACCCGGACCCGGATCGCGGGGTGGCTCGTGCGCAGCCGCGTGATCGCGGGCGCGAGGACCTCCGCGATGCCCGTCGCGAAGGCCGCCACGGTGACCTCTCCGGCGGCGCCGCCCGCGTAGGCGGCCAGCTCCGCCTCGGCCCGCTCCAGCTGGGCCAGGACCGCGTTGGCGTGCTCCAGGAGGATCTCTCCGGCGGCCGTGAGCCGTACGCCCTTGCCGCTGCGGGTGAGCAGGGTGTGCCCGGTCTCCTGCTCCAGGGCCGCGAGCTGCTGGGAGACGGCGGAGGGGGTCAGATACAGCGCTGCAGCCGCGGCGGTCACCGTACGGTGGTCCGCCGCGGCACGCAGGATGCGAAGCCGGCGGGGGTCGATCACCCAGCCATTGTCGCCCGGACCTCAGCCCCTCATCGACGCCTGGACCTCAGCACCTCATCGACGCCCCGGCCTCAGCCCCTCACCTCCGCCCTCACCTCCGCTCGCGCGTCAGGCCCTCATCGCTGCTCGCGCGTCGACGAATGCGGCCACCGTCTTCTCGATGTCCTCGGTGGAGTGCGCCGCCGAGAGCTGGACGCGGATGCGGGCCGCGCCCATCGGGACCACCGGGTAGGAGAAGCCGATCACGTACACGCCGCGCTCCAGGAGCAGCTCGGCCATGCGGGCCGCCTCGGCGGCGTCGCCGATCATGACGGGCGCGATGGGGTGCTCGCCGGGCAGGATCTCGAAGCCCGCCTCCGTCATCCTCGTACGGAAGAGCGTGGTGTTGGCGGCGAGCTTCTCGCGCAGGTCACCGGCCGACTCCAGGAGGTCGAGGACCTTGAGGGAGGCGGCGGCGATGACGGGGGCGAGCGAGTTCGAGAACAGGTACGGGCGGGAGCGCTGGCGCAGCAGGGCGACGATCTCGGCGCGGGCCGCGACATAGCCGCCGGAGGCGCCGCCGAGCGCCTTGCCGAGGGTGCCGGTGATGATGTCGACGCGGTCGCTGACGCCGTGCAGGGCCGGGGTGCCCGCGCCGCCGGGGCCGGTGAAGCCGACGGCGTGCGAGTCGTCGACCATGACCATGGCGTCGTAGCGGTCGGCGAGGTCGCAGATCTCCTGGAGCGGCGCGATGTAGCCGTCCATGGAGAACACGCCGTCGGTGACGATCAGACGGCGCCGGGCGCCGGACGCCTCCTTGAGCTTGGCCTCCAGGTCGGCCATGTCGCGGTTGGCGTAGCGGAAGCGGGCCGCCTTGGACAGGCGGATGCCGTCGATGATCGAGGCGTGGTTGAGGGCGTCGGAGATGACCGCGTCCTGCGCGTCGAGCAGGGTCTCGAAGACGCCGCCGTTGGCGTCGAAGCAGGACGAGTAGAGGATCGTGTCCTCCTGGCCGAGGAACGCCGACAGGCGGCCCTCCAGCTCCTTGTGGACGTCCTGGGTGCCGCAGATGAAGCGGACCGAGGCCATGCCGTAGCCCCAGCGGTCCAGGGCGTCCTTGGCGGCCGCGATCACCTCGGGGTGGTCGGCGAGGCCGAGGTAGTTGTTGGCGCAGAAGTTGAGTACGTCGCCCGACGGCACGGAGACGGAGGCGCTCTGCGGGGTGGAGATCACGCGCTCGGGCTTGAAGAGACCGGCTTCCTTGATCTCGTCGAGGGTCTTCTGGAGGTCGTCGCGGACGTTCGCGTACATGCTCGGGGCTCCTAGGGGGTGTCCGGTGGGTCCGGGCGGGGACTCAGACGGTCCAGTCGAGGATGATCTTGCCGCTGCGGGCGGTGGCGGCCTCGTCGAAGGCCGCGTCGAAGTCCTGGTAGCCGTACTTGCCGGTGATCACCGGGCTGAGGTCGAGGCCGCCTTCGAGCAGCACCGTCATGGCGTACCACGTCTCGAACATCTCGCGGCCGTAGATGCCCTTGATGGTGATCATCGAGGTGACGATCTTCGCCCAGTCCACGGCGAACTCCTGCGCGGGCAGGCCGAGCATCGCGATGCGGCCGCCGTGCGTCATGTTCGCGACCATGTCCCGCATCGCCTCGGGTCGGCCCGACATCTCCAGGCCGATGTCGAAGCCCTCCTTGAGGCCGAGCTGCTTCTGGGCGTGAGCGATGTCGTGCTCGGCGACGTTGAGCGCGAGGGTGGCACCGGCCTTGCGGGCGATCTCCAGGCGGGACTCGCTGACGTCCGTGATCACGACGCTGCGGGCGCCGGCGTGCTTGGCGACGGCCGCGGCCATGATGCCGATCGGGCCCGCGCCGGTGATCAGCACGTCCTCGCCGACCAGCGGGAACGACAGCGCGGTGTGCACGGCGTTGCCGAACGGGTCGAAGATCGCGGCGACGTCGAGGTCGACCTGGGTGCGGTGCACCCACACGTTGGAGGCGGGCAGCGCCACGTACTCGGCGAACGCGCCGTTGCGGCCGACGCCCAGGCCGATGGTGGAGCGGCACAGGTGGCGGCGTCCGGCCAGACAGTTGCGGCACTTCCCGCAGACCAGGTGGCCCTCGCCGCTGACCAGGTCGCCGACCGCGATGTCCTGGACGTCCGCGCCGATCGCGGCTACCTCGCCGACGAACTCGTGGCCCAGGATCAACGGGGTCTTGACGGCGCCCTGCGCCCAGCCGTCCCAGGAGCGGATGTGCAGGTCGGTGCCGCAGATGCCGGTGCGAAGGACCTTGATCAGCACATCACCGGGCCCGGTCTCCGGCTCGGGAACGTCCATGAGCCACAGTCCGGGTTCGGCGTGCTGCTTGACAAGTGCCTTCATGGGCGGGGCTCCCGGCGTACGGAGAGGGGCGGCCGGCCACGGATCGGTGGCCGGACGTACGGGCTGAGGATCGGGCGGGTCCGATGAATCCGACGTATCTGATGCATCTGACGTATCTGATGCATCTGACGGGTACGGACGCGCTGGAGGATCTTGCTGATCCGGATGACCCGGCCGATCTTGCTGATCACCAATCTGCCGAGCCCGGGCCTAAGAGTCCATCGAGGATTTCTTAAGCGGGTCAACAGCCGAGCTTCACGCGCGCCCCTCGCGCCCCACTCGGGGGGCCTGTCGGACCGTCCCTGTAGCCGGGATGTCGGCCATCTGTAGGCGTCTGCCGTGACGGTGGGGGCCCGGGCGTGAGACGCACGCCGGGGACAGGGAGGAAAAAGCCAGATGGAGCAGTCAGCAGCGGGGCAGAGGGCGAGCCGGTCGATTACGGGTGGGCCGACCGAGCACTCGGCGGCGGGCCGGTCGCTTCCGGTGCGGTTCGTCGAAGCGGCCGGGGTCCGCAGGATCGCCGGGCACATGGTGCGGGTGACGTTCGGCGGCGCCGACCTCGCGGACTTCCGCGTCGAGGGCCCCGACCAGCAGATCAAGCTGTACTTTCCCCGGCCCGGCCAGTCCGTGCCCGTGCTGCCCGCAGCGGGCGCGGACGGCGACTTCATGCGCTGGTACCAGGCCTTCCAGGAGATCCCCGAGCCGCGGCGGCCGTGGATGCGGAGCTATACCGTCCGGGCGCACGACACGGAGCGCGGCACGATCGACATCGACTTCGTACTGCACGCCGGTGCTGACGGCCCGGCGACCCGCTGGGCCCGGACTGCGGCGCCCGGCGCCGTCCTCGGCATGTTCGGCCCCTCGGCGTACTTCGCGACGCCGGTGCCGATCGCGACCACCGACTGGATGCTGCTCGTGGCCGACGAGTCGGGCCTTCCGGCGCTCGCGACGATCGTCGAGGCGCTGCCGAAGGGGGCACGCGCGGTGGCGTACATCGAGGTGAACGGGCCGCAGGACGAGCTCGCCCTGGAGTCGCCGGGCGAGCTGACCGTGCACTGGCTGCACCGGGCGCCGCTGCGGCCGGGGACCGGCGAAGTGCTGGTACGGGCGGTGCGGGCGGCCGAATTCCCGCCGGGGTCGGCGCACGCGTGGCTGGCCGGGGAGGCGGGCGCGGTACGGGCCGTGCGCCGCCAACTCGTCGCCGAACGCGGCCTGCCCAAGCGGTCGGTGAGCTTCGCGGGCTATTGGCGCCACCGCCTCACCCAGGACGACGCCCCGACCGAGGCGGACCTGGCGGAGGCGCGGGAGCGGGCGCAGGGGTGGGCCCAATAGGAAACCCGGCGGGAAGCGGGGCGGGGTGGATCACACCAGGGCGGCGGCCTGCCTCACGTCCAGGTCCGCTCCCTCGGCGTAGGCGCGTTCGTACGCCGCCGGGTCGAGCGTCCGGCGCAGTTCGGCCTCCGCCCGGCGCCGGGTCTCGGGCTCGGCGGGCAGCGGGCGGAATCCGAAGCTGTCGCGTCCGGTCGAGTTCCGGTCGTACGCCCCGAGCAGCCGCGCTCCGTCCACCGCAGCGCCCAGTTCGGCCTTCGCCCAGGCCGCGGACAGAAATTGACTGAGAATCAGATTCGGGGCGACCAGGTAGGCCTGGCTCTCCAGGTGGCGCACCGCGTCCTGGATCCGGCCCTGGGCGTCGGCGTACTTGCCGTCCAGACAGTCGAGCCAGCCGTACATCCCGGCGACGAGACCACGGAAGAGCTCGGGCGTCAGCGCGGTGAACTCGCCTTCCATCAGCTGGAGTTGCTGGCGGGCGGCACCGGTGCGGCCGGTGCGGCCGAAGTGCTGGGCGAGGAGCATCCGGGCGGTTCCGAGGCTTTCCTGCGGGAACTGCCTCGACTCCTCGACGGCCTCCGCGAGCAGCCGCTCCGCCTCTTCCCGCTCGGCCGGAGTACGGGCCATCTCAAGGCGGGCCGAGGCCAACTTGCCCTTGAACACGGACACTTGGGCGTGCGCACCCATCTCGGTGACCCTCTGCAGAGCCCGCTCGAAGTCCGTGGCAGCCTCCTCGTACCGGCCTTCCCGCTCGTAGGAGTCACCGCGCGCGGAGAGGGATTCTGCGATTCCCCAGGGGTCGCCGACGCGCTCGAAGAGGGCGAGAGCGTCGTCGGCGTCGCTGCCGACGAGCAGTTTCGCGCGGATCAGGAGGGCGAAGGCGAGGTCCCAGGGGTCGCCGTGCTGCCGGGCGTCGGCGACCATCTCGTCGACGACGCGGTCGAAGCCGGTGAACTCACCCGTGAGAAGCCGGGCGAAGTACCAGACGGAGCCCGGCTGGCGGCTGTTCTGCGGGAGACCGGATCCGTACGCCCGGACGATCCGGCGCAGATACGCCACGGTCTCGGGACTGTTGAGCTCCGTGTCGCCCCCGCCCCTGGCCGCGAACACCATGAGCCGCACCCCGCGCCGGGCTTCCCAGAGCTGCTCCTCGGACCAGGGCGGCGGGCTGTCCGTGCAGCGGTCGGCGAGCGGGACGGCGAGCCGCACGGGCTCGGTGAAGGGATCCTGACCGAGCTCGGCGACGGCCCCGGACCAGCTCCGCGCGTCCGCCTGGTGCCCCCGCAGCTGCCAGAACCAGGCCATGGCGAGGACGAGACACAGCGCGTCCTGCTCGCGCTTTCGCCCAACTGCCGTACGCAGGGCGGCACTTATGTTGTCGTGCTCGGCTTCGAGACGTTCGATGATCTCGCGCTGGCGCGGGCCGCGCAGTGCCGCCTCGCCCGTGCGGACGAGTTCGCGGTACGTGACGAGATGGCGCAGCTCGACCTCCGCCCGCTCGCCGGCCTCGTCGAGCCGCTGGGCGGCGTACTCGGCGACGGTCTCCAGCAGGCGGTACCGCATCGTCGCGCCGTCACCGTCGGGCGCGGCCGTGACGAGTGACTTGTCGACGAGGGAGCCGAGGAGGTCCAGGACATCGGCGGAGCCCACCCCGGGACCTGGCTTCCGCGGGCTTGGCTTCTTGGGGCTTGGCTTGTTGGAGCCCGGCCTCTTGGGGTCCGTCTCCTCGGTCCCCGCCTCCTTCGAATCCGCGCAGACGGCTTCCTCCTCCGGATCCGCGCAGACGGCTTCCGCCTCCGACAGGGCGAAGCCGCCCGCGAAGACGGCGAGGCGCCGCAGAACGGCTCGCTCCGGGGTGTCGAGCAGGTCCCAGGACCAATCGACCACCGCGCGCAGGGTCTGCTGTCTCGGCTGGAGGGTCCTACTGGTGCGGGGGCCGGTGTTGAGCAGCCGGAACCGGTCGTCGAGCCGGTCCGCGATCTGACGCGGCGTGAACAACCGCAGCCGTGCGGCGGCGAGTTCGAGGGCGAGCGGCAGCCCGTCCAGGCGCCGGCAGATCTCCGCGACCGCGTCCGGATCGGCCTCGGCGCTGAACTCCGGCCGGGCCGCGGCGCCACGCTGCCCGAACAGCATGAGAGCGCTCTCATGCGGCAGCGGCCCGATCGCCGTCACCCGCTCCCCCGGCACACCGAGCGGCTCCCGGCTGGTGGCGAGGACCGTGACGTCCGGGCATGCCGTGAGCAGCTCCTCCACCAACTCGGCTGCCGCGGCCACGACTTGCTCGCAGTTGTCGAGCACGATGAGCATGCGCAGGCGTCCGCAGTGGGCCAGCAACTGCGCGAGCGGGTCCCTGGGTGCCGTCTCGGCCGGCCCGACGAGCCGCGTCTCCCGGGCGCCCAGCGCGGTGAGCACGGCCTCGGCCAGGCTGACCGCGTCCCGTACGGGCGCGAGCTCGACCAGCCACACCCCGTCGCCCCACTCCGCCGCCGCGGCATCGGCCGCCTCCACCGCAAGGCGCGTCTTGCCCGCGCCGCCGGGTCCCGTGAGCGTGATCAGGCGCTCCTGCCGCAGATCGTCGTGCAGGGCACGGACATCGGTCTCCCGCCCGACGAACGAGGTGAGGCGCGCACGGAGGTTGCCAGGTGGGCGGACCGGTGAGGAGGCCGCGTCGGGTGACGCCATGTGGGGCGATCCCGCGTGCGGTGCAGCCATGTGCTGCGAGCCCATATAGGAGGACGCCATGTCGCGCGGAGCCATGTGCGGCGAGCCCGTGTGGGATGAACCCACGTGGGGCGAGGACGTGTGGCGCGAGCCCGTGTGGTCCGGGGCCATGTCCTGCGAGGCCATGTGGGACGAGGCCATATAGGACGAGCCGGTGTGGCGATGGCCCGTACGAGTGCTCTCCCCATGGCGTTCAGGGTTGAGCAATTCGGCGTGCAGGGCCAGCAGCTCCGGCCCCGGGTTCGTGCCGAGGCGTTCCGAGAGCGCTCCCCGTACGGATTCGTAGGCGGCCAGCGCCTCGGCCGAGCGACCTGCGGCCCTCAGCGCCCGGATGCGAAGGGCTTGGAGCGGTTCGTCGAGCGGGGCGGCGGCCGCGAGCGCGGTCAGCTCGCCGAGAGCGCTCTCGGCGCGTCCCAGCTCGACCTCCGCCGCCAGCCGATTGCGGCGGGCGTCGGCCTGGTGCCGTTCGGCCCGTACCACCAGCGGGTCGCCGTCCCGCGCCGGAAGGTCGGCCAGCGCGGGCCCTTGCCACAGCGCGAGCGCGTCGTCCAGAAGTCCTGCCGCGCACTCCGCGTCTCCGGCGGCGAGTGCGGTCGCACCCTCCGCCACGAGTCGCTCGAAGCGGAAGAGGTCGATCTCGTCGGCGTGGGCGGCGAGCCGATACCCGCCTGGGGCGGATACCACCGCGTCCGGCCCGAGCGCCCGCCGCAGCCGTCCCACCAGGGCCTGCACCGCAGCGACCTCGTCGGCGGGCGGCGCGTCCCCTTCGCCCCACACCTGCGAGATCAGCACCGACTGGGGCACCGCACGCCCGGCGCCTGCCGCGAGCGCGGCGAGGAGCGCTCTCAGGCGGGCGCCCCCGAGCCGCGCTTCACTGCCGTCAGGACGCAGAGCCTGCGTCGGTCCGAGTACGCGGTAGCGGAGCATCACCCGCCCATTCTCCAACGGGTGCCGACCAGGATCGTCCCGGCACCCGGTCCGCACCGCGCAAGCCCGCCACCCGCGCGGATGCGGCCCTGCCCCTTGGCTATCGTGGCCGGACCACAACGAGGGGATGGCAGGCGTGGAGCTGGGGGTGGCGCGGTGAACGGGTCCGGCGACCGGCGCATACGGGTGCCGGTCGGGGACGACGCCGCTCGGTGGGCGACTCGCGGCCGCTGTCGGCGCGTGCTGTTCGTGGTGCACAACGTGACATCGGCGACCCGGCTACTCGACGTACTGCCCCTGTTCCACGACGACCTCCGCATACAGCTCCTGACCACGTGCACGGGTTCCTCCGCGTTCGAGGGTGGCGTGGAGGCCCTGCTCGCCGAGACCGGGCTCCCGGTGCTGCCGTGGGAGCAGGCCCTCGAAACCAAGGTCGACCTGGCGATCACGGCCAGCCTGGGCGGTCAACTCCACCTGATTTCAGGGAAGTTGGCTCTGCTCTCACACGGCGTCGGCTACAATAAGACGCTCTCCACACCGGACACCGGACACCGGACACCGGACACCGGACACCCTTCGCCCGACGCCTCAGGCTCAGGCTCAGGCTCAGGCTCAGGCTCAGGCTCAGGCTCAGGCTCAGGCAAGCATCACCAGTCCCCACCCGAGTCCGAGAGCGCTCTCACTCCGCCTCCCGTCTTCGGCCTCTCCCCCGAGTGGCTGCTGCACGAAGGCATACCGGTCGCGGATGCCATGGTCCTCTCGCACCCCGAGCAACTGAACCGTTTGCGCGCCGCGTGCCCCAAGGCCGTGCCCACCGCGACCCTCGCGGGCGATCCCTGCTTCGATCGGATACTGGCCGAACGCCCGTACCGAGAGCGCTTCCAGAAGGCGTTCGGAGTGCGCCGGGGACAGCGTCTGGTTCTGCTGAACTCGACCTGGAACCCCGAGTCGCTGTTCGGCGACGGCGGCGGGGACGACGCGCTCCCTTCCCTGTTGCCCCGGCTCACCGCCGAGCTGCCCGCCGACGAGTACCGGGTCGCCGCCGTGCTGCACCCCAACATCTGGCACGGGCACGGCCCCGGCCAGGTCCGGGCCTGGCTCGACCGGGCTCGGCGCGGCGGCCTCGTACTCGTCGACCCCCTGCACGACTGGCGCCAGGCGCTGCTCGCGGCGGACGCGGTGATCGGCGACCACGGCTCGGTGAGCTACTACGCGGCAGCTCTCGGCACCCCCGTACTGCTCGGCGCGGCTCCCACGGGCGGCCTCGACCCGCGATCCCCCGTGGCCGAATTCGTACGGCAGGCACCCCAGTTGGACCCGCACCTGCCGCTGGCCACGCAACTGGACGACCTACTGGCGAAGCACCACCCGTTCCCGGGCCCGGCGAACCTCACCACGTCCTCCCCCGGCGAGTCGGCGGCCCTGCTGCGCGCCCTCTTCTACCGTCTGATCAACATCCCCGAGCCGCCGCGCCCCGCACTCCTCGAACGCCTTCGCACGCCCCCGCTCCAACGCGCACCCCTCACCGCTCCGCTGCACGTCCTGACCCGGGTGACGACGGACCCGCCCGAGATCCACATGGCCCGGTACGCCGACCCCTGGTACGAGCCGGACGGTGAGGGCCACGCCCACGTAGCCGTCCACGAGGACACCCGAGATCCGTCCCAACTCGCCCTGGCTGACGTGCTGTTGAGACACGGAGCAGCGGACGACCCCCGCTTCGGATCGCCCGAGCGGTGGACGTACGAGGTGCTCGCCCGCCATCCGCACAGCGCCCTGGCCGCCTACATCACGGCCCCGGGCGAATGCACGGTACGAACGCGCACCGGTCCGCCCCTCCGCCTCACCGGCGCCCCGACCGGACTCGACCCAGCGGCCGCGGCCTCGGCCCTGCACGCCTGGCTGACGACGGGCCACACCGTCGAGCAGGCGGTGGAAGAGGGGTTGGCCGTACGCACGGGACGCACCGCGCACCGGGTCACAGTCACGGTCACCGTCGCGACATGACGGCCGAGGAGCCCTACTTGGATTCGACCCGGCCCAGCGGATCCGCCTTGCCCGCCAGCGCGTCCTGCGCAAACTCCCAGGCCGGGTCCCCCGGGTAGAGCTCGGAGCGGAGGTAGGCCCAAGTGAGGCGCTGGACCGCGGAGACCCGCTCGGGGTTCTCGTCCGTGGTCTCGGCGACGTCGTACCCGGAGATCCCGCCGAGGCCGTGCTCCGCGTCGAAGAGGGTGAGCAGGGACTTGGGGGCCGGGGCGAGGGCGTACGGGTCGGTGTGCCAGTCGGGGCCGTTCACCGTCAAGTGGGCGGAGGCGTCCTTGTCGCCGGCCACCACCAGCGCGGGGGCCGTCATCCGGGAGAAGTCCGGAGTCCCGAGGAAGGGGAAGTCCTCGGCCATGCGCTCGGTGAGGGCGTCACCTCCCCTGCCGGGGGCGGCGAGCAGTACGCCCGCCTTGATCCGGGGCTCGGCCAGGTTCACCTCCGTGCCGTCGTCCGGGTCGGTGAGCCTCGCGCCGAGGAGCAGGCTCGCGGTGTGGCCGCCCATCGAGTGCCCGGCAACGGCGACCCTGCCGCGGTCCAGGCGTCCGAGGAGCTGCGGCACCGCGGCCTCGATCGCGTCGAGTGCGTCGAGGATGCGCGTCATGTCCTCGGCCCGCGATCGCCAGTACATGGGCGCCCCGGGGGTGGCGGGGTCGAGGCTCAGCGTCGTCGAACTCAGATGGGTGGGCTGGATGACAGCGAAGCCGTGCGCCGCCCAGTAGTTGACGAGCGGGGCGTAGCCGTTCAGTGAGGACAGGTGGTTCGAGTGGCCCTGGCCGTGGGAGAGGAGGATGACCGGCAGGCCGGTTCCGGTGACCGGGGCGGAGACCCGTACCTCCAGGTCCACGGGCCGCCCGGGCGCCGGCAGTACCACCGGACCGACCGAGAGGACGGGAGTGGGCGGCGGGGTGAAGGCGTCGGCTGCGTACGTCGATGTCGGTTCGCTCATGGTGTGCGTGCCCCTTCGATATGTCTTTGATGTGCCTTCGTACGCCCGTGATGCGCTCGCGATGTGCCTTTGGTGTGCCTTCAGCGGCTCTGACGGCGGCTTCATAGGGCTCGCGGCGTAGGGGGAAGGCGGTCGGGCGCGTCCGGCTTGAGCTAGGCTGCAAGCGGAACGTCGCTCCGTTTAATATACGGAGCACTGTTCCGTTTAGTCAATGGCCGTCGGAAGGAGTGCACGGTGCCCAGGACGAGTCCCGCCGGGGAAGGTGCGGCCCGGAGCAAGCGGGCCGACGCGCTGCGCAACAAGCAGACGCTGCTCGACGCCGCCGCCGCCGTGTTCGTCACCTCCGGTGTCGACGCGCCGATCCGTGAGATCGCGGCGCGGGCGGGCGTCGGGATGGGAACGATCTACCGCCACTTCCCGACGCGGGCGGACCTGGTCGTGGCCGTCTACCGCCACCAGGTCGACGCGTGCGCCGAGGCCGGCCCGAGCCTGCTGGCCGACGGCGAGTCCCCGCTCGCGGCCCTCCGCCAGTGGGTCGACCTCTTCGTCGACTTCCTCGTCACCAAGCACGGGCTCGCCAAGGCGATGCAGTCGGACAGCGGCGGCTTCGACGCACTGCTCAGCTACTTCCAGGAGCGCCTTGTGCCCGTCTGCGCCGAGTTGCTCGACGCCGCGGTCGACGCCGGGGAGATCAGGCCCGGTACGCAGGCGTACGAGCTGATGCGCGGTATCGGCAACCTCTGCATCGGCCGCGACAGCGACCCCCGCTATGACCCCCGGCGGCTGGTCGAGCTGCTCCTTCGGGGGCTGGCGGCGCCACGGCCGTAGGGGCCCCGGCCCTTCACTCCCCCGCCGCGCCCTCGCACCGTTCACGGGCCGCCCGCAACCGGACCAACTGGTAGTGGGCCTGTTCGTTCGCAAGCGCCGCCATCGCTTCGTCGATCAGCGGCAGTGCGTCCGCCGGACGGCCACTCTCCTCGAAGGTCTCGGCGAGATCCGTGAGCGTGCGGGCCGTGTTGTACGCCTCGTGGGTGCCGCGGAAGAAGGCGAGAGCGCTCTCAAGGCGGGCCGCCGCCTCCGTCCATCGGCCGAGGCCGCGCAGCGCCCGGCCCCGGTGGCGTTCCAACAGGGCGCGGGCACGCGGGAGATCACCGCTTCCCTCGCCGTCGGCGGGCACCCCGTCGAGGATGCGGTCGGCCGCCTCGAAGCAGTCGTACGCCTCCGGGTAGCGCCACTCGCGCAGTCGCAGCAGTCCCAGGGATTCGACGGCGGTGGCGTGGCCCCGGACGTGGCCGACGGCCTGTTCGATGCGGGCGGCCGAGGTGAAAGCGCTCTCGGCCTCGGCCGGCCGGCGAAGTTCCGTGAGGTTCAGGCCGAGCAGGGTCTGCATACGGGCGGCCTCGCGGGAGTTCGGGTCGTGGGCCTCGGTGACCCGGACGCCCGCGCGCAGGGCGGGGAGCAGTTCGTCGTGGCAGCCCATCTTCAGCTGCATCGGCCACAGGGCCTGGTTCAGCCGGAAGACGGAGTCCGCGTCCCCCAACTCCTCGGCCGCGCCGATCGCTTGGAGGAGATTGCCCAGTTCGTCGCGCAGCGCCTTCAGCGCCTCGCCGGCGTCCGTATACCGCGCACCGGCCCGCGTCGGCTGCTCCGGACCCAGCCGCCAGCCCTGGCTGAGGGCGGCCTTGCTCGCCGGTTCGGCGAAGCCGACGCACCAGCGCACCGCGCGCCGCACCGCCTCTTCCACCGCGGCGAGGCCGTCCTCACGGAGCGCCTGCGTCGCGGCGTACTCCCGGGCCAACGGTCTGACCCGGTACGTTCCGTTGGTCGCGCTCTCAAGGAGGCGGCTGTCCGCGAGTTCGCCCAGGATGCGTTCGGCGGCCGTCTCGTCAAGACCCAGCGTGGCCGCGGCCATCGGCGCGCCGATGGCGGGCCAGTCGTGCTGGGCGAGCAGCCGCAGGGCCCGCGCGGCGTCCGGGCCGAGGTCGCGCATGCCGTCGGCGACGGCCGTGCGGGCCGCGTCGCCGCCCGGGTCCGCGTCCTGGCGCCAGTGCCGTGCGGTGAGACGGGCGGCGGCGGCGCGCAGCGCGAAGGGGGAACCGGCGCAGCGCGCGAGCACGGCGGGCAGGGCGGCACGGTCCAGCGGCACGTTCCCGGCCTTGGCGACCTCGGCGAGGAGCCGCCGCGCGTCCCTGTCGGCGAGCGGTCCGACCGGGATCCCCACCGCGTCGAGGCCGGGCAGGGGGTGGCGGGCCGCCACGATGACGAACACGCCGGGCGCGGAGGTGAGCACGGGCAGGATCTGCGCCGCGGACCGGGCGTGGTCGAGGACGATCAGCATCCGGCGGTCCGCCGTACAGGCGCGCAACAGGGTCTGGCGGTCGTCGTGCCCCGGCGGGATCTCCGCCGCCGGGATGCCGAACTGCTGGAGCAGCAGCCGCAGTACGGTCGACGGGTCGGCCCCGGTGGTGGAGCCGGTGCCGGGGCCGGTGCCGCGCAGGTCGGCGTACAGCTGTCCGTCGGGGAAGCGGCGCAGTTCGGTGCAGCCCCAGTGGATGGCGAGCGCGCTGGTGCCGATGCCCTGCGGGCCGTGCAGCACGGCGACCCGGGGCCGGCCGTCCGCCTTGCGGAAGGCCTCCCGGCTCAGGGCCCGGCGCTGGCTGTCGCGGTCGGTGAAGAAGCGGGTGGAGGCGTGCAGTGCGGGCACTTGGTTCGGGTGGCCGGGGCGCGGGGCGCTGCGCGCGAACGCCGTCCAGGCGCCGGCGAGGGCGGCGTCCTGACGTAACGCCTCGTGAACCTGCCGGGCGACGCCGTCCAGTTCGTCGCGGCTCTGTGGGGCGCGGACCTCGCGGCCGACGGCACGGCGGACCAGACCGCCGACGCTTTCCCAGGCGGCTTTGCCCGCTTCGTTCGCGAGGGCCGTGCCGACCGAGCCGAGTACGGCGGCGATGGCCGCCGTCGATGTGGGATCCAGCATGTCCCGCCCCCGATTCACCTGTCGCCCCGGCCTGCCGCGGCCACGCCAGGGCCCGTCCGGCGGATCTTGTCTGGGACGCGGGGGTCCGGCACGCCCATCTGCGGCGTTGTCGTCAATCGCCGACGCTCCGCGTCGCCTCAATCCTCCGCCTTGCAGCCGGACGCACCAGATCCCCGCTCACCAGGACCACATGGGTCAAGGCGCCTCGTGGGCGACCAGATCCACCGGACAGACCCTAGCAACATCCTTTCCGGGGACCCGAGTTCGCCCGGGGTTGGCCGAAACCGTACGGTGCGGGCGACGCTAGCGGGTCGGCACCACGCTGAGGTGGGCGCGGCCGCGCCGGGGGGCGGTGGGCTCGGTCTCGCGGAGCACCAGGGTCAGCCGGCGAAGCCCGAACTCCCGCAGCGTGCGCGGGGATTCGCTGACCAGGCGGCAGCTGGTGCGGCCGCGCTCCGGGTCGGGGTGGCGCACGTGCCGTACCGCGCCGTCGTGGTGCACCGCCGCGTCGCCGACCGCCCGGACCCAGTGCGGCAGGCCGAGGCGGAAGGCGGCGTCCATGATCGGGTCGTCGGCGATCTCCTGGCGGATGTCCCGCAGCCCGGGAGCGCTCTCGTCGTCGGCGAACGCCTCGGCGAACTGGGCCAGCATCGGCAGGCACCAAGCGGTCTCGTGCTCGGCGAGCACACTGGCCGCCTCCGGGTGGAACAGCACGAAGCGCAGGAAGTTGTGGCCGGGCATGGCGGTCGGGTGCGGCCCGACGCCGCCGAAGAGCGCGTCGTACGCCGGATTGGCGTGGGCCACGCCCCAGCCCGGATCGAGGACCACGGACGGGAAGGGCAGGGCGTCCGTCATCGCGAAGTAGTCGTGGACATAGGCCCTGAGCTCGGGGTCGTCCGGGAGCTCCCTGGCCACAGGGGCGCCCGTTCTCACGGTCGTCGTGTCGTCGGCGGCACGCTCCCCCGCGGCCGTCTGCTGTCCGGGCCGCTCCTGGACCAGGGCGAACGGGCGCCCCACCACCGGAGCGTGCGCTGTCACAACCTTGGTCACCGAATCCTTCGCCACCGATTCTTCCGCCATCGAGTACGCGACTCCTCTTGCTGGCCCGCGAGTGCGGCGGCCGGCCTTCGGGCCCGCCCGGGGCTCGGAGGGCGATCTTCACACCGCGTGGCGATCCTGATACCGCCGACACAATGATGTCAAGCATCGTGGCATTCCGGCCCCCCGAAGCATTGATTGCGCCACAACTGTGGCAAGTTCTGGTTGTTGTTGCCGGGACCCGCTAACCTCCGGAGCATCCACTGTTGTGCCCACCGACCTCGCATGATCTAGGAGAACTACTGGTGACGGACGGCTTCTTGGTTCCGGGACCGGCGGCCACGGGCCCCCTCGCGGCCGTCGTCGCCCGTGTGGCCGAGCTCGCCGCAAAGCTCGGAACGAGTCAGGCGGACGTGTTCGACGTCCACCGGCTCTCCGAGGCCTCGGGCGTTCCGGCCGACGTCGTGGGCGCGCTGCTCGACGGGCAGCCGGCCGGCGAACCCGATCTGCAGGCACGCTTCCTGCAGCGGTTCAGCCTGCTGCGCAGCACCCGGCGCAAACCCAACGGCCGGCCGCACACCCAGCAGGAGATCGCCGACGGCGCGGGCATGTCGCGCCAGCAGGCGGGCGCCCTGATCAACGGCGACCGGCGGCCGACGATGGAGCACTGTGACGCGATCCAGCGCTTCTTCGGGGTGCACGCGGGGTTCCTGACCGCCGACGACACCGACGCGCTCGGCGGCGCCCTGCTGCGCACCGAGCAGGAGCTGCTCCAGCAACTCGCGGACCGCGAACGCGAGGGGGCGCTCGCCGGGGCCCCCGGCGGGGACGCGCTGGAGCGCCTGCTCCAGGACCACGGGGTGCGCGGCATCGCCTGGCGGGCCGCCCAGCTCCCCACCGACAAGCACCGCGACAAGGTCACCGAGTGGCTCGACATGCTCCTGGAGAGCGTCAAGCGGTCGGAGTCCTGACATGATCCGCACCACGCGGCGGCAGCACCCTGCCGCACCCATCGGCCTGCCCGGACATCGCCGTCCGTTCATTTCAGGCCGTCATGTGATGCCGAGTTCAACGAACTCCGGCTCAATGTTGACTGGATCAATCGCGTACGGCTCGGCAGGCTGCACAGAGACGGGCTGCTCGACGAAGTGCTGCTCCATGAACGGCTGGCGGGGAGAACGGTGGGCATAGGCAAGGAGATGCGCCGGCTGTGCGGCGAGCTGGTCGCGGGAATCACGATCCCCGCCCCGGCGGAGCCGACCGCTCTGTACGCCGCCCTGTGCGAGGGCATGAGCAAGCGCCGGGGCCGCCCCGTCGAGTTCCGCATGGCGGCCTTCCCGCCCGGCACCGCGAGCGGGCTCTGGCTCGACATGGCGGACCGGGATCTGGTGGTGGTGGAGGAGCGCACGACACCCGATCACCAACTGGTCATCCTCGGGCACGAGTTGTGGCACATGGACGCGGGGCACGGCAGCCACCATGTGGCGGGCGCGGCGGTCGCCGCCCGGCTGCTGACCGCGGACGGCGACCTGGGCGCGGCCGTACGCAAGGTGGCGGCCCGGACGCGTTCCCACTTGGCGGAGGAGTCCGAGGCGGAGAGCTTCGGGCTGCTGCTCGGCAGCAAGTGCCGCCCCTGGCTGCCCGGTTCAGGGGCATACGTGCCCGCGCACCGGGACGCCATCGCCGGTCGGATCGAAGCCTCCCTGGGCTATCACCGACCACAGGGCTGACGCGTGAAGGACCTGGATTTCTACGTCCCGGCCGTGCTGCTCGCCATCGGGTTCGCCTGCCGGGTGCCCGGCATGCGCCGCACCTGGCGCGACCCGCTGCTCCGAACCGTCAACGCGCTTCTGCTCGTGGCCAGTTCGGTGCTCTTCTTCGCCGCGCCGACGACGATCGCGGAAGTCAACCGCATCACCGGGGTGCCGAACTTCTCCGCTCCGCTGGTCTACTCGATCCTCACCGCGTACAACGCCGCCTGCCTAGTGATGATCATCAACTGGCGGGGCGGCCCCCCGAAGGCGGCCCGCCGGGCGAGCCTGCGGTGTCTGGCGGCCTACGCCCTCGTGATCATCGCGCTGTTCACCCTGTTCGCTCTCGGGGACGCCTCCGAGGAGCGGCTCAGGGACCTGGACACGTACTACGCGAACACCCCGTACATCCGCGAGATGATCGTCCTCTATCTGGTCGCGCACTCCATCGCCTCCCTGGTCACGACCGTGCTGTGCTGGAAATGGTCGGTCCGGGTGCACGGCTGGCTGCGTACGGGCCTGGTGCTCATCGTCAGCGGGTATCTGCTCAACCTGGTCTTCGACGTCCTCAAGTTCGGCGCGGTCGGGGCGCGTTGGTCGGGGCACGACTGGGACTGGCTCAGTACCAACGCGGCTCCGCCGGTGGCGTCCGTGTCGGCACTGCTCGTCGCCGCGGGCTTCCTCGTTCCGCTGATCGGGCCGAGGCTCTCGCACACTCGGCAGTCCTGGTCCGCCTACCGCAAGCTGGGCCCCCTGTGGCGGGCCCTGCACGCCGAGCCGACGGCCGCGGCTGGTTCGGTGCGGATGGCGTGGTGGTCACCGGCCGAGCTCCGGCTGACCTATCGCGAGGCGGGCATCCTCGACGGGGTCCTCTCGCTCGCCCCCTACTTCGACCTCGCGGTGCACACCGCCGCCAAGTCGGCGGCAGTCTGCGCCGGAGCCGACCCCCGGCGGGCCAAGGCGGTCGCCGACGCGGCCATGATCGCCGCCGCCCTCACGGCGCGGGCGGACGATCCGGAGGGCCTGGCACTGCGCGGCGAGCAGGTGGAGGCCCCGACCGCCATCGAGCGGGCGCGGGACCTGGTGCTGGTGTCCGAGGCGTTCCGCAACTCACGCATCGTCGAAGCAGCCCGCCGCGACCCGGCACGGGCGGGAAGCAAGCAGCCATGAACACACCGGACGCAACATCCTCGGGCTCATCGCACAGGCCCGACGCAACCGCCTCTGCGCCCCTGCGAAAAGGCCGGGCCGTCATCGTCGGAGGCGGGCTCGCTGGCATGCTGTCGGCGGCCGCGCTCGCCGGACACTGCGACGAGATCACCGTCATCGAGCAGGACACCCTGCCCACGGGGCCGCAGCCGCGCAAGTGCCTCCCCCAGGCCCGGCACGGCCACATGCTCTGGTGCGGCGGGGCCGAGGCGATGGAACGCCTGGTGCCCGGGGTGATGGAGGACTGGCTGGCCCGCGGCGCGCACCGGATACCTCTGACGTCCGGGATGGTCGGCCTGTCGGCGCAGGGCTGGTTCCGGCGCTGGCGTGATTCCCACTACCTGATCTCCTGCGGCCGCGACCTCCTGGACTGGGTGGTACGCGAACGGGTCACCGCCCGCCCCTCGGTGAGGGTGCTCCAGCGGACCAAGGTGCTTTCCCTGACGGGTGGCCCGGGCAGGATCACCGGTGTCCGGGTGCGTACGGAGGACGGTGTCGAGCGGGTCGTCGAGGCCGACCTGATCGTCGACGCCGGCGGCCGGGGTTCGCGCGCCCAGCAGTGGCTCACCGAACTCGGCGTCCCCCTCGCGAAGGAGGAAGTGGTCGACGCCGGCACCGTCTATGCGAGCCGGCTGTTCCGGTCACCGGCCGGGGACGAGCCGTTCCCCGTGATCAGCCTGCAGGCCGATGTGCACGCGCCGGTCCCCGGTCGCACCGCGACGCTCCTGCCGATCGAGGACCGCCAGTGGCTGATCACGCTCTCCGGCACCCGGGGCGGCCGTCCCACCGGGGACAACGAGGCCTTCGTGCCCTTCGCACTGGGCGCCCGGCATCCGGTGGTGGGCGAACTCATCGCCGAGGCCGAACCGCTGAGCGAGGTCAGCACCTATGCCAACACCGCCAACCGGCGCAGGTACTTCGAGGACGTGAGCCACTGGCCCGAGGGATTCGTCGCGGTCGGCGACGCGGTCGCCGTCTCCAACCCCGTGTACGGGCACGGCATGTCGGTGGCCGCGCAGAGCGCGCTCGCCCTGCGCGAGGAGGTCGCCGCACGCGGTCTGACGGCCCGCGGACTCGCGCGCCGGATACAGCGGGCGGTGGCCCGCCCGGTGGGCATGGCATGGATCCTCTCGGCCGGGCAGGACGCGTTCTACCCAGGGGCCGCCGCGCACAGGCCCGGCCCGGCCGACCGGGCGCTGTCCCGCTATGTGGGCCGGCTCACGCACACCGCGACCGGCAACTACACGGTGGCCACCGCCCTCACCGAGGTCATGACGCTGTCGGGTCCCGCCACCGGGCTGCTGCATCCCCGTGTCCTGCTCGCCGCGCTGGCCGGACCCGGCAAGCCGCGACTGACGGCCCCTCCGCTGACGGAACGTGAACTCGCCCTCGCACAAAGCCCGCAGAAGACCTCCTAGTCAGGCATCGCGCATCCGACGCGGAGGCGGCCGATTTGGGGCGCGTATCGATGCTTCCATAGGATCCGGCGATGATCACCAGAAAACGGCTGGCGGCCGGAGTGTGCGCGCTGGTCGCCACTTTCGCCACCGGCATCCTCCCGGCCGCGGGCACGGCCTCCGCGGCCGTAGCGCCCGACGGGCAGTCCGAGCAGGCCGCACCCAAGGTCGACCTGGTCCTCGACGTCTCCGGTTCCATGCGGACCGCCGACATCGACGGCAAGTCCCGGATGTCCGCCGCCAAGCAGGCGTTCAACGAGGTCCTCGACTCGGTCCCGCAGGAGGTCCAGCTCGGGATACGGACGCTAGGGGCCAACTACCCCGGCGAGGACCGCAAGGTGGGCTGCAAGGACACCCGCGCGCTCTACCCGGTCGGCCCGCTCAACCGCACCGAGGCCAAGACCGCCGTCGCCACGCTCGCGCCCACCGGCTGGACCCCCATCGGCCCGGCGCTGCAGGGCGCGGCCGAGGACCTCAAGGGCGGTGACGCCACCCGCCGGATCGTGCTCATCACCGACGGCGAGGACACCTGCCAGCCGCTCGACCCGTGCGAGGTGGCCCGCGACATCGCCGCCCAGGGCATCCACCTCACCATCGACACGCTCGGCCTGATCCCGGACGCCAAGACCCGCGAGCAGCTCACCTGCATCGCCGAGGCCACCGGCGGCACCTACACCTCGGTGCAGCACACCGACCAACTCTCCGGCAAGGTAAAGCAGTTGGTGGACCGCGCGGCCGACCCGGTCGCCGTGCCCGTCGCCACCACCGGAACCGCGAGCTGTGAGAACGCCCCGCAGCTCAAGCCCGGCCTGTACACGGACCGCGAGAAGTTCGCCGAGCACCGCTCGTACAAGGTGGACGTGAAGCCCGGCCAGGAGCTGCGCGCCTCCGCCAGCATCGGCGTGGACCGGCAGACCAACCCCGACTACGGCGTCCTGCTGCGGGCGGTGACCGCGCACGGCCGCGAGATCGTCCGCGGTTCGGAGGCCGGCGACGGCCGTACGGACCTGATCTCGACGGGTCTGCGCTATCCCAAGGCCCCCGCCGACGACTCGGACGACAAGACGCCGGAGACCGTCTGCCTCCAGGTCTCCAACTCCTTCTCCGCGCCGCCCGGCGTCAAGACGGACCCGGGGCTGCCGGTCGAGCTCGCCATCGACGTGGTGGACGGCCCCGACCACGCCTCCGACGTGGCCTCCTTCGGCCTCGGCCGGGGCTGGTGGCTGCTCGGCGCGCTCGCGCTGACCGGCCTCGTCGCGGGTCTGGTGTGGGGCTGGATCTCGCGCTGGCGCATCGCGGTCTGGCGGACCAACTGATGCCGAACACCACCTCTCACTCCGGGGGTCAACTGATGTGTACCGTACGGAAGTTGGCGATCGGCGCACTAGCCGGTGCGGCGCTCCTCGGCGGGGCGGCCGGGTCCGCGCTCGCCGACTCGCCATCGCCGAGCCCTTCCGCCTCCAAGAGCGATGCGGCGCCCACCGAGGCGGGCACCGCGTTCCGTACGGCGGTCGCCGTGCAGCAGGGCCAGAAGGCCACCGCGTCCGGGTCGACCGGCGACTACCTGTACTGGGTGTTCCCCGCCGACGCCGGGCAGCGCCCGACCGTCACCGCCAAGGTCACGCTGCCGGACGCCGCCTCCCGGCACGGCGCCTCCACCTGGCGCATCGACGTGTACGACGGTCTGCGCCGCCGCCAGCCCTGCATGTACGGCATGCAGTCCCGCTCGGCGGCACAGGACGCGACCGCGGTCGAGCTGTCCTGCACCCTGCGGCCGACCGTTGCCTGGGCCGACACGTGGTCGAACGATCCGCTGCCGGGCAGCTACTACGTCCGCCTCACCGCCGTCTCGCTGCCCGAGACCGACCGGGGTCTGCCGTTCAAGACGGAGGTGGAGCCGACCGTCCTGGACACCGGCGGCGCGCACGCGGTGGACGGCAAGCTGGCCACCCCACTCGGCGCGAAGTCCGCGGTCGAGCCGGACGGCGGCTGGGCGTCGGGCTGGTGGACCGACCGCTGGCTGTGGACCGGCGCGGGCGGCCTGCTCGCCGCGCTCGCCGGCGTCGGCGGCTACAACCTGACACGGGGCCGCGGGCGGCCTTCGCGGGTGCCGCGGGGGGTGTGAGAGCGGAGGGACGCCTGAGAGCGCTCTCAGTCCCTACGTCGGCCCCGATCCCTCGGGCCGCGCCAGGTGCGAGAGCGCTCTCACGCACCGCTGCCGAAAACGGGCCTGCCCACCCTCCCCACCCCGGGGACGGTGGGCAGGCCCGTTTTCGGCGGTGCCGTACACCCCCGAGCGGCCCCGTCCGTACCAGACTCGGAGGTACGCGACCGAGCGCCACCCTCCGCGAAGGAGTTCCATCGTGTCCTCAGCTTCGAGCACGCCCACCGTCGCCGTACTCGGCACCGGGATCATGGGGTCCGGCATGGCCCGCAGTCTGCTGCGGGCCGGGCTGACCGTACGGGCCTGGAACCGGACCCTGGCCAAGGCCGAGGCACTCGCCGACGACGGGGCCTCTGTGCACGCGGACGCCGACGAGGCGGTGCGCGACGCCGATGTCGTCCTGACCGCGCTGAACGACGGCCCCTCCGTGTCCGCCACCCTCGACGCCGCCTCCCCGGGCCTGCACCCGGGCCAGCTGTGGCTCCAGACCTCCACCGTCGGACCGGACGCGACCCTCGAACTGGCCGCCCGGGCAGCCGAGTTGGGGGTGGCGTACTGCGACGCCCCGGTCCTCGGCACACGGGGACCCGCCGAGGAGGGCAAGCTGACCGTCTTCGTCTCCGGGCCCGCCGAGGCCCGCGAGCGCCTCGCACCCGTACTCGACGCGATCGGGCGGCGGACCGTCTGGGTGAGCCACGAGCCGGGCGGGGCCTCGCGTCTGAAGCTGGTCGCCAACACCTGGGTGATCAATCTGGTCGGCGCCATCGCCGAATGCCTCGGCCTTGCCGAGGGGCTCCAGGTGGACCCCCGCCTCTTCCTGGACGCGATCGCCGGCGGCCCGCTGGACACCGCCTATCTGCACGCCAAGTCCGCGGCCCTGCTCACCGGCGACCTGACGCCCAGCTTCGCCGTCTCCACCGCCCTCAAGGACACCCGGCTGATCCTCGATGCGGCCCAACAGGCAGGCGTACGGCTCGACTTGACCGAGGCGTCGGCCGAGCGGTTCGCCCGGGCCGAGGCCGCCGGGCACGGCGCCGAGGACATGATCGCGACGTACTTCGCGGGCCGTACCGGGCTGTGACCATGCGTGACGGGCCGCGACGGACGCCGGGCCCGGCTCGGCCGGGCGCCAAAAAGTCCGGCGAGAAGGGCGCGAGCGGTTCGATAGCATGGCTCTGCCCATCGGGCGGGGGTGTCACCTGGTGTGATCCTCCGGGTGGGCCTCCCTACCTGGGTTCGCCGCGGCCGCGCCGCGGTGCCGCACGCACGAACATAAGGAGCATCCGAGGATGTCTCGACACCTGATCACCAGCGCGCTGCCGTACATCAACGGAATCAAGCACCTGGGCAACATGGTCGGGTCGATGCTCCCCGCGGACGTCTACTCCCGCTACCTGCGCCAGCGCGGCCACGACGTGCTGTACATCTGCGCCACCGACGAGCACGGCACCCCTGCCGAGCTGGCCGCCAAGGAGGCCGGGCTCTCAGTCGCCGACTTCTGCGCGCAGTCGCACGACACCCAGAAGGCGATCTACGACGGCTTCCACCTGGCCTTCGACTACTTCGGCCGGAGCTCCTCGCAGCAGAACGTCGAGATCACGCAGCACTTCGCGCGGAAGCTGAAGGAGAACGGGTTCATCGAGGAGCGGGCGATCCGCCAGGTCTTCTCGATCGCCGACGACCGCTTCCTGCCGGACCGCTACATCGTCGGCACCTGCCCGCACTGCGGCTACGACAAGGCGCGCGGCGACCAGTGCGAGAACTGCACCCGCGTCCTGGACCCGACGGACCTGCTGGAAGCGCGTTCAGCGATCAGCGGCAGCAGCGACCTGGAGGTCCGCGAGACCCGGCACCTCTTCCTGCTCCAGTCCAAGCTCCAGGGCGAGGTCGAGGAGTGGATCGACCGGGTCGGCGGCGAGTGGCCGCAGCTCGCGTCGTCGATCGCCCGCAAGTGGCTGACCGAGGGCCTGCACGACCGCTCGATCACGCGTGACCTGGAGTGGGGCGTGCCGGTCCCGGCCGACACGTGGCCGGAGCTGGCCGCCGAGGGCAAGGTCTTCTACGTCTGGTTCGACGCGCCGATCGAGTACATCGGCGCGACGAAGGAGTGGGCCGACCTCGACCCGGCGAACCGCGACTGGAAGTCGTGGTGGTACGAGCCCGAGGGTGCGGCCGACGTCCGCTACACCGAGTTCATGGGCAAGGACAACGTCCCCTTCCACACGGTGATGTTCCCGGCGACCGAGCTGGGTGTGCGCGAGCCGTGGAAGAAGGTCGACTACGTCAAGGCCTTCAACTGGCTCAACTACTACGGCGGCAAGTTCTCCACCTCGCAGCGCCGTGGTGTCTTCACGCACGACGCCCTGGAGATCCTGCCCGCCGACTACTGGCGCTACTTCATGATGGCGAACGCCCCCGAGTCCGACGACACGTCGTTCACCTGGGAGCACTTCACCGCGACGGTCAACAAGGACCTGGCGGACACGCTCGGCAACTTCGTGAACCGGGTCCTGTCCTTCTCGCGCAAGCGCTTCGGCGACGACGTCCCGGCGGGCGCCGTGGCCGGGGCCGCCGAGGCGAAGCTGGGCGAGGAGATCGCGGGGCTGCTCGCCGAGTACGAGGGCCACATGGAGGCGCTCCAGTTCCGCAAGGCGGCCGCTTCGCTGCGCGCCCTGTGGTCGGCCGGCAACTCCTACCTGGAGGAGAAGGCGCCCTGGCTGGAGATCAAGACCGACCCGGAGGCCGCCGCTCTCACGCTGCGTACGGCGATGAACCTGATCCACCTGTACTCGGTGGTGTCCGAGCCGTTCATCCCGTCCTCGGCGAAGGCGATGCGCTCCGCGTTCGCGCTGACCGAGGACACGGCCTCCTGGGTGACGCCGGAGCAGGCCAGGGCGCTGGACACGGTTCCGGCCGGTACGGCCTTCACGGTGCCGCCGGTGCTGTTCGCGAAGATCACGGAGGAGGACCTGGAGTCCTACCGCGAGCGCTTCGGCGGCGCGGACGAGGTCTGATCCCCGTACGCCCCTGAGGGGCCCCCGCCCGGTCGGGCGGGGGCCCCTCAGCCGTGTGCCGGGACGAGTCAGGCCGTGAGCAGTGCCGGGTCGCTCACGCCCGTCGCGCCGGTCTCGACGTGGCCGGCGAAGCGGCGCAGGAAGGTGGCGTCGGCGTCCGATGTCACGGACACGTCGTACCAGCTCTTGCTGGAGCGCAGGTCGGCCGTGAACGTGACGGTGGCGCCCGCGGCCACGGTGAAGGTGTGGGTCGCCCCGCCGTAGACGCTCGCGTTCGCGATCTTGAGGTGGACGGTGGTCCTGCCCGCGTTGGTCATGGTGAGGTCGAGGTTGCCGGTGCCGGCGTTGTGGCGGGCGGTGACCTCGGGCCCGGCGGTCTTGCCGGGGCTCTGGAACGTCCGCAGGAAGCCGTTGGGCCCGAACACGCTCAGCTTGGTGACGCCGCTCGAATAGGTCGTGTTCCAGGCGTCGGAGATCGTCTTGCCCGCCTCCGTGGTGTAGGTCCACGGGCCGTCCGTACGGTTCGCGGACGTCACGAGGAACTGCGCGCCGGCCGAGGCGCCGCCACTGAAGGTGAGCGAATACTTGCCGGTGCTCACGTTCGCCGACCCGTCCACGAAGGGCGCGTAGCGCAGCGGGCGGGTGGGCCGGGACCCGGACTCCTGCTTGGGGAGCGTGCCGGTGGCGGGCGGGACCGGCACGAAGTCGGGGTGCCTGTTGTGGTCCGGCGGGATGTAGGCGGTCGTCGAAGGCAGCGACGGGGCCGAGGAGTTGGTGCGGCTGAAGTCGAACGCCGAGGTCAGGTCGCCGCAGATCGCGCGCCGCCAGGGCGAGATGTTCGGCTCGTGCACGCCGAAGCGGCGCTCCATGAACCGGATGATGGAGGTGTGGTCGAAGGTCTCGGAGCAGGTGTAGCCGCCGGTGCTCCAGGGCGACACGACGAGCATCGGCACGCGCTGGCCGAGTCCGTACGGCCCGGCCGCGTAGCTGATGTTGCCCGGGAAGTAGTCGGGGGCGGTCGCGACCGTGGACAGGCCCTGGGAGGCGCCGGAGGGCACGAAGGGCGGGATCACGTGGTCGAAGAAGCCGTCGTTCTCGTCGTACGTGATGAACAGCGCCGTCTTGGCCCACACCGCGGGGTTGGAGGTGAGCGCGTCCAGGACCTGCGAGATGTACCAAGCCCCGTAGTTGGCTGGCCAGTTGGGGTGCTCGGTGAAGGCCTCGGGGGCGGCGATCCAGGAGACCTTGGGCAGCGTTCCGGCCTTGACGTCGGCCTTGAGGATGTCGAAGAAGCCGTCGCCGTTCTTGGCGTTGGTGCCGGTACGCGCCTTGTCGTACAAGGGGTCGCCGGGCTTGGCGTTGCGGTAGTTGTTGAAGTAGAGCAGCGAGTTGTCGCCGTAGTTGCCCCGGTAGGCGTCGCTGATCCAGCCCCAGCCGCCGGCCGCGTCCAGGCCGTCGCCGGTGTCCTGGTAGATCTTCCAGGAGACGCCCGCCTGCTCCAGGCGCTCGGGGTATGTGGTCCAGCCATACCCCTTCTCGTCGTTGCCCAGGACCGGACCACCACCGGTGTTGTCGTTGCCTGTGTAGCCCGTCCACATGTAGTAGCGGTTCGGGTCGGTGGAGCCGATGAACGAGCAGTGGTAGGCGTCGCAGATGGTGAAGGTGTCGGCGAGCGCGTAGTGGAACGGGATGTCCTCGCGGGTGAGGTACGCCATCGTCGTGGACGTCTTGGCGGGGACCCACTGGTCGTACTTGCCGTTGTTGAACGCCTTGTGGCTGCCCGCCCAGTCGTGGTTCAGGTCCTGGATGAACTGGAGGCCGAGCTTGTCCGCCTTGGGCCGGAACGGCAGCACTTCCTTGCCGCCGCCGACCTGGTGGAACACCGACTTGCCGCTGGGCAGCGTGACGGGCCGCGGGTCACCGAAGCCGCGGACGCCCTTCAGGGAACCGAAGTAGTGGTCGAATGAACGGTTCTCCTGCATCAGGACGACGACGTGCTCGACGTCCTGGATGGTGCCGGTGCTGCCCGCGGCCGGGATGGACGCGGCCCGCGCGATGCTCTGGGACAGGGCGGCGAAGGCGGCGGTGCCGCCCGCGAGCTGCATGAACCGGCGCCGGTTGAGTTCAGCCATGAGTGGGGGCCTCTGCAAGCGTGAGGGAACAGGGGGGCGAGAGGGGTGTACCAAGAACACCCGGGACCGCGAAAGCCCCCATGTCGTCACTGTGACGTTCCGCGGTACGGGAAACTAACAGGAACCCCGTGTGGTGGCCCACACCACAGGGTTGTGGAGTTCCTGTGTTCGCCACCTATGCCATCCAGAAGAAGACCGCGGTCATCCGCTTGTCGTCGATGGTGCTGCCGCAGTAGCCGGTCGCGCTGTGCATGGTGTTGGCGGTGTAGAGCAGCAGCCGGTTGTAGCGGTGCGCGACCCGCACGTCCTCGGTGAAGGAGTCCGGTGGCACGAAGCGCGTACCGAGCGCCTCTACGAGGTTGTTGTGCGGGGCGGTGACCATGTTGCCGCCCAGGACACCGCCGGGCAGGCTCTGCCGGAAGAAGCTGGTGCCGCAGTCCTTGGGCGCCTGCGGGTTGAGGTAGAGCACAGCCGCGTAGCGGCACAGCGCGCGCGAATCGGTGTGGGGGCGCGGTTCGCTCTCGCCGGCGCCGACGACTTGGATGCAATTGTGGTTGAGCGTCGCCCCGCCGGGGGCGGTGGCCTGCCACAGTTCCTTGGCCCCGGTGTGCTGCATGACCAGGCGCTCCACGCGGGCGAGCTCGGCGGGCGCCAGGCCGGGCATGGTACGCAGTCCCGGCCAGGACTCGGGCTTGTGCGGATATCCCTCGACCCAGTCGTCCTTGGCCACACAACGTGCCCTGACTTCATCAATGTTGGGCAGCACATCGTCCAACACCCAGTAGTCCCGGCCGAGTTTGGGCTTGCGATAGGGAAGAACCGGGAGCACCGGACGATTGGGGGGCATGCGGCGACCATACTGGCGGGTCACCTGCGACTCTCCACCGAATGGGTCAACCTTTCGCCAATACACGGGAATTGACGTGAGCGCGATTTGGGCACTGCCTCGCAAATGTCCGGCAGATGAATGCACTCCAAAGAAAGGGGAGGGCAAGAAAGGGCCATGGGCGGGTAAGGGATCGCTCCGCGTTTCGTCAGGTGGTCGCTGTTCGGCCGATGGGCTCGGCCGGGGTCGCGGGCGGGGCCGGTCGAGGGTCCCGTCCGCGTCGCGCGGCACCCGGGCGGCGCCCGGCTCACCACTCGGTGTGGTCCCGCCGATGCCCGGGCGGCCCACCGCGACCGTGTCCTGGGCCCCTGACCGACGACGACAACGCGTGAGAGCGCTCTCGGCCGGCAGCCCATCCACGTCGCCCTCCGCGGTGCATGCACCGGAAAGCGCTCTCACCTGCCGCGCTCGACACAGACGGCCACCCCCGGGGCTTTCGGAGGCTGGGATTAGGCTCGCGGGTATATGGACGACCACTCGACTCCGCGCAGCCGGCCCGCCCCGCTCGGGCCCAAGGCGGACAAGGACACCGTGCGCCGGCACAACCTCAGCCTGGTGCTGCGTGCCGTGCACGACGAGAGCGCTCTCAGCCGGGCCGGGGCCGCCGCCCGCACCGGCCTGACCAGGGCGGCCGTGTCCTCGCTGGCCGATCAGCTGATCCGGGGCGGGTTCCTCACCGAGTCGGGCAAGTCGTTCAGTGGGCAGGCGGGGCGGCCGGGCACCATGCTGACCCCGGCCCGCACCGGTCCCGCCGGGGCCGGGGTCGAGGTCAACGTCGACTACGTATCGGTGTGCGTGGTGGACCTCGCCGGGACGGACCGGGTGCGCCTGACCGAGCACCTCGACAACCGGGGCGAGCCGGCGGTCGACGTGCTGGCGCGGGCGGCCCGGATCGCCGCCCGCGCGCTGGACTCGGCGGCCGAGCAGGGACTCCTCCCGGTCGGCGCGGAGCTGGCGCTGCCCGGCCTGGTCTCCCAGGGTGCCGTGCGCCAGGCCCCCAACCTGGGCTGGAACCAGGTAGAGGCCGAGGAGCTGTTCAGCAGGGCCCTGCTCTCCCTGCGCCCCAACTCCCCTGCCCTGCCTGTCAGTTCGGACAACGAGGCCAATCTCGCGGCGCTCGCCGAGCTGTGGTTCGGCGGCCCGAGCGGGCGCGTGGACCACTTCCTCTACCTGACCGGGGAGATCGGCGTCGGCGGGGCGCTGGTCGTCGGGGGTGAACTGCTGCGCGGCGCGCACGGCTTCGCCGGGGAGATCGGGCACGTGGTGGTGGACCCGGGCGGGCCGGAGTGCCGCTGCGGCTCGCGGGGCTGCCTCGAACAGTACGCGGGCCAGCTGGCGCTGCTGCGGTCGGCGGGCCTCGACGAGAACGCCGGGATGCCGGGCGTCACGGAGCTCGAACGCCGGGCCCAGGCCGGTGATGAGAGCGCTCTCGGCGCCCTCGCCGACGCGGGCCGCACCCTGGGCGTCGCCCTGTCCGGCGCGGTCAACCTCTTCGACCCGGACGCGGTCGTCCTCGGCGGCATCTACCGCACCCTGATGCCCTGGCTCGCCCCCGCCGCCGCCCACGAGCTGACCCGCCGGGCCGTGTCGGGCCTCTGGCACCCGGAGAGCGGCCGCCTGCGCGCGTCGTCGCTCGCGGGCGACGCGGCCCGGGGAGCGGCGGCCCGCGTCGCCCGGAGAGTCCTCGCGGACCCGCTGGCTTACGGGTAGGCGGCTCCGCCACAACATCCTCTCGCCGGTGACATTCAACTCCGGGCGCATGCAAGGCAGTTGATCCGATCAGGCGACGATGAAGGCGAGAACTGTCGGACTGACACTCATCGGTCGGCGGTGCCTGGTGGGACGACCCATTCGCTGGGTTGGCCGGTGAGGGAGGCGATCATGTCGAAGTCGCCGTCGTAGTGGAGGATCGTCCGCCGGTTGAGTTCCGCCGTGGCGGCGATCAGCAGGTCGGGGAGGGACAGGGCGCGGTGGAAACCTGCATTGAGGGCATGGCGCTGAATCTGGAGCGCGCGGATGAAGATGGCGTCATCGGTGCCGAGGTAGTCGAAGGCGTGCAGCCAGGTACTGATTCGTGTGGCCTCGGAGCTGTCACGTGCGGAATGGATCATCTCGTACTCGGTGGGCCGGCACACGGCAAGGAGGTAACGGTCATGCAGGGGCTGGAGCACCTTCTTGACACTTGTCTTCGTCCAGCGGGCGAGGGCGGACTTGTCGATCAGGTAGCGGTCCTGCATCAGGCGGCCTGACCTCCGTCGCGGTGACCGTGATGCTTGAGGGAGCCGTCGGCGTTGCGGGGGCCGGTGTTCTCGACGATCTCGCTGAAGTCGAATTCGCCGGCGTCCATGGCGTCGAACCCCTCCTGCCGCAGGTGCCTTTTGACGGCGTCTTCCATGGCCAGGCGGACAGCCTTGGCTTTGGTCTTGGTTCCGAAGATGCGCATGGCCTCGGCGACCATGTCTTCGTCGAGGTCGATGACGGTTCTAGCCACGTGAACAGCCCTTCCGCGGATGCCCTTGTCAGCAAAACGATACCATCGAGTGTCACTCATAGATATCATTTTGGCGGGAGGTCTGACCGGTCCCCGGCCCCAGAGGCGCCCCCTCAGTGATGCCCGTCCCCCCGGTTGAGTTCCAGATACTCCTCGGCCGTCGGCTTGGGGATCTGGGTGCCGGGGCCGTACATGGCCTTCGCCAGGCGGGCCCGCAGTCGGTCGGAGCGGCGCGGTTTGCGTACCACTCCGTTCGCGTCGACGGTGGGCCCGAGCTCGTAGGGCCGGGGCTGCTCGTGGGCGGTGAGGGTGTACAGCTCGGCCTGGGTGAGCGGGGTGTGGACCTCCACGTACTCCCCGTGCGGCAGGCGCTTGACGATGCCCGACTCGCGGCCGTGCAGGGCCTTGTCCCGGTCGCGGCGCTGGAGCCCCTGGCAGAACCGCTGGGCGACGACGAAGGCGATGGCCGGGCCCACGAAGACCCCGATGCGCACGAACCAGGTGATCGCGTTGATCGACACATGGAAGTGGGTGGCCCACAGGTCGTTGCCGCCGCCGATGAGCAGCACCCCGTACAGCGTCAGCCACGCGACGCCGATGCCGGTGCGGGCGGGTGCGTTCCGGGGCCGTTCGGCGATGTGGTGCTCGCGTCTGTCGCCGGTGATCCACGCCTCGATGAACGGGTACACCGCGATCGCGGTCATGATCACCGGGAAGAGCATGAAGGGGATGAAGACGCCGAGTTGGAGGGTGTGGCCCCAGGCGTTGATCTCCCAGCCGGGCATGACCCGGATGAGCCCTTCGGAGAAGCCGAGGTACCAGTCGGGCTGGGCTCCGGTGGACACGAGGTCGGGCCGGTAGGGGCCGATCGCCCACAGCGGGTTGATGGTGGCGACCGCGCCCAGCACCGCGAGCACCCCGAACACGAGGAAGAAGAAGCCGCCCGCCTTGGCCATGTAGACGGGCAGGAACGGCGCTCCCACCACGTTCTCCTCGGTCCGGCCGGGCCCGGCGAACTGGGTGTGCTTGTGGTAGAAGACCAGGATCAGATGGACCACGACCAGGCCGAGCATGATGCCGGGCAGCAGCAGGACGTGGATCGGGTAGAGCCGCGAAATGATGTCGTGGCCGGGGAACTCGCCGCCGAAGAGGAAGAACGAGAGGTACGTTCCGATCACCGGGACGGACAGGATCGCGCCCTGGGCGAAGCGGATGCCGGTGCCGGAGAGCATGTCGTCGGGGAGCGAGTAGCCGGTGAGCCCGGTGAGCAGGGCCAGCATCAGGATCGTCCAGCCGAACAGCCAGTTCACCTCGCGCGGCTTGCGGAACGCGCCGGTGAAGAACACCCGCATCATGTGCACCATGAGCCCGGCGACGAAGACGATCGCCGCCCAGTGGTGGATCTGCCGGATGAGCAGACCCCCGCGCACGTCGAGGCTGATGTCCACGGCGGATTCGTACGCCCGCGTCATGCGGATGCCGTTCAGGGGCACGTACGAGCCGTGGTAGACGACTTCGACGCCGCTCGGCTCGAAGAACAGGGTCAGCCAGATGCCGGTCAGGATGAGGATGAGGAAGCTGTACAGGCAGATCTCGCCGAACATGAACGACCAGTGGTCCGGGAAGATCTTGCGCAGGTTGGCCTTGGCCAGCGTGTGGATGCCGAGCCGGCCGTCCGCCCAGTCCGCGAGGCGCTCGCCCTTGCCGGTCTCGGGCGGCCGTCCGTTGGTTCGGGTGCCTTCGATGCGTCCGCTCATGCGTCTCCCCCTCAGGCGGATACCAGGGTAGACACGGCGTCCCGTCGCGGCCAACAGCGCCCGGGGTAAAGGAATATGATCCACAGTCAGGTGGTGGCTGCATTCGGACGGGTGGCGGCACGTTCAGCGCGGGTGGTGCGTTCGGGTCGTGCGGCGGTGCCCCGCCCCGGCCGCCGCACTCGGTGTCCGGGCGGCCATTCCCGCTGATTTCGGTGGCCGTCCGCGAGAATGCCGTACCGCAGTTTTTGAGGGGCTCGCTCGACAGACGGGACTCGGCACATGACCGAAACCGAAGCGTCTCGCACGGCGCCGGAAGCATTCG
Source organism: Streptomyces sp. WM6378 (assembly GCF_001279695.1). GTDB lineage: Bacteria > Actinomycetota > Actinomycetes > Streptomycetales > Streptomycetaceae > Streptomyces. Next base: position 144,057 of record NZ_LGDD01000120.1, read on the forward strand.
AGGCGGGCTTCCGGCTGCGCGATGTGGTGGTGCGTGAGCTCGACGCACGCTGGCCGGCCGGGGCGGACGGCCTCGACGAGGTGTGCCGGCACTCCCTGTTGCCGGCCGGGAAGCTGTTCCGGCCCTGCCTGCTTCTCGCCGCCGCGCAGGCCGTCGGTGGCGACCCCATGAGCGTGCTTCCGGCGGCGGTCGCGGCGGAGTTCGGGCATGTCGGCAGCCTGATCCACGACGACATCATCGACGCGGACACGGTCCGGCGGGGGCGTCCCGCGGCTCACCGCAAGTACGGGGCCGACGAGGCCATCGTCGCGGGCGACCTGCTCTTCTTCTCGCTCTTCGAGTGCCTCGCGGACTGCCGCGAGCGGGGTGTTCCGGCCGACCGCGTGGTGACCGCGGTCGCCGCGATCGCGCGGGCCGGGATGGACCTGTGCCGGGGCCAGAGCCTGGAGGCCCGGCTCACCGGGTGCCGGGTGTTCGAGGTGGGCCCGTATCTGGAGATGGTCCGCCTGAAGACGGCGGCGCTGTTCCGCGCGGCGTGCGAGGTCGGCGGGATTCTGGGCGGGGGCGGACCGGCCGCGCTCGCCTCGCTGGTCTCGTACGCGAACCGGCTGGGCGTGGCCTTCCAGGTCCACGACGACCTGCTGGCCTACACCAGTGATGCGCAGAGCGCGGGCAAGGCACCGACGAGCGACGTCAGGAACGGGCGGCCGGTGCTGCCGGTCATCCTCGCCCACCGCGATGGCGGCGAGTCCACCCGGCGTGAGATCGAGGACTGTCTCTCGGGGCGCACGGATCCGGCCGGGGCATTGGCCGCTCTGGCCTCGATCCTGCGGACGTCGGGGGCGATCGACAAGTCTCTCGCGCTGGCGGGTCGGCACGCGAACGCCGCCATCGGCGCGCTCGACGGACTGCCGCCCGGTGAAGGGCGCGATCTGCTCGCCGAGTTCGTGACCCGGGCGCTGGCGGCGCTGCCGGGCGCGGAGAGGGTGTGAGGACTGGTGGGGCGGCGGACGCTACGACGACCACGGCCGGAAACCGGCCGGGCTGAGCGATCAGAACGCCACCGGAGGGTGCGCGCCCTATCCGTGTCGCCCCGGCTCATCACCGGGGCGACACGGGCGGCGGCGCTTACTACAGGCCGAGCAGACTGGTGACAATTCTGACCAGACCGCCCAGCAGATCTCCCAAAGCTCCCATGGCAATGTCCTTTCTGTGACTGATGCCGGGTTCAAGGAGCTCCGACGCTACCGAGGGCCGTTCGGCGGCGCTCCCCGGCTCACCCATTCGTGGCACCGCCCTTGAATCCCAACGCCGAGAAGCTCCTCCGCGGTCGGATAGGACTCCTGCGCCCCCTGCCGGGTCACCGCCGCCGCGCCCACCCGCACCGCGAACCGGGCCGCCACCGCGAGCTCCTCCCCCGCCCCCAACCGCCACGCAAGCGCCGCCGTGAACGCGTCGCCCGCGCCCGTCGTGTCGACCGGGGCGACCTTCGGGCTCGGCACCCGTACACACCCGTCCGAGGAGGCGACGAGGGCGCCGTCCGCGCCCAGCGTGACGACGACCGAGCGCGGACCGATGGCGAGCAGCGCCCGCGCCCAGTCCTGTGGCCCCTCCCCCGCCAACTCCCCCAGCATGAACCGCGCCTCGTGTTCGTTGACGATCAACGGGTCGCAGGCCGCCAGGACTTCGGCTGGGAGGGGGGCGGGCGGTGACGGGTTCAGGACCAGGCGGGCGTCCGGCGCCAGCGAGCGGGCCACCTCCGTCACCGTCTCCAGGGGGATCTCCAGCTGTACGGAGACGACCGGGGCCAGGGCGAACAGGGCCCGGGCGGCGCGGATGTCGTCGGGGGTCAGGCGCGCGTTGGCGCCCGGGGACACGACGATGCTGTTGTCGCCCGACGGGTCGACGGTGATCACGGCGACCCCGGTGGGTGTGTTGTCCACCAACACGCCCACCGTGTCCACCCCTGCTCTCCGCAGCGAGGCCAGCAACAGCCGTCCGTGATCGTCGTCGCCCACCTTGGCCAGCAGGGCCGTGCGGGCTCCCAGGCGGGCGGCGGCCACCGCCTGGTTCGCGCCCTTGCCGCCGGGGTGGACGGCCAGGTCCGAGCCGAGCACCGTCTCGCCGGGGGCAGGCCTGCGCTCCACCCCGATCACCAGATCGGCGTTCGCCGAACCCACCACCAACAGGCCGTAGTCGTGCATGAATCCGTTCCTCATTGCAGATGATGGATCGTCAGACGCCGGTGTCGTGCGCCTCGTTCACGAGAATTCCGCTGCGTTCTTCTTCGTCACCACCTTCACCGGCACCTTCACCGCGCTCTCCGGCTTCTCGCCCCGGGCCGCCCGGACCGCGTTCCGCACGGCCATCCTGCCGAGTTCCGCCGGTTGCTGAGCCACCGACGCGTACAGCGTTCCCTCCCCAACTGCCTTGATTCCATCGGGAGTTCCGTCGAACCCGACGACAGCGACCGAGCTGCCCGCCCTGCCGCCCAGCGCCTTCACCGCGCCCAGCGCCATCTCGTCGTTCTCGGCGAAGACCCCGGTGATGTCGGGGTGGGACTGGAGGAGGTTGGTCATGACGTCCAGGCCCTTGGTGCGGTCGAAGTCGGCGGGCTGGCGGGCGGCGACCTCGATGCCCGGGTACGCCGTGAGGCCCTCGGCGAAACCCGCGCCGCGCTCCCGGCTCGCGGAGGTGCCCGCGGTGCCCTGGAGGATCACGATCTTCCCCTTGCCGCCGAGCTTCTCGGCGAGGGTCTGCGCGGCGAGCCTGCCGCCCGCCACGTTGTCGGAGGCGACCAGCGTCGCGGTCCGGGCCTTGTTGACCCCGCGGTCGGCGGCGACCACCGGGATGTCCGCCTGGTTGGCGCCGCGTACGGAAGGTCCGACCGCGTCCGAGTCCACCGGGTTGACGATGATCGACTTCATGCCGGAGCTGGTGAAGTTCTGTATCTGGTTGGCCTGTTGAGACGCGTCGTTCTGCGCGTCGGTGACGGTGAGGTCGATGCCCTCCGCCTTCGCCTCGGCCTGCGCGCCCGCCTTCATCTGTACGAAGAAGGGGTTGTTGAGGGTGGACAAGGACATGCCCAGTTTGGTGGTCGTCGTGCCGGACGCCCCCGGGTTCAGGAGGTACGCCGCACCGACGACGGCCGCCAGGCACACCGCGGCGACCGCGAGTCTCACCGCGCCGGGCCCCTTCCTGCCGGGCCCGGCCGTGCCGGAGGGGGCACCGGGCGTCGCGCCCGCCTTGCGGCGCAGGGTGTCGAGCAGGACCGCCAGCGCGATGACGACGCCGATGACGACCTGCTGCCAGAACGCCGACACGGAAAGGAGGTTGAGCCCGTTGCGCAGCACGGCGAGGATCAGCGCGCCGATCAGGGTGCCCGACGCCTTGCCGACGCCGCCCGACAGGCTGGCCCCGCCGATGACGACCGCGGCGATCGCGTCGAGCTCGTACCCCTGGGCCGCCTGCGGCTGCGCGGAGGCGAGCCGGGAGGCGAGGACGATGCCCGCGACGGCGGCGAACAGGCCGGACAGCGCGTAGATGACGAGCTTCTGCCGCCTCACGCGCAGGCCCGAGAGCCGCGCCGCCTCCTCGTTGCCGCCGATCGCGTACATCGAGCGTCCCATGTACGTACGGGACAGGACGAGCGCGGTGACGAGTCCGGCCGCGATCATGACGAGGACCGGGACCGGCAGCCAGCCGCCGAGCGTGTCGCCGAGGACCGACACCGAGTCGGGGAAGGCGATCGGGCTGCCCTGGGAGATCACCAGGGACAGGCCGCGGCCGACCGACAGCATCGCCAACGTGGCGATGAACGGCGGGAGTTTGCCGTACGAGACGAGCACGCCGTTGACGAGGCCGCAGGCGATGCCGGTAGCGACGGCCATCAGGACGGCGAGCCACACGGGCACGCCCTCGGACGTCGCCGACCAGCCCAGGACGGTCGCCGACAGCGCGGCCACCGAGCCGACCGACAGGTCGATGCCCGCCGACACGATGACGAAGGTGACGCCGAACGCGAGGATCGCGGTGACCGCGGCCTGCACGCCGACGTTCAGCAGGTTCTGCGTGGTGAGGAAGTCCCCGGAGAGCAGCGCCATCGCCGCGACCAGGACCACCAGGGCGCTCAGCGCCCCGTTGTCGAGCAGCAGGCGGCGCACGGTCGCGGCCCCGCTCGCGCCCGTACGGTTGTCGAGCGTGTCAGTGGCCACGGGAGCCCACCCCTTCTTCCTGGTCGTGCTGTGCGTTCGGTGCGGCGACGGCCAGCGCCATCACGGCGTCCTGGGTCGCCTCATGTGCGGGGAGTTCGCCGGCGATGCGGCCCTGGTTCATGACGAGGACCCGGTCGCTCATGCCGAGCACTTCGGGCAGATCGCTGGAGACCATCAGGACCGCGTGCCCGGTGGCCGTCAGCTCGTTGATGAGCTGGTAGATCTCGACCTTGGCGCCGACGTCGATGCCGCGGGTCGGCTCGTCGAGGATCAGCACCTTGGTATCGGCGAGCAGCCATTTGCCGATGACGACCTTCTGCTGGTTGCCGCCGGACAGAGTGCGGACCTGCTGGTCGAGCCCGGCCATGCGCACCCCGAGCTGTCCGGCGATGCGGGCGGCCGCCGTGCGCTGGCCCTTGAGGTCGACGAGCCCGGCGCGGCTGGCCGAGCGCAGGGTGACCAGGCCGAGGTTGTCCTGCACGGAGGCGTCGAGCACCAGGCCCTGCCCCTTGCGGTCCTCGGGCACGAGCCCGACCCCGGCGCCCATCGCGGCGTTCACATCACCCCGGGCGAGCCGTTCGCCGCGCACCTCGACGGTGCCCGCGTCGTAGCGGTCGGCGCCGAACACCGCGCGGGCCACCTCGGTGCGCCCGGCGCCGACGAGCCCGGCGAGGCCGACGACCTCCCCGGCCCGCACCTCGAAGCTGACGTCGTGGAAGACGCCGTGCCGGGTCAGGCCGTTCACCTGGAGCAACGGCCGCCCCGGGTCGGGGCGTTCGCGCGGGTACTGCTGCTCGATGCTGCGCCCCACCATCAGCCGTACGAGCTCGTCCTCGGGTGTCGAGGCGGGCACCTGGTCGATGCTGCGGCCGTCGCGCAGCACCGTGACCCGATCGCCGAGTGCCGCGATCTCTTCGAGGTGGTGGGTGATGAAGACGATGCCCACGCCGTCGTCGCGCAGGGTGCGCACGATCCGGAAGAGCTTGTCCACCTCTTCGGAGGTGAGCACGGCGGTCGGCTCGTCCATGATCAGTACGCGGGCGTCCAGGCTGAGCGCCTTGGCTATCTCCACCATCTGGAGCCGGGCGATGCCGAGTTCGCGCACTTTGGCGCGGGGCGAGACGTCCACGCCGACCCGCTTGAGCAGCTTCTCGGCGGCCGCTTCCATCGTCCGGCGGTCGATCATCCCGAAGCGCCGGGGCTGGCGGCCGAGGAAGATGTTCTCGGCGACGCTCAGCTCGGGCACCAGGTTGAACTCCTGGTAGATGGTGGCGATGCCGAGGCGTTCGGCGTCCTGTGCGCCGTGGATGCGTACCTCGCGGCCTTCGGCGAGGATGCGTCCGCCGTCGGGCCGGTGGGCGCCGGAGAGCATTTTGATGAGGGTGCTCTTGCCGGCGCCGTTCTCGCCGAGCAGGACGTGCACCTCGCCGCGCCGCAGATCGAAGTCGACCCCGTCGAGGGCGACGACACCGGGGAATGCTTTCCGGACCCCTTCGATACGCAGCAACTCGCCTGTATCGACGGCCGGTTGATCCTCTGCTGAGCTCACTGTCCCCTCCTCGGGTTCGGGGCGCTCTCGCCGCAGGAACGGCGTACGACGAGGGAGGCGGGGAGGGTGACGGACTGCGGGGTCCGGCCCTCGATGAGGTCGGCGAGCGCACGCACGGCGGCCCGGCCGAGCTCGCCGGTCGGCTGGGCGATCGCGGTGATGGGCGGGTCGGTGTGCACGAACCACGGGATGTCGTCGAAGGCGGCGAGCGCGATGTCGTCGCCGATGCGCAGCCCACGGGCGCGCAGGGCGTCGAGCGCGCCGAGCGTCATCAGGTTGTCGGCGGCGAAGACGGCGTCGGGCGGCTCGGGCAGGGCCAGGAACCGTTCGGCGGCCCGGCGCCCGCTGGCCGCCTGGAAGTCGCCCTGGCCCACGTAGTCGTCGGGGAGCGAGATGCCGTGCTCGCCGAGCGCCGCGCGGAACGCCTCGACACGCTCGCTGCCGGTGGTGGTGGCGGCCGGGCCCGCGATGATGGCGAGCCTGCGGCGGCCGAGCCGGTGCAGATGGGCGACCAGGTCACGAATGGCGGCGCGGCCGTCGGCGCGCACCACGGGGACGTCGATGCCGGGGATCCAGCGGTCGACGAAGACCATGGGGGTGCCGCCGCGGGCCGCCTCCAGCATGAGCGGGGAGCCGCCGTCGGTGGGCGAGACGAGCAGCCCGTCGATGCGGCGGTCCAGGAGGGTGCGGACGTGGTGGTCCTGGAGCTCGGGCCGCTCGTCGGCGTTGCCGATGATCACGCTGTAGCCGAGCGCCCGGGCCGCCTCCTCGACGGAGCGGGCGAGCTCGGTGAAGTACGGGTTCAGTACGTCGCTGATGACCAGGCCCAGCGTGCGCGTCTGGTCGGTGCGCAGCGAGCGGGCCACGGCGTTGGGCCGGTAGCCGAGCGTCTCGACGGCCGCGAGCACCCGGGCGCGGGCCGCCTCGCTGACCGACGGATGGCTGTTGAGCACCCGCGACACCGTGGCGACGGACACCCCCGCCTCGGCCGCGACATCCTTGATGCCCGCCATCGCCGGACCACCTCCTCGTGGAACCTGGACTCCCGGATTCCACGGACCACAGCCGGTCGTGGAATCGATTACACGCAGGCATTGGAATCGATTACACGGGGGTCGGGCAAGACCCGAAGGGGGTAGCGAGACCGGATCGTGACAGGAAACCCCCCGAGCGCTCCGAGCGGGTTGCATAAACATTCGCTTTGATGCATACTCTTCCCATGTCCAAGGTTCTCACCTCCCTGCCCGCCGGCGAGCGCGTCGGCATCGCCTTCTCCGGCGGACTCGACACCTCCGTCGCGGTCGCGTGGATGCGCGACAAGGGCGCCGTCCCGTGCACCTACACCGCCGACATCGGCCAGTACGACGAGCCCGACATCGCGTCGGTGCCCGGCCGCGCGAAGGCCTACGGTGCCGAGATCGCCCGCCTGGTCGACTGCCGTGCGGCGCTGGTCGAGGAGGGCCTGGCCGCGCTCGCGTGCGGCGCGTTCCACATCCGCTCGGGCGGTCGCGCCTACTTCAACACCACCCCGCTGGGCCGCGCCGTCACCGGCACGCTCCTGGTGCGGGCGATGCTGGAGGACAACGTCCAGATCTGGGGCGACGGCTCGACCTTCAAGGGCAACGACATCGAGCGGTTCTACCGGTACGGCCTGCTCGCCAACCCGCACCTGCGGATCTACAAGCCCTGGCTGGACGCGGACTTCGTGACCGAGCTCGGCGGCCGCAAGGAGATGTCGGAGTGGCTGCTCGCCCACGACCTGCCGTACCGGGACAGCACGGAGAAGGCGTACTCCACCGACGCCAACATCTGGGGCGCCACCCACGAGGCCAAGACGCTTGAGCACCTGGACACGGGTGTCGAGACCGTCGAGCCGATCATGGGCGTGCGGTTCTGGGACCCGTCGGTCGAGATCGACACCGAGGACGTGACGATCGGCTTCGCCCAGGGCCGCCCGGTGACGATCAACGGCAAGGAGTTCGCCTCCCCGGTCGACCTGGTGATGGAGGCGAACGCGATCGGCGGCCGCCACGGCATGGGCATGTCCGACCAGATCGAGAACCGGATCATCGAGGCGAAGAGCCGCGGCATCTACGAGGCCCCCGGCATGGCGCTGCTGCACGCGGCGTACGAGCGGCTCGTGAACGCGATCCACAACGAGGACACCCTCGCGCAGTACTACAACGAGGGCCGGCGTCTCGGGCGGCTCATGTACGAGGGCCGGTGGCTGGACCCGCAGGCGCTGATGGTCCGCGAGTCGCTCCAGCGCTGGGTCGGCTCGGCCGTGACCGGCGAGGTGACCCTGCGGCTGCGGCGCGGCGAGGACTACTCGATCCTCAACACCACGGGCCCCGCCTTCAGTTACCACCCGGACAAGCTCTCGATGGAGCGCACCGAGGACTCGGCGTTCGGTCCCGTGGACCGGATCGGCCAGCTCACCATGCGCAACCTCGACATCGCCGACTCGCGCGCCCGCCTTGAGCAGTACGCCGGTCTCGGCATCGTCGGCACCGCGCACCCGGAGCTGATCGGCGCCGCGCAGGCGGCGGCGACCGGCCTCATCGGAGCCATGCCGGAGGGCGGCGCGGAGGTCATCGCCTCGCGCGGCGAGGTCTCCGAGGCCGACGAGCTCCTGGACCGGGCGGCGATGGAGTCCGGCACGGACTAGCACTCCGCGGGAAGGGGAGTTCTTCGTCCGCGGGCCGGTCGGGGCTGATCGCACCGTTCCCCGCGCCCCTTTCGGGTCGCGCCCGCCGCACCGGACTTCGCCAAGAACACTTGGACGGCACTGCGTCTCGGTCCGCTCCCCGCACTCCTCGCGGGGAGCGGACCGACGTGTTTCAGTCGTCCAGCAGCAGCCGCCGGGCGGTGAGGGCGAGCCGGACTCTCAACAACCCGGTGGGCTCGGTGAGTTCGATGCCCAGGGTCTTCCCGATCTGCTCCAGCCGGCGGGCGACGCTGCTGTGGTGCAGATGGAGCAGGTCGGCGGCCCTGCGCAGGGAGCCGGTGGCGCAGTACGCGTCCAGCGTCTCCAGATCCTCCGGGTGGCCGGCGAGGCGCGCGATCGCGGCCACGTCGGCGTTGTCCCGCGAGACGCCCTGCGGTACCTCGGCAAGGAGCGCAAGCGCCCCCAACTCGCCGTAATGGACTACGGGTTCGCGCACGGTGGTGAAGCGCAGTGCGGTACGCGCCTGGCACCACGACCGGTCGGGGCTCTCGGCGGCGCCGATGCCCGCGCGCACGCCTGCCGGAAGCCGGGCCGCGTCCACGCTCGCGGCCAGGACGACGCCCACGTCGCCGAGCGGTGCCGCCTTCACCGGACGCGCGGGGCAGAGCAGCGCGCCGATCTTGTCGAGCGGAAGGCGCGAGCGTACGGCGACGACGCGGACCGGCACCTCGGCGGCGAAGCCAAGCAACCTCAGGGCCCGGGCGCGGGCCGCCTCCTCGCTGTCCGAGCTGACGACGAGTTCGACGAGGGCGGGGTCGGCCATGGTGGTGCGGGCCGGTCCGTACCGCTCGACGGCCGCCGCGACGGCGATGGAGAGCCGTTCGAGCACCATGTCGTCGAGCGGTCCCGTCGCGCCGGCCCGCTCCAGCCACACCGCGCCGATCTCCTCCTCGTCGAGGATGATCGGCGCCGTGCTGGACGGAGGCGGCGGCGGGGCGGACGCCGCCGTTCCGTCGGGCGCGAAGCGGACCGCCCTCCCGGTGCCGTGCAGCCGGATCCCGGCCACGCATTCGGCCAGGCCCGCCGAGGCCCGGGCGAGCCCCGGGAGATCGACGCGTCGGCGCATGAGCGTGTCGTAGAACATGACGACGCGGATGGCGCCTTCCGCCGCGGAATCCACCTGCGACAGCCGTATGACCAGTGCCTCCATGACACCTCCCCCACAGGAGGGTAAGCGCCGAACGGCGCGCGATGCGGGCCCGATGCCCGACGCCCGGCGGATGCTCCGGGCGGCCGGGCGGACCGAGGATGGTCCGCATGGACCACAAACTCGACCCCGAACTCGAAGCATTCATCTCGCTGTTCCCCCGCGCCGACCTGACCGACCCGGTCAAGGAGCGGGGGAACTTCGCCGCGTTGGCCGCCTCGGTACCGGCACCGGACACCTCGAACCTGGACGTCGAGGACCTCATGGTGCCCGCCGCTCCCGAGGTGCCCGTACGGATCTACCGCCCGCGCCAGGCGCAGGGCACCATCATCTGGCTGCACGGCGGCGGATTCGTCATGGGCGACGTGGAGACCGAGCACCCGTGGGCCGCCCGCATCGCCGAGGCCTCCGGCGCGGTGGTGATCTCGGTGGGCTACCGCCTGGCCCCCGAGAACCCGTTCCCGGCCGCGCCGGACGACGCCTACGCCGTACTGACCTGGGCGGCCGGGCACGCGGCCGAACTCGGCATCGACCCGGACCGGATCGCGGTGGGCGGCCACAGCGCGGGCGGCGGCCTCGCGGCCGCGATCGCACTGCGGGCCCGTGACGAACAGGGCCCGCGGATCCACTTCCAACTGCTCAACCAGCCGGGCCTGGACGATCGCCAACAGACCTGGTCTGCACGGGAGTTCACCGATACGCCCTGGATGACCCGCGACAAGATCACCGCATCGTGGCGCCACTACCTGGGCTCCACACCGGCCTCCCCGTACGCCGCCCCCGCCCGCGCCACCGACCTCTCCGGCCTGCCGCCCGCGTACATCGCCACCGCGGAGTACTGCCCGAACCGCGACGAGGACATCGCCTACGCGCTGCGCCTGTTGCAGTCGGGGGTGTCGGTCGAACTGCACCAGTGGGCCGGCACGTTCCACGGCTCGCAGGCGCTCCTGCCGGCTGAGGTGTCACAGCGTCAGATAGCCGAATTGGGCGCGGTGTTGTGCCGAGCCCTGGCCAAGTGACACGAACCGCAGACCCGAACCGCAGCGTCGAAGGAAGGACACATGGGAATGACCGACACCGCCATCACGCCCCCGATAGACCTCTTCGCCCGCTTCATCCACCTCGGCAACGGCGGCCAAGTGCGCCCGAAACCACAGGAGTTCAGGGATTCTGGTAGCGACGGCTGGCACATGATGACCTTCCACGTGGAGACCGACGCCGACGTCCACGCCGACCACTGGGAAGTACACCCGGAGGCGGAGGAACTGGTCACCTGCCTCACCGGCGGAATACGCCTCTACTTCCGCCCCGAGCGGCACGGCAAGGAGGAGGAAGAGGTCAAGCTGGCGGCGGGCACCGCGGTCATCGTGCCGCGAGGCCGCTGGCACCGCATCGAACTCGACGCCCCGAGCGACATGATGTCCGTCACGGTGCGGGGCGGGAGCCGGCTGGAGAGGCGGGGCGAGGCATAAGCCGCGACGGGGGCGGACGCAGGTGTTGCCCTGCGTCCGCGCGGCCCTGCTGGAGACGGAGGCCGTGACCAGGTCAGCCCGCCGTGCCGGTGTCCGCCTCCGCCGCACACACAGAGGCCCCCGTCCGGCCCGAAGGCCGGCCAGGGGCCGGGCATGCGTCCAGAGGTCAGGGTCGGCGGCGGTACAAAGTGCTCTACCGAACTGAGCTACACCGGCCGAAGCCTGCGACGGGACTCGAACCCGCGACATCTCGATTAATAGTCGAAGTAACCGCTGCCTGCGCACCTGGACGAGACCCACCGTAGCTCGCACGTGGTGACACCGGCACGTGAATAAAAGCTCCGCCACCCAAAGGAGGCCGGGCCAAGTCGTACCGGCCTCGGGGCTCTGGCCGCCGTGGTCCAGGGCCCCGAGGATCCGAGCACACCCACCCGGACGAGCAACTCCGTCCCCTGGCAAGGAGGTTGCTGGCTGCGAGTCGGTCCCCCGCATCACCCGGAGCTCGGTGAGGACGACGCATGGGGCTCCACGACCGGGATGTTGTACACGTGCTTCGGAGTCACGATCTTGGTGATCGCCTGGCCGAAGAGGGTGCTTGGCTCATTCTCGTTGTGCAGGATGTCCGTGTTGAGGACCAGGGTCACCGTGGCCTTCGCCTCGGGGAGGTACATCGTCAGGGCCTCGTACCCGGGCAGCGACCCGTTGTGTCCGATCCAGCCCTGGATGTTGAAGATGCCCAGACCGTAACCGGCGCCCGGAATCGCCGTCGGGTTGGTCTTGAGGCGCTCGGCCTGCGTCTTGTGCGACAGCAGGGTGCCGGTGGCGAGGGTGGTGGCCCAGCTCTTCAGGTCGGACAGGTCGGAGATCATCGCTCCGGCCGCCCAGCCCCAGGAGGGGTCCCAGTTGGTGGATTCCTCGACCTTTCCGGAGGGGGTCTGGTTGGTGTAGCCCTGGGGGTGCGGGCTGGGGAACGCCGCGTTCGTCGGGAAACTGGTGTGGGTCAGCCCGGCCGGCTTCACGACCTTCTGCTCGATGAACTGGTTGAGCGGCATGCCGCCCGCCTTCTCCACGACGAGCCCGAGCAGGATCAGGTTGGTGTTGCAGTAGAGGAACTCCTTGCCCGGCTGGAACAGGACCGGGTGTTTGAAGGAGTAGTCCAGCAACTGCTGCGGTGTGAAGGGCTTCGTCGGGTTGGACTCCAGCGCCTTGACGAAGCCGTCGTCCGCCGAGTAGTTGAACAACCCGCTCCGCATCTCGGCGAGTTGACGCAGGGTGATCTTGTCGCCGTTGGGGACGCCCGGGATGTACTTGCCGATCGGATCGTCGAGGCCCACCTTGCCCTGGTCGACCAGTTCGAGCAGCGCGGTCACGGTGAAGGTCTTGGTGATGCTGCCGATGCGCGTGTACATGTCCGGCTTCATCGGGGCGCCCGTGGCCTTGTCGGCGACGCCGAAGCTCTTGACGTAGCTCCCCTTGCCGGGTGCCGAGAGACTGACACTCACGCCGGGGACACCCGTCTCTTTCATGACCTGCTTGATGGCAGTGTCGAGCTTCGCGGCGACGGCCGGGCTGAGCTGGGCGAAGTCGCCGTTGCTGTCACTCGATGCCGACGCGGAGGGGGACGGGGACACTGTGGCTCCGTACGCGGTGCCCGTGACGGCAGGGACGGTCAGCAGAGCGGCCGCGGCGGCCCCCACACCCGCTCTGCGCCACTGGATCTGTGAATACCTCACGGGCAGGCCTCCTGCCGGACGAGGAACATCCGGACATCGACATCCGGACGATGACATCACTCGCTTCCCACGCTAGGCCCGCCGAGCCGCCCCCGCATGGCGGCGCCCGGGTTGCGGGAGCCGCTGGACCGTGCATACGCGCAGGCAGAACAGGCTGGTGCCGTACACAGCCGGAGGACTCCGTCCCCCGCGGCACCCAAGGGCTAGCCTCACCCCATGAACGCCATGGAGAAACCCTGGGACCCTTCGGCCGAAGGCGTCTTACAACTGCCGTCGGGACTGCTCGTACGCGGCCGGGGCCTGCGAAAGCCCCTCCCGCCCGGCCCGAAGCCGGAGTTCGCCCTCCACCTGCGCGGCCGCCGACCCGCCCCGGTCGAGTGGGAGCACCAGTGGCTCCGCTGGCCGGACTTCTGGCTGCCGACCGACCGGCCCGCCTTCGCGCAGGCACTGCGCACCCTGCTGGCCCGCGCCAAGAACGAGCGCGTGGAAGTGGCCTGCGGAGGCGGCTTCGGCCGCACGGGAACGGCTCTGGCCTGCCTGGCTGTCCTGGACGGCGTCCCCAACGCGGACGCGGTCGCCTACGTACGGCAGCGCTATTCGCACCGCGCGGTCGAAACGCCTTGGCAGCGGCGGTTCGTTGCGAGGCTCGGGTAGGGGTCGGCCCCGGGGTCAGGAGCCGAAGCGCCGCTGCCGGGCGGCGAAACTGCGGACGGCGCGGAGGAAGTCGATCTCCCGGAAGGCGGGCCAGTTCGTGTCGCAGAAGTAGAGCTCCGAATAGGCGCTCTGCCACAGCAGGAAGTTGGACATCCGCTGCTCACCGCTGGTGCGGATGACGAGGTCCGGGTCAGGTTGGCCTGCAGTGTACAAGTGACGCGTGAGGTCGTCCGCGCTCAGGGCATCGGCGACCTCGTCGAGGGTGCGGCCGACCGCGGCCTGTTCGTACAACAAGTCCCGTATGGCGTCGATGACTTCCTGTCGACCTCCGTAACCGATGGCCAGGGTCAAGTGCGCGCCGGTAATGCACTCCCTCGTGGCCTCCACCGCCTGCTTGAGGGCGTGCGCCGTGGAGTCGGGCAGGAGGTCGAGGGAGCCGGCGATGTGCAACTGCCAGCGGGCGTCGGGGCGGGCAAGGTTCTCGGCCGCCACGGTCTCGATGACCTGCATGAGGAAGGCGACCTCGGCTTCGCTGCGGCCGGTGAGGTTCTCGGTGGAGCAGACGAACACGCTGACGTGCCTGATTCCCAGGAGTTCGCACCACGACAGCACTTCCTCGACATGGTCGGCCCCGTGCTTGTGCCCCAGGCCCGGGTGCGCCAGGCCCATCTGGCGTGCCCAGCGCCGGTTGCCGTCCATGATCAGACCGATGTGCCGGGGCAACGGCCCGGCAGCGACCTGTTTGCGCAACTTCCCGGCGTAGAGGGCGTAGAGGGGCCCGGAAAGTTTCAAAGGTTTCATGGCGTCCTTTCGCATGACCGGCGCGCGGCGGTCGGCTGGGTGCGCGAGGGCCAGGCCGCTTCGCGCAGCTCCATGTGGCGAGTTCGCCGCCATCCGGCCCCTCGGGCATACTACGAGGCAATTAACACGCGACGCGTGTCATTTCAGCGTTCAGCCCGAGGGAGCAACCAGAAATGCAGACGACCGACGCCCAGTTGCTCGTCCTCTGCGTGCTCGCACGCGGCCCTCTGCACGGTTACGCCATCAACACCGCCGTCGAGGAACTGACCGGACAGCGCCTGGGGCGAGGCAGCCTCTCCAGCGCCCTGACCCGGCTGGAGGGCAAGGAGCTGATCGAGCCGCTCCCCGCCCGAGGCAGGCAGCGTCCACTGCAACTGACCTCGGTGGGCCGCCAACTCCTTGAGCAGGAGCTGGAGTTCACGGCTCGTATCACCCGACGCATGTTCGAGTCGGCCGTGCCCGACAGGGCCGACTACCAGGAGCGGCTGGCGGCGACCGACACCGCCCGCGCCTACAAGAACGTCATGCTCCGGGCACTGGCCGCTCTCCCCGGACAGACCGTTCTGGACCTCGGCTGCGGCCCCGGGGGCGACCTGGAGACCCTGGCCGAGGCAGTCACCTCTTCGGGCCGCGCACTCGGCGTCGACCGCGACGCCCACATGGTGAAGCGCGCACGCACCCGCCTGGCCGAGCGCTCCCAGGTTTGCGTCCTGCAAGCAGACGTGCACGCGCTCCCCGCCGGGGACGCGAGCGTCGACCGCGCCTGGACCGACCGGACCCTCCAGCATGTGGCCGACCCCGACGGGGTGCTGGCCGAAGTCCACCGCGTGCTGCGCCCGGGCGGGCGGCTGGTCATGGCTGAACCCGACTGGGAGTCCCTCGTCTTCGACCACCCCGATCCGGACGCCTCGCGCGCCTACACCCGCCACCTCGTGGGCCGAATGGTCCGCAACGCCCTCATCGGACGCCAGCTCCCCCGGCGCGCCGCACGAGCCGGGTTCGACGTCGGCGAGGTCGTTCCCGTCACCTCCGTACTGCGGGACGCACGCGAAGCCGACCAGATCCTGGGCTTGCGGCGCAACGCCCAGCGAGCGGCGAAGGCCGGTTACCTCACCGCCGCATCGGCGCAGGGGTGGTTGGACGCACTCGCCCATGAGCCCTTCCTCGCGACGGTCACGTTGTACGTGGTGGTCGCCGACCGGCCTGCCCGGGCCCTGTCCGGCGGAGACGTATGACACGGACCCCTTGCCACAGCGCGTAATAATCAACAGGCTAGGGCAGTCCTTACTGTCGCCCATGAAACGGACCCTGCAGTGGCCTACCTGTTGCCGGAGCCAGGACCCCAACGCACCCTCGCCGCCTCGAACTTCGTCTACACCGTCGGCAGCGGTCTCTATCTGACCGCCGGGGTGCTCTACTTCACGCACGACCGTCACCTGCCGGCAGCCCAGGTGGGTCTCGGGCTCGGCATCGCAGGCCTCCTGTCGCTCGGGGTGGGCATCGCCGTGGGGCACCTCGCGGATCGGCTCGGCGCGCGCGGGGTGTATGCGACAGCCCTTGTCGTGCAGGCACTGGCCACCGCCGGCTTCGTACTCGCGCACGGCTTCTGGCCGTTCGTGCTCGCGGTGTCCGTGGCCACGGGAGCGAAGGGGGCGGGAAATGCCGCGCGGGGTCCGCTCATCCGGCACCACGGCGGGGACCGGCCCCAGGCATTCCGTGCCTATCTGCGCGCCGTGACCAACATCGGCATCTCGCTGGGAGCCGTACTGGCGGGGTGGGCCGTACAGGTCGGCACCCACAGCGCCTACCGGGTCCTCGTCCTCGGCAACGCCCTGGCCTTCGCGGCATCCGCGGCGGTCCTGCTGCTCCTGCCGCCGGTCGCACCGGAGCCCGCCGCGGGCGGGCCACGCTGGGCAGCCCTGCGAGACCGGCCCTACCTCGCGCTCACCTTCCTCGACGGGGTCATGGCGATCCAGTTCAAGGTGCTCACGGTGGCCATCCCGCTCTGGCTGGTCGCCGCCACCACGGCCCCGCACTGGCTCATCTCGGGCACCATGCTGCTCAACACCGTCATCGTCATCGCGTTCCAGATGCGCGCGAGCCGCGACGTCGACACCCCGGCCGCCGGCGCACTCGCATACCGCCGCTCAGGCGTCGCCTTCCTCCTGTCCTGCGCACTCATCTCGCTGTCCGCCGGGATACCGGCCTGGGCGGCCGCAACTCTCCTTCTGGCGGCGGTAGTCGTCCACACGATCGGTGAACTGTGGCACGCCGCCGCGGGCTTCGAAGTCTCCTTCGCCCTCGCCCCCAAACACGCCACCGGTCAGTACCTCGGCGTCTTCGGACTCGGCACGGGCCTGGCCGAAGCCGCCGGTCCGACCCTGCTGATCGCCCTGTGCATCAGCTGGGGCCGACCCGGCTGGTACGTCGTCGGGGCGCTGTTCGCCCTCGCCGGCCTCGCGGCACCCCTCATCGTGAGGTGGGCACAGCGACACCAGCCGCCCGCCCCGCAGGCGCTCGCGAAAACCGCCGGGACACAGTCAGCCGCGATCTGAGGAGCCCCCCCCCCCAACGCGCCCCCTCACCTCCGGGTGCAATTCCGACTCCCGAGGGCAAAGGCACACCTTCCCCGCCCGATCGACGGACGATGTAACCCACCATCGAGTTACTTAGGTTAGCCTCACCTCTCATGAATCTCGTTCACCTGGCCGCCTCGGCCGGCTACACCACGCCCCCGCTCTGGCGGATTCTCACGAAATCGGGCTATTTCGCAGGCTTGTCCGGGGCCATCGGCGCCACAGTGACGTACGCGGCGACAGTCCGCCCGGCACTGCGCGCGCCGGGGAACGAGCAAGGTGACATCGACGTGCTGCGTCGGCGGTCGGCGACTTACCTGGCGTGGGCCGGGGTCGTGCTGCTGGTGACCGGGTACCTCCAGCTCGCCGGCCGCGTGGCCCGGGCCGGGAAGGGCATGCCGTTCGGCGAGGCGCTCGCGCCCGGGAACATCTGGGACTTCCTGCGCGCACCCGCGACGAAGGGCGCATGGGTGGCCCAGGGAACGATCTACATCGTGCAGAACGTGGTCCTGGTAGTGGCGGCCGCGACACTGATCGCGCTCTTCCTCCCCCGCGCTCGAAGACACCTCGACCTCCTCGCTCTCACCGCCCTCCCCCTCTCGCTGGCGGTGTCGCTCGTCGCGGCCGTACCCGCCACCGTGCCCAAGGACGCGGAGAAGGCGATCGACCTCGTATGCGACCAGGTCCACATCGTGAGCGGCACGGTGTGGATCGGCGGCCTGGTGATCCTCGCCGTGCTCGCCACGGCCCGCGGCCGCCTCAGCGAGAGCGCCGGCGCCCTGTGGGCAGACCTGTGGCGCCGCTTCAGCCTCGTGGCCCTGATCTGCGTCGGCGCCGTGCTCACCTCCGGACTGTGGATGAGCTGGAAGCACGTCGGCGGCATCGGGCAGCTGTGGAACACGAGTTACGGTCTCTTCCTGCTCATCAAGATCGCGTTGGTGCTCGGCATGGTCACGGCCGGAGGCGTCAACCAGTTCTGGCTGATGCCCCGCATCGCCCAGGCCCGTCGCGCCGACGCCAAGGCACCCCTCCTGCACCTGACGCTGCGTCACTTCCCCAAGGTCGTATGGGCCGAGGTCGCCCTGGGAATCGCCGTCCTGGCCGTGATCCCCTTCCTCAGCGGATCGGCCCGCTCGGAGGCGGGCAGCGCGCCGGCCGTCACGAGCGGCAGCATCATCACGGTGGGCGCCGCCCTGGTCCTCACGCTCGCGGCGTCCCTCTACATCACGGCTAGGACGTCGGACGCCCTGGCCCGGCGCGGAGACCCGGCTGTGGCCTGATCCCGTACGCGGGTGGTTGAACACCTGATGGGGCCGACCGCCAGAAGGGACGGCCGGCCCCACGGAGTCGGGTGCAGAGCGGTGGAGTTGGTGCGGTTCCGCCGGGTACGGCCCGTCGCGCTCAGAGAAGCCCCAGATCGCGGAGTTCCTTGTGCAGGTCGGTGCGGCCCGAGTCCAGCGGAGGGGCGGGGCGCCCCGCGCCCGACACGGCGGTGGGACGGCGACCGTCACGCAGCAGATAGGCACCGACCATGCCGCCGACCAACCCACCAAGGTGCGCCAGCCAGCTGACGCCGGGCGTGCCGGGGACGGCGACCGTCACCATGTACGCGAAGGACGCCGCCATCACCAGGCCGATGAGCGTGTCGACGAGCCGCCGGTCGAACAGGCCGCGCAGCACCACGTATCCGAAGTAGCCGAAGATCACTCCGCTGGCGCCCACCACGAGGGTGTCGCTGCCCTGGAAGAGCCAGACGGCGAGGCCGCTGGTCACCGCGACGAGCAGGGTCAGCCACAGGAAGCGGACGACACCGCGGTACGCCGCCAGGAACCCGAAGACGAACAGGGGCCCGGAATTGGCCTCGATGTGGTCCCAGCCGAAGTGCAGGAACGGTGCGGCCAGGATGGCTCCCAGCCGGCTCGGGTCGTGCGGGACGACTCCGAAGTCCATATCCAGGCGGTAGTCCGACAGCCAGTTGACGAGTTGCAGGGCCCAGACGGCCACCATGAATCCGAACATGACGAAGAACGCCTTGCGCGCCTCCGCGATCATCTCCTCGGCGCTCCGCTGCCCCGTCCGATCCCACCCCTGCAGCAGCCTGCCCACCGAATGCGCCCCCTTGTGACCCACCGCTCGAACACTTAGAGAAGCATGGTAAACCCGCATGAAATGCCGCATGAACGGGTGACTCGGGCGGGCAACGGGCGACTCGGGCGGGCCAAGCTCCGGGCGCCGTGCTCTGGCTGCGACCCCGCCCGTCAGCGGCAGGTGGTCACCGCTGATCGGGCCGGAGCACGGTGGTCCTGAACGCACCCCCTTCGGCCGCAGCATGGGCAACGGCCTCATTGGCCTCACCCAGGGCGAATTCCGCAACGTCGTACTCGGTCAGGTCCAGGAGGCCGGACCTGATCAGTGCGATCAGTCGGGCGACGGCCCCCGCCGGGTACATCCACCGGCCCCGGACCGTGATGCTGTTCCGCATGAGCCACGGGTAGGGCAGGTGGAGGTCCTCGCCGCCCTGCATGCCCACGCCTCCCATCAGGACGACCCGGCCGAACTCGCGGACGGTCATCGCGGCGGTCCGCACCGGGGTCGGCCCGGCGCCGGGCGGGAGCAGGTCGAGTACGCAGTCGATCGGGCCCGGGGCCGCCCGGCGCATCCGTTCACCGTCCTCGTCCTCGTCACCGGTGAGCCGTACGGGCCGGACCCGTGAGCCGAAGCGGCGTACCAGGTCGTCAAGGACCTTCTCGTTGCGGCCGGGCGCCACCACGCAGCCCGCCCCCATCGCCAGGGCGACTTGGACGGCCCCGCTGCCGAAGTAACCCGTCGCGCCGCTGACAAGGACCGTCTCGCCTGCCCCCAGCTCCGCCGCGAGGAAGCCTCCGTACGGCACCAGGAGCGGTCCGAGTGCGCACCAGCGTCCGGCGTCCGCGGCGTCGATCTGGCCGATCGGGATCGCGTTCTCGGTCGGGATCAGCATCTGCTCGGCGAAGGGGCCGTGGCGGAAGTGCCGCTGCAGGCGCAGGCCGCCGTCACCGCGCGCGCTCAGGCCCTGGAGCGTGACGTCCGGGGTCCGCGCGTCGTCGCGCGAGCGCACGGTGGGATCGCAGAACACCCAGTCGCCGACGGTCAGCCGCGTCGCGTCGGGACCGACCGCCCGCACCCTGCCGATCGCCCCGACCCCCGGCACGAGTGGCAGTTGGAGCAGGTATCCGCGCTCGCCGCTCAACACCTCGCCCATATAAGGGAGTACGGAACTCGCCACGACATCGACCACCACCTCCCCCGTGCCGAGGACCGGGTCCGGCAGTGTCTCGACCACCAGCGGTGATCCGAACGCCTTGAGCAGTGCGGCCTTCATGGTCATGGCCCTTCCCTGGAGATCTCTGGAGTGGGACCAGCGTGGCAAGTCCTCCCGCCCGCATCCAGGAGTGGGATCGTCCTGGGACTGCCAGGCCCCTGCCTCGGGCAGTGCTGTGACCGCATCGGTTCGCCGGGTTGGGGTCCGTTCCCGCCCGCGAGGTGAACGAGGAGGCCGATTCAGCCGGCGAGCCTCTCGATCGCGGCAGGTGTGACGGGCGTGAAGAAGTTCACGAGGTTGCCGTCGGGGTCGCGGAGGAGGAGTGAGCGGTTGCCCCACGGCATCGTGGTGGGCTCCTGGACGAACTCCTGGACGTGGGCGGTTAGGTTGTGCGCGAGGCCGTCCACGTCGTCCACCCGGAATTCGAGGATGACGCTCCGGTTGTCGGCCGGGTGCGCGGCGCCCGGCGCGAACATCGGGACGGTACGGGTGCTGCCGATCGCGAGGGTGGCCGTGGCGGTCCTGAGTTCGGCGAAGTCCTCGGTGGACCAGCTCGCCCGCACGCCGGTCGCGTGCTCGTAGAAGTCGACGAGGCGGGTGATGTCATCCGTGATGACACGGATCGAGACGAAGTCCATGGGTGGTCTCCCTGGGTGAGTGCGTGGGGGCTTCCAGTCGCACGCTACGACCGATACCGGGCAGAACCCGCCCGGTATTCGCGAGAGACTCCGACCATGCCCCGACCCACCGCCCGCGTACTCGCCCTGCTGGAACTCCTGCAGTCCGGCGGCGTCCGCAACGTCGCCGAACTCGCCGATCAGCTCGGCGTGGACGAGCGCACGGTGCGGCGCTACGTCCAGCACCTCATCGATCTCGACGTGCCCGTCGAGTCGGTGCGCGGCCGGTACGGCGGCTACCGGCTGGCCTCCGGCTTCCGCATGCCTCCGCTCATGCTGAGCGACGACGAGGCGCTGGCCGTGCTCCTCGGTCTGGTCGCCGGTCAGCGGGCCGGCCTGATGACGAGCACCGGCGCGGCGAGCGAGACTGCGGCGGCCAAGGTCCGGCGGGTCCTGCCCGCGCGGCTCGGCCGCCGGCTCGACGCCGTGCTCGACTCGCTGGCCTTCACCGCCCCGCCCGGCGAGTCGGTCGCGCCCGAGAGCACGGTCCTGCTCACGATCGCCGACGCGGTGCGCCACCACCGGCCGGTCTCGATCCGGTACGCCGCCGCCGACGGCCGGCGCAGCGAGCGCACCCTGCACCCGTACGGGCTCGTCGCCCACTCGGGCAAGTGGTACGTGACGGGCACGGATACCGCGATCGGCGAGGACCGGACGTTCCGGCTCGACCGCGTCGCCGACGCGAGGACCCTGCCGGGCTCGTTCGTGCCGCCCGCCGCGATCGATCCGGCGCAACGCGTCCTGTCCGGGCTCGCCACGGCTCCGTACCGGCACGAGGTGACCCTGCGGATCCAGGGAACGGCCGAGCAGATCCGCGCCCGGCTGCCCGCCGGCCTCGCCGGCCTGACGGAGTTGCCGCCCGCGAGCAGCGCGGACGCGTCGGCCGGGCCCTGGTTCCGAGTCGAGCTGCGGGTGGAGCGGCTCGACTGGCTGCCGGGTGAACTCGCCGCGCTGGACCGGCCGTTCGTCATCGAGCGACCGGACGAACTCCGCGGTCTCGTCGCCGCCCTCGCCGACCGGCTGGCCGATTCAGCCCGACGGCTCGGCGGCGACGGGAGTCATCAATGACCTTCCGGAAGAGACCTGAGAGCGTTCGGCGGGTCCTCCCGTCGGGCCCTCACGACCAGAGCTGGTAGACGTTCCCGTCGTTGCACTCGTGCGTGTAGACCTGATTCTTGTCGTTGGCGTCGAGGCATTCGCCGGTGGCCACGTTCTGCAGCTTCCAGCCGTCACCGGTGTTGAGCTCGCGCCAGCGCTGGTAGTCGTTCTGGCCGCTGCTGCAGGCCTCGACGTAGGCGTCGTGGTCGGTGTACCCGGCGAGGCAGGACCCCGGCACCTCCGCCAGCCGCTCGATCCAGACATTGCCTCCGACGTTGACGTCGTGCCACTTCGCGGCGCCGAACGAGCAGGGGTAGAGACCCACGTTGTTCCAGCCGAAGTGGTGGTCCCACATGCCGGTGAGACAGCCCCCGCCGTTCTTGTGGTTCCACACGACGTCACCGTCCGCATGGGCCGCGGCACTCGCCCCGACGACCAGGAGCGGCGCGACAAGTGCCGCCCCCAACACACGCCCAATACGCTGCCGAATCACTTCAGTTCCCTTTCGTTGTGGTGGTCTTGCGGCAGGTCGTCTCAGTACCAGAGCTGGTAGACGTTCCCGTCGTTGCACTCGTGCATGTAGACGGAGCTCCCGTTGCTGTCGAGGCATTCGCCGGTCTGCCGGTTCCGCAGCTTCCAGCCGTTACCGGTGTCGATCTCGTCCCAGCGCTGGTAGTTGTTGCCGCTGCAGGACTCCGTGTAGACGTCGTGGTCCGTGTAAGCCGTCATACAGAAGTTGGTCTTGCCCGAGACGGTCTCCAGCCAGCTTCCGTCGCCCTGGTGCACGTCGTGCCAGAAGGGGACGGTGTTGTGGCAGCTGTCGATTTCGACGTCGTCCGGCGTGCCGGCCCAGTTGTAGTGGGGCTCCAGGCACTTGTTGTCCGGCTTGTGGGTCCAGTGGACGTCCGAGTCGGCGTGAGCCGCCGCGCTGGTCGCCAGGACGAGGAGCGGAGCGAGCACCATCGTTCCGACCGCCTGAGCTACGCGCTTGACACGCATGTCTGATCCCCCTGTTTCGGATGGCTACGGATTACGGTCCCGACTCACCCGGAGCCCGGACCAGGTGGGCGCCGACTCCCGGCCTGACGACCCACTCCTCAACGGTATGCAGCCACCCACGGCTGAGCCGTACTCAAAGGTTCCCGGGAAACGTCCCACCGTCATCCCACCGACCTGACCTGCGACTTGGGACACCGGGCATGCGCGTTCCCGGGACGTCCCGCGACGCCACGCACTCCAACTCACGGATGGAGTAAGGGAATTACCATGTCTACGAGCCATCGGGCTGGACCGCCGCGTCCTGCGAGCCGGGCATCCGCACCCGGGACGGCCTCACGCCGTACACGGGTTGGCGGCCTGGAACCTGATACCGCTTGAGCGCCACAGCCACCAGGATGTACGGGTGAACCAGGTGACCATCAGCGAAGAAGACCGCCGGGCGCTCGGACTCTGGGCCGCCGAGTGCGTGGAGCACGCGCTGCCCCTCTTCGAGGCGAAGGCCCCCTCGGATGCCCGCCCTCGCGAGGCGATCGCGGGCGTCCGGGCCTTCGTACGCGAGGGGAAGCGGACCGGTCGACTGCGGGCCGTGGCCTGGGCGGCGCTCGCAGCTGCCCGAGACGTGGACGACCCGGCCGCCACAGCCGCCGCCCGCGCCGCGGGCTACGCGGCGGCGACCCCGTACATCCACCCCTTGGCCA
This sequence comes from Streptomyces sp. WM6378, assembly GCF_001279695.1. GTDB lineage: Bacteria > Actinomycetota > Actinomycetes > Streptomycetales > Streptomycetaceae > Streptomyces. Next base: position 167,704 of record NZ_LGDD01000120.1, read on the forward strand.
CCCCGCACCAGTCGAGGCACGCGCTCGCGCCCGCGGTGTACGCAGCTCGCGCGAGCGAGCTGGCGACGGGCGACGACGCCGCGGTCGGTGACGAGGAGATCCAACGGGCGATCAGCCTCGCCCCACCGGAAGTCCGCGAACTGCTACGCCGACTGCCACCGCGCGGCCCCGGCCGCAGCCGCCTGGACACGCTCTACTACGAGCTGGATGCGGCCCTTCGTAGCTGAATGGGCGAACGTGACGGCGGGCCGGGGCATCGACGTCCGTCGCCTGTTCCCCTCCCCCAACAACTCGTGGCGAACGCCCAGTTGGTGCGGGTGCCGGGAGGGAGGCCCTTCGCCGGGCAACCTCCGCAACGCAGCACCGCAGCCACCCCCGGGGCCCGTTGAGTCCCCCACCGATCCCGGCCCCGTACCGTGTGGCGCATGGTGCGAGTGAGGGTCATGGACGACGCGGATGTCCCGGCGGTGGCCGAGATACGGGTGCGGGGGCTGGCACATCGGAGTGGGGCGGGCTCTCCTAGCCGCCGTCCACGAGGCCGTTGATCCCCGGGCCGCCGTCGATCTGTGGGTCCTGCGGGACAACGCCCGTGCCCGCCGCTTCTACGAACTCGCCGGGTACGCCCCGGACGGCGCCGAGGAGCAGGAGGACTACGACGGAGTCCCCGTCACCGAACTCCGCTACCGGCGGGCACCTGCCGGGCCACCAGGACGTCCGGTCAGCCGTCAGGCGCGGCAGCGCAGCATCTCGAAGGACGGGTTGGCCCGGTAGTCCGCCCAGAAGTCGGCGCCGTACGCGGCGATCCCGGCGGGCGACACCTCGGTCGGCACCCACGTGATCTCGCTGAACCCGGCCTTGGCCAGGCACGTTTCGAACACCTCGCGGCGCGCCAGGCCGGATGTGAACGAGATCGGCGCACCCTCCAGCAGTGCGGTGACCTTCACCCGGGGCCCGGTGCCGGACTCTTCACCCGTCAGCTCGGTGAGGAACCCGTACGGGCGCGGCGACGGCCCGGAGAAGTCGTAGTCCGGCGTCTGGTGGAGCATGAAGAACTCGCCTCCGCTCTTCAGGCTCTGGTGCACCTTGCGACACAGGTGCTCGAACTCGGGGACGGTTTCGGCGTAGTTGAGCAGCATCACCGCGGTGGCCACGTCGAAGCGTTCCTCCGCCAGTGACAGGTCGGCCACGTCGCCGACCTGGTAGCGCACGCCCAGTGGGTCGGCCTGCTCGATGCCCGTCGCGGCGGCGATCATCTCGCCGGAGATGTCGATGCCGAACACGTCCGCCGCGCCGCGCCGCTTCAACTCACGGCTGTAGAAGCCGGTGCCGCAGGCCAGGTCGATCACCTTCTTGCCGGTGACGTCCCCGACCAAGCCGAGGAAGCTGGGCGCTTCCACGTACTGGGCCAGCGGCAGGGCCTTGAACCCCTCGAACGCCTCGCCGATCTCGTCGTACGTCTCCTGCGCGCTCATCGAGCACTCCTCCCGTTTTTGCGGTGTCCTGTCCCGGACACCGGCAGTCTCTCCACACTCGGCGGCAGGCCCGTACTGGCAGAAGCTACGAAAGATCACGCTGTGGGGACGGTGGTCACACGAACGCGGGGCCGTCGGCCGGCCTCACCCCGCGGACATACTCGCAACGTCCGGCGTGCGGATGTGCTGGGTGAGGAAGAGGGCCGCGCGATCCAATGCCTCGTCGGCTTCGTCGAGGACGCCGGCGAACGACTGGAACACGTGGGGTACGTCGGCGGTGATGTCGAGGACCACGTCCACTCCGGCGGCCCTCGCGCGCGCGGCCATGCGCGTGGAGTCGTCCAGGAGCACTTCGTTGGTGCCCACCTGGAGGAGCATCGGCGGGAAACCGCTCAGGTCGGCCCGGATGGCCGGGCTGAGCATGGGGTGTTCCGGGTCCTGCCCCGCGAGGTACATGGCTCCGGTGCGCCCCAGCGATTCGCGGGTGAAGAACGGGTCGATGCCTGCTTTGGTGTCCATGCTCGCGCCCGTCCGGGTGGCGTCGAGGCCGGGCGAGAACGCGACGATCGCCGCAGGCAGGGGGAGGTTCGCGGCGCGGGCGGCAAGGCAGGTGGTGACGGCGAGCCCACCGCCGGCGGAGTCACCGGCGAACACGATGCCGGAAGGATCTTCGCCGCCGTCGAGCAACGCGCGGTACGCGCTCAGCGTGTCTTCGATCGCGGCCGGGAACGGGTGCTCGGGGGCGAGCCGGTAGTCCAACGAGTAGGCCCTGGCCCCGGTCTTGGTCACGAGGTTGCCCGTCAGCGACAGTGCGGTCTCGGGTGAACCGAACACGAAGCCGCCGCCGTGGAAGTACAGGATCGTCCCGGCGCGTGCGCCCTCGACCGGTTCGACGAGCAGTGCGGGGCGTGCGGCGAGCGTCGTGGCCGTGGTGCGGATTCCGTCCGGGACGATCATCGTGGCCATCATCGCCCTGAACCCCGCTCGCATCGCCTCAACCGGTTGAGGACCCTCGGGTCGGGGCTGCCGCAGCATGGCGTCGATCATCGTGCGCTGTTCCCTGCTCATCCCAGGCCTCCATCGTAAGTAGCTGCCGCTACACTATATGCCGTGGCATACAAATCGAGCCCTGCCGATCTCCCGGGCTTCTTCTCCGACCTCGTCCGTTGCGAGACGCGTCTGTACAACGCCCTCAACGACCGCCTTCGCGAGCGGCACGGCATCGTCACGTCCCAGTTCGAGTTCCTGCGCCATCTCCGTGACCACCCCGGGTCCCGGGTGGCGGACCTCGCCACCGAGTTCGCGGTCGGGATCGGGGCGACCAGCAAGGGTGTCGACCGCCTGGAGAAGCAGGGCTGGGTCGTCCGGCAACGCAATCCATCGGATCGCCGGTCATCGCTGCTGGCGCTGACCGATGAGGGCCTGGAACTGGTCGACGCGGCCGACCGCACCTTCACCGAGCGGCTGGCCGAGCTGATCGGCGGCACTCTCGAAGGAACCCGCCTGACGGCCATGGCGCAGCCCCTCTCGGAGCTCCGTTCCGTACTGGAACGCGACCAGATCGGCATGCCCGCGGGCTGAGAGGACCCGCAATCCAACTCCCGGGAACAAAAGGGGTGCGTACCCCCTCCGCCCCCTGCCAGGCTCCCCCAATGAATCGTGACCAGATCTCCCGGCATGCCCACGCGGACCATCCGATCGCGGCCCCGCTCGACGACGACTCGGTACGTCGGCTGCTGGAACGCGGTGTCCCGCGCGCCGACGCCCGCGTACTCGACCTCGGCTGCGGCGGCGGGGAGTGGCTCCTGCGCGCCCTCACCGCGCACCCGCGCCTACGGGCCGAAGGAGTGGACGTCTCCGAGAGCTCGCTGACCCACGCCCGCGAGGCCGCGCAGCTCGCCGGCGTCCAACGGCGACTCGTCCTCCACCAGGCCGATGCCGCGCAGTTCACCGCCCCACACGCCTTCGACCTGGTGCTCAGCGTCGGGGCCACGCATGCCTTCGGCGGCCTGCTCCCCACCCTCGCGGCGGCGCGCAAGCATCTGGCTCCCGGCGGGCGCGTCCTGGTCGGCGAGGGATTCTGGCTGCGCGAACCCTCCCCCGAGGCCGCCGAAATGCTGGGCGACCTCAGCGACCTGCCGACCACCCTGGACCACGTCGTCGCTGATGGCTGGACCCCCGTCCAGGCACACATCAGCACACGTCAGGAGCTCGACGCCTACGAATGGGCATGGACGGGATCCCTGGCCTCATGGGCCCTGGACCACCCGGACGACCCCGACAGCCCGCAGGCCCTGGCGGCAGCCACCACCCACCGCGACGAATGGCTGAACGTGTACCGGGACGTCTTCGGCTTCGTATGCCTGATCCTGCGGCCGACGTCCGGGTGAAGCACCCCGAACGGGCGCCTCGGCGCGACGATGCGGAGTCTCGTCGATCGTGAACTGGCCGTCTGGCGTGGCGGCTTGGGCCGCGCTTGGGGCGGGCGGCTCCACTTCAACTGACCCGGTCGGCAAAGCGGTTCGCGGAGAGCGTTGCCGAACAGCGGGCGCAGCCGGAGCCGGGGGGACTCGCCACGCCCTCTCTTTCGCCGTCGGCCACCCAGCCCTCGCCTCATCCCAGGGCAGCGGTACGTCACAGCCCCCGTCGCCAGCCGGGGACGGGCCGTCACCGCCGCTCGCCCCGTCACTCGGTGCCGGGCCTCGGCCGGCAAACGCCTGGGATGTCCCGGGTTCAGTGTGAGTCCGCATCCCAATGCCCTGGTCAGCGGCGTGAGACGGCCTTCCCGTTGTCCCGGGACAGCGCTGACCAGACTTCAAGGTCGTACCGAGTACCTACGTTTGAACTGCGTCAACGGCCGGCGCGCAACACAGGCCGTGTCACTGATCACTGGGAGAACAAGATGAGGCTGAACATGACGTCGGCGCTTCGCGACGGAATGGCCCGACCCACCCGGGGGAACACCCCCATGCTCAAGCGCCGTATGGCCGCCGTCGCCGTCGCCGCCACCGGCCTCATGGCCACCGGCCTCACCGCCAGCCCGGCCAGCGCCCTCCCCAGCGACGGCGGCGTCCCGATCAAGCTCCAGGACAACCTCTGCCTCGACATCCCCGGCGGCCACGCCGTGATCGGTGCCCAGATCCAACAGTGGGGTTGCAATGGCAGCGACGCCCAGCGGTGGAACTTCGTTCACGTCGACTCCACCCACTTCCTCGTCCAGAGCTCCCTCGACACCAACCTCTGCATCAACAACTGGGAAGGCGGAGACAAGACCGGCAACCACATCAAGCTCTACAACTGCGCCAACACCGGCGACGGCTCCTTCAACTGGGTCCACAGGGGCAACGGCACCCAGATGCAGCCCCGCAGCGCCGCCACGAACTGCCTCGACGCCTGGAGCGGAACCGGCCAGGGCAACGAAATCCGCCTCTACCCCTGCACCGACGCCCCCGGCGAGAACTTCGCCTGAACCCTGCACACCACACGACGAGCCATTCGACCCCGGCTTCAACAGGGTGTGCGAACCAGTGGGTTCGGGCCCATGAGCGGCATCTGAGCCACCACCTTTCGTGACGAACTCTGTCCCGGGATGTCCCGACATGGCTGCGGGACAGCAGTAGCGGGCCGTGGGACGGCCCGTTAGGGGCCTCGGGACGGCAGTTCGGGGTTCACGGGACGGCTACGTTTCTCAGTGACGCCGTCCGACGCGGTGGACAAAGACCCGCGTCGTCGCAAGGCGGTATGTCCACTCTCGCAATTCATTCCGCGGGGCGGGTCCGACAGGACTCCCCCGCCACCGACACATCACGGGATCCTTCATGCGCATACGCACTGCCGCCCTGGCCACGGCCGCCGCAGCCACCCTCGGGACGGTGCTGACCGCCGCTCCGGCCCAGGCCGCCCCCCGTTACAACATCTCGATCAACATCGCGGACGCCTTCTGTCTGGACATCCCGAACAGCAACCCCTACAACGGGCAGGTTGTCCAGCAGTGGACGTGCAATGACAGCAACGCTCAGAAGTGGAACGTCCTCGACTCCGGCTCCCACTACTTCAAGGTCCAGAGCGCCGCGTGGCCGCAGTTTTGCCTCAACAACTGGAGCGGTGGTGGAGCCCAGGGCGATTACATCAAGCTCTACAACTGCGACAGCGTGGACAGCAACTTCAACACGGTCGGCGCCGACTTCGGCAATTACTGGCAGTTCCAGCCGATGAAGGCCTCGGCGAACTGCGTGAACATGTACGGCGGTCAGACCCCGGGCGCCGTCATGCGCCTCTTCCCCTGCAGCGACACCGGCCCCAACTCGCGCTTCCGCCTGTATCCCATCTGGTGACAGCGCCGCCCTGACAGGCGGGCCGAACGGGCAACCGCGCCGAAATGGCTCTCCCCGGCGTCGAATTCCCGCACCCATGCCCCCCCCGAGCCCCGCTCACCAGAAAGAGAAACATGGCGGACGACAAGGTCCTCGCTGCCCAGAAATGGGTCAACGCCACTTACGCGAATGTCCCCGGCTATGCGAAATGCCCCGAGGACGGGCGCACCGGCTGGTCGACGATGTTCTCGCTGACGATGGCGCTCCAGGCGGAGCTGGCCATGGCCCCGCTCGTCGCGAGCTTCGGCCCGGGCACGCTTTCCGAGCTCGCGAAGCGCGGCGACATCGGCCCGAACGAGTCGAACGTCAACATCAAGAAAATCATCGAGCACGCGCTGTTCTGCAAGGGCTACTGGGGCGGCGACGGTTCGGGATCGTATGGCGCCGCCACCGACAAGTCGGTCAGGGCGCTCAAGAACGACGCCGGTGTCGACGCTTCGAACGGCCTGGTGCAGCCCAAGATCTTCAAGGCGCTCCTGAGCATGGACGCGTACGTCTCGGTCACCGGCGGCACCGACACGGTCCGCGCGGTGCAGCGCTGGCTCAACAGCCGCTACGTCAACCGGTCGTCGTTCTTCATCGGTCCCGCCGACGGCGTCTACTCGCGTGACGTGCAGAAGTCGCTGATGAAGGCGATCCAGTACGAGCTCGGCATACCCGACGACCAGGCCACCGGAGCCTTCGGCCCCGGCACCCAGGCGGGTCTGAAGAACCATGCGGTGAAGGAGGGTGACTCGGGCATCTTCGTCCAGCTCTTCTCCGCCGCGTGCGTGTTCAACTCGCCGGTGGTCACGCCCGACACCAACATCATGACCACGTTCCGCAGCACCTTCGACGCCAAACTCACCGAGTGGGTACGGGCGTTCCAGGGGTTCTCGGAGCTGGGCAGCCCCAGCGGCGTGGGCGACTACCGCACCTGGGCGCAGCTGCTGGTCTCCACCGGTGACCCGGACCGCCCCGCCCAGGCGTGCGACACCCGCTTCCGGATCACCCGCCCCCGCGCGGACGCCCTGTACGCGGCGGGCTACCGCCATGTGGGCCGCTACCTGTTCGACCCTCCGGGCAGCACGCTGGACAAGAACATCAAGGACGGCGAGCTGGAGGACATCTTCGCGGCCGGTCTGAGCGTGTTCCCGATCTACCAGGACAACGCCCGGCGCCTGGTGGACTTCACCTTCGAGCAGGGCTTCAACCACGCCCTGAACGCGCACTCGCACGCCGAACAGTACGGCTTCAACCGGGGTACGGTCATCTACTTCGCGGTCGACTACGACGCGACCGCGGACGAGATCGCGTCCAACATCGTCCCGTACTTCCAGGGCGTCCAGGCCGGTCTCGCCAACCAGGGCATGCGCTACTTCCACGGCGTCTACGGCTCCCGGAACGTGTGCACGCAGGTCAGCAAGAACACCGGCGCCCGGTATTCGTTCGTGTCCGGCATGTCCTGGGGCTTCTCCGGAAACCTCGGCTTCCCGCTCCCGCCGAACTGGGCGTTCAACCAGATCAAGGAGTTCAAGTTCACGGCCGGGTCCGACGCGTTCGACCTCGACAACGACGCGCACCGCTCGGGCAGCGACACCGGCCAGAACACCATCCACCAAGTGGTCGACCCCGCCGACGCGTTCGTCAAGAACCTGGAGACGGTCTTCCCGCTGGCGATGCAGTTCACGTCCACCAGGGCCGGCGACCCGAACCGGCTCACCATGGAGTACGGCCGCCACAAGGACTACGGCGGTTTCAAGTGGGCCATGCTGATCGGCGATCCCGACCCCGACTTCATCAAGTTCGCGGACAGCCACGGCGCGTCCGTACTCCCGGACTTCAAGGACTTCGTCACCGGGTACTCGATCGGTGCCCCGCATCTGCTGGCCACCGCCAACGGGCACTACGTCAAACCGCAGAACGAGAGTGACATCCGCGAGGTCGGTGCGGGCGACATCTCGGGGTGGGGCGGCGACCTCATCACCCTGTACGCGGAGTGGCAGCGCGACATCAAGGCGTACCCGTCCGGACACGCCTACTGCGACGCGAAGTTCGCCAAGCTGGGAGTGACCTCGACGTTCGGATTCAACGACCTCATCGAGGACGCGGACGGCTATCTGATCGCCCGGCGCGTGCAGCGAGGCGGTCAGTTCCTCGACGTCGTGCGCGAACACTACGGCCAGGGCGAGCGTGACGCCGGCGCGCTGACCCGCTTCCGTGACTACTTCGAGCAGCGCTTCGGCGGCAACGTCGACTACGTAGTCACCATGGCCCGTTCCATCCTGCTCCTGCAGTACGACCCGGTCATCGCGGCCGGCCGCACGAGCCTCATCAGGGGCATCGCGGGGCAGAACGCCACGCTGCCTGCGCAGCTCTCGGACAGCGTCCTCAACGACTTCTGCCGGGGGTTCGCGGACGGTCTCCACGACCGGGCCCTGCAGGAGACCAACGCCAAGGGTGCGTAGGCGCTCCGTTGCGAGTGCGGCCGCAGGGCCGTGGACCGGCCTTGGCAGGCCGCACGGTTCCTGTGCCCCTGATCGGGGCGCGGGATCGCAGCGGGCTTTTGCACATCACAACAGTTGCACGCGGCCGCCGTGGGTCGGCCGGCCGCGGCCAAGGAGGGGGATTTGACTCATGCGTGATGTCATGACGCCGGCGATACGGCTCGACCGTCGCCGCTTTCTGCTGACCGGCCTCGGTGCCACCGCAGGCGCGGCGCTCGCGCTCGGCGGGGTGACCACAACGGTGGCCGCCGCGGCCGGCACCCAGTGGCGCGGCAGGACCAGCGCCAACGGGTGGCGCGTGCTCGACTCGGCCCCGGCCCACCGTGTCGAGGGCACGGGTGGTGTCCACTTCGACGCGGCAGACGGCGATGTGGCCACCATGCTGACGCACGTGGTTCGCCGCTTCCACTACGAGATCGCCACGCTCGCGCCGGGCGAGGTCACCGGCCACGCCACGTCGCACACGGTGGCGGCGCCGTACGAGAGCAACTACCTCTCGGGTACGGCGATCGCGATCCGTCCGCTGCTCTATCCGGCGCGGGCGCAGGGCGGGTTCTTCCCGCACGAGCTCGTAGTGGTCCGCGACATCCTCGCCGACCTGGAGGGCGTCGTGAAGTGGGGCGGCGACCTGAGGCCGGCCAAGGAGTCGCACTTCCAGATCGACGTGAAGCCGGGTGACCCGGCGCTGCGCCGGGTCGCGGCGAAGCTGCGGGGCTGGGATATCAAGCCGGACGAGGGCGCGGGCACGATCGAGGCCACGACCCCGGCCCGGATGAAGGCGGCCAAGGCACTGGCAGCTCGCCAGCGCTGACGCGAAGGCGGCGGGCCCGGGCCGTCGGCGGAGGGCCGGGCCCCGATCCCCTGAGCGGCCAACGAGTCCGCCCTCGCTCACCCGCCGGGCCCCCGCGCGGCCTGCCGCAGGCGCCGCGATTTCGGTGACCGCCATACCTCCGCCCAACGGAAGCGCGCTCCCCTCCTCAATCCGCCGGATCCGGCTGACAGGACAAGGCAGTTCAGCGCGGGCTCGCGGCTCACTCGGGCGGCCGGAGTGCGGCGCGCCTGCCGCGCCGGTACGAGACGACCGACCTCAGGTCGCGACTGGCGCGACCGGGGAGTTCATCGGACCGGGCGGCAGGGGGTGAGCCACACCGCACACCGCCGCGGCTACCGCTCGCCCCAACGGCCGCCGCCCCGGGACCGGTCGCCCGTGGAGGTTGCCGGCACCGCTGTCCGGAGTCGGCTACGCGCTGCCCGCGCCGTCAGAACGCCCACTCCCCGCTGAGCCCACGCCATCCGCACCGGCGCCCGGCCCGGCGACGGCGCCGAGCAGCCGGTAGGGCCGCGCACCGACAACGCCGTTCGCCTGGGTCACCGGTGTGTAGAGCAGGCCGTGGGCACCGTCCTCGCTCACGAAGACGTGGGCGGCGCCCATGCCCAGGGGCGGAGCCGCCCGAAGTCCGTCGGCGGTGGCCTCGGCCCATCGCTCGGCATGGGACGCCGACTCACTCCCGGCGCGCGCGACGACGATCATGTCGGTCGTGTCGTCGCCGGTGCCGTCAGGTACGACGGTGTGCGCCAACCGGTAGCGGACCAGCCCGGGGCGCCTGATCCCCGGGACCTCACGGTCGATGCGGCCGACCATGTCAGCCCGGTGCTCGCGGACGAAGGCGAGGTGGGCCTCGTCGCTGGTCCACTGCGCGACGCTGAGCAGCACACGCCCGTCCGCGCTCGCGAAGCAGCTGAGCTGCAGGAAAGCCTTGGGTCGGACCCTGACCGAGAGCTCGCCCCACTCCCCAAGCAGCGCGCGGCCCGCCCGGTCCTGCCGGTCCGGCGTGTCCACGATCCACTCGCTGATCAGCGTGGTCCCGGCGTCGAGCCGGGCCAGATCCGGCAGCTGATGCGTTGTCACACGAAACTCCTGTCGTCGCCCTGTGCCAAGGAGCATGGAACGTCAAGCGCGGTTGAGGTCAAGCCGGAGCCCAGAACCCGAGTTGCCGCCTGCTCGTGCTCGGGCGATGTCCACGCGGCCCAGAAGGACCGTCAAGTCGCCTCCGTCCCCCAGGAATTGCCTCCGGTTTACCCGCACTCCCTTCCCAAGCCATGTGACATATGCAATTTTACAGACCGCAGAACCAATGAACCAAGCCGCGTTCATGCCAATTGATCAGCACGACCCGCGGGTCACCCGGGTCCGCTCCGTCGCGCCCCGAGGTCGGGGCAGCCGGGCGGGCCAGGCCCGCGGTACCCCCACCCGCCGCGCGCCGGAGCGCGGCCACACCGCTGGGAGGCGGCACGTGAACACCCGACCGGACAGCCAGAGACGAAGTCTCACCGGCTTCCTGATACTTGCCCTCGCGCTCTGTCTCGGCATCGCCATGCTCGCCCAACCAGGCCGGGCCGCAGCCGCGGACGGCCACCCGGGGGCGGCCACCCCGTCCGCCAAGAACGGCAAGGCCCAGGCCGCGCCGCCGCCCGTCGGCTCGACGGCCGCCATGTCCGACCGTTCCGACGCCCGCCGCAGCCCGATCGACGCCGCTCACCTTCCTCCGAACAGGCCGTTGACCTCGCCGACCCCGCAGAAGTCGAAGAGCAACGCGGCCAAGGGCGCCGCCGCGGCGTCCTGCACCCCGGGCGACTTCGGCAGCCGGACCGGGTCCGACCTGGTCGCGTTCGTCCAGGCGTCGACCACCGACTGCGTCAACACGCTGTTCAGCCTCACCGGGACCAACGCCTACAACGCGTTCCGCGAGGCGCAGATGGTCACCATCGCGGGCGCCCTGCAGAACACGGCGCGCACCTACCCGGGTGACAACTCCACCAACGTGTGGCAGCTCGTGCTGTTCCTGCGTGCCGGGTACTACGTGCAGTCCAACAACGCCTCCGACGTCGGCCCCTACGGCCCGACCCTGGCCACCGCCAGTGAGGCCGCCCTGGACACCTTCACCGCGTCCTCGCACTTCATGGACGTCAGCGCGGCCAACGGCGACATCATGGGCGAGGTCCTGATCCTCACCGACAGCGCCAACGAGCAGGCCCGCTACCTGAATACGTACAAGAAGGTGCTCAACGCCTACAACAGCTCCTACGACGCGTACTGGAGCATGGACACCGCCGTCAACGACGTGTTCACCCCGCTCTTCCGCGGCCACTGGAACCCCGCGTACATCTCGGCGGTGACCGCCGACCCGAGCATCATCGACACACTGAGCACGTTCACGCTGAGCCACCTCGCCAAGCTCAACGACACGTGGTTCTACCTGGATTCCAACGCGGGTACGGAGATGGCCCGCTTCCTCGACACCCCCGCGCTCCAGGCCAAGGTGCGTCCGCTGGTCAAGGGCCTGCTCGGCGCGTCCGCCATCACGGGCTCGACCGCGCCGCTGTGGGTCGGGGTCGCCGCGATGACCGACGCCAACGACAAGGCCCAGTGCTCGTACTACGGCACCTGCGACTTTATCGGCCAGCTCACCAGCGCCGCGCTGCCGATCACGTACAACTGCGACGCCGGCCACACCTTCCGCGCCCAGTCCCTGACCAGCGCGGCCCTCGCCGAGGCGTGCAAGAGCCTTCAGGGCCAGGACGCGTACTTCCACGGCATCGTCAAGGACAACGGCCCGGTGGCCGACGACCACAACACCAACATCCAGATCGTGACGTTCGCCAGCCCGAAGGACTACCAGACGTACTCCGGCTGGATCTTCGGCAACAGCACCAACAACGGCGGCGAGTACCTGGAGGGCAACCCCTCCGACCCGGCCAACCAGGCCCGCTTCCTCTCCTACGTGAAGAGCGTCAACGACGGCTTCCCCGCCGACATCTGGAACCTGAACCACGAGTACACGCACTACCTCGACGGCCGCTACGACATGGCCGGTGACTTCAACGCCGGGCAGGTCGTCCCGGACATCTGGTGGATCGAGGGCTTCGCCGAGTACGTCTCGTACAGCTACCGCGGCCTGCCCGACACCGAGGCGATCTCCGACGCCGCCCAGCACACCTACCCGCTGAGCACGTTGTGGCAGAGCTCGTACTCCAACTCCGACCAGACCCGCACCTATCCGTGGGGCTACCTCGCCACCCGCTACATGGTCGAGAAGCACCCGGCGGACGTCCAGAACATGCTGGCCAAGTTCCGCTCCGGCGACTACACCGGCGCGTACGCGGTCTACAACACCGGCATCGGCACCCGCTACGACGCCGACTTCAACACCTGGCTCGACGCCTGCGCCGCCGGCGCCTGCGGTGCCACGACCAGCGGCCCGGTCGCGGCCTTCGACGCCACCGTCTCGGGCCTGTCGGTGAACCTGACCGACAAGTCGACCGACGCCGGCAGCACCATCACCGCCCGCGCGTGGGACTTCGGCGACGGTACGACCTCCACGGCCACCAACCCGTCGAAGACCTACAAGGCCCCCGGCACCTACACGATCACCCTGAAGGTCACGGACGCGAAGGGCCTGACCAACACCACCACCAAGTCCGTCGCGGTGACCGGCGCCCTGCCCACCTGCACGAACGCCGACCCCCGGGTCATGGACCGGAACTGCTCCCGCTCCGGCCGCGCGGCCACGGCGGGCAACCTGGACTACATGTTCCTGTACCTGCCGGCCGGAACGGTGACCCTGCACATCACCACCACCGGCGGCACCGGCAACGCCGACCTCTACTACAACCCGAGCAACTGGGCGACCAACACGTCCTACACGGCCCGTTCGATCAAGGCCGGCAACACCGAGAGCATCACCGTCACCAACAAGACCGCCGGATACCGGTACCTCAGCCTGTACGCGAAGACCGCGTTCAGCGGGGTAACGGTCACGACGGCCTACTGATCCCGGCCTACTGATCCCGCTCGGTGCCGGTCCGCGGAAACGGGCCGGCACCGAGCCGCGTCCAGGAGCCGGTGGGGCTGTCCCCACCCCTGCGTGGTGGTCAGCCGGATGGGCAGCGGGGTCTGCGTGCGGCGATCGTGTCGTGACAGCGATTCCGCACGAAGGGGGAACAGTGAAGCATCCCGTGAAGCACGCTCTCGCGCGCCGTACGGTGCTGGCCGGCGCAGCGGCAGCAAGTGCCGCAATGGTGTGGGGTACTGCCGGGAGGGCCGTCGCCCATGGGCGGACGGGGCCGGTGGCGCAGGGATCGGTGGACGCCGAGGTGGCTCGCCTGGAGCGCGGGCTGGTCGCTCTGCGGCGGGACATCCACCAGCACCCCGAGCTGCCGGGTCAGGAGCGGCGCACCGCCGGTGTGGTGGCCCGAGAGCTGCGAGCGGCCGGCCTGGAGGTCACCACCGGAGTGGGCGGCAACGGCGTTGTCGGCGTACTGCGGGGCTCGCGTCCGGGCCGGACCGTCGCGTATCGCGCGGACATGGACGCCGTGCCGCCCCAGGACATCGTTGGGGGCGGCGCGGCGGCGGCCCACGTCTGCGGGCACGACATCCACACCACCGTGGCGGTCGGCGTCGCGCAGGTCCTGGCGCGGCTGCGCCGGCAACTGGGCGGAACGGTGGTGTTCGTCTTCCAGCCTGCCGAGGAGAGCCTGTCCGGGGCGCGAGCGATGATCGACGCGGGCGTGCTGGAGCGCACCCGCGTCGAGGAGATCCACGCGCTGCACTGCGGGCCGTTCCCTGTCGGCCAGTTCGCCATGGCCCCGGGCTTCGGGCTGCCGGGCCTGGACAAGGCGGAGGTGACTCTCTCCGGACCGGACGCGCCCGATACGGCGCGGCGGATGGCTGCCGAGATCGGCGCGCTCTCGACCGTGACACCGCCACAGACGCCCGCGGACATCGAGCGGCTCATCGCCGACGCCCAGACACCCGACGGACCGCTGGCACGGTTCGTGACCGTCCGGGCCAGGGCGCAGGAGGCCAAGGTGAGCGTGTCCTACCGCTGCTGGCCGCAGGAGCGGTACACGGAGGTACGCCAGGACATCCGCCGCCTGGCCTCCTCACACCCGGGGGCCGGGGTGAGCTTCCCCGCCGACCCGTTCCCCGCCATGGTCTGCCCAGAACGCGACGCCCGCGTGCTCGCCCACCACCTGCGCCGCACACGGGGCCGGGACGCGGTCACCGTGCTCCATGCCGCCTTCCCTCCCTTCAGCGGCGAGGACTTCGCCCTCTACTTGGACCGTGTCCCGGGCACGTTCACCTTCCTCGGCGTCCGTGCCCCCGGCGCACCCATCACAACGGCCTACCCGCACTACCCCGACTTCGCCCCGGACGAGCGCGCCATCGGCGTCGGCGTACGGGCGATGACCGGCTGGCTCGCGGAGCGAACCACGGAGCGCGGAGCCTGATCGGCGACGCGCACCCCAACAGGGGCCGGGGAGGCTTCTGTTGGAGTGCGCTCGGGCAGGCAGGTCTCCACCGTGCTGGTGGAGAAGCGCGTTGCCCCCGTTCAGCCGGTGTGCCCCTCGTGGCCGCCGTGTCCGGCTCCGTGGTCGAACGCCATCGCCTCCTTGGGCATGACGACGAACGGCCGCATCATGCCCATGTCCTCGTGTTCCAGCAGATGGCAGTGGTACATGAACCGCCCGTACGCCCCCTCGAACCGGCCCATCACGCGCAGAACCTGACCACCGGGCACCCGGAACACGTCCTTGTAGCCACGCTCATTCGGCGCGAGAGGTATCTGCCGCTGCGGGTCGAACGCCACGGGAGTGCGCGTACCGCCCACCGTCGGGTCGAACCCCGACACGTCGTACGGATCGCGGCCGAGCAGCTGGAAATCGGCCAGGTGGATGTGCATCGGGTGCGTGACGGGCGGGTTCACCGCGAGGTTGAGGAAGCTCCACTGCTCGTAGGCGCCCTCGGCGATCGTGAAGCCCAGGCCGTCGTTGAAGGTGCGCGCGATGCGGCGGTACGTCTTGGTCGCGCCGTCCGCGCCGCGCACCTGGACGACGCCGTCGGCCGGCAGCCGCAGGTCCCCGGTGTCCTGGACCTCGGCCATCTCCCAGATCTCGGGGTGCCCGCCGCCGCCCTTCGTGCCGGGCGGGGTCAGCACGACGAGGCGGTGGCCGTGCTCGACGTCGTGCGTGATCCTGCGGAACGAACCGGACAGGACGCTCGGCAGCTCGAAACCGTCGCCCTCGCCCGGCTCCCCCGGGTCCTCGCACGTGCCGACGCGGAACTCCATGACCTGCGGATAGCGCACGCCGCCCGCCACGTCGGGCACGCCCGGTGCCGCGTTCGGCCCCTTGTTGACGAAGCGGACGGTCCGGCCCGCCAGCGCCCGGAAGTCGATGAGGAGGTCCATCCTCTCGGCCGGGGCAATGGTGAGCGTGGGCAGGTCGTGGCCGAAGTCGACGGACACGGGGCTCGGCATGAGCCCCCCGTCGCTGCCGATCTGGTGGAGCACGCCCGGGACCGGCCGGTCGTCCTCATCGACCAGCACCAGTTCGTAGATCCGGGCATTGGACGCGTTGACCAGCCGGAAGCGGTACCAGGCGGGGTCCACGTCGGCGTACGGCCAGATGCGGCCGTTGACCGTCGTGTACGGACCCGTGAAGGGCAGCGTCACCGGCTTGCCCGTCTCGGCGTTCTTCGGGTCGACGACGACCGTCTTGTGCAGCAGGCGGCCGGTGAGCCGGCCGTCGTCGTCCGTGTCCAGATTGCGGTCGGCGAGCAGGAGCGGTATCTCCCGCTCACCGGACGGAAGTTGAAGTGCGTCCTCCTCGTCGTCCCTCACCAGGTACGTGCCGTACAGACCCGTGTGGACGTTCCACCGGGTGATGTTCATCGCGTGGTCGTGGTACCACCACTGCACCGCCCGATGGTCGTTCGGGTACTCCGAGAGCTGGGCATCGCCGTACCCCACGGCATTGTCCGCCCAGCCGTCGTTGCCGCCACCGGTACGGGCGCCGTGCAGGTGCGTCACCGTCCAGGCCGGCAGCGCCACGACGCCCTTGTTGGGCTCCGCACCGCCGCGCCCCGGCTCGGTGGACGGCGAGGGCGCGGCCAACGGAACCTCGACGGCGGTGACGGGATATTCGCTGCCTTTCGGGACGCGGTTGGTCCACGCGATGCGCACCCTCTGTCCGCGCCGCACCTCAATGGTGGGTCCCGGCACGTGCCCCCCGTACCCCCACATCAGAGTGGGCGGCAGCTGCGGATGCAGCCTCACCCACGTCGGCCGTACGGCGATCTCTGTTTCCTCGCGTACGTCACCGGAGGCCGGGCGCAGCACCGGTGGGACGGGCAACTGCGCGATGTACGGCCTCAGTTCACCGTCCTTCGGGGTCGGTGACGCCTCGCCGGTCAGCCGGTCCGCGATGCGTTCGATGATGTCGGTCAAGATGGAACACCCCCGTGTTCTCGTCTCGTGCACCGTCGCGCAGGTCAATGCGCGCGGTGACCCCCATCAGGCGGCCAGGTCAACGGCCACCCACATCACTAGACGTCCGGCGCGCCACAAAAGTTCACTGAATCCCTCATTCCGCACTAAAAGCCCGCGAAGTCGTGCGGCGTCGACTCCGGGCGTTCGACCCGGACGAAGGTGATGGGGGTCACAGTCGTGCGGTGTCACGGTCTCGGGTCGGGCCGTGTCCCATGGGCGGGAATCGTGGAAGTGAAAGGAGCATCGCCATGAAGGCCATGATCGTGTGTGTCTCCGTGTCGCACGGCAACACCAAGAGGATCGCCGACGCCATGGGCCACGTCCTGGAGGCCCCTGTCGTCACCCCCGAACAGGTCGATCTGGCGGAACTCTCCGCCTGCGACCTCGTGGGATTCGGCTCGGGGATCTTCTCCATGGCCTTCCATCCACGACTGCGCGAGTTCGTCCGGTCCCTCCCGAAGGAAGATCGGGGCAAGGCATTCGTATTCGCCACCAGCGGACTTCCAGAAGCACCGTTCCGGCCCTACACCCGCCCTCTGCTACAGCTTCTCCAGCAGAAGGGTTTCGAGGCGATCGACGCCTTCTCGTGCCGCGCGTTGGACACCTGGCTTCCCTTCAAGCCGATCGGCGGCATCAGGAAGCAACACCCCAACGCCGCCGACCTGGAGGCGGCGCGGGCGTTCGCCGAGGGCCTGCGAGCGAGGATCCACACCCCGTCCCGGCCGGCCTGACCGGGCCACCACGCGATCGTCGGCCGTCGCGCGGGACCCGGGCCGGGGCGCTCAGCCCTGCTGTCGCCGCCGGTAGTCCTGCCGCAGGGCATCGAGGATCTGGGCGGCCCCCGCGAGATCCGCCTTCCGGGCCATGGTCTGCAGCCCGCGCTCGTCCTCCCGAGCGGCGATGGTGTCCGCGAGCCGCAGGAACTCCTCGAACCGCGCCACGGCCGCCTCGGCAGGCTCCGGCAGCTGCCGCATGACCTCCTGATAGGCCGCGAACGTGCACGAGTACAGCACCGTGAGGTATTCAAGGGCACGTGCCGCCGCCGGGTCTTCCTCGGACGCGGCTCTCCCGCGCCGAGGCTCCGCCGCTGAGCGGGGCCTCGGTCTTGAGGCGTTCCGCCTCGCGCAAGGCTCCGTCGATGCCGGCCCGGACCGGGTCCGCGTCCACGTCCGGGCTCCCGGTTACGTGATCTGCTCCCCGGCCCTCCTGCGAGGCCTCGTCCTCTACATCTCTTCCGGAAACCGTCGCCCAGGCGAGGACGCGGGTGCGTGCGGAGAGGTCGTGCCAGGCATCCCGAGCCCCGCGAACAGCTCGGCGGCCCCCTTCAGTTCGGTGACGCTCTCCGTGTGGCGGTCCTCGCGCGAGAGCCGGTAGGCGCGCTGCTCGGCGATTTCCGCATGCGGAAGGTCCGGCGGGCCGAGCCGGTCGTCGTGCGTGGCGGTGCCGTCGGCGAGGCGTTCGGCGACGCCGGTCCACAGCCTGTCGGCCCCCGGGTGCCCCACGGCCGCCATGCGCCGCGCCTCGCGCACCAGGGCGACGAAGTCCTGGGGAGTCTCCACCCCGGTGGCGGGTACAGGGGCTGCCGCGACGGCCGCGGGCGAGGGCGAGCGCGGCAGGGAGGTTCGCAGTCCTAGCGGCAGCGGTTCGTCGAGCAACGGCCGTCGGGCGAGGCGCAGTTGACGGCGTCGCGAGACGGCCGTGGAGCCGTTGCGCCCGCCGAACGCCTTGGTGAGCCGGTCCGCCTCGGAGCGTACGTGGGTGAGGAGTTCACCCGTCGTCCAGTTCCTTCCCACGGGCCCGGCGACCGCGGTGCCGTCGTGTCCGTCCGCGACGAGGCGGGCGAGCAGGACGTCGGTGCCGGTGAGGAAGTCCAGGTGGGCCAGCGCGGCGCCGGCCGCCTCGAAGAGCGAGCGGTTCTCCGCGAGGATCTCAAGGCCCCGGCCCTCATTGCGCGAGAGCGCGCAGAACTCCACGTGAAGGCCGACCTCGTCCTGCATGCCCGTGTTGCCCCGGACCCGCCGGTAGCCGGTGAGGTGGTGGGAGCGGGCCTCGTCGAGGCGGCTCGTCCGCAGCAGCCGCAGCAGGGCGCGCCTGGCTCATCTGCGGCTCCTCGGTGCAGCCCATGCCGTCGGCGAGGACCGGCCGCCAGGTGTCGAGCGCCCCGGCGTCGCCGCCCGCCAGCACCTGGTGCCAGGCGAAGTGCCGGTGCCGTTCGAGACCACCGACGGCAACGTCACCCTGGAGGAGTTCGCGCGGCTCGCGGGCGCGCCCACTGCTACGGAACTCGGGCCGTCAGACCGTGGTACGCACAGTCGGCAGCGGCATCAGGACCGGGCCCGCCGCCGGGTCCTTGCGGCAGGCATCGCCGCACTCGGCGTCGAGCGAGCAGCACAGCGAGCAGATCGGCCCGGCCTGCACCGGGCAGTCGGCGATGTCCGGGAGTTCGTAGGCCGTCTCGCAGACCGCGCAGGTGTGGGTGGCCGTCACGTCCGCCACAGCCGCTTCCGGTCCGTTCACCGGGTTGGGGCGGGCGAGGTAGTACCTGCCTTGGGTGGCCCAGGCGATCAACGGGCAGAGCACGAGGGCGAGTCCGGCCGCGATGAACGTCGAGAAGGCTTCGGCGTACCGGCCGAACAGACCGAAGAAGGCCAGGATGGAGACGACCGAGGCGATCGCCATCGAGCCGAACCCGGCCGGGTTCACGGCGTACAGATAAGCCCTCTTGAACTCGATGTACTTGGGGCTCCAGCCCACGCTTTTGTTGATGACGAGGTCCACTGCGACGGCCGTGATCCAGGCGATGCCCACATTCGAGTAGAAGCCGAGCAGCTTGTTGAGGGCTGCGAACATGTTCATCTCCATCAGCGTCAGCGCGATGGCGAGGTTGAGGAAGATGTACCAGACCCGGCCCGGGTGGCGGTGGGTGAGCCGGGAGAAGAAGTTCGACCAGGACAGCGAACCGCTGTACGCGTTGGTCACGTTGATCTTCACCTGCGAGACGATCACGAACAGCGCGGCGGCCGGCAGCGCGAACGAACCGAGCCAGGGGCGCAGGGCTTCGATCTGCGGGGCGATCGGCTCCAGGGCGTGCGTCTTGCCGACCGCATCCAGGGCCACGAAGGCGAGGAATGCGCCGCCGAGCTGCTTGGCCGCCCCGATGATCACCCAGCCGGGTCCGGCGGCAAGCACGGCGAGGTTCCAACGGCGCCTGTTCGCCTCGGACTTGGCGGGCATGAACCGCAGGTAGTCCGCCTGCTCGCCGATCTGCGCGATGAGCGAGAGCGCCACGCCCGTGCCGAGCCCGAAGCCGATCCAGGAGAAGCCGGAGCCCGCCCCCTCGGTGCCGCCGAAGGAGCCGAACGCGCCCCAGGCGTCCGGGGCCTCGAAAGCCAGGACCAGGAACGGCAGGACCATGCCGATGATCCAGAGCGGCTGGGTCCAGGCCTGCACCTTGGCCAGCGCCCCCATTCCGCGGAACACGATCGGGATCACGATGAGCGTCGTCACCAAGTACCCCACCTGGACCGGGAGTCCAATGGCCTGGTGCATGGCCTGGGCCATGATCGAGCCTTCGAGGGCGAAGAAGATGAAGGTGAACGAGGCATAGATGAGGCTGGTGAGGGTGGACCCGAAGTAGCCGAAGCCGGCTCCGCGCGTGATCAGGTCCATGTCCAGGCCGTACTTGGCGCAGGCCCGTGCGATCGGGATGCCGGTGACGAAGATGATCGTCGCGGCGGTAAGGATCGAGGCGAGCCCACTGGTGAAGCCGTAGGTGAAGACGATGGACGCGCCGATCGCGAAGTCAGCGAGGTAGGCGATGCCGCCGAGCGCAGTGGACGCCACCATCGTGGGCGACCAGCGCCGGAAGGAGTACGGGGCATAGCGCAGCGAGTAGTCCTCGCGGCTCTCGTCGGCGGCCATCCTGGCGTAGCTGCGCCGGGGCCCGCCCTCCGGCGGCGGCTGCGCGCCCGTCCTGGCGGATGGTGCGGCGGCGGTGTCCGTCATCGCGGCTCCCCGTTCGTCGGTCCGGTGTGCGGGTACGGACCGGAAGGTAGGAGCCGGACATGACAGCACGCGGCCACCCGGGATTGCCTGCGCGTTAAGGGAGCCCGCCGCGGGTTAACTCCGGGTCACACGGAACGGACGTGGGCCCGGCACACCGGCAACTGATATGCGCCCCGGGCACCCGTCGCCGTGCCGCACCAGCAGGTGGCGGGAGACCCGGTACTAGTCCCGCCGGGACGACGACGTCCGCCGTCTCCACCGCGAGGCTGGTCATCCGGGGTTCGGGAGGGCTTCGAGGCGTTTGACCGCACCGATGACGATGTCGGTCCAGGGCCGCTGCCGGGTGAATCCGCCAGGCGGGCGTGTCAGCGGCCCGGCGGCCGGTGTTCGGGGAGCCAGTGCTGGGCGAAGTCGGCGGCCTTGCGCAGGCTGAAGAGGCGGGCGGTGGCGGAACCGACCCGGCCGGTGCGCACGGTGCCGGCCGGCGTCAGGCGCTCGAAGTCCGCCCCCAGAGTGCCGAAGTCGCCGTCGTTCAGGGCGACGTCCTCGTACGTCCACCACTGACGTTGTCCGTCGAGCGTGATCACGCAGTTGTAGCGGCGCCGAACCGGTCGCGGCACCCGATATTCCGCGAGGTGGAAGGTCGTACAGACGTTGAACCCGACGCCCAGGAGCAGCACTTGAGCGTGCAAGTCGTACAGGCGCGCCAGCGGCGAGTCCTCGCCGAGGTGGCAGTCCGGGTGATGGTT
Organism: Streptomyces sp. WM6378; assembly: GCF_001279695.1. Classification (GTDB taxonomy): domain Bacteria; phylum Actinomycetota; class Actinomycetes; order Streptomycetales; family Streptomycetaceae; genus Streptomyces. The sequence goes on from NZ_LGDD01000120.1 coordinate 189,119, forward strand.
CTCGATGATCTTCGCCGCTTCTTCACCGAGTGCGGCGAAAGAGGTCTGCGGGTGTTCGCTGCGGATCGCGCCTCGCGTCTGGCGCACTGTCTCGGCGAGCAGGCCCATCGTGGAAGGGGTTTCCGCCGGATCGAAAGGGGCCATGGTCGCTCTGAGTTCGGCCACGGCATCCTCGTCGAGGCCGCGTACTCGTTCCAGGTATTCGGGCGAGGTGTCGGAGTTCGCGGGAGTGAAGGTGGGCACGGTCAAGGTGCCGGCCGGTCCGAGCGCGCTGCGCAGCGCCCGTACCACCGTCGCGGGGCCGTCGGCCGTCGTGCCGATGGCGCGTAGGGACGCGTGCACCATCAGGGCGCCGCCCTTTTGTACGCCAAGGTCCGACAGTTGGGCGGTGAGTCGGGCTTCATCGTGGTGGACGTTCAAGTCAACACATCCCTTCAGGCCCAGGCGGCTCAGCCTGGGCGCCCCGGATTCCGCGGGCCGTTGGTCGGCGCCTACGAGGGGCCGGGACCGGCGCGCGTCGCGGTTTCGAAGCCCTGCCCTTCTTGAGAGACAACGAGCCTGCCCTGGCGGGGAACACGGCCCTGGGGGGCGGCATCTCCTCCGCCGCGGCCCGCATCTCGTTCTCGGCGCCGATCAAGCAGTTCAGCACGCGCTCGTGGTGGTCGCCCGCCGCGTCGACGACCCGAATGCGCAAGTGCAAGTCGGCCAGTTCGTCCACGATCCGGTGAGAGAACCGTCCCACCACAAATGTGCCCAGCTGACCACCGTAGCCAATCGTGTTGAGATAGAAATCCTTTCCGTTCACGGGTTTCCAGCCTGCGGATGTCGCCGCCGTCGATTTCCCCGATGCATTCTCAACTGCCGGTTGTGCAGGGGGAAGCGGGCCTTCCGGCTGCGTGGGCAGAGCTCGTTCGATCGGCCCTTGGGCCAGCGCGCGGCTCGCTTCCTGAGAGCTCAGCCAGCCGCCCGTCGGCTGCCCCTTCCACTCGATTGCGTATTCGGCGCACTCGATGGTGGCGCTTCGCGTCCCTCCGTTGTGTACCGTCACCTCCCACACCTCGTCACCGGACATCCCGTACGTGTTCGGCATGGGCATCCCGGACCAGCCGATCTGCGGCCGCACCGACCGCGCGTACTGGGCCCGGGCGAAGGCGACACCGCCGGTGAGCGCAAGCATGTGCCCGAGCGACTGCTGGTCGAGGAGCGCGAGTCGCCAGGGCCAGCGTGCCCGGGTCGCCTCGGCCATGTTGTCGCGCACGATCTCCCAGATCAGCAGCACCGACAACAGGAGTATCAGGGCCAGCGGAACGGTGAAGAGGACCAGGTTGCGCGCGACCCGGCGCTGGGCGTTCTCGGGACTCCTGGCACGTTTCATGGCCCCTCCCCGGCTCTGCCAACCGTCCGCCGCGGCCGCCGCCGCAGCACCACCTATGGTGACGGGTCGGCTACAGAGGGCACCAGGGTTGAGTGCGAGCCGAGATTCGGGCGGCTCGCCGCCGCGGCTACGCTCGATGCGTGAGCGTGCCTACTGAGACGCTGACTCTGGGGACCGTCAGCACGATCGTCGAAGTGACGGTTCTCGTAGCGAAGAGCTCGGAACAGGATCTTGCTGAAGTGCCTTGCTCCGGCGCGACAGTTGTGACGATCGGACCGTTCGGGTGGGTGTGACGACTCGACCGTGGATCCTGGACGACGGCTTGTGGGCTCCTCGAACCGTTGCTGCCGCCCTGGCCCGAGCGGTCGCCGGGGCCGACGACGCAGGAAGGCCGGATCGCGATCGTGTTGGCTAAGGTAGCGGGCCGCGTCCTGCGGGACAGGACTCCAGTCACACGAAGGGCAAGCTCTCGTGCGCACTCTTTACGTCGTGACCCACCCAGAGGCGACGCACCACGTCGAGGGAGTCGTCGGCGGATGGCACGACTCCCGCCTGACGCCCACCGGCATCCGCGCAGCGGCCTCCATCGCCCAGGCACTTCGGGCCCAGATCCCGGACGGCGCCGAGGTTGACCTGTTCTCCTCGGATCTGCAGCGCACCCGGCAAACCGCCGAGCAGGTAGCCGAACTGTTCGGCGTAAGGCCGATCCTTGACCGCAGGCTGCGAGAGAAGTCCTACGGCGAGGCGGAGGGAAGGCCACAGGAGTGGCTGGACCGACGCTTCGTCCCACCGCCGGCTGTCGGCGAACGGATGGACCACGACGAGGGCGTGGAGGGAGCCGAGACGAAAGCGGAGTGGGCGCAGCGCATCTACACGGCCATGGACGAGATCCTGCGGCATCCGCGCGAACACCAGATCATCGTGACGCACGGCGGCTCGCTGACCTTCGTCGTGGCGTCCTGGATCAAGATGCCGATCGAGTCGGCCGGTTACGCCAGTTTCCGGGCCCCCTCCGGCAGCATTACCACGCTGCGCGAGGACGACTTCTTCCACAACCGCCAAGTCGTCAGCCTCGGGAACACTCACCACCTCGACCCCGCGCCGTAGCAGTGAACCATCGCCTCGACTGCACTCGATCAGGGCGCTTCAGCAGATCCTCTTACGAGCACTGAGCCAACATGTCTTGCACGTGAGCATTCTGGCAAGCCCCGGAATCTGCCCGGGGGTGCTGCTGGTGAGCCAACAGATCCCCTAATGGGGGCGGGGATCTGTCGACCGCGGGCGCCGAAGCGGTGTCGAAGCGAGCTATCGGACAGGCTCGTCGCCGATGGGCGCGTGATGCCCGACGGCGTCGATTTGTGGCGCGTGCGGGCCCCGGCGGTGGGTCCGCCGAGGCCCGGGATACGCCCTCTGTCGGTGTTGTTCTAGGCGCGCTCGAACGGTGAGGGCACGGGATAGTAGGCCTCAAGGAAGGCGCGCAGGGTGCGGTCCTGCTCCGTGACGGAGACTTCCGCGTCTGCGGATTCGCCGATGCAGAACACAGTGCGGCCGCGGGTGGCCAGGAGGCGGCTCAGGACCGTGTGGTGCTGGGAGTTGCCGACATTGACGTAAGTACAGGAGATCGTCGCTGGTGTGGAGCGTCCCGTGAGGTAGCCGTAGTGGTGATGGAGGGACGAAGTGATGGAGAGGTCCGTGGCGGCACGGAAGCGATTGCCGGCTGTTGCCGCGACCTCGGAAGCGTATTTCTCGCTGATCTCCGCAAGGACGCTGCGCCGCAGGGGGTGCGGTGCGTGCAGGAAGCTGTGGGTGGCGGTGCGGCCGAACTCCCTCTTCAATACAGTCCGGTTGTTCTTCGCTGCGGCGAAGTAGCCTTCGTCGTCTTCGGAGAGTTCGTTCGGCGGTACGGCGGTGGGGGAACGGAAGTGGTGTGCCGTGCCGTTGCTGTCGAAGAAGGCCTGCGGGGTCACCGGCCGTCCGACGAACACGTCGTCGTTGAGGTAGAGGAAGTGCTCGGCGAGGCCGTCGATGCGGTGCAACTGGCTCTCGATGGCGTGGGAGTTGAAGGTGGGGAGCCAAGTGGGGTCGGTGAAGATGTCCCGGTGGCTGACCAGCTTGATGCGGGGGTCGCTGGTGTCCAGCCAGGCGGGTGCCTGGTCGTCGGTGACGATGTGGATGGTGCGTACCCAGGGTGCGTACATGGCCAGGGAACGCAGGGAGTAACGGAGTTCGTCGCGGTTGCGGAAGCGCACGTCGCCGCTGTCCGCGCCGCCCGTCGTTGCGATGCCGGCTTCGCGGCGGGCGTTGTCGCGGCGCCGCTGCCAGGCGGGATCGGTGTCGTCGACCCAGGTGTAGACGACGTCGATGGGAAAGTCGATGTCGTTCATGAGCCGGCCGGTGAACGCCGCGGCGGTGGGGTGTTCGCGCTCGCCCACCCGTAGCGTGGCGGCGGTCTCCAGGCTGGGCAGGCGTGGGCCGATCAGGGTGGAGCCGCGAGGGGCCTTGCGCCAGCCGGGGAATTCCTCGTCTTCGTCGCTGACGGCCCAGAATTCGACGGTGCAGCCGAAGGCCGGCCCGTATCGCAGGGTGCGGCCGGTAGTGGTCACCGGCTTGAAGACACGGACTCCGGCAACGTCCCCCGCATCGCGCAGCCGCTCAGCCAGCCATGCGCCGGGGGCGGCGCCCTTGGGGGCTATGAGTTCGCCGTAGACGGGCTTGCCGTGCAGCTCCGTGGCGAGTGCGTCCAATGCCTGGGCCCTGCACTCGACTTCGACGGCGATGCGGTACGAGGTGCCACCATCCCGCAGGAGTACATACGGGATCTGGTGCGCGGTGAGGGCAGCGGTGACCAGTTCGAGGTTCCACTCGGCCATGCGGGAAGCCAGGACGTCGTCGCGGACTTCGGCGAGGCGGCCGGCGGTGCGCACCAGGGTGCCGCTGCGGTCCTGAGCCTGGAGGAGGACTTCGCGCGCCTTCTGCTCATCGGCGGAGTGGGCGAGGGCCGTGACCGGAGCACTGATGTTGAAGCTGCGGGTGCCACCGGCTGCGATGCGCCGGGCCGTGCGGTCGGCGCGTTGGGCCAGCCGCTTGGGGTCGTCACGCCGCGATACGAGGCGAGTGAAGAGGGCTTCCCAGCGAGCAGCGATGTCGGCGGAGCCGAAGCGTGCGTGCACCCCATGGCGGGCTGCGGCGCCGTAGGCGAGGCGGGTGTCGTCGTCCTCCATCAGCTTGGCCATGGCCGCGGCGAGGGAATCCTTGTCGGCGGCGGGTACGAGCAGCCCGTCGGTGCCGTGGCGGACGATCTCGGCGGGGCCGGTGACGATGTCGTACGCAACGACCGGCACGCCCGCGGCGAAGACCTCCAACAGCACCAGCGGGAACGCCTCATTGCGGGAGGGCAGCACGGCGAGTGCCGCCTTCGCCCATTCCTGTTCCATCTGGGCGGATCGGCCGAGGAGTTGGACCCGGTCGTGCAGGGCGAGGCCGTCGATCAGGCGGCGGAGGTTCACCTCCTGCGGGCCGTCGCCGAAGATCCGCATGGTCCAGTCGGGGTGCTCCTCGGCCAGCGTCGCGAAGGCCTCGATGGCATGGTCGAGTTGCTTCTCCGGCGTCATCCGGGCAGCGAGCACGATGGTCTTGCTGTCGAGGTCGGAGCGGGGCCGGAAGCCGCTGGGGACGGCGTTGGGGATGGCGACGAGTTCAGGGGCGGCCGTCCCCAGGGAGTCGGCGAACCAGTCGTTGGTGCGCTCGGTGAGGGAGACCAGGGCATCAATGCGGGGCGCGTAGACCAGCAGGGGCTCGCCGGTGGCGCCGCGTAGCTGAGAGGCGCGGTGTTCCTGGTGGACGGTGATGACGCGGGCGGGCGCGAGTTCGGCGGCCGCGGCCATCAGGGCCGGGGTGGTGGTGATGAGTACGTCCGTATCGAGGGAGCCGAGTGCGGCGGTCATCTCGACGTCGGAGAGGCGGTCGAAGGTCGCTTCCCAGGAGGGCTTGATGACCTCGCTGGGCAGCGAGGCGAGAGTGCGGCATTCCTGCTCGCTCAAGTCGCTTGCGCGGACCGGCTGTTCGTAGGGGCCGGTGCGGTCGATGAGGTAGCGGCGCGCGACGGTATGGCCGACCTCGAAGAAGGGCTCGGGGCGGGTCTTGAAGACGCTGATGACCTCGACCTGATGGCTGGGTGCCAGGTGAGTGGCCTGGGTGTAGGCGGCCATCTCGGTGCCGCCCATCTCGTCGCCCCAGGTGAGCAGGAACGTGATCTTCATCGGGTGGAGTCCTCGGGGGTGACGAAGGGGGCGCAACTGACAGCGAGGGTGCCTGCTGCGGAGAGATGGGCGTGCACGCGCAGAACGGTGCCGTCGTCCAGGGCGACGGCACGGAAGGGCGTACGAAAGACCCGCTTCGGATGGCGTACGTCGGTAAGACGGCGGCCGATCTTGATCCGGGTGGTGTTGGACGTCAGGCGGATGTCCCACATGCGCTGGCCGCGGCTGTGCCGGCTCATCTCGGCGAGCGGCAGGTCGAAGGTGAAGTCGGAGCCCTGCCAGCGCGGCCGTATGGCAATGGGTGTGCCGCCGGCGCCACGGCGTATCGCCTCGGCTGCGTAGGCGTCGTGGGGTGGTTGGACGGCGAGTAGCCTGCCCCGCACGGTGATCCGGTCCCACTTCAGGTCAAGGGCGGTCAACTCGGCTTGCCGACGCGGCGCGGAGACCTTGATCACGGCGTGACCGTCCACGGTTCGGGCCACCCGGTAGCGCACGCCGGTTGCGGGGTCGGGTGAGGTCCGCAGCGTGGGTCCGTCGCCGATGGGCGCGGTGGGGGAAGCCACCGCGGCCCGGTGCTGTCGGCCCGCATGGTCGGTGGCCACCAGGGTGAGCCGCCAGATGCCGTCGTGCAGTCGAAGTCCCCTGGCGTCCGCTGGGTCCAGGCGGGCGTGGCGCAGCGGGGTGGTCAACGTCAGCAAAACTCCGCCGTCAGGTTGGGGCTCCACCTCCAGAGGCAGGTGTTGACTGCGGCCGCGGGACTCCAGGAGGAGTCGGGCCCCGGTCACGCCACCGGCCGATGAGGGGCAGGGTAGGGCGAGGTTGAGGGTGCGGCCCCCGAGGACGGACAGGTGGACGGGTCGCAGCAGAGCGAGTGAACGTCCGCGGGCGCCCAGCGCGGGGAGCGTGTCGATCTGTTCGGTACGCAGCCGTGCACGACTTGCTGCTCCTCGGGCCCACTTGGCGGCTCGCACCGCGTGGGACAGGAGGGGTTCACCCATGACGTTCCGTTCTGTGTTCTGCGACTCCTGGCCGCACCGGGGACCCCATGGAATGTGAACCGGTGCCCCGCAGTCCAGTCCATAGCCCGATTTGGCGGGCACCATGTGAAATCGGATGGTTAGACCCGAAAACTACCGGTCAATTCGGACATATGCACCTATCTCGCGAGTGATTGGTCTTGACCAGCGCATTACGTACATTACCGTTACGTGAACATCATCTTATCTTCACCTGAGACTGAAGGGTCCGGCTCATGACCACCGGCGGGCCCCTCTGGGGGCACCGTCCTGCGTCTCGGGACGAACACCAGTAAACGGAGCAAAACAGCATGACACAGGCCCAGGGGGCGCCGACGACAGCGTCAGCGCAGGGGAACCGGGCACAGGCCACACCGGGGGCGCACCAGTCCGCCGCCTCTGGCAACGTGGCCGGCACGGTCAGTGGCACAGCGCCGAATGCCGAGGCCTCCGGCCTTGTCTCCCTTTACCGCAAGGCACTGCCCGCCAATGGGCGGCGTGCCATCGCCCGGCGTTTCTCGCCCGAGCAGCGCCGCAGGTTCAAGCAGCGCCTGACCGCCGCTTCGGCGGGTCTGCAAGCCACCGGGCTGCGGTCCTCAGCCTTCACTGCGGCCCACCGCGCGCTGATCGCAGGCTCTGGCACGGTCGTGGTCACGATCGAGGGACGCTCACGCCTCGCTCTCCCCCAGCCACGTCTGTCTCCCGAGGCAGCGCGGCGTGCCAACCTGGCCACCGTCACCGAGGTACTCGCCTCGGCCGGTATCGACTACTTCTGCATACGCCAGCGAGACCGCTCGGCCACGACCGTCGCCGTCGCTCGCGCCGATCGCGCCGCCGCGCTCCAGGCCCTGAGCGAACACTCCAGCGTCCAATCCTGCTACCTGACAACTCCGGGGAACGCCGGGAAGGTCTTCGCCGGCTACCGGTCCCCGAGTTGGAGGCGTTTCGCCTCTGCCAAGGTGGTACGACTGTTCACGTACCACACCGACCCCAGTCGGCGCTTGGTCCTCGGCGCCGAGCATGGCTGCGACCTGGAATTCTGGTCCGCGGATGGCGAGAAGCTGACGGCCCCGCGTCGCAACTCGATCGTGGAGTCCGTGCCCGCCGACGGCCTGACCGTCGAGACCCCGGCCGAGACCTTCACCGCTCCCTACGGCACCCGGGACCGTGGCCTGCTGACGGTCCGCACCCGGGAGGAGTTCACCACCGTCCTGCCCCGGGACATCACCTTCCCCGTCGACGCGGTCTACACGTGGGTCAACGGGTCCGACCCGGCGTGGCTCACGCGCCGCTCGCGTTTCTCGGGCACCAGTTATCACGCAGAGGCGGCCAACGCAGCGCGCTACGCGGACCACGACGAACTGCGTTACTCATTGCGGTCCCTGGACATGTACGCGCCGTGGATCCGCACCATCTACGTCGTCACCGACGACCAGACCCCCGCCTGGCTGGACACCTCCGCCCCGGGGATCCAGGTGGTGTCGCACCGGGACGTCTTCCGTGACACCAGCGTGCTGCCGACCTTCAACTCCCACGCCATCGAGAGCCAGTTGCACCACATCGATGGGCTGTCGGAGCACTTCCTCTACTTCAACGACGACGTGTTCCTGGGTTCGGAACTGTCCCCCAGGGACTTCTTCCTCGCCAACGGGCTAACCAGGTTCTTCCCCTCGCCCGCCCTTGTGCCGCTGGGTCCTCCCTCTGCCGAGGACGTCCCCGTCGCGGCCGCCGGCAAGAACAACCGCACGCTGATCCAGCGGCGGTTCGGGACCACGCCCGTCGAGAAGATGCGGCACACTCCGCACGCCCTGAGCCGCAGCGTCCTGGAAGAGATCGAGACGGTTTTCGCCGAGCAGCACGCCACGACGGCTTCCCACCGGTTCCGCAGCAGCGACGACATCGCCATCCCGTCGTCCCTGTACCACTACCACGCCTTCCACACACGCCGCGCAGTCCCCGGCGACCTGCGGTACGTGTACCTGGACGTCGCCCACCCGCACACGCCCAATCATCTCGACCGGCTGCTGCTCGCGCGCGACAAGGACGTGTTCTGCCTCAACGACACCACGTCCAACGAGGGCGACTTCGCGCGAAGCGATCGCCTGATCCGGACCTTCCTGGAGGCGTACTTCCCGGTGGCCAGCCGGTTCGAGCGTCCCCTGTGACACCGGCTCGACCGACCGCCGACCACCGCACCGCCTTGGATTCCCTCGTGTCCATATTTCCCACCAGTCGCCTGACCCGACGCACCGTGGTGGGCGGCCTCGTCGCACTCGGCGCCGTTGCCTGCACCTCGTCCGGTGCGGACAAGCCCACTGTCCCGGCCCGCGCCAAGGTGCCCGCCGGCCGGGACGGGCACAGCGGAAGCCGGGTGATGCAGATCGTCGCCCACCCCGACGACGACCTGTACTTCATGAACCCGGAGCTGTCCCAGTCCATCGCCGCCAATGACCAGCTGGTCAGCATCTACCTCAACTGCGGCGAGACCGGCGGCGTCAACAAGGTCCCCGGCAGCAAGACCCCGCCCAAACCCGACGTCGCCGCCTACGCCGGAGCACGCCGCCAGGGCCTGCGCCAGGCCTACGCGTACATGGCCACCGGCAAGGCACACACGGCATGGAAGGCCGAGGCGCTCACCCTGCCCGACGGCACCCAGGTCGAACTCGACACCCTCGACGGACATCCCGGCCTGCAGTTGGTCTTTCTCGGCGTGCGCCAGCACACGTCGTACGGAAACGGCCCCAGCAAGGGACTGCCGGAGCTGTGGGCCGATCCCTCGATGGCGACCAGCACCCTTGTCAGCACCGGCTCGCCCGTACGGAAGACGCACCCAATCACCCGCGACAGTGTGATCGCCGCCCTTGCCCACTTGCTCGACCGCTACCGGCCCACCCTGGTCAGGTCCATGGATCCGGACCCCGACATGCAGGTGCACGACGCCGCGCACCGTACCCACCACGACCAAACCGGCTATTCCGACCACCCCGATCACACCGCCACGGCCCTGTTCACCCTGGCGGCTCTGGAGCACTACCAAGGACCTGGAGAGGGCCGCCCGTACACCGTGGTCTCCTACCGCGGCTATTACAACGAACGCTGGCCCCAGAACCTCCCCGAGGAACTGGTCCGAGCCAAGGCCGACGTCCTCAACATCTACGGGGGCTCACCCGACAGCTGCGACTTCTCGGCCGGCTGCGGCGACTACGACGTCGGCAAGGACCGCTCTTACGGCACCGGCTGGCTGCAGCGCACGTCCCTGCGCTATCCGGCCGCGCCCGCGCTCCAACTCGACCCCGACGGCCGGCTGACCGCCTTCGCTGTACTCGGCGGCCAGGCCGCCATGTGGCGCGAGAACACCAAAGCCAGCGGCACGTGGGCCGCACCCGTCCTCTTCGGTGCCGAGCAACTGCTACCCGGCCTGGCCTCCAGCCTCACCAAGGACGGCCGCTGGCAGTTGTTCGCCGAGCGCGTCGCCTCACTCGGCCCTACCTCCTCCCAGAACACCCGCGAAATCGTCACCGCCGAACAACGCACCAGGAACGGCCCATTCGGCGCGTGGACCACCCTCGGCAACCCCGAACGCGACCCGGACCACGGGCGCCGCGTCGGCACTCCCGTCGTCACGCGTGACAGGGACGGACAAGCACTGGTCTTCGTCCGTAACTGGTCCAAGGGCATCTCCATGCGCCGGCAACTGCCCGACGGCCGGTGGAGTGCCTGGAGCGACCTCGGCGGCGCTGACGTCCAGGAAGGCCTCAGCGCAGTCACCGGCGCAGAGCGCCGAATCCATGTCCTGGCTTCCGGCCACGACACCATCCACCACTGGACGCAGGAGAAACCGGGCGGACCCTTCACGTTCGCCAAGACGGGTCTCCCGGCGCCGGCAGACCCACCAGCAGTGGCCGTCGGCCCCGACGGGACGCTGGTACTCGCCTACCGCGAGGCCAAGAGCAGCCGCCCACTCCTCTGTCGGCTTCCCTCCGACACCGACGAGTGGCACGTGGAACGGCCCGGCCTCTCCGCACGCGGCTACGGCCCGCTCGCGCTGCTCGCCCGCCGCGGCGAAACCCTCCTGGCCGCCCGCAACAACAACGGCACGACCAGCACTGCTACTTGGCGCACCGGAACTCCGGCCCGCTGGACTACCATCCCCGGCCCAATGGTAGGCACCCACACCCTGGCCGTCGACGCACAAGACCGCCCCGTGCTGGCCCACCTCGCCCCGGACGCCACCCTCCGCACCACACCCGCGCCCAAGGACACCAAGCAATGACTTCCCTGCTGGCCGCCCCTTCCGTCGCTCCCCCCAAAGGCACCACTACAGGCGGCAAAACGGCGACGACCCGGCTCTACGCCCTGGACGGACTGCGGCTCCTGGCGGCACTCATGGTCGTCTCCTTCCACTTCATAGGCTTCGACGACTGGGCCGCTTCCCCCTGGGGCGCCTCCACCTCCCGGGTGTTCCCCACCGCCCACCACGCTGCCGCCTACGGCTGGCTCGGCGTGCAGCTCTTCTTCCTGATCAGCGGCTTCGTCATCTGCATGTCCTGCTGGGGACGTTCACTGCGCCAGTTCGCCATCTCCCGCTTCCTCAGGCTCTACCCCGCCTACTGGTTCGCCGTCCTGCTCACCTCCGGCGCCCTGCTCGCGGCGGGCCGCCTCGAACCGGTCCCAGCCACCCTCTCCAAGATCCTCTCCAACCTCACGATGCTTCAGGAGCCGATCGGTGTCGGCGACATCGATCCCGTCTACTGGACCCTCTGGGCGGAGATGCGTTTCTACCTCCTCTTCGCCCTGGTCGCCGCGCTCGGCCTCACCTACCGCAGGGTGCTCTACTTCTGCGGCATCTGGCTCCTGCTGACCGTTCTGGCCCCCCACGCCGGCATCCCGCTCCTGAGCCTGTTCGCGATGCCCGACTCCGCCCCGTACTTCGTCGCCGGCATCCTCATCTACCTGATGCACCGCTTCCGCCCCACCTTGGCGCTGTGGGTCCTGCTCGGGGCCTCGTGGATCCTCGCCCAGGGGCAGCTGCGGAACTTGATGAAGCCCGCCGAAAACTCCGTCCACCACCCGCTGTCCTGGACCGTCTGCCTGGCTGCGATCACGCTCTTCTACGCGGCCGTCCTCACCGTCGCCATCAAGCGACATCCCCCCTTCAACTACCGCTGGCTGGCCACCGCCGGCGCCCTCACCTACCCCCTCTACCTCCTCCACGAGGAACTCGGCTGGGAAGCCATCCGCCAACTCCACGGCCACCTCCCCCCATGGCTCCTCGTCACTGCCATCACCGCGGTCATGCTGCTCGCAGCCTGGCTCGTACACCGCCTCGTCGAACGCCCCGCCGTCCGTGCGCTCAAACGGCAAGTTGCACCGCTTTCCATGTGAGGCTGGGCTGGAGCTCCGCTGTCCCTGGAGCCGAGCTCATGCCACTTGACGGGGAGCACGGCTGCCATCGCCCAGGCAGGCCGGTGACCGCGAGGGCGCCGCCGACCAGGCTGAGGCCGCCAGTGAGGATGCCTCGTCGGCTTGAGGCCTTGAACTCGCTCACTCCAACTGCCCGCCTTCTGCGAGGTGTTGATTGGGGGTTTTCCGGCCGGCCGCGCACCAGACGGCAGACCGCCAAAACACTGCCGATGACGATGCCGCCGAGGGTCGTGGAGATCACCACGTTCGGCCAGAGCGGTACCAGGTCGATACGGGTACCGTCACCCCACCTCAGCGGCCATTCCCGGGACAGCAGGAACAGACGCTCCACGACGGTTGGTTCACCGACGGGACCTCGTCCCGCATCGGGTTGCCCAGGGCCCGTACGCATGCCTCAGCCGCCCGTTGGTTCCGAACCCGATCCACAGCCCCGCCACATAGGCCGCGACCGCGACGCACACCGAGAGCACGGCCAGTTCCACTCCGGGGCACGCGCCCTGGGGACAGCCAGACGCGGCGGACCGGTTCCAGGCCACATCGGGACCGAGGGGAGCCAGCGCGCGCCGCGCCACTTGCCGCAAGTCACCGCCCAGCCGGGCGAGTTGGGCGGTGCCTTGTCTGCGCGCCGTCAGTTCATGAACGCGGTGCCGCCTCCCCAGCAGGTGCTCTCCCAGGCGGTGGCCGGGCTGTGCAGGGCGCCGGTGCCGTAGGGGTCGGCTGTGAGGGTGGAGATGGCCTGGTGGGCGTTGCCCGCACAGGTGGCCCCGGAGGCGCCGTAGTCCTTGAACAGGGCGATGTCGCTCTTGCCGTCTCCGTTGTAGTCACTGGTGGTCATGAACTTCGTGCCGGCGCCCCAGCGGGTCCCGTCCCAACGCGGGACAAGACCGCCGAACCCGCCGCTGCCGTTCGGGTTCGCACTCAGGGTGAGCAGGCTGACGTTCCCCGCGCCGTAGTCGTACAGCAGGGCCAGGTCGCTCTTGCCATCGCCGTTGAAGTCACCGGAGTTGAAGAATGCAGTGCCGCCGCCCCAACAGGTGCTCTCCCAGACTTTGGTGGGGTCTGCGCTGCCGTTGAAGCCGCCGTCGCCGTTCGAGTTGGCGGTCAGGGTGGAAACGGATTGGTGGGCATTGCCCTTGCACGTGGCGCCGGTAGCGCCGTAGTCGTAGAAGAGGGCGATGTCGCTCTTCCCGTCTCCGTTGAAATCGCCGGAGGTGAGGAACTTCGTGCCCGTGCCCCAACTGCTTCCGTCCCACTGGGACACCACGCCGCCGAACCCGCCGCTGCCCTTCCCATCGGCGGTCTGCGTGAACAGGCGGACGTGCCCGGCACCGTAGTCATACAGCAGGGCCAGGTCGCTCTTGCCATCGCCGTTGAAGTCACCGGACTTCATGAATGAGGTCCCACCGCCCCAACAGGTGCTCTCCCAGACCGTCTTGGGTGACTGAAGTGCACCGCTGCCCTTCGGGTCGGCGAGCCATTCGACGATTGCCACGTGGTTGGTGGGTGAGCAGGTGGAACCTGCGGATCCGTAGTCGTAGAACGCGGCTACGTCGCTCTTGCCGTCGCCGTTGAAGTCGCCGGAGGTGACGAACTTCGGACTGGCCGTCTCGCAGGGGCTGTCCGACAGGGGGGTGATGCCGCTCAGACCGCCGGAACGGTCGGCCTTGCCGGACAGGCTGAACAGCGCGGTGCGCCTGGCGCTTCCGTTCTGGGCACAACCGGTGGCGCTGCCCTTGCCGTAGTCGTACAGCAGGGAGAGGTCGCCGATACCGTCGCCGTCGTGGTCGTTCGCGGGACTCTTCGTGGGCACGGTGTCGACGAAGTGGATGCCGCCCGCGTAGTAGCCGTTGACGGCGGCGTCCACCTGCGCAGGTGTCTGGGCACCGGAGTCGTCGTAGTAGACCCAGTTGACCCTCTGGTCCCAGGTGCGGGTCTGGCCGGGAGACACCAGGTCGATGAACCACTCGTTGAAGTTCAGTGTCATGGGCTCACGCGGGGCGTACTTCGCGGACGGACTGAAGTACTTCCGGCCGTCCAGGTAGAAGTCGACCGCACCATTCACGGCCGTCATCTGCAGGGTGTGCCAGCCCTGGAGCGAGGTGACCGCGTTCTCCTTGTTGTACGTCTCCTTGTCCGCCGGCTCCGTGTCGTGCCATGCGGTGGTGAAGTGCGAGGAACCGGGGGCGCCCCAGCCGCCATTGGGCAGGTACTCGTGGTCGAGCTCGCTGTAGAGCGGGTTCTCCGGGGTGATGGCATAGAAGGTCTGGACCGGGTGGTCCACGGGGCGACCGTCACTGTCGCCGGCGGTGGGTCTGTCGGTGAAGAAGACGCGTGCGGCATAGGTGCCGCTGTAGAACTTGCGCTGGGCGGTGCTGACCTGGGCCTGTACGGTTCCGGCGGCCGTGCCGTCGGTGCTGGCTCGCAGCTGCATGGCCCGGCCGCCCTGCGCGGTGGAGTCAGCGGGGAAACTCACCGCGTTCGGCGACCATTTCGCGCCGATCGGGCCGGGCCCGCCAGTCTCCCCGCGTATGGTCCAGTTATGCGCGGCGAGGCCTGGATCGTCCGGGCCGGTGTAGTTGAAGTCGTCGAACAGGGTCCCGCTCGACGGCGGCGCGGTCACGGCCGCGCTTCGCACGTCTGGCGAGGTGGACGAAGCCGCCGAGGCGGTGACACCGACGGTGCCGAGCACGGTCGATGCGAGAGCTAGAGCCGCGCCCAGGAGCGCGCGGCGTCTGCGGCCCGTGCGCTCGCGGGAATGTACATGGTCCATCGGTTCTCCATAGGGGCAGGGAAAGGGGGCGGAGCCACCGATCCGGCACAGCACGCGGCACACGGCACGTCGTGCGGGAATTCACTTTGGCCTGGGCCACGAAGCTGCCTCTGCTTGCCATGACTACTGGAGCCATGGCCGCAAGCCATTGCGTGTCTCCTCGGATCAAACCGCAATCCGGGCGAGATCGGGACAAGCCAGGTACTGATCAGATCACTGGGCTCATCGCCCGGTCAAGGCGGAGGTGGCTCGGCCACAGGAAAAGGAAGCGAAGCCACCAGATGTGCGTGTGGCCGAGTGCTGGACGGCTTCATAGGGGTCAAGGGTGGAGGCAGTCGGCGGGGGGGGAGGGACTCATGTTGAGACACCGGAAGAAATGCGCACCACCTTCGAGCGATGGGCAGACGGTGCACAGAAGCAACCGCCGACAGCCGTTGGAAAGATCAAAGAGGTCCGGTCCATGACGATCTGTCAGCCCGGCCGCCTTCCGGGAGCAACGCAGGGCACGGACTTCCAAGGTCCTGGAGTTCCCGACGCCCCGTGACCCAAGTGGAAGACCCTGCCTGCCGACGCATTACCGCCACCCCCGCCTACCCTTAACGAGTTGGTGCGTGATTGCGGGTGGGCATGCTCTGGTGGTGAGGGGCATGGTTGATCGGGCGGTGTTGGCGCATCCGTTGTTCACGGAGCATCCACTCCGCCCTCTCAACCGCCTCCCCCGAAGGCAAGCAGCGGCTCTACCTGGCCCTCGGCCTCTCAAGCTGACCTACTACGCAAAAGAGCGGATCGTGACCGTCGAGTCACAACCCGCTCTTCCATGTGTACGTGCTCTGTGTCCGAGGGGCGAGACTGGACATAGGCACACGCCGCTGGTCAGCGGCGACATCGCGCTCGCACGACAAGCCAAGGTCGTCACGCGGTGACCGATACCTCACGGGCAGCGTTGCCCATTCTGTTCGGACGCCACGCACTTCACTCAGCCTGGGCGCTGGCCGACATCCCCCAATCCAATGACGCTCACTCCGTGTACTTGCGCCGCATCTCCGCCCGTCAGAAAGGGAAACCCGCCATGGTCACGGTCACGCACGAGCTCGCGATCGCGAGCTGTGATTCCTGCGCGACCGGCTGCTTTACCGGGAACTCGGCACCGACTTCCTGCACCCAGTGCGGCCCCGACCGAGGTGAAGGTGCCTCGCGACGTGGCCGGCACCTTCGAGCCGCAGATCGTCGAGAAGCGGCAGCGCCGTCTGACCGGCGTTGATGAAATGGCGCTGCCACTGTCCGCAAGAGGGGTCGCCGCACGGGGGGGATAGCCGCGCATCTGGCCGAGGTGTACGGGCTGAGGTGTCCAAGCAGACCATCACCACGATCACGCACAAGGTCATGGTGGGCATGGCCGAATGGCAGTCACGGCCGCTGGACCGCGTCCACCCGGTCGCGTTCGTGGACGCCATCAACGTGAAGATCCACGACGGCCAGATTGCGAACCGACCGATCCATATCGCCATGGCCGTGACCGTCGAGAGCACCCGCAACGTCCTCGGGATCTGGGCAGGTGACGGAGACCAGGGCGCCAGGCACCGGCTCAGCGTGTTCACCGAACTCCGCAACCGCGACGTCGAGGACTGTCCTCATACTCGGTCGCCGCGACCGAGCGGTTCCTGGAGTTCCCCTAGAAGTCGGGCACCAAATATCCAGCTGTGGCCAAGCTGTGGTTCGACGCCTGGGCCGAGATGGTGCCCTTCCTCTCCTTCACCAGCAACTGACACCTCAACAACCAAGATCACCCATTGATCAGACAGTCCCGCGCAGTTGCTCGGCCAGACGCGGAAACAGTTGCAGGGCATTGGTTCGGCCGATGGCCATGCGCTGTTGGTCGTTCCAGCCCGGGTACGTCGCGAATCCGGTGACGTTTTCGGTGGTGTGGGCGGCCGGCATGAACGGGAAGTCGCTGCCGAACAGAATCCTGTCCGGGGCAGCCAGTTCGGTAAGGGCCGGCAGGGCGTAGGGGTTGGCCGACATGGCGATGTCGTAGTAGAGACCGCGCAGGGACGCGATGACGTCGCTGGGTGCACGCTCGGTCAGGTACTTGCCGATCGTGGGGCCATAGGTGAGGCGCTGGGCGAGGAACGGCAGGGTGCCGCCGGCGTGGGAGACGATCAGCTTGAGATGGGGCAGCCGCTCCAGTACGCCGTTGAAGAGCAGGCTGATCACGGTGCGAGTGGTCTCGAAGGTGAACTCGTACAGCGACGGCGGCAGGTCGAAGGTGGCCAGGTCCTTGGCCGGCGGGGTGCCCGGGTGGACGTGGACGGGCAGGCCTCGTTCGGCGATCTCGGCGAGCAGCGGCTCGAACTCCGGATCACCGAGGTAGCGGTTGCCGTAGCTGGTGAGCAGGCCGATGCCGTCGAGCCCCAGCTCGTCGACGGCGTAGGCGAGTTCGTCCTTGGCCGCCGCGACGTCGGGCAGGGGAAGGATCGCGAACGCGCCGAAGCGGGCCGGGTGGCGGGCGATGAGTTCGGCGTAGTACTCATTGACCTGGCGGGCCAGGTGGCGGGCCTCGTCGCGGTCGGCGAAGGTGACGCCGGGCGCGGTGATGGACAGGACGGAGGCGGCTATGGAGTGGCGGTCCATTACCTCCAGGCTCTCCTCCGGCGTCCAGGTGGGGTAGTCGACGCCCGGGATGGCGACGCGATCGCCGAGTGCCTGGGCGTAGGCGGGCGGTATCGCGTGGTGGTGGACGTCGATGAGGTCGGTCGCCTGCGGCATGGTGTGCTCCGATGGTGGTACTGGCTGGGGTCAGGTGTCCTGGGGGGCGCCGGTTGTGGGGGGCGGCGCAGCGAGTTCGATGCCGAACCAGGTGCGGTACGCGTCCAGGACCGCGGGGTCGTCGGTCAGTTCCTGCTTGGTCTTGTGCCCGCCGACGGTGCGGGTGAGGGTGCGGCCGGCCAGAGTGACTCGTCCGTCGGCGGTGGGCAGCGAGCACACCTGGCGGGCCAGGAACGGCGATTGTGGAGCGCTGCGGAACCACCACACCATGGGAGCGAAGTCGGCGAGCTCACGCGGCCGCAGCTCAAGTCGGTACTGCACCTCCCCGTCACGCAGCAGGTCCAGATCGCCGAGGGGGGTCTCGGCCAGTTCGAAGGTGCCTTGTGCGTCGGGCTGAGGGGCGCGGGAGGCGAGGAGCAGGGGATGCCGGAAGCCTTGGCCGTAGCCGACGTCGGCGAGCCAGGGCCCGTCCTCGTCCTCGGTCTGCACGCCCAGGGTCAAGTGGCCGAGCAGAGGCCCGAATTCGCCGTCTTCGAGGACCCGGCCGGCGAGAGGGACCGCGTCGAAGCCGAGCGAGAGCAGCAACTCGTAGAAGGCGCCGTTGAGTTCGTAGCAGCAGCCGCCCCGGTTCTGGCCGATGATCTTGTCAAGGGCCGGTTCGCCGAGACCGACGGGTGGGCTGGGCCGGCCGAGGGCGAAGTCGATGTTCTCGAAGGGAACGCTGAGGACGTGGCGTTCGTGGAGGTGGGCCAGCGCCTGGGTGGTGGGGCGCTCGGGGCGTTTGGCGCCGATGCGTTCCAGGTAGGCGTCGACTGTCTTTGCATCGAGCATCAGATGTACTCCGCTGCGTAACGTGCCACGATGCTCTCCGCCTTCGCGAGGTCCCGGGCGTACTGCTCCGCGTCGGCGGCGGGCATGTCGCCCTCGCCGGACACACCGAGTTCGGTGAAGAAGCGCTCGAATCCTGCGGGGGTGAAGATGATGAGCATCTTGCAGGGCTTGTCGCCGGTGTTCTTGAAAGCGTGGACCTTGCCGCGGGGCACGAAGATGAACGCGCCCGTCCCGACGACTTCGGAGCGCTGTTCGTTCGAGATCTCCAGCTCTCCGTCGATGAGGTAGAAGGCCTCGTCGCTGTCGTGGTGGATGTGCAGGGGCGGCCCGCCGCCGGGGGGTACGAGCGCCTCGATCAGGCCGAGGGATCCGTGGGTGTTCTCCTTGTCGGCCTTGATCGTGTAGTGGTCACCGAACACCCAGCGGGACACTCCGGCCTTCGGCGGGATGTAGACGATCCCCTCGGATTCCTCGAAACTCACCGGTTTCCTTCCGTGGTCGGTGCGTGCGCTTCCATCCCACACCGAGCCGACGGCCGTCCGGCATCACGTGAATCCGGGGTTTTTCCCGGTCACTGGCGTGGATACGGGATGGCACCGGCGCGGCCAGACGTCATGGTGTGCGGAGCGTCGCGCGCGGACTGTGCGTGCCGGCGTTCTCCGTACCGAGGAATGGATGGGAACATGACTGCTCGCTTCACGGGCAAGGTGGCTCTGGTCACCGGTGGCGGCTCCGGAATCGGCCGGGCGACCGCGTTGGCCTTCGCTCGGGCGGGGGCGACGGCGGTCGTTGCGGGGCGCACCGTGGAGCACCTGGAGGAGACGGTCCGCCTGATCGAAAAGGACGGCGGCCGCGGTGGATTCGTGGTGGCGGACATCGCTCGGGAGCCGGATGTCGAGCGTCTGGTCAGCACGGTGGTGGAGGAGTTCGGCTCGCTTGACATTGCCGTGAACAACGCGGGCCACCTGCCGCGTCCGGCCGGCCTCGCCGAACTCGACCACGAGACGTTCTCGCGCACCCTGCAGATCAATCTGCTGGGCACCTGGCTGTCGATGAAGCACGAGATTCTTCACATGCGGGCCAACGGTGGCGGCGCCATCGTCAACGTCGGGTCGGTGGTCGGCGCGCATCTGACCATCCCGGGTGCGGCTGCGTACGGGGCGAGCAAGGCGGCGATCGCGGCACTGACGCGCAGCGCGGCACGCGAGTACGCGGCCGACGGCATCCGGGTCAACACACTCAGCCCGTCGTCCATGGAGACGCCGATGTCGCTGCTGGAGAACGAGACCGAGGCCGAGCGGGTGGAGCGGGCCAAGGGGATGTTCCCGTTGGGCCGAATCGGCACTGTTGAGGAGGGGGCGGCGGCCGTGCTGTGGCTCGCCTCCGACGAATCGGGCTTCGCCCTCGGCCATGACCTGGTCATCGACGGCGGCATCACGTCCTGAACCTCGCGGTTGCCAGTGTCCGTTGTGGCCGTGCCCCCGTCTGCCGCTGCTTCTGTGCGGCGGACGGGGGCACGGCGCTGTTCTCCGCACCGGTCGGGTCAGCGGTGGGTCGCGGCGGCCGCTTCCTGGCGCGCCGCACCATGGGCGACGACGTCGCTGGGGCGGGGGGTGCGGTACTGCAGCCGGCCTGCCCAGAGGGCGCCGACAAGGGCCACGGCGCCGAGCGCCGCGCCCACCCAGGCGACGGAGGCGTAGCCGAAGCCGGCGCTGATGACCATGCCGCCGAGGGCGGGTGCCAGCGTGTTGCCGACGTTGAAGGCGGAGGTATTGGTCGCACCGACGAGGGTGGGCGCGCCCGGTGCCACGACGAACACCCGTGACTGCAGAACGGGGTTGGTCACGTAACCGGCCAGGCCCAGGACGAAGACCAGGACGACGGTGGCGACCGTGTTGTGCGCGGTCACGGCCAGCAGCGCGGACGCGACCACCAGGACGCCCATGGCCAGAACGAGGGTGCGGATGGGATAGACCTCGGCGACCTTGCCGCCGATCACCATGCCGATCAGGCCGCCGACGCCGAAGAGCGCGAGGAGGACGGGCACCCAGCCCTCGGACAGGCCGGTGACATCGGTGAGCAGTGTGGCGAGGTAGCTGAAGGTGACGATGACCGCGCCGAAGGCGAAGGCTGTCACGGCGTACGAGAGCCACAGTTGGGGGCGGGCCATGGCCCTGAGTTCGCTGCGGACCGTGCGTTGTTCGTCCGCGGCTCCCTTGCCGCCGGGGATGGCTGCCAGGGAGCACAGCAGGCTGATGAGGGTCAGGGCCGCGACGCCCCAGAAGGCGGCGCGCCAGCCGGACACCTGGCTGAGCACCGTACCGGCGGGCACGCCGACGATCGTGGCGAGGGTCAGGCCGGAGGCGACGACGGCGACCGCCTTGCCCTTGGCGTCGGCGGGGACGAGTGCGACGGCGGTGGCCACGGCGACGCCCCAGAATCCGGCGTAGGCGAGGGCGCTGATGATCCGGGTGGCGAAGAGGACGCCGTAGCCGGGTGCGAGCGCACCGGCGACGTGTGCGGCGATGAACACGGCCTGGAGGGCTGCCAGGGCGGTGCGGCGCGGCCACTTCAGGGTCGCAACGGCCAGCAGTGGCGCACCGATCACCATTCCGATCGCGAAGGCGGAGATGAGCAGACCGGCGTCGGGAATGGAGACACCCATGTCGTGGGCCATGTCGGGCAGCAGTCCGGACAGCATGAACTCCGACGTGCCTTGGGTGAAGATTCCCAAGCCGAGTACGTAGACGGCAAGGGGCATGGAATGCCTCCAGATGCAGGGGAACAGAGCGGGGAGCGGGCGGCCGCGGGGCGACGCTAACACAGTTTTGAAGCGACTGATTCAAAATGAGTGCGGTCCACCGTGCTGTCGTGAACTCTCCTGGTCGCTGCGCCAGTTGCCCGGGGCGTTCAGCTGCCACAGCAGCAGCGCCGTCTGGATCCGCTGACGCCCGTGCGCATCACTCAGCGACACTCGCAGAATCCGCTCGATGCGCCGTATGCGATGCGCCACCGCACTGTGGTGCAGGCACAGGATCTTGGCGGCCTCCCGCAGCGATGAGCTGCGGCACACCGCCTCCAGCGTGGCCAGGGCCTGCTCTCCGTCCGTACCGCAGCCCAGCCGTGCGACGGCCGCAACATCGGGATGGGCGAGGGCAGTTGGTGCCGGGAGATCGGCGAGCAGAGCCAGCGCGCCCAGGTCCTCGGCCACGACCGCACGCGGCCATGTGGGCCCCAGACCGGCGAAACGCGCCGCGCGCCGCGCCTGCGCCCACGAATCCGGGAGCTGCTGGGGGCCTGTCGCCGGCCCCACCCCCATCGCCGTGCGGGCCGGCCCAGGTTCCGCCTCCCGCGGAACGGCCACCGAACCGGGCAACAGAACCGCCCCGACCGTCGGCCAAAGGGCTGCCACATGCGCAGCCGTGGGAGCGCCCTCGCGGCCGCCCAGGCGTTCCGCGCAGCCGTGCAACGCCCGGTGCAGCAGGCCGGGTTCGCACACCACGACCGCTACGGCGCGCACGTCGGCCCGAGGGCTCAGTCCCAGGAGTTGCAGGGCCCGGGAGCGCTCGGCCTCGGGGAGCCGCGCGGACAGCGCCGCCTGCACCAGACCGGGATCCCCCAGACGCAGCGGCCAGCGCCCCCCTGGCGCACAGTCCTCTCCATCCGCGCCCGGGTGGCCCAGCATGGCGGTTCCTGCCCACCCTTCGAGGACGGGATCGAAGCGGGGGACGGCGCTGTGCACGGCCCCCTCTCCAGAGACCGGATACGGCGGGTTCGGTGTCGGTGGGTACATCCGCGGAGGCTAGGCCGCACCCCCGCCTTGGCAGCTCGCGGCAACAGCAGTCCGTCAGGTTGCCGCGCCAATCGGCGCATGCGCAGCGGGCAATGGGCGACAAGTGGCGGAGGCGGACGACACTCCTCCCACCGCAGGATGACCCCATGAGTGACACCACTTCCCGTTCCACGGGCCAGGCACCGACCCGGATGAATCTGCGGCCCGATCTGGCGGCTCTGGTGGAGGGCATCCCGTATCTCGACGTGCGCGACCCGCAGGTGGCCCGCGCCACCCTCAAGGAGCTTGAGGCTCAGTGGGAGCCCGCGGACACGAGCGCGATCACTGTCACCGAGCAGTTGATCCCCGGGCCCGAAGGCGCCCCGGACGTCGTCGTGCGGGTCTACAGCCCCAAGGCACCGGGGCCGCACGGTGGCCTGCTGTGGATCCACGGCGGCGGCTTCGTCATGGGCAGCCTGGAGACCGAGCACAACCAGTGCGTCTGGTTCGCTTCACAGGCCAAGTGCGTCGTGGTCAGCGTTCAGTACCGGCTCGCGCCCGAGCACCCCTTCCCCGCGGGCGCGGAGGACTGCTACGCCGCGCTGCGCTGGCTCGCTGCCCAGGCCGGGGAACTCGGCGTGGTACCGGGCCGGTTGGGGGTGGCGGGGTGCAGCGCGGGCGGTGCCCTGGCCGCGGCCGTCTCCCTCATGGCGCGCGACCGGCAGGGCCCCGAACTCGCCCTGCAGCTTCTGACCTTCCCGGTGACGGACGACCGGATGGACACGCCGTCCGCGCGCCGGTTCCACGACACCCCGGTCTGGTCCACGCCGCAGTCCGAGGCGATGTGGCGGCACTACCTCGGCGAGGGGCACGAGCAGCGCGAGACGTCGCCGTACGCGGCACCGAACCGGGCCGCGACCCTCGCGGAGCTGCCCCCCGCTCACATCGTCACCGCCGAGTACGACCCGCTGCGCGATGAAGGCATCCGCTATGGGCAGCGACTGCTCGAAGCGGGCGTCCCGGTCACACTGCACCAGTGGTCCGGCGCCTTCCACATCTTCGACTCCTTCGGCACCGCCACGGGCGAGCGCTCCATAGCGGAGCTGGTCCACGCCGTGCGTGAACATCTGGGTGACTGACCGCCCCCCCTTCCCACCCTGGTCCTGCTGCGAGGAGCATCATGACTGCAGTATCCGGCGCGCCTCGGCCCGAGCGCGTCACGGCGGAGAACGACTGGTACTCCCCCGCCGGCATCGCGCTCGGCGTACGCGTGGGCGACCTCGTCTTCACCTCCGGCCAGGCGCCGGTGGACGAGCACGGGGTCACCGTCGGCCGGGGCGACTTCGAGGCACAGGCCCGCAGGGCCCTGACCAATCTCGCCACCGTCCTGGACAACGCCGGGTCAGGTCTCGGCCACGTCGTCAAGGCGACGGTGTTCGTCACCGACATCGCCCGGCACCAAGACGCGTTCGCCGCGCTGCGCGCGCAGTACTTCACCGCGCACGCGTTCGCCGAGTCGTTCGTCGAGGTCTCCTCCTTGGCCGACCCGGACTGGCTGATCGAGATCGAGGCGGTCGGGGTGGTGGCGTAGTGCGAGACCGGAGCACGTTCGCGGGCGACGTCGGACTGTGTCGCAAGTTTTTTGTGCGACCGCTCCAAAACCTTTAGGGTACGAGCATGGCCAGGCCCAGGAAGTTCGACGAGACGCACGCGCTCACGTCCGCCATGGACGCGTTCTGGCGGCACGGCTACGAAGCGACCTCCACCCGGGACCTGGCCAACTGCACAGGCCTGGGCCAGTCGAGCCTGTACAACACGTTCGGGGACAAGCAGCAGCTGTATCTGCGCGCCCTGCGTCGCTACTACGACACCACCACGGCCGAGCAGACCGCTCTGCTGCGGCGGCCGGGCCCGGTCAAGGACCGGCTCCGGGAGCTGATCGTCGGGGCCATCGACGCCGATCTCGCCGATTCGCAGACGCCGGGCTGCTTCGCCATCAACGCCTCGGTGGAGAAGGCGAGTTCGGATCCCGCCGTGAAGGAAGAGGTGCGGCGGCACTTCACCACGGTGGAGGAGGCTCTGCGTGAGGCCATCGCTCGCGGACAGCGGACCGGCGAGATCACCGCAGCACACGACGCCAGGACCCTGGCGGGCCAAGTGCTGAGTACCTATTACGGCCTGCGGGTCCTGGCCAGGGTGCACAGTGACCGCCAGGCCCTGCTGAACGTGGTGGACGGCCTGCTGGGCGGGTTCTAGCTCCGGCGGCATCCGTCCTCAACGCCCGCCGCAGAACATGACAGACTCACGCATTCCGTATTGCGGCTCATCCCCGGCGCGGGCAGGGTCGGCCGGGTGATACGAGCCAACGCGGACTCCCGGCCGACCCTCAAGAACATTCCTGACGCCACACTCCCCGCAGCGCGCAGCGCCTTGCGCCCCGCGGCCCCACACCATGGGTGGGCAGCTCTGACCCGCGCCGAACTGCGGGTGGCGAACCTGGTCGCCGAGGGGCTGACCAATCGGGCCGTCGCCGCGCAGCTGTCCGTCTCGCCGCACACGGTCGACAGCCACCTGCGGAACATCTTCGCCAAACTGGGCATTTCCAGCCGGGTCGCGCTCGTCCGGCTCGCCGTACTGGCCGACCTCGCCGCCTGACCCTTCGAGCCGGTTCACCTCACCGAGTGCCGCCGGCAATGCCCGGCGAAGGTCGCGATCGGTCAACTGCCGCCCACAGAGCGTCACTTGACGGACTCCTCCATAAGCCATTGCAGGAGATTATTTATCTCCTGATAGTGGTATTCGCCCCGGTCGGCCCGTCTCCAGGGGGACGGGCCGCATGCATTCGCATCGCCCCGGAACGCTCCGCACCCGAGCCGCTGCAGGACGAAGAGCGCCGGGCAGGGCATACCGGCGGCGCGCCACCTGCCCGTGCCGCCGCCGACCTACCACGCCCACCATCCGCCGGACCTGTTCCGGCATGCTCGCCGAGGGAAGTCGATGATCGACATTCAGTCCTACCTCCGTTCCCTACCCGCCCTCCAGCAGCCCGACTGGGCAGCCCACCCGCGCCTTGCCGATGTCAGGGCGGATCTCGTCCGGATGCCGGCCCTGGTGGACTCCGAGGCGGTGCGCCGGCTGCGCGCACTGCTGATGGAGGCCGCCGCCGGACACATCCAGGTGATCCAGACCGGTGACTGCGCCGAGGACCCGGCCGAGGCCACCCCGAACGACGTGGCCCGCAAGGCCGCGCTGCTCGACGTGCTGGCCGGCACGATGAAGCTGTCCTCCGGCAAGCCGGTGCTGCGGGTGGGCCGGATCGCCGGCCAGTACGGCAAGCCCCGCTCCAACGCGACCGAGAACGTCGCCGGCACCGAACTGCCCGTCTACCGGGGGCACATGGTCAACCACCCGGAGCCGGACCCCGAGCTGCGCCGCCCCGACCCCGGCAATCTGCTCACCGGCTACCGGGCCGCCAGCGACACCATGCACTACCTCGGCTGGCGTGGTACCGCCGGCCGCTCCGAGCTGGGCGTGCCGGTGTGGACGAGCCATGAGGCCCTGCTGCTCGACTACGAACTCCCGATGCTGCGCCGGGAAGGTGACGGATCTCTGCTGCTGACCTCCACTCACTGGCCCTGGGTCGGAGAGCGCACCCGCCAGCTGGACGGTGCGCACATCGCCCTGCTCGCCGCCGTGTCCAACCCGGTCGCGGTGAAGGTCGGTCCGTCCATGACACCGGACGAGTTGCTCGCCCTGTGCGACCGGCTGGACGGCCAGCGCCTCCCGGGCCGGCTCACCCTGATCGCCCGCATGGGCGCCGAGAACGCGGAGCAGAAGCTGCCCGCACTCGTCGATGCCGTGAGCCGGGCGGGCCACCCCGTGCTGTGGCTGTCCGACCCCATGCACGGCAACACCGTCGCCGGGCCCGACGGCCTCAAGACGCGCTATGTGAAGACCGTGGTGCGCGAGGTCGAGGCCTTCCAGAGCGCCGTGTTCGAGAACGGCGGCACTCCGGCCGGTCTGCATCTGGAGACCACCCCCGAGAGCGTCGTCGAGTGCGTCCTCGACTCCGGAGAACTCCACCACCTGGGCGACAAGTACCTCAGCTTCTGTGACCCGCGCCTGAACGCGCGGCAGGCCATCGAGGTCGTCTCGGCCTGGCGCGCATGAACCCGGCCCCTGGTACGCGCCGACACCCATCTCGTACGGAGGTTGTGAACGTGGAAGAACCCCTCGCCCTGGTCACGGGCGCCGCGGGCGGCATCGGTGCGGCAGTCACCCGGCTGCTCGCCGAGCGGCAGCTCAAGGTCGCGGCGGTGGACCTGGAAGGCAGCTTGATCGAGGAGACCGTCGCGAAGATGCGCGCGGACGGGCTCGACGTCACCGCCTTCACGGCCGATGTCACCTCAAGTCCCGCTGTGGAGCTTCTGGTCCAGCAGGTGGAGGACGAACTCGGGCCGATCGAGCAGCTGGTGAATGCCGCCGGCGTGCTTCGCCAGGGAGCGGCGCACACGCTGTCCGACGAGGACTGGGCAGCGACGTTCGCGGTCAACACGACCGGGGTGTTCCACACTTCGCGGACCGTGGTCAACCGGATGATCCCGCGCGGACGGGGCGCGGTCGTCACGGTCGCGTCGAACGCCGCGGGCACGGCCCGCGCCGGCATGGCCGCCTACGCCGCTTCCAAGGCCGCCGCGACCGCCTTCACCAAGTGCCTGGGACTGGAGGTCTCCGCGCACGGCATCCGCTGCAACGTCGTCGCCCCCGGTTCCACGGACACTCCGATGCTGCGCGGCATGCATGCCGCGGACTCCGCGGCGAAGAAGTCGATCGCTGGTGACCCTGCCGCGTTCCGGGCCGGCATACCCCTCGGCAAGGTGGCGACACCGCACGACATCGCGGAGGCCGTCGCCTTCCTGCTGTCGGACGCCGCCGGGCACATCACGATGCACGAGCTGACCGTGGACGGCGGTGCGACGCTCGGTGTCTAGCTCTGAAAGGACCGACAAGACCGTGCCCGGAATTCCGGCCGTCGAGCCGTACCCGATGCCCTCCGAGGGCGAACTCCCGGCCAGCACCGCCCAGTGGACCGTGGATCCGGAGCGCGCGGTGCTTCTGCTGCACGACATGCAGGAGTACTTCCTCAAACCCTTCCCACGATCCGGCGAGCCCGGCGGCTCCCTGATCGCCAACACCGCGCTGCTGCGTGAGCGTTGTGCCGCACTGGGTGTTCCCGTTGCCTACACCGCCCAGCCCGGCAGCATGACGCCCGAGCAGCGCGGTCTGCTGAAGGACTTCTGGGGGCCCGGCATGAAGGCGACGCCCGAGCACCGCCGGGTGGTCCCACCGCTCGAACCGACGCCGGGTGACTGGGAGTTCACCAAGTGGCGCTACAGCGCCTTCCACAAGTCGGACCTGCTGGAACGGATGCGCTTCCACAACCGGGACCAGCTGGTCATCTGCGGCGTGTACGCGCACGTCGGTGTCCTCATGAGCGCGGTGGACGCGTTCACCAACGACATCCAGCCGTTCCTGGTGGCGGATGCGGTCGCCGACTTCTCCGCCGACTACCACCGGCTGGCACTCGACTACGCGGCGCAGCGCGCCGCCCGTGTCGTGACCACCAAGTCCGTGCTGACCGAACTCGATACAGCCGAGGTGGCGCGCTGAACGCGCCGGCCGCGAAAGGAACGACTTCCATGGCACGACGACAGGACGACGCGCAGAAACTGCTCGCGCGGATCCTCGGCGGCACCTCTGGCCCGTTCGCGCTGCTGCACCGCCCCGAGTCGGCCGGCCCGGACACCCTGGAGCTGCTGACGGGCGACATCGCGCAGGTCGACTCGCTCGCCGGACTCGACCTGCCCGAACAGCCCCGGCCGGGGGCGCACCACGAGTTGCTCGCGCTGGTGCCCTATCGCCAGCTCGCCGAGCGGGGCTTCGCGGCACCCGACGACGGAGAGCCGCTGCTCACGATGCGGGTGCGCGAGCAGGCAACACTGCCCCTGCATGAGACGCTGGCGCGGCTGCCCAATGAACCGGTGAAGGTCGCTGACGGCCGCTTCGACGTGGACGACGCGGCATACGCCGACATCGTGCGCCAAGTCGTCGCCGACGAGATCGGCACCGGCAAGGGGGCGAACTTCGTCATCAAGCGCTCCTTCACAGCCCAATTGCCGGGCTTCACGCCCCGATCGGCACTGTCGTTCTTCCGCCGCCTGGTCGAGCGGGAGGCAGGCGCCTACTGGACGTTCCTCGTACACACCGGTGAGCGGACCTTCGTCGGCGCGACCCCGGAGCGGCACATCAGCGTTCATGACTCCACCGCCGTGATGAACCCGATCAGCGGCACCTACCGGTACCCGGCGAGCGGTCCCGACCTGGACGGCGTCCTTCGGTTCCTGGCCGACCGCAAGGAGACCGACGAGCTGTACATGGTCGTCGACGAGGAACTGAAGATGATGGGCCGCATCTGCCCCGAAGGCGGACGGGTCGTGGGCCCGTACCTGAAGGAGATGGCCCGGCTCGCTCACACCGAGTACTTCATCGAGGGCCGCACCGACCGCGATGCGGCCGACATCCTGCGCGAGACGCTGTTCGCGCCGACGGTGACGGGATCTCCGCTGGAATCGGCGGCCCGGGTCATCGCCCGCTATGAGCCGGCCGGGCGCGGCTACTACAGCGGGGTGGCCGCCCTGATCGGCCGGGACGCGTCGGGCGGCCGCACCCTGGATTCCTCGATCCTGATCCGCACCGCCGACATCAACGCGAGTGGGCAGCTGCGGATCGGAGTGGGGGCGACGCTGGTACGCCACTCCGACCCGGAGTCCGAGGTGCACGAGACCCGTGCGAAGGCCGCGGGACTGCTCGCCGCCCTCGGCGAGCCGGAGCCCACCCGGTTCGGGGCACACCCGGCGGTGCGTGAGGCGCTGGACGAGCGCAATGACCTCGTCGCCGGGTTCTGGCTGCAGGAGCAGGGCCGGCGCGGTCAGGCGGTCGAGTCGCTGACCGGTCGGCGTGTCCTCATCATTGATGCCGAGGACACCTTCACCGAGATGATCGCCCAGCAGATCCGTTCACTGGGCTGCGAGGTGGTGGTGCGCCGTTTCGACGAGCCGTACGGCTTCGACGCGCATGACCTGGTGGTCATGGGGCCGGGTCCGGGCGATCCGCAGGACACCGGCCATCCCAAGATCGCACACCTGCGGACGGCGGTGGCCCAACTCCTGGAGGAGCGCCGTCCGTTCCTGGCGGTGTGTCTGAGCCATCAGGTCCTCAGCACTCTGCTCGGTCTGGACGTCGTGCGCCGGCCCGTTCCCAACCAGGGGACGCAGCGGGAGATAGACCTGTTCGGCCGCACGGAGCGGGTGGGCTTCTACAACACGTTCGCCGCCCAATGCGCCGATGACGTCATCACCCACCCGGTGCACGGCCGGATCGAGGTCAGCCGGGACGCCGAAGGGGGCGAGGTGCACGCGCTGCGCGCCAACGGCTTCGCGTCGATGCAGTTCCATGCCGAATCGATGCTCACTGTCGACGGGCCTCGGATCATCGGTTCCCTGCTCCAGGCGGTGACGTCGACATGCACGCGGTAATCGTCTGGTGGGACCTGACCGAGTCGCGGCAGAGCATCTCCTCGCTGAGAGGGTTCCTGCGCGACGAGGCCGTGGAGCGCTTCTCGAAGGTGGCGGGGCTGCGCCTGAAGGTGTGGATCTCGGATCCGGCCACGAACCGGTGGGGAGCGGTGTTGCTGTGGGAGTCGGCCGAGGCCGCCGCAGCGCCGGTCCCCGCACGGGCGGCGGAGCTGATCGGTTACCCGCCCACCGAGCGGTACGCCTTTGACGTGGAGGCCACCGTCGAGGGCGAATTCGCCGCTGCCGCGCTCGCCGGGCGCGGGCTGGCGCTCCAGTAGCCGAGCCGGCCGTTCAATCGGGTGTCCCCCTGTAGCGTCCCTCCGATTCTGTATGCGGAGGGACGCTACAGGGACCCCCTGACAGCTTACGGAGCAGCCATGAACGGACCTGCGGTGGTGCTCGTCGGAATGCCCGGCACGGGCAAGTCCGTAGTCGGGCAGGCCCTTGCCGACCACCTCGGCCTCGCATTCCGCGATACCGACCACGATCTGGAGCGGCTGACCGGGCAGCCGGCGCACGAGCTGCTGGGCTCTGGTGGCGAGGTCCGCTTCCGCGCGTGGGAGCGCCGGGCTGTCGGGGTGGCGGTCCGGGAGCACGCCGGGGTTCTGGCACTCGGCGGGGGTGCGGTGCTGCATCACGCGACGCGTCGCCAGCTCAAGGAGTGCCGCGTCGTGCATCTATGGGCCGGCCTGGACACTCTCGCCGAACGGGTCGGAAGTGCGGAGTCGCGGCCGCTGCTCACCGAGGACCCGCGGCGCAGGCTTGCGCAGATGATGCAGGAGCGTCTGCCGCTGTATCGGGACGTTGCGACGGTGTCCGTGCGGGCCGAGCACCGCGAGCCGGATGAGATCGCTGTGGAGATCGCCGTCGCCCTCGCGGCCCTTGTGTGAGCGGTGGTCCCACTCGCCGAGGCACGACCGCTTCGGTCCGGACCCGACTTGACGGACTGACCTCGATAGTGACGAACCGGGATGTATCGCTTTGCCGATCGCGCTTACCGGGAGCCAGGGTCGCCCTGACGGGGGCCGGCCGTTCCAAACAGCGCCCTGGCCTCCGCCTCACCCGCTCCGTCCAAGACCGACCGCCGGGACCGGCTGACCGCTGCCGCGTCGGCCGCACTCAATGGCCGCACCCAATGAAGGAGAGCGATGACCGCCGCATCACCCCCTGCCCGCCAAGCCCGCATCCCCGGGTCGAAGTCCCTCACCAACCGGGCGCTGTTGCTCGCCGCGGCCGCGCGCGGAACCAGCGTCCTGGAGGCCCCTCTGGTGAGCGATGACACCGTCGCCTTCCGGCATGCCCTGACGGGTCTGGGCGTGCGGATCGAGCGGGAGTCCGGCGACCGCGCCTGGGTCGTCGCGGGTCTGGGTCACGGGCCGACCGGGAGTGGCAGCGTGTGGTGCGAGGACGCGGGGACCGCGGCCCGTTTCCTGCCGCCGTTCGCCGCGGCCGGGCAGGGCGACTTCCGCTTCGAGGGCACCGCCCAGCTCACGGCACGGCCGGTGGCCCCCCTCGCCGAGGCGCTGCGGCACCTGGGCGCCGACGTCCACACCGAGCCGGACGGACAGCTGCCGCTGCGGGTGCGCTCCGCCGGCCTGGACGGCGGGGAGTTGGGCCTGGACGGGAAGCTCAGCAGCCAATTCCTGTCCGGGGTGCTGATGGCCGGTCCGCTGATGCGCCAGCCGCTGGTGCTGACGGTGCGCGACTTGGTCAGCCGCCCTTACGTCGATATGACCCTGGCTTTGATGCGGCGCTTCGGGGCGCACGTCGGTGAGGACGTTCCTGGTGTGTTCACCATCGACCCCGCGGGATATCGGGCGGCGGAGCTGCACATCGAGCCCGATGCCTCCACTGCCTCGTACTTCTTCGCCGCTGCCGCGATCACCGGCACCACCGTGACGGTGGCCGGCCTCGACCGCGGCAGCCTCCAGGGCGACTTGCGCTTCACCGAGGTGCTGGAACGGGCGGGGGCACACGTCGAACGTACGCAGGAGGCGACCACGGTCACCGGGACAGGTGCTCTGCGGGGTGGATTCACCGTCGACATGGGCGAAATCTCCGACACCTTCATGACCTTGGCCGCCATCGCGCCCTTGGCCGACGGCCCGATCACGATCCGTGGCATCGCCCATGCCCGCCTGAAGGAGTCGGACCGCATCGCCGCCGTCGCCGAGAACCTTCGTGCTCTCGGTATCCGCACCGACGTCGGGCACGATCGGATCACCATCCACCCCGGCACATGTGCGCCCACCGAGATCGCCTGCCACCGCGACCACCGCATCGCGATGGCGTTCTCGGTCCTTGGCCTGCGCGCCGACGGCATCACCCTCGACGACCGCGGCTGCGTGGCAAAGACGTTTCCCGGTTTCCACGAGGAACTGGACCGGCTCTTTCCGCAGTACAGGCCCGCCACCGTCAAGTGAAGGGCCACCACCAGCACGTGAACAGAGAGGACGCGACGTACAACATGGCTCACATCGTGATTGCCGGCGGCGGTATCGGAGGGCTCGCCACAGCTCTGTCGCTCGCCCGGCACGGGCACCGCGCCACCGTCCTGGAACGGAGCGACACCTTCGCCGAGATCGGCGCGGGCATTCAACTGGGCCCCAACGCCTTCCACGCCCTGGACCGGCTCGGGGTGGGCGACGGGGTGCGAGAGCGTGCCGTGTTCATCGATGAACTGCGCTTCATGGACGGCACGACGGACGAGATGGTCACCTCGATGGAGTTGACCGGCACCTACCGGGAGCGGTTCGGCAATCCGTACGCGGTGGTGCACCGGGGCGATCTGTATCAGCCGCTTCTCGCCGCCTGCCAGGCTTCGGACTCCGTGGAGTTGGTGGCCGGTGCGGCCGTCGGACGCTACGAGCAGAGCCCCGACCGCATCACCGCGCACACCGAGGACGGACGGACGTTCACCGGGGCGGTTCTGGTCGGCGCCGACGGTATCCGCTCCACCGTGCGCGCACAGATGCTCGACGACGGCGGGCCGCGTGTGTCCGGGCACACCATCTACCGTTCGGTGATCCCGATCGACAAGGTGCCTGAGGAGTTGCGCTGGAACACGGTCACCCTGTGGGCCGGCCCCAAGTGGCACTTCGTGCACTACATCATCGGCGGGGGCGAGTTCCTCAACCTCGCCGCTACCCGCGACGACGGCGCCACCGAGGCCGTTGCCGGCCGCCCCGCCGAGCGCTCCCACGTCCTTGGCCAGTTCCCTGATCTGGGGGCGACCGCGCGCCGACTGCTCGAACTCGGCGAGGGCTGGCGGGAGTGGGTGCTGTGTGACCGTGATCCGGTTGACGCCTGGACCGACCGGCGGGCCGTGCTGACCGGTGACGCCGCACACCCCATGCTGCAGTACGCGGCGCAGGGCGCCTGCCAGGCCCTGGAGGACGCGGTCGTCCTCGGCGACCTGCTGGAAGGGGTGCGAAGCGACGATGTGATGCAGCACCTGGAGAAATTCAACGCCGCGCGCCGCGCGCGCACCAACCGCACTCAACTGGTGGCCCGCCGCATCGGCCACGAGTTGTACCACCCGGCGGGTGAGGAGGCGTTGGCGCGCAACAGCATGCTCTCCGCCTTCTCCCAGGAGCAGTTGCACGACGAGGTGGCCTGGTTGCACGGGGACAGGGAGTTCACCCGCGGCGGCGTTGAGGAGTGGGAGGTATGAGCAGGTTGCGTTGGCTGACCGCTGGGGAGTCCCACGGACCCGCACTTGTCGCGACGCTGGAGGGTCTTCCCGCCGGCGTGCCGATCACCACGGAGC
>NZ_LGDD01000121.1 GCF_001279695.1 Streptomyces sp. WM6378
AAGCCCTCACGGGCCAGAGGGGACCCAGGAAGACGCTCCGGCGCCCTGCGGTGCACCGCACCGGACGCCGCGACCTGCCCGACCCCGATCCACCAGACATCCCTGGAACGAGGAGAATGCACAAAACGTCACAAATAGTGCCCATTCGGTCCAACGCTCACCTCGCGGGCCGGCAGGGCAGGAGGCCGGGCCGTGGGGCCGTGATGGGGGCCGGTGCGCCCGTTGTCCACCAGCGGCCTCCGGGCCGTGCAGGATGCCCCGCAGAAGCGAACGTTCTTCGGCAGGCACTTCAACGCTCGGCGTTCCCTGCCGTTCAGTGATCCGGCAGGAACGGGCTCGCCGAGTGGCAGCGCCATCAAGAGGTTCAGGGCATCCGGTCGCGTCAGGGGTGGCATACCCGCAGCCGCCCGTCGCTCCCGCTCTCGCGCCTCGAATCGGTAGGCCGCAACGAGCTTCGCCCCCTCGGCTTCAACAACCGCCAGGCTCGCATCGCGGGGCACGAGATCGCCAGGAGCCAGCACTCCCGCACGCAACCACACCCAAAGGCTCCCGCGCCGCGATTGCCATCGACCAACCCGCTTCGTCCTGTACCGACGCTGTCCCCAGCAGGGCTGTATGCGCTCATCCTTACCGCTTGCCCCGCGCCACCGGAAGCAGCCTCAACGACAAAGCCAACGGACCTCGACCGGCCCTAGGCACGGGAACGCATCCAAACGAACGGCAAGGCCAGTACGGACACTCGTACGAACAACGACCACCACACCCGATAGCTCCGCATCGGCCATCCGCCGCCCCCCCCCTGCACAATCCGCACCCACAACAGGTCGCGATTGAACGACTGCGATCGTAGCCATCCCGCGGCACGATGCCTACAGTTGTTCGAATTATCGAGTGTGTCCAGCCCTCCCGGAAGCACCTGCCCCTGTGACTGAGCGTTTCAGTTGGCCCCTGAGCGTTGTACTTGGCCCGGCTGAGCGTGACGGTTGGCCCGGGCCGTTCGCGGGTGGCGCTCCGCCGATCTGATCGGCTGCAGCGTCATGGGTTTCTCGTTACTCCACAGCGCGGCCGATGAGTTTGTGGCTCCCGGCCGGTCCAAGCTCGTGACACCCCAGGAAAGGACACCGCCATGTCGGAGCTTCTCGTCGACTTCATCACCTCCCTCGACGGCCACGCATCGGGAGAGGGATGGCCCGGGTTCTGGGGCCTCGAGGGCCCGGAGTACCTCACATGGCTCGGCGAGCAGCCCGAGGCCACCTACCTGATGGGAGCGAACACCTACCGCCTTATGTCGGGCTTCGCCGCAGGCGAGGTCCCGAAAGGCCAAGACGAGTTCAGGCCCGAAGAAGAGGCGTCCGTCGACGAGCTCACGCAAGCGTCCAAGGTGGTGTTCTCCTCCTCACTCGAGGAGCCACTGACGTGGGCCAACTCCACGCTCGTCCGCGACGACGCCGTCGAGGCGGTCCGCGCCATGAAGTCGAGTGGCTCGGGACTCCTCAGCACAATCGGCAGCCTCAGCCTGTGCCGGTCCCTGCTACGAGCCGGACTCGTCGACCGCTTCCGGGTCGTGATGTTCCCGGTGATCACCGGGGCCACGGGCGAAGAACGCATCTACGACGGCTATCCGGACGTTGCCCTCGAGATGATCGAGCACCGCACCTTCGACGGCCGCATCCAACTGGTCGAGTACAAGCCCCGCGTGCTCAAGCACCCGCCGCTCGGCGTCCCTGCGTGACGTCGCCCCGGTCCGCCGGTCTGGACGGCCAGGCCGACGCCGGCGGGTGCGGAGCAAGACCTAATAGGGGCCGGCCAACGTCAGGACGCCCGGCCCACCTGGCCCCGAGCCGTCGCGGGTCAGCCCATGTACGCCCTCCCAGGCCGCCGTCTCCGCAAAGATCCACCCTCCGGATACGGATGCGCCGCTGGACGCTTCCCTGGGCAGAGCCTCGCGAGCTGAGCGCTCCACATGGCCGATGGAGCCAACTGAAGCGCTCAGTCACAGCCCGCAAGCCGCGGCCGACCAGCACCGCACCATCGGCCCCGCAGTCAAAACCCCGCCGAAACAAGCCGACGAGGGTCAACACCTGTCACACCCCTGTCACCAACAGCGTCGACGCGCCTGGACGGCAAGATCCCAACCCGGTCAAACGCTCTCGACCTGGACCACACGGACGCCAGGAGACGCCGCCTACCCGTGTCGTGTGAGGCGGTGCTGGAGACACTTTGGAGGATTCCCAGCCGCGCCCTTCTTCTGCCCTGCCGGTTGGCTAGTCGGCCTGCTTGACGCAGGTCTCGTCCTTCTTCGGCAGCTTGCCGGTGGCCAGGTAGGTGTTGACCTTGTTATCCACGCAGTCGTTGCCGTAGAGCCCGTAGAGGGCGTGGCGGTTGGCGCCCTTGAGGGTGAGCAGTTTGGAGCTCGGCAGCTGCTTGTGCAGGTCGAGGCTGCTGCGGTAGGTGGTGCGGGGGTCGCCGGTGGCGGCGACGATCAGCATCTTGGCGTCGCGGCGCACCTGGGTGGGCTGCTCACGGGGCGTATCCAGGAAGGCGCAGGTGCTGATGTTGTTGGCCACCGGTCCCATGATCGGGTGCTCGGCACGGCTGCGCTGGATGTCCTTCCAGTACGTTTCGGGGTCGCGCGGGGCCGGCTTGTCGCCGCAGATGATCGCGGCCTGCACGCCGGAGTTCGGCGACCCGCCGGTCAGGGCGGACTTCAGCGCGGCGGCGAACTCGGGCGACAGCTCGGTGGGCTGCCCCTTCGCCGCCTTGGCCAGTACGGAGACCTGTTCGGCGAACGAGGCCCGCGTCTCGGGGGTGTCGTCCGAGTTCCCCGCGATGAAGAGGAACGGCACCTGGGTATCGTCGAGTTGGAAGGTGCCGGCGCCCTTGCCGACGGTCAGCGGGCCGCGCGCGGACGCCGCGACGATGCGGTCGAGGGTGTCGAGCACCGCGGCCCGGGTACTGCCGAGGCCGTAGGTGGCGTGGCGCTTCGCGGCCCAGGCGGCCCAGGCGGAGAGGGCCTGCTCGTTCTCGCGCTCGGAGCCCTTCAGCAGCCGGGGGCCGTAGTCGGCCGGGGCGATCGCCCCGTCGAGGACGAAGCGGTCGTACTTGCCGGGAAACATCTGGGTGTAGACGGTGCCGAGGTAACTGCCGTACGAGTAGCCCAGGTAGGAGATCTTGCGTTCGCCGAGCGCGCCCCTGATGACGTCCATGTCGCGGGCCGTGTTGCGGGTGCTGACGTGCGGCAGAACGGAGCCGCTGGTGGCGCGGCACTTGTCGGCCAGGCCCTTCTTGAAGGCGACCTGGCGCTCGAAACTCGCCCGGCTGAGACCGGCCGAGCGGATGTCGGTGCCGACGGGCCAGCCGCAGTCCAGTGGGGTGCTGCGGCCCACGAAGCGCGGGTCGAAGCCGATGATGTCGTAGCGCGGCCCGGTCTTCTTCATCATTTTGCGCACGTCCGGCGGGGACTGGACGGCGGGGCCGCCAGGGCCGCCGTTGTTGAGGAGGATCGAGCCGATGCGGTGGCGGGTGTCGGTGGCCTTGAGCCGGGATATCGCGACGGTGATCGTACGGCCCCGGGGGTCGGCGTAGTCCAGCGGTACGAGTACGTCGGCGCACTGCACGCCGGCCTTGTCCAGGTCGCGGCCCATCGCGTCGTCGGGGCCCTTGGCACAACTGCCCCAGCCCGGACGCTGGTTGTAGTAGCGGTCGAGGCCGGTCCCGGCGCTGCTCTTGGCCGTGGCCGTGGCCGTGCTGGTACTCGCGGCCGTGCTCGTGGCCGTGGCCAGGGCGGGAGTCGTGGTGAGGGCGGCGGCGAGGGCGAGGCCCGCGGCCGAAGCGCGGCGTGCGGTGGTGGTGAGCATGGTCACGCGGTCTTCTCCTGGAACGGGTGGGTGCGGTCGGTGGGGCAGAAGGCGCCGTCCACTACGGCGCGGAAGTCGGCCTCGGCCTTGTCGGTGTCAGGGACCTGGTTGAGGGCGATGGCGATGCTGCGGCCGCCGGGGCCGCTCGCACCGAGCGCGCGGTGTCCGCCGGGCACGGTCCCGCCGTGCCCCCACCACGTGCCGCCGCACTTCAGCGGCGACGAGACGAGGCCCAGCCCGTAGCGGGCGCCGGGCCACAGCCGGTCGGGGTCGGCGGGCACGGTGCGCTTCATTTCGGCGAGCCAGCGCGCGGGCACCAGCTTCCCGCCGAACAGCCCCTGGTAGAACCGGTTCACATCGGCCGGGGTGGAGACCAGGGCACCGCCCGCACCGCCGAAGGTCACGTTCCACTCGGTACCGTCGACCTGCCGGCCCGAGCCGCCCGGATCGGGGAAGTAGCTGCGCGAGTGCGCGCCCCGGACGCGAGTGGCATCGCCCGGCCAGTACGTGTCGCGCAGGCCGAGCGGCCCCAGGATCCGCCGCGAGACCTCCGCCTCGATGCCGCGCCCGCTCACCTTCTCGACGATGAGCCCGGCGACGAGGGTGTTGGTGGTCGCGTAGTGCCACTTCTTGACCGGGCGCTCCATCGTGAGCGCGGTCGCGATCAGCTCACGCGGCTCGAAGTGGCGGTAGCGCCACTCGTTCACGGGTCTGTCGGCGATGGCCTCGACGTAGTCGGGAAGGCCACTGGTGTGCTGGAGCAGCTGCCGTACGGTGATCTTCCGACCGTCGTAGCCGTTGCCCCGGATCAGCCCCGGAAGATACCGCTCGACCGGAGCGTCCAGCTCGATCCGGCCCTCGGCGGCCAGTTGAACCACCACCGTCGCGGTGAACGTCTTGGTGACACTGCCGATGCGCAGCCGGTCGTCGGCGTTCATCGGGCGCCCGGTGTCCCGGTCGGCGACGCCCCGCGCGGCCTTCCAGCGGCCGCACTCGGAGTCGGCCACCTCGGCGGCCGCACCCGCGATCCCGTGCCGGGTGACGAGGGTGTCCAGGGACGCGGTGAGCGCTCCACGCGCCGCCACGTCGCACCCGGCGGGCACGCTGGGCCCGGGCGCCGCAGCCGAGGCGATAGAAACGTTCGAGGCGTTCGCGCTGGGAACGGCGACCGCCAACACAGCCGATGCCGCGCCCAAAGCCACCGCGTACCGGTTCGGCCGGGCTGTTCTGATGGGGGATTTCTCTGCTCTGAGGTGCGTATGTGTCACACCGTCAGACGCTAGGGTCAGAGCCGCCCCTACTCACTACAGTCCGCACCCCGATCCCCCAGGGAGCCACCTATACCCACGGGGTAGGGTGATCCCCCCAACGGGACGGAGCCGCCGGCCTCATGAACTGGCCCCTCGCCCGCGTAGGTGGCGCCCGGTGGCGCCGATGGCGTGTCGTCCTCGGTGAGCGTCAGGCCCGGCCGGGACCTGACGAAGGTGGCGTCATCCAGGGTGGTGCCGGGGCGGTCGAGCAGGGCGGCCAATACGGATGCCATCCCAGCGCCCTCGCCGTCGCACGCGGCGAGCACCGCCTCAAGCCGGTTCCACCAAGGTGTGGTGGGTTCGGGCCGGGTGTACTCCACGCCGGGTTCAAAGTTCTCGCGGCACGCGCCGTCACGCCCGTACGGAAAGAACTCGATGCCATCAGTGGCCATCACACTGTACGTCTCCGTGTCCCCGGGGCAGCTCCGTGAGTGGTCCGTCAGGAGAACCGATAGCACCGCTCTCCTCCATGCGGAATGTCCACTCACGCTCGATCTCAGCGCCCCCGAATGCGTAGCACTGCCGGACATGCCGCCGGTCGATGACCAGGCGCCAAGTGCGATCGGAATCGGCGGGGATGACGAACTGCTCGGAGATCTCCATGCCTTGACCGCAACGCGGCCGAGGGACAGGACGACCGCAACAGCGCGCGCAAACAAGCGGCGCGTTCAAAGTCCAGGTTCACGACGCCCGACGCGATGGACTGAGCTGGCCACGGCGGTGCTGGGATGGTCCGATCATGCCCGGAGCGACAGGCCACCTTCGCCGCCCCCACATTCGCCCGCCGCCCGGCCGACCCAAGCCGCCAGAAGCGCCTCAGGTGTCACCGGCGTGTCACCAACCCCGCAGACGCTCCGGGACCACAAGGAATCCGCCTACGCAAACGCCATCGTTTCGGACCATGCGGACGCCAGAAGACGGCTCCGCTTACCTGTGCCATGTGGTACCCAGTGACGGTCCCAAGACCAGGACCGGGGCGTCCGCTGGCCCGTCAGAGCGGTATTGCAGGGTGTTCTTCGGTGTCTCGCTCACCCGTCCGACCCTCTCATCTGTCACCTGCAGAGCTACCGCCAGGGTCAGAAGGTCAGAAAGTGTGGAGCGACGCGGGCATGGACGCCATGTGGTCCGCCTCTACCAGTCCCATTCTGTCTCAGCAGTCCTCACTGTCTACGCGCACCCGGGGCCGTGCGCCACGATCGCCGCCCTGCTCCACCAGTACAAGCGCCTGGCCATGCGCTGGGGAACAGCGCCTCGAAATCCACGACACCTTCGTCCCGTTGGGGCCTGCGGCCTCATCCGCTGGAGGCGTCCGAGGAGGACCGAACCACGATCGCTTGGGTGGTGGCTCCGAGGTGTCCGGCCGCAGGAGCCTGCGAAAACCCGTTGGGCGGACCCGGCGGCCGCTGCTAACCTCCTGGAGGCCGTGCGAGAGAACGAGGAGGTGGTACCCGTGAGCGCAGTATCGACGTGGGTGCTCCCCTCCGGGGTCACGGTCGGGCGATAGGTCGTCCGGGAGCGCCGTTCAACGCCCTCCCGAAAGGCACGATCATGCAATTCACTTCTGAACAGCGTCTCGACGACGGCGTCCTTGAGCGCGAATTCATCCTCGGTGAGATCCCCGGCATCCTGTGGACGCCCGGATCCGCATCCGCACCGTCGCCGCTGATCCTGCTCGGCCCCCCTCCTCTCGGGCTGCGCAAGGCGTACCCCCGACTGGTGGCCCGAGCACGGCACGCCGCGGCGGACGGCTTCGCCACGGCCACCATCGAGCTCCCCGGGAACGGCGACCGGCCCCGTTGGCCCGCCGCCGAGCAGGCCCTCGCCGACCTGCGCCGGGCTATGGAGGCCGGCGAACCGGTCAGCGGCGAGATCATCGACGCCCTCGTCCTCCCGCTGGTCGACAAGGCGGTCCCGGAATGGCAGACCGCCCTGGACGCCCTCTTGGAGCTGCCCGAGATCGGCGGCCGGGTCGGGTACTCGGGGGGAGTGATCTCCATCGGGACCCGGCTGGCGGTGGTCGAGCCTCGCATCTCGGCCGCTGTTCTGTTCGCCGGGAGTTTCGTCCCTCGCGCCATGTTCGAGGAGGCCCGCCGGGTCTCCATTCCGCTGCACGTCCTGCTGCAGTGGGACGACGAAGGCAACGACCGGCAGGCGGCCCTGGACCTGTTCGACGCCTTCGGCTCCAAGGAGAAGACGCTGAACGCCAATATGGGCGGGCACACAGGCGTCCCGCAGTTCGCAGGGGACGCCGCCGCCGGGTTCTTCATTCGGCATTTGCGCTAGCCGCAGGCTGGCCCCGCCGCTGTGCCGGGTAGACGGCAGGCGATGCCGGCCGGCACGCCGCTCGTCGAGGGCAGGCCCCGGCCCACCTCCATGGCGGCGGCCGGCAGGTGCACAACCGCCCCGATCGCGATGGTGCCGGCCATCGGCGGTACCGGCCGGTCGGGGCGGCACTCAGCCACCGGCGCCCCATCAGCTGGGCCCACGCCGTGAGGCTGCGGGTCTGAGATGCGAGTGTCAGGCGTCAGCCGCATACCGCCAGAACTCCCTGATCACCGGGGCCGGCACCGGGCTCATCGCTGCCACCTGGGTCAGCAGGATGGTGATCGCACCCGTTGCCGGGATCACGTGTGCCGCGGTGCCCGTGCCGCCGACCCAGCCGTAACGGCCCGGGACGTTCCACGGATTGGTCCGGTCGATATCGACCGAGCCGCCGAAGCCCCAGCCCTGGCCGTCCAGGAACAGCCGGCCGATGTCGCGCTGATCCGGATTCGTATGGTCGGTCATCATCATGCGTACGGAGTCGGCCGACAGCACCCGGGTGCCGTCGGCCGACAGCCCGCCGGCCAGCAGCATCCGGCAGAACGCGAGCCAGTCGTCGGCGGTAGAGGCCAGTCCGCCACTGCCGAGCGGCAGCGCGGGCAGACTGCTCCACTCCCCGTCCGGGCCGTCGGCGAGCTCCAGGCTGCCGTCGTCTCCGGAGCGGTAATAGCTGGTGAACCTGCCGCGTTTGACGGCCGGCACCTCGAAACCCGTGTCCGACATGCCGAGCGGACCGAAGATCCGCTCGGCCAGGAACTCCGGCAGCGACTGTCCGGTGACCCGGGAGATCAGCACCCCCTGCAGTACGGAGCAGGTGTCGTACAGCCAGGCATCGCCCGGCTGGTACAGCAGCGGAACACTGCCGAGCACCGACATCCACTCGTCCGCCGGCGGAAAGTTGCTCGGCACCCGGCCGTCCTTCTGCACCGTAAACAAGTGCTGCACCGCGGGCAGGGTGAAGTCGGAGGAGAATCCGTACCCGGCCTGGGAGGCCAGCACGTCGAACACGGTGATGGGCCGGGCGGCCGGCACCACGTCGTCCACCGGGCTCGCCGGAGTGCGTACGACCAACGGCTTCTCCAGCTCCGGCAGCCACGTCCCGACCGAATCATCCAGTGCGAGCCGGCCTTCCTCCACAAGGACCAGCACCGCCGCAGCGGTAACGGACTTGGTGATCGAAGCGACCCGGAAGATGGAGTCCCTGGTCATCGGGGCGCCGCCCAAGGCGTCCTGCGAACCGGTGGCCTCCACCTCGACCCGGTCGCCGCGTGCCACAAGAGCGACGGCGCCCGGCAGCGTACCGGCACCTACATGGGCATCAAGCAAGTCGTGCAGGGTAGTCATGAGGCCGCCTTCCGGGAGGTTGCTGTCGGACGACAGACTCCCGTACGGGCCGGGAATCATCGGCGCCGACAGGCCTCGCGGCCGGCCCCGCGTCACAGTCACAGCCCCTATGAGCGGGTCCTGGCTGTAGCCATCCGCAGATCGGGTGGTGGCGGTGATGGGGTCACTGAATCTGCGGCTGCCCCGAGTGGCCGGCTAAGACGCCGGTGCCCGGCCAAGAGCTGAGCGGGACCGGTCACGACCGGTAGGGCAGCAGGGCCCGGACCACGCGTCGCGGTCCGGGCCCTGCCCCATGCGGTGCCGCCTCGCGGCGGCGGTGCGTCAGCTCTGTGCGGTGTCGTCGCCGGGCTGCCCGGCGCCATCGGCCGCGCCCGCCTTCTCGCGCATCTTGCGCACCAGCTCCGCCTTCTGGTCGGCGGCACTCTGGCGGTCGAGGTTGCGGTGCGGACCGTTGTTCTGCCGTTCGGCGCGGGACAGCCTCTTGCGCTGGCCGCCGCCCATGCCCACGGGGTTGTTGATGTTCTTGCTCACGGTCACGGGTTCTCCCGGTAATGATGCGAAGTGATCTACGGATTCATCGGTGGGGGACGGGCGCGGCGTCGTCGCAGGACGTCAGCAGAGGCCCGTCACGCGCTCACTCGTAAATCGGCGTCTGGAAGAACATGACAAAGACGTTACCTGGTTCCGTCGGCCCCGCACACCAACTTTTTCGCCGCCCGGCGCCGGCCGGGCCTTCGGCGAGCGCCCGGTCCTGCTTCTTGGGCGCGCCCGAGCCGGTCCACCGGGCGAGCCGTCTGTGGCCGCGCGGCCGGCGACCCCACCTACCTCCTCCAGCTCCGGCCCGCCCCCCTCGCCGCCCCCGTCACCCACAAAGCCACCAGCGTCTACGGCGCCAGCAGGCGCGAGCCCGCCCCGGTACCCACCGGCCAGCGCCCCGACTGGTACGACCAGAAAACCAGCGGCTACGGCCCCGACCACTACGCAGCCCAGCAGCAGGACGGCGAAAGCCCCGATCAACGCCATCGCCACCGGCAGACCTCTTGACCTCTGCTGCCCGGTCCGGCACACCACCGCTAGCGACTGAGCGCGTCGACCTCCGCGTAGCTGGGGATGCCGGCGGGCAGGGGCTCGCCTTCTCGGATCGCGACCGCCGTGGTGACCGTGGCGTTCAGGGCCGCGCGGAAGAGCAGGGAACCGGTGCTGACCCGCCGCACGCCCAACTCCCCCAACCGGTCGAGGCCGAGGGCGGGAAGGTGCAGCACGTTGACCGGCACCGGCACCGCGGCGGTCACGGCGGCGATGTCCTCCTCCCTGGCCAGGCCCGGCACGAAGATCCCGTCGGCGCCCGCGTCCACGTACCGTCGCGCGCGGTCCAGCGTCGCGGGCACCGAGGCGTCGAGCCCGAGCCAGTAGGTGTCCGCGCGGGCATTGAGGAACACCGCCGGTGCACGGCCCTTGACCTCGCGGATCAACGCCGTCTGCGTCGCCGGGTCGGCCAGCCGGTCGCCCCGCCCGTCCTCCAGGTTGATCCCGGCGATCCCCAGATCGGCCAACTCCGCTACCAGGTCGCCGACTTGCCCCGGGTCGGCGCTGAAGCCCGCCTCGATGTCGACGGTGACCGGACACGGCAACCGGACCAGCCTCCGCGCCAGCGCGAGGGTCTCGGCACGGGCCACTCCCGCGGCGTCAGGCAGGCCATGGGCGACGGCCACGCCGAGGCTGGTCGTGCCGATGGCGGCGAATCCGGCGGCGGCCAGCGCCGCCGACGACGCGAAGTCCCAGGCGTTGGGGAGCAGCAGTGGCCGGTCCGCGTGATGCAGTGCGTGGAACGCGGTGCTCAACGGGTCCTCGCTTCCACCAGGCCGACCGCGAGGGCCGGCCCCTGCTCGCGGCCGGGGCGTGCATGGGGGCCGATCCCGAAGGGCACTTCGGCGAGGCTGACCTCCACAAGCGTGCCGTCCGGCGCCACTCGGCGCGTCAGGGGCACCGGCGGATCGGTGCGACCAGCCGCCGTGCTGGCGAGCACCTCGACCGAGCCGTCCCCACGCTCGGCTTCCCGCGGCCGAAGACCCTCCGGATCGACGGAGGCCAGATCGGCCACTGCCAGCGCACTCCCGCGGCGGTGAGCAGCACCACCGCTGAAGCGCGCGCCGGACGACCTCAGCCAGGCAACACCACCGGGCGGGGAGTCGGGCACCGCAGGGACGACGAACTCCGGATCGGCCAGCACGGGATGGCT
Organism: Streptomyces sp. WM6378; assembly: GCF_001279695.1. GTDB lineage: Bacteria > Actinomycetota > Actinomycetes > Streptomycetales > Streptomycetaceae > Streptomyces. The sequence goes on from NZ_LGDD01000121.1 coordinate 11,073, forward strand.
CAGCAAAGGCATGGTGCCAGGTTAGTGGCCACCTCCGACAGCGCGGCTCGGCCCGCAACATGCGAGCGCGAGCGTCTTCTCGCCGCGCGAGGGGGGCGGGTTCAGGCCGGGGCCGCCGCCTCGACCTCGCGGGTGGTCTTGGTCCAGCCCGTCTGCCCGCGCACCATGCGGAACAGGGCCCGCCAGGCGCAGAGGAACGACAGGTAGTTCATGACGACGAAGGAGTGTCCGAGCAGCAGGGCACGGCCCACTCCCACGCCCCTGTCGCGGCGCAGGTACGTCCAGGAGGTGATGAGCGCGGGGGCGAAGGTGAGCAGGTACCAGGCGGCGAGGTTGGCCGGCCACTTCAGGTGGGTGGCGTTGACGGCGGCCGCCCGACTGCCGCGCAGCACCAGCACGTTGGGGCTGCGGACGAACCAGATCAGGCAGTACTGGAAGAGCAGCGACCAGGGCAGGTCGAGCACCCAGGGGACCAGGAGGTAGGCGAACATCTCCAGGGCGGCCAGGTGCCCCATCCGGGGCGCGTGCCAGATCTCGCCCATCCGCCGGATCGCCGTCATATGGCCCTGGTACCAGCGGGTGCGCTGGCGGATGAGCCGTCGCAGGTCGCTCACGCCTTGCTGGTCGACGGACGCGTGGGCGGTGGTGCGCAGCCGCCAGCCGCGTACCGCCAGGCTGATGGCCAGGTCCAGGTCCTCGGTCAGCGACTGTGACCAGGGTCGTTCGCCCAGTGCGTCGAGCGCGGAGAGGCGGGTGAACTGGCCGTTGCCGCCGAGGCTGACGGTGGACGTCCAGTTGCGGCCGAACTGGGTGACGGCGGCCATCGCCCAGAACTGGTAGTCCTGGAACCAGGTCAGGAAGTTGCCGCGGCGGTTGCGGATGCGTACCCCCAGCTGTACGCCGCCGACCCGGGGGTCGTCGAAGAGCGGCAGGATGTGGCGCAGCGCCCGGTCCGAGAGGCGGCCGTCGGCGTCCATGACACAGACGACCGTCTCGGCCGGGTCCTGGCCGCGGGCCGCGACCCGCTCGCGGATCAGCCGGATGCCGTGGTTGAGCGCCTCGCCCTTGCCCTGGCGGGCGTTGGGGGGTTCGCGGCGCAGCACGGCCACTTCCCCTTCGCCACCGGCTGCCCGCGCCCCCGCCCGTTCGGCCACCTGGCCCGTGGCGTCGTCCGAGCCGTCGTCGATGACCACGACGGTGGTACGGGGTCCGAGCAGCCCGGTGACCGTGGTGGCGATCACCGACTCCTCGTTGAGGCAGGGAACGAGGACGTAGAGGTCGCGGTGGTCGTGGCGGCCGAGGTGCGGGCGGTCGTACGCGCTGTCTCCCTGGACCCGCAACGCGGCTTTCTGGCGGCGCAGTTCGAGGAGCCCGGCGCCCATGGCGAGGGCGAGATAGCCGGCGGACAGGCCGATGACGGTGTAGCCGATGGAGTCGACGGCCTTGAGGAAGAGGCGTTTCACCGAGGGATCTCCTGTTGTGGACGGTCCGTCAGGGATGCGCCCACGGAGGCGGCCGGAACCGGGTGCGGACGGCGGGGCACGGGCAGGCGGGGTGTTCCGGTCCCGGGGGCCGGTGCCCACCGCTCCCGTCCGGTCCGCCGGCGCTGCAACTCCCGCCCGAGGACGAACCCGGCGGGCAGCACCATCGCGCCGATCGCCGCCACCAGGGCGCCGCGTCCGGGCGCCCCGGCCCGGGCCGCGGCCATGCCGCCCACGAGCGGCCAGGTGAATCCCATGTACATGGCGCGGCCGTACCTCCGGGCAAGGGGGATGAGCACGAGTCGGGGCGTGGGACGAGGGCCCGACCACTGTCACCCAGAATTCCGCTGCTGGCCAGACCCCGAAGCGGCGCGTACGAGACGGTCGGAGGCGCTTTCGCGCCGACCCGGGGGTGACTGGATTCCCTTAATCCGCAAGCACACCTGGCATTTTCCCATCCCCCACCGTGAACGCTGCCCGGATTTGGCCATTCATGCCGGATCGGGGCCATTGCACGCCGAGGAGCCTCAGAGTTAGCGTCGTCGGCGGGCCGCGCTCAAGACGATGGGTGTTCGGCTCTTCAGCTTCCGCGTCTTTGCGCGTTCCTCCATTCTGCTGAGCGACGGGCGGTGATCCAGTGCGCCAATTTTTTCTTCGCAATGCCGTCGACGCGACGGTCAAATATCCCGTGCGACGGACGGAGAACACATCGCGTTGAACGAACGCCAGCGCATCGCCGTCATCGTGGGCACCCGCCCCGAAGCCATCAAACTCGCCCCCGTCGTTCAGGAGCTGAAGCGGAAGCGCTGGGCGCTTCCGGTCGTCGTCACCACCGGCCAGCACGGCACGGTGGTCCGCGACACCCTCGCCTGTTTCGGGCTGCGGGCGCAGACGGAGCTGACTCTGCCACCGGGCGCGCACTCCATCACCGAGCTGACCGCCGGCCTGCTCAGGGGGCTGGACAAGGGGCTGAACACGCCCGCGGCCCACGCGGTCGTGGTCCAGGGCGACACCTCATCGGCCCTGGCCGGGGCGATGGCCGGGTTCTTCTCCTCGATCCCCGTGGTGCACGTGGAGGCAGGGCTGCGCTCCGCGGATCTGCGCAGCCCGTTCCCCGAGGAGGCGCACCGGCGCATGATCGCCGAGGTGAGCGATCTCCATCTGGCGCCCACTCACACCGCCCAGCGCAATCTCCTCGCCCAGGCAGTGGCGGCCGAGCGGATCGTGGTGACCGGCAACACCGTGATCGACGCGGTGGTCTCCGCGAGCCGCCGCCCGCCGGCCGGCCCCGAACCGGCGTCACCGCTGCATCGCATCGAGCGGGATTCCGCTCCGCTGGTTCTGGTGACCGCGCACCGCAGAGAGAACTGGGGTGCTCCGATCCGGCGCATCGGGCAGGCGGTGTCAATTCTCAGCCAGGAATACCCGGACGTCAGCTTCGTGGTGGCGGCACACATGAATCCGGTGGTGCGTACCGCGATCGAAGATTCTCTTCGTGATCGCCCCAATGTTCATCTGCCGGGTCCCATTCCGTACGGCACCTTCGCCCGGCTCCTCGCCCGTTCCATTCTTGCCATCACTGACTCGGGTGGAATCCAGGAAGAGGCAGCTGCTTTTGGCGTGCCGGTTCTCGTGACCCGTGACAACACCGAGCGGACCGAGGGGATCGATTCCGGCCTCGCGCGTCTGGTCGGCACCCAGGAATCGGAGATCGTCGCGGCCGCGGAAAAGGAATTCGCGCGTGAGGGAGCCCTCTTGGGTGCTGCTGACCGGCCACTCGTACGACGCAATCCCTACGGCGACGGCAGGGCGGCCGGGCGCTGTGCGGACGCCTGCGGCTGGCTGCTCGGCCTGGCACCCAGACCGTCCGACATCCCGATGGACTTCGGCAAGGAGGAGTGATGGCGACACCAACTGCTGTGGCCAATGGCACGATCACAACGGTGGCGGGTACCGGCGCCGCCGGGTACGACGAGGACGGCGTCCCCGCCACCGACACCGCGCTCAACGGCCCCCATGTGGCCACGGACCGGTCCGGCACGTTCTACATCGCCGACACGAACAACCACCGGATACGCAAGGTCGGCACCGACGGCATCATCCGGACGATCGCCGGCACCGGGACCTCCGGGTTCAGCGGTGACGGCGGGCAGGCCACCGCGGCACAGATCGCCCAGCCGGTGTCGGTGGCCGTGGGCGCCGACGGCAGTGTGTACTTCGCGACGTGGGGCTCAAGTCGCGTGCGCAAGGTGGCGCCCGACGGCATCATCACCACCGTCGCGGGCGGCGGGACGGGGACCGCGGACGGCGGCAGGGCCGTCGACGCCGGCCTCAGCAACGTCTTCGCCATCGCGCTGGACGGGGCCGGAAACCTGTATCTCACCGAACGCTACGGCCACACGGTGCGCAGGGTCGGCACCGACGGCGTCATCCGGACGGTCGCGGGCACCGGCCAGGCCGGTTACGACAAGGACGACGTCCCCGCCACCACCGCCACACTCAACGGCCCCAAGGGTCTTGCTGTGGACGGGGCCGGAAACCTCTACATCGCCGACACGGGCAACCACCGTGTGCGCAAGGTCGGCACCGACGGCGTCATCCGGACGGTCGCCGGCACCGGGGATCCCGGGTACATCGCGGACGGCGGGCCCGGGGTCAAGACCCGGCTCAACTCCCCCGAAGGGCTGGCGGTGGACGGCGACGGCAACCTCTACATCGCCGACAGCGCCAATCACCGGGTGCGCCGGGTGGACCCGGGCGGCGTCATCACCACCATCGCGGGCACCGGCACCGGCGGCTACGACGCCGACGGCACCCCGGCCGACGCCGCGCGGCTCTACTTCCCGAACACCGTGGCGCTGGACGGCGACGGCAACCTCTTCATCGGCGACGGCAACAACAACCGAGTGCGCAAGGTCGCCGGGGCGACCCGCTTCGACCCGGCCAAGTTCCCGATCGCCGACCTGTACGGCGCGGCCGTCGCCCCGCACACCGTGCAGCGCGGCCAGGAGTTCGACGTCGGCGCCCGGATCCGCAACCGCGGCCCGAACAGCGTCGACGGGGAGAGCGTCACCGTCGTCCTCACCCTGGCCGACGGCCTGACCGGCGGCCCGGGCACCACCGGACGGCGGCTCACCCGCACCTTCCCCGGCGTGAAGATCATCCCCTACTTCCAGGCGCTGCCCAACGGTTGGGACCACCTGGACGCGCTGTTCCGTGTCAGCGCGCCCGAGACCACTCCCGCGGGCACCTACGAATGCACCCTGGAGATCCAGTACAGCGGCGAGCTCAATCTCAAGGACAACACCTTCGTCCTGCCCGTGACGGTCGTCGTCCCCCGGGACGTCAGCGACGAGACCGCCCTGGAGATTCGCCAGGAGACCGTGCCCGAGGCAGCTCCCGGGCAGCAGGCCAAGTTCAACGTCCTGTTCAACTCGCCCACCGGACGGCCGGTCAACCCCGGAGTCGTCACCCAGCGCTTCACCGCGCCCACCGGCTTCGTGTTCACCGGCCAGCCGTCGTACGGCTATTACGGGACCATCCACGGCGTGATCACCGGAAACCTGGACTATCTGATCGAGGACGACGGCCGCATCTTGACCATCAGCGCCAACCCGCACGTCAACACCACCACCAGCGACACCGGCCCCCTCGTCTACACCATCGGCATTCAGGCGCTCCCCGGCGCCCGGCCCGGCGTCTCGGCCGACGGCAGTGCCGGCGTCGGCAAGCACGCCCCCATCCAGATCTCCGGGAAGGTCACCGGCTCCGGTCAGGACGAACGGGCGCTGCGGGTGGCTCAGGAGAGCGTTCCGCAGGCGGCACCGGGTGCGACGGCGTCCTTCAACGTCGAGATCCGCTCGCTCAACGACGTGCCGGTCGCCCCCGGCACCATCGAACAGCGCTTCACCGCCCCGACCGGCTTCGCCTTCACCGGCGGCGCCTCCTACGGCTACTACTACGTCAAACCGGCCGTCACCGGAAACCTCACCACCCGCCTCGAAGACGGCGGCAGGACCCTCGTCGTCGAGTCCGACCCACACGTCAACACCGACAGCACGGACGCGACGGCGCTGCTCTACACCCTCTCGGTGCGCGCCCTGCCCGATGCCACACCCGGCTCGTACGAGGACGGGAAGGCCGTCATCGGCCGACTGGCCCCCGTACCGCTGTCCGGCCACATCCTCTGACCCCGACAGGAGCAGCAATCATGACAACCGCAGCCAGCACGGGAACCGGTCCGCAGCCCGCGGGCCTGATGGAAGGCGCCATCGCGACGGTCGCGGGCAACGGCGTGGGCGGATTCATCTCCGACGGGGGGCCGGGGGCGCTGACCCGGCTCCAGTACCCCTACGACGTGACCGTGGACAAGAACGGCAACCTCTACATCGCCGACCGCAACAACCACCGCGTCCGCAGGGTCACCCCCAACGGCAACATCACCACCGTCGCGGGCGACGGCCAGGCCGGATACGTCTCGGACGGCGGGCCCGCGGTCGCCACCCGGCTCCACTATCCCGGGGGCGTGGCGGTGGACGACGCGGGCAATGTCTTCATCGCGGACACCTACAACCACCGCGTCCGCAAGGTCACTCCCGCCGGCAACATCACCACCGTGGCGGGCAACGGCGAGGCCGGTTACGTCTCCGACGGCGGACCCGCCATCGCCACCCGGCTCCACTACCCGTACGGGGTGGCCGTGGACCGCAGCGGCAACCTGTACATCGCGGACCACTACAACCACCGCATCCGCAAGGTCACCCCCAACGGCAACATCACCACCGTGGCGGGCAACGGCGACGCCGGATACGTCTCCGACGGCGGACCGGCGATCTCGACCCGACTGCACTACCCCGTGGCGGTGACGGTGGACGGCGACGGAAACCTCTACATCGCCGACCGGCACAACCACCGCATCCGCAAGGTCACTACGAACGGCATCATCACCACCGTCGCGGGCAACGGCACGGCGGGCTACGTCTCGGACGGCGGACCGGCCATCGGCACCCGGCTCCACTACCCCTGGGGCCTGGCGCTCGACGAAGCCGGCAGCCTGTACATCGGCGACGGGCACAACCACCGTGTCCGCAAGGTGACTTCGGACGGTGTCATCACCACCGTCGCGGGCACCGGCACCGCCGGATACGTGGACGACGGCGGCCCCGCCGCGGCCACCCGCCTCTTCTACCCCTACGGGGTGGCCCTCGACCGGGCCGGCAACCTCTACATCGCCGACAGCAACAACCACCGCGTCCGTGGCGTCACGAGCGTCGCGCAGATGACCCCGCCGCCCCCGCCCGCCGCCGACCTGTACGGCGAGGTCGTCAACCCCTATCGGGTGCAGCGCGACCAGGAGTTCGATCTCGGCGCCCGGATCCGCAGCCGCGGGCCCAACCCGGCCGACGGGCAGTACGTGACCGCCGTACTGACGCTGGCCGACGGTCTGAGCGGCGGCCCGGGCACCACCGGGCGGCGGCTCACCCGCACCTTCACCGGGCAGCAACTCCTCGCCCACCAGGGCACGTTGGACGGGGTGTTCCGGATCACCGCGCCGGACAGCACCCCGCCGGGCACGTACACCTCCACGCTGGAGATCCAGTACGGCGGCGACCTCAACCTCAAGGACAACACGTACACGCTGCCGGTCACGGTCGTCGTACCCGAGCCGATCGCGGACGAGAAGGCGCTGACGATCTTCCAGGACACCGTCCCCGAGATCGCGCCGGGCCAGTACACCGCCTTCAACGTGAAGTACACGGCGCCCGCCGGGCAGCCGGTCAACCCCGGCACGATCACCCAGCGCTTCACCGCCCCGACCGGCTTCGTCTTCACCGGCCATCCCACGTACGCGTACTACGAGACCATCCACGGCGTCGTCACCGGGAACCTCGTCCACCGCATCGAGGACGGCGGCCGGACCCTCGTCATCACGGCCAACCCGCACCTCAACACCACCACCAGCGACACCGGTTCGGTGATCTACACGATCCCGGTGCAGGCCAGGAACGACGCCGTGCCCGGACGGTACGACAACGGCTCGGCCAGCGTCGGCAGGCACACCCCCGTCCAGCTCTCCGGCAAGATCACCGGAACCGCCCAGAACGAGACGGCGCTGCGCGTGGTGCAGGAGTCGATCCCGGCGGCGGCTCCGGGCCAGACCACGACCTTCAATCTGGAGTTGCGCTCGCTGAGCAACCAGCCGGTCAACCCCGGCACCATCGAACAGCGCTTCACCGCCCCGACCGGCTTCGCCTTCACCGGCGGCGCGTCCTACGGCTACTACTTCGTCCAGCCGTACGTCACGGGGAACCTGGACGCCCGCATCGAGGACGGCGGCAAGACGCTGATCGTGTCCTCCAACCCGCATCTGAACACCGGGTCCACGGACAAGACCGCGCTGATCTACACCCTGGGCATCCGGGCCCTGCCGGACGCCAGGACCGGCACGCAGCCGGATGACGGGCAGGTCGTCGTCGGCCGCCTCGCGCCGGTCCCGCTGACCGCCCGGGTGCTCTGACACCGCCCGCGCGGACGTCCGGCGTCCCTGCCGGGTGATGCGAACAGCCATCGCTCCGGCCCGGTTCCGTACCGGTCCGGAGCTGTGGCACAGGCGCTTCGACGGGCGGGCGGCGAACTCACCGGCAGCTACTGACGAAACCGTCACCGCGCCCGCACGTCCTGGCCCCCTACGTCCGGTACCGGTACAGGATCCGGCCGCGCGTGAGGTCGTACGGGCTGAGTTCCACGAGCACCCGGTCCACCGGCAGGATCCTGATGTAGTTCTTCCGGATCTTCCCGCTGATGTGCGCGAGCACCTGGTGTCCGTTCTGGAGCTCCACCTTGAAGGTGGCATTGCGCAGGCACTCGACGACGGTGCCCTCGACTTCTATGCCCTTTGCTGTTCTTGCCAAGTTCTGTCACTTCTCCGTTCGGTGATGGTGAGGTTGGTGGGATCGCAGACAAAACACGATCGCGTGGAAGGCCACCATGGCGGGGGTGGGGCGGGGCGTCAGCCGCGGACCAATTCCAGGTTGCCGCCCACGCGCTGGGCGCCGACGCCGCCGAACAGCGCCCTGGCCGGTCCGTTGGACTCGTCCACCTCGGCCCATGCCGTCGCCTCCCCAGAGCGGTGCAACGAGCCCAGCGCCTGGGCCAGCATCGCCCGGGCGATGCCACGGCGCTGCCGGTCGGCCCGGACCGCGATCAGCCCGATCCGCGGCCGCCGGGGTACCGGCGCCACCCGGAGCAGTCCCACGTAGCGGCCCGACTCCGCCGCGACCACGTACTTCGACGGGTCGACCACGGTGCTCCCGCCCGGGCGAAGCAGCACTTCGGCCGGCATCGCTTGCCAGCCGAGCGTGGCCTCGACCTCATCGCGGATCGTGCGGTCCAGAGCGCGTAGCGGCCCCTCCTGCGCCTCACCGGCAGGCACGACCGTCATGCCCGGCGGCAGTCGCACAGAGCCCAGCCCGGTGACTTCCGGGTCAGTGGGCACGAGGTACTCGCGCTCGCGGCGCCGGATCCTGAAGCCCGCTCGCTGCCAGTTGGCCGTCGAGTCGAGGTCGGCTTCGTCGACCACGGTATGGAGCGGCGTCGGCAGGTCCGCCACCATCGCGGCGGCAAGCCGGTCGAACGCCGCCCCGTGCCACGCGTCCACGCTCACGAAGAGCCGGCCGTCGAACCGCTGCGCCGCGTCACCGCGGCCGACCACCCGGCCGCCCTCCACGGCGTGCCACTGCTGCTCCGCGACTCGCGTGACCACGACCGCGTGCCCGTCCGGGCCTGGAGCGAAATGCACAGAATTCATAGGGTGCTGCCTTTCGGGAGTGCCTTGTCGTTGTGGCACTCCCGGCGACACCTATGTCAGCCGCCCGCCGTGACGAAGAGGGGGAGCACCCACGTGCTTACTGCGTTCACGGGTCTCACCTCCTGGCGGTCTGTCACGTTGTCGCGCACGCTACCGGCCGAGGTCCGCACACCTCAACCTCTTTTTCTTCCGCGCCTTACGGGGTCAGGGGGTAGCCGTGGACACCACGAAAACGACCGGCTTGTCCGGGTCGGTCTCGTCGACGGTGATGTTCTGGGTCGGCAGCGGGTCCTTCTGGGCGTGGGTGGTGCCCGCCCAGTCGTGGCCCGCGGAGAAGGGCCAGCCGACGCGCTTGGCGTCCTCGGGGGTGACCGTCACGTCCCCGGGCTTGAGCGCGGCGGTGCTGGTGCCGCTCTCCTTCATGAACTCGGCGAGGCCCGCCGCGCTGGTCCTGAAGTTGACGTAGAGCTTGCTGACGTTCCAGGTGTTCGACTCGTAGAAGTCGACGCCGACGGCGTCCGCCGGGATCGGCACGTTGTAGATGCGCCGCTGGGCCTTGGACGGCCAGTCGTGCTGGAGGGCCTGCTGCGCGGCCGAGGACTCCTTGTCACGGCCGCTGGTGCGGCTCTGTTCGGCGGAGATCGCCAGATAGCCGGCGGGCACGCCGATGAGCAGCACGATGATCACCGCGGTGATCCAGCGCCGCCGGATCATGTGCTGCCGGGTCTCGGGGGGCTTCTCGTCCGGCGGCGGGGACTGGCGCGGCACCGCGGGGCGGTCGGACGGTGTCATCAGTCGGATCCCTGGGTGGTGCGGGTGGTGCCCGTCCTGCGGACGGCTTCGGCGGCCTTGGCGTACCGCTCGTAGCGCTCGACGCGGCGGCGGTTGGCCCGGCGGAAGCGGCGGGCCACCAGGCGGGCGAGGTCGGCGGCGCCGACCATCCCCGCCTCGGGGCCCAGCTGGGCCTTGGCGATCCTGGCCTCGGGGCGGTAGCCGCGGCCGGTGAGGTGGCGTCTGAAGGCGTCCCTGGCGGGGCCGATCAGGAGGTCGTCGGCGGCGCTGACGCCCCCGCCGATGACGAAGCAGGACGGATCGAGGGCGGCCGCCAGGTTGGCGATGCCGACGCCGAGCCACTGGCCGATGTCCTGGAGCAGTTCGACGCACATGGCGTCGCCCTCGCGGGCCAGCTCGGTGATGAGCGGCCCGGTGATCTCGGGGATGTTCCCGCCGACCCGTTCGATGATGTTGTACGCCACCGGGGAGTCGGCCGTGGCCAGCTCGCGGGCCTCGCGGACCAGGGCGTTCCCGGAGCTGTACTGCTCCCAGCAGCCGCGGTTGCCGCAGGCGCAGCGGTGGCCGCCGGGCACGACCTGCATGTGGCCGAACTCGCCCGCGACGCCGTACTTGCCGCGCTTGACCTGCCCGTCCTCCAGGATCGCGCCGCCGATGCCGGTGCCAAGGGTGATCATGACCAGGTGGTCCTCGCCGCGTCCTGCGCCGAAGCGCCACTCGGCCCAGGCGGCCGTGTTGGCGTCGTTGTCGACCATGACCGGCACCGCGAGGCGGGCCTGGAGGGCGTCGCGCAGCGGCTCGTTGCGCCAGGCGAGGTGCGGGGCGAACAGGATGGTGGAGCGGTCGGCGTCGACCCAGCCGGCCGCGCCGATGCCGACCGCGTGCACGTCGTGCCGGTCGGAGAGGTCGAGGACCAGCTCGGTGATCGTGTCCTCGACGACCTTGGGGCTCTTGGACTTGTCCGGGGTCTCCGTGCGGAGCTTCTCCAGGATGTTCCCGTCCGCGTCCACGACGCCGGCCATCACCTTCGTACCGCCGATGTCGATGCCGACGGTGGGGACCCGGGGGGCCGTCAGGTGCGAGCGGCGTTCCCGGGTGCCTACGGTGCGCAGCACGGTGGCCCGGGCGGAACCCCGGTGGGCTAGGGCGAAGTCGCGGTACGTGGTCATCGGGGCCGATTCTGCCACCCTTGTGGGAGGCGGACCTTGCGCCGGGGGCCGCCCCGGTGGCCCGGGGCGGCCGGCTCACTCCTTGTCGGACGGGCCGCCGAGGTGGCCGGGGGCGGGGGCCCGCTGGAGTTCGTGGCTGAGCTCTTCGAGCTCGCTGCCGCCCGCCATCTGGCGGGTGAGCTCGTCCAGGGTGATGTCGGAGCGCAGGTGGCTGCCTGTCATCGTGCCGCGCTTCAGCAGCACGAAACGGTCTCCGACGAGGTAGGCGTGGTGCGGGTTGTGCGTGATGAGAACCACGCCGAGTCCGGCGTCCCGGGCGGCCGCCACGTACTTCAGGACGACGCCGGACTGCTTCACGCCGAGCGCCGCGGTCGGCTCGTCAAGGACGAGGACCTTGGCGCCGAAGTAGACGGCGCGCGCGATGGCGACGCACTGGCGCTCGCCTCCGGACAGGGTGCCGATCGGCTGGTCGACGTCGCGCAGGTCGATGCCCATGCGCAGCAGCTCCGCGCGGGTGGTGGCGCGCATCTTCTCGACGTCGAGCCGCTTGAAGGGGCCCTTGCCCTTGGTGGGCTCGGAGCCGAGGAAGAAGTTGCGCCAGACCGGCATCAGCGGGACCACGGCGAGGTCCTGGTAGACGGTGGCGATGCCGCGGTCCAGGGCCTCGCGCGGGTTGTTCAGCGAGACGTCCTCGCCCTCGATGCGGAAGTCGCCGGCGTCGTGCCGGTGAAGGCCTGCGATGATCTTGATGAGGGTGGACTTGCCGGCTCCGTTGTCACCCAGTACGCAGGTGATCTCCCCGGCGTGCACCTCCAGGGAGACCCCTTCGAGGGCGCGGATGTTGCCGTAGTACTTGCTGACGTCGTCGAGCTCGACGAGCGCCGTCCGCTCGGCCGTCTTGTCCGGTGTGGTCGTCATGCTGTCGCCTCCGCCCGCTTGCGCACCCACGCGTTGAGGAGGGTGGCGAGCAGGAGCATCGCTCCGAGGAAGAACTTGAACCAGTCCGGGTTCCACTCCGCGTACACGATGCCCTTGCTGGTCATGCCGAAGATGAAGGCGCCGACGGCGGAGCCGATCGCCGAGCCGTAGCCGCCGGTGATCAGGCAGCCGCCGATGACGGCCGCGATGATGTAGATCAGCTCGTTGCCGACGCCCTCGCCCGACTGCACCACGTCGAACGAGAACAGCAGGTGCTGGCCGGAGACCCAGGCCGCGAAGGCGACGCCCATGTAGAGGCCGATCTTCGTCTTGAAGACGGGTACGCCGACCGCGCGGGCCGCGTCCGCCTCGCCGCCGACCGCGAAGATCCAGTTGCCGAAGCGGGTCCGCAGCAGGATCCAGGTGGCGACGGCGACCAGGGCGAACCACCACAGGATGGTGACCTTCAGGTCGACGGAGCCGATGGTCAGCTGGGAGGCGAAGAGCTTCTTCGCGGACTCGAAGCCCTCCATGTCGGCGATGGACTTCGTCGAGACCGTGCCGCTGATCAACTTGGTGAAGCCGAGGTTGAGGCCGGTCAGCATCAGGAAGGTGCCGAGCGTGATGATGAAGCTCGGGAGCTTGGTGCGGGTCAGCATGAAGCCGTTGAACGCACCGATGGCGAGGGTGACCAGGAGGGAGACCCCCACTCCGACCCAGACGTTCGCCGTCATCTGATAGCTGAACATCGAGGAGACGAGAGCGGACGTCGTCACCAGGACTCCGGCCGACAGGTCGAACTCGCCGCCGATCATGAGCAGCGCGACCGGCACCGCCATGATGCCGATGGTCGAGGCCGCGTACAGGACGGTGGAGAGGCTGGAGGGCTGCAGGAAGCTTCCGGCGACGACCGAGAAGAAGAGGAAGACGGCTCCGGCGCCGACCACCGAGCCGAGTTCGGGGCGGCCGAGGATCTTGCGCCAGACCGAGCGGCGAAGCAGCCGCTCGTCCTCGGCGATGTCTGTCGCGCTCATCGCGTCCCCCGCTTCGTGTACTCCTCCAGCTTGGCGGCCTGGTCCTTGGTGATGATCTGGGGCCCGGTCAGGACCGGGAGCCCGCCGCCGAGGACGTCGGCGTTGTACTTGTAGAGCCAGAGCAGGTCCACCGCCTCGTACCCCTGGAGGTAGGGCTGCTGGTCGACGGCGAAGCCGAGCGTGCCGGCCTCCAGGGCCGTGGCCACCTTGGCGTTCAGGTCGAAGGTGTCGATCTCGGCGGAGCTGCCGGTCGACTGCTTGGCCTTGACGGCCGTGTCCGCGAAGGGCGCGCCGAGGGTGACCACGGCGTCGATGGACGGGTCGGCCTGGAGCTTGGCCTCGATGGAGGACTGCACGTCGGGCATGTTGGTGCCGGTGACGTAGAGGTTCTGAACCTCGCCCTTGAACGTCTTCCTGGTGCCCGCGCAGCGCTGTTCGTGGCCGACGTTGCCCTGCTCGTGCAGGACGCAGAGGGCCTTCTTCTTACCCCGCTTGGTGAGCTCGTCGCCGACGGCCTCGCCCGCGATGGTCTCGTCCTGGCCGATGTGGGTGAGCGCCCCGAACTCCTTGGACTTCTCCGAGCCCGAGTTCACGGTGATCACCGGGATGCCGGCCTTCTCGGCCTTGGCGACGACGTCCTTGAGGGCGTCCGGCTTTGCGAGCGTGACGATGAGGCCGTCGACCTTCTGGTCGATGGCGGCCTGCACGAACTGCGCCTGCTGCTGCCCCTGGTCGCTGTGCGAGTAGAGGAAGTCGATGTTGTCCTTGACGGCGGCCTGCTTGGCGCCGTTCTGGACGATGTCCCAGAACGTGTCGCCGTCGCCCGAGTGGGTGACCATCGCGATCTTCCAGCGGGGCGTGTCCACCGCGGCCCTCCCCTGGGCCTGCGCGGACTTGCGCGCGTCCTCTGCGCGCTTGCCGCCGGTGCTGCTGCACCCCGCCAAGGAGGCCCCGAGCACCGCTGCCAGCACCGCGCCCATGACGCGTACCCCTGTCCGAACCCTTGCCACGACGCCGTGCCCTTCTTGCTGTACCACCGGGTGCCTCCGGGGCTGGTTCAGGCCTGCCCCGGCCGCCCAAGTATGGGTCACGCGGGGTCCCCGGGCGATCATCGGGTACCGCGGGCGGTGTACTTCTCCAGCGTCGGCACGTCCTTCTCGGTGACGATCGCGGGTCCGGTCAGGACCGGCCTGCCGCCGCCGATCACATCCCCATTGGTCTTGTTCAGCCACAGTTCGTCGACCGCGAGATAGCCCTGGAGGTAGGGCTGCTGGTCGACGGCGAAGCCGATCTCCTCGGCCTTGAACTGCTTGATCACGGCCGCATTGAGGTCGAAGGTGTCGATCTCGGCGGAGCTGTTCGCGTCGCCCTTGGCCTTGACCGCGGCGGCCGCCATCGGCGCGCCGAGCGTGACGACCGAGTCGATGTCCTTGGCCGACTGGAGCTTGGCCTCGATGGAGGAGGTGGACGCGGGCGTGTTGGTGCCGTCGACGTTGAGGTTCTCGACGCTGCCCTGGAAGGTCTTCTTCACACCCGCACAGCGCTGCTCCAGGGACACGTTGCCCTGCTCGTGGATGACGCAGAGGGCCTTCTTCCGGCCCCGCTTGTTGAGCTCGTCGCCGACCGCCTCGCCGGCCACGCCCTCGTCCTGGCCGATGTGGCCGAGCGCGCCGACCTCCTTGGAGAAGTCGGCGCCGGAGTTGATCGTGACGACGGGTATCCCCGCCGCGACGGCCTTCTTGACGACGTCCTTGACCGCCTCCGGCTTGGCGAGCGTCACGATCAGCCCGTCGACCTTCTGGTCGATGGCCGCCTGCACCAGCTGCGCCTGCTGCTGACCCTCCTTGTCCGCCGAGTACAGGAAGTCGACGTTGTCCTTGGCCGCGGCCTGTTTCGCACCGCTCTGGACGATGTCCCAGAAGGTGTCGCCCTCGCCGGAGTGGGTCACCATCGCGATCTTGAGGCGGGGGGTGTTCACGCCCTTGCCGCCGCTCGGCGATCCGGAACCCTTGTCCTCGGAGCTCTTGCCCCCCGAGCTGCTGCAGCCGCCGAGCGCGAGCGCCAGTGCGGCGACGGCCACGGCCGCCGTGGTTGCCGTGCGGGGTGTGCGCATGGGTTCCGCCTTCTGTCCCGGCCGCCCGGTTGCGGCACGTGAGTTCTAGCGGCGGTTCCGCTACACGGTCAATACTTTGTCCGAACATTCTTACTCAAGAGCTTTACGGGACCGCTCGCGTCTCTCACGGCCGTACGAGCAGCTGGAACTCGAAGGAGTAGCGCGAGGCCCGGTAGATGTGCGAGCCGAACTCGACCGCCCGGCCGGTGTCGTCGAAGGTGGTGCGCTGCATGGTGAGCAGCGGCGCGCCCTCGGCCTCGGTGAGGAGGTCGGCCTCCTGCGCGGTGGCCGCCCGCGCCCCCACCGTCTGGCGCGCGCTGTGCAGCGTGATGCCCGCGCCCCGCATCAGCCGGTACAGGCCGGTGCCCTCCAGGTACTCGGTGTCCAGCGGCAGCAGCCCGGTCGGCAGGTGGTTGCGCAGCCGCGCCATGGGCTCGCCGTGCGCGTACCGCAGCCGCTCCACCAGGTGTACGTCGCTGCCCTCGGGCACCCCGAGAGCGGCGGCGACTTCGGCGGTGGCCGGCTCGAAGGTGTTGCGCAGCACGGTGGTGGCGGGCTTCTGGCCGGCCGCCTCCAGGTCGTCGTACAGGCTGCTCAGTTCGAGCGGGCGCTTGACCTGGCTGTGCACGACCTGCGTGCCCACCCCTCGGCGGCGGACCAGGAGGCCCTTGTCGACCAGGGCCTGGATGGCCTGGCGGACCGTGGGGCGGGACAGGCCGAGCCGGCCCGCCAGGTCGATCTCGTTGCCGAGGAGGCTGCCGGGCGTGAGGGTGCCCTTCTCGATGGCCGCCTCCAGCTGCTGCGACAGCTGGAAGTAGAGCGGGACCGGGCTGGTGCGGTCCACGCTGAGCTGGAGCGGCTTCGGGAAGTCCATCGCTGGTCTGGGCTGCTTGGGCACGGAGCGAGCGTAATGCGCCGGGGATGTTGACGGGAAGTCGTGAAGTTCGATTGTCAGGACAAACTCTTGACAGGATGACCCGCCCCGGCCACGGTGTGCCCATGCGTATCGGAGTGATCGGAACGGGACGGATCGGCTCTTTCCACGCGGGAATCCTCGCCCGACATCCCCGGGTCGAGCACCTGGTGGTCGCGGACGCCGACGCCGCGCGGGCCGCCGAGGTCGCGGCGCTGACCGGCGCGACGGCCGCGGCAACGGTGGCGGACGCGTTCTCCGGGGTCGACGCGGTGGTGATCGCCTCGGCGACCTCCGCGCACGCCGGGCTCATCGCGGCCGCCGCCCGCGCCGGGCTGCCCGCCTTCTGCGAGAAACCCATCGCCCTGGACGTGCCGGGCACCCTCGAAGCCCTCCGCGCGGTCGAGGCCGCGGGCACCGAACTCCAACTGGGCTTCATGCGCCGCTTCGACGCGGGCTACCTGGCCGCCCGGGAGCTCGTGCGCTCGGGTCGGCTCGGCCGGCTGCACACCGTACGGGCCGTCACCTCCGACCCGGCCCCGCCGCCCGCCGCCTACCTGCCGCTCTCGGGCGGGCTCTACCGCGACTGCCTGGTCCACGACTTCGACATCGTGCGCTGGGTGACGGGCCGCGAGGTCACCGAGGTGTACGCGATGGGCTCGGACGCGGGGCCCGCGATGTTCCGCGCGGCCGGTGACGTCGACACGGCGGCGGTCGTCCTCGCCCTGGACGACGGCATCCTGGCGACGGCGACGGCCACCCGCTGCAACGGCGCGGGGTACGACGTACGGCTCGAACTGGCCGGAGAACAGGACCAGTTCGCGGTCGGCCTGGACGACCGCACCCCGCTGACCTCGGCCGAACCGCACGGCCCCGGCCGCCCCGACAAGCCGTGGCCCGGCTTCCTGGAACGCTTCGCGCCCGCGTACGAGGCCGAACTCGACGCCTTCGTCCGGCTCGTACGGGGCGAGGCACCGAACCCCTGCGACGGCCGCGACGCGCTGCACGCCCTGCGGATCGCGGAGGCGTGCGAGGTGTCGCGCCGGGAGCGGCGGGTGGTGCGGGTCGCGGAGATCGGGGGGTGACGGCTGACAGTTTTCGGCTGACAGACGTCAGATGCCAGCCGGCAGATTTCGGCTGACAGAAATCACCACCTGACCGGCAGCGCCTCCGGCCCCCGCACCAGCATCCCCGTGCGCCACTGGATCGCCGCCGGGTCGATGTCCAGGGTCAGGTCCGGGCAGCGGTCAAGGAGCGTGCGGACCGCGATCCGGGCCTCCAGGCGGGCCAGTGGGGCGCCCAGGCAGTAATGGATGCCGTGGCCGAAGGCGACATGGCCCCGGGCGTCGCGCCGGATGTCAAAGCGGTGCGGGTCCTCGAAGCGCGCCGGGTCGCGGTTGGCGTCGGCCAGGGCGACGAGGACCAGTTGGCCGCCGCCGGGGATGAGGGTGCCGGCGATCTCGACGGGCTCCTTGGTGAAGCGGTACGTCGCCGTCTCCACGGGGTCGTCGTAGCGCAGCATCTCCTCCACCGCGTTGTCGATGAGCCCGTCGAAGTCGGCGCGCAGGGCGGCCAGTTGGTCCGGGTGAGCGAGCAGCGCGAGCATGCCGTTGGAGATGAGGTTGACGGTGGTCTCGTGGCCCGCGACGAGGAGCAGCCAGGCCATGCCGAGGAGTTCGGGGCCCGACAAGTGGTCGCCGTCCTCGTCGTCGGTGGCCCTGATCAGGGCGCTGATCAGGTCGTCACCGGGGCTGGCGCGCTTCTCGTCGAGCAGGCGCGTCAGGTACTCGTTGATCGCCTTGGCGGCGGTCATGCGGTCTTCCAGAGCGGGCGCCGAGAGGGAGGTGTTGGACCACTGGCGGAAGGTTTCCCGGTCGAGCGTGGGCACGCCGATCAGTTCGCAGATGACCGTGATCGGCAGCGGGAAGGACAGCGCCTCGACCAGGTCGGCCCTGCGGTCCGGGGCGGCCAGCATCGCGTCGACAAAGCCGTCGGCCATCTCCTGGACGCGCGGGGCGAGTTCCTCGATGCGGCGGGGCGTGAAGTGCCGCGTCACCAGCTTGCGCAGCCGGGTGTGGGCGGGCGCGTCGGAGCCCAGCATGGTGGCGCCGGGCGCGACCGTCCGCACGCCGAGGCCGGGCGCGGCCCTGTCCCACTCCTTGGAGAGCCGGTCGTCGGCGAGCGTGGCCCGCCCGGCCTCGTACCCGACGACGAGCCAGGCGTCGGCCCCCTCGGGCATCCGGATGCGGTGCACGGGGCCCCGCGCCCGCAGCCCCGCGTACACCGGGTAGGGGTCGCGGGTGAAGTCCTCGCCCAATGCGGCGAGATCGACTATGCCGTCGCTGGTCAACGCGTGTCCCTTCAGACCGGTCAGGCGGATACGGCGGACAGTACGTGCCCTGGACGACCGTGCACAGCTTCCACCCCTTGTCGAGCGATCGGCCACACCTTAACTCTCCAGTAGCTTAGGAGGCTTCTACCCTGGTCGGAGCGAGGGAGGCAAGGTGCTGAGGCGTTGGTGGTTCATGGAGAGGCTGCGCCCCGCCGTGCCCGCGCAGCGGCCCGCGGAGCTGTCGAAGGAACAGCAGCAGCTGGTCCTCGACGAATGGGCGACGGCCCGCGAGCGGCTCGACCGACTGGTGTCGGCGCGGGTGACGGCTGTGGGTGACGTGCTGCGGACGGCCGAACTGCCTCTGTCCGCAACCCCGTTGGCGGCGCGGTTCGGGGACGATCCGCGCGCCGAGGGCGACTGCTCCTGGGCCTTCGACGCGTTCCAGGCCGCGGGCAAGCTGCTCGACGAGGGAGCCGATCTGCCGGATCTGGCGGCCGCGGCGGTGCTCGCCGACCGAGCGCTCGAACGGTTCGCGGCGGTCCATGCCCGGGCGGCCGGGCAGCCGGTGCCCAAGGCCGCCCGGCGCTGCTTCTACAACCCGCTGCACACGGCGGCCGAGGACACCCACTCCCCCGTCCGCAAGCAGCACCGCCAGCAGGCCAGGCGCCGCACCGGGCCGCGCGAGGCGGCCGCCGACCGGCGCCCGGCCTGCCCGTCCTGCCGCCGCGCGATCCTGGCCGGCCAGGCGCCGGACGTGCTGCCCGCGCTCGTTCCGGTGAAGCTGTCGCGGCTGCGGACGGCCAGGGTGCTCGTGCCGTACTACTCGGTGCCGCAGCAGTGGTCGCTGTGGTCGGTCTGCGCCTGCGGGGCGTACGGGGACGAGTGGCCCTCGCTCGTGCTGCGCGGCGAGCACCGCAAGCGGGCGGCGGCCGCACGCAAAGCGTGAGTCACCGGTCCACCGCGGGTGTCACCAACGTACGGGCAGGTGACGTACGCCCCTGATGAGCATGCCCGGCAGCCACTCCAACGGGGCCGTTTCCGTTGTCAGTTGGAGGTCGGGGGCGCGTTCCAGGAGGCTGCGGACCGCGATCCGGCCCTCCATGCGGGCGAGCGGCGCGCCGAGGCAGAAGTGGATGCCGTGGCCGAAGGCGAGGTGGCTCTGCGGGGCGCGGCGGATGTCGAAGCGGTCCGGGTCGGCGTGGCGCAGTGGGTCGCGACCGGCCGAGGCGAGGGCGATCAGGACGGGTGCGCCCGCCGGGATGAGGGCGTCGCCGACGAGGACGGGTTCGCGGGCGAAGCGATAGGTGGCCGTCTCGACCGGCCCGTCGTAGCGGAGCATCTCCTCGACGGCGCCGTCGATGAGCCCGTCGAAGTCGGCGCGCAGCGCGGCCAGTTGGTCGGGGTGGCTCAGCAGGGCGCGTACGCCGTTGGAGATCAGGTTGACGGTCG
This sequence comes from Streptomyces sp. WM6378, assembly GCF_001279695.1. Taxonomy (GTDB): domain Bacteria; phylum Actinomycetota; class Actinomycetes; order Streptomycetales; family Streptomycetaceae; genus Streptomyces. Next base: position 31,081 of record NZ_LGDD01000121.1, read on the forward strand.
TCTCGTGGCCCGCGACGAGCAGCAGGAAGGCCATGCCGATGAGCTCGTCCTGGGACAGCTGGTCGCCGCCCTCGTCGCGCGTGCGGATGAGGGCGCTCAGCAGGTCGTCGGCGGGGCTCGCGGAGCGTTTGGCCTCGATCAGTTCGGCCAGGTACTCGCCGATCTTCCGGATGGATTCGCCTCCGTCGTCGGTGAGCGGCGCGACGGCCTGGTTGGACAGCACGCGGAAGGCCGCGCGGTCGAGGTCGGGCACGCCGATGAGTTCGGCGATGACGGTCATCGGGAGGGGGAAGGCGAGCGAGTCGACGAGGTCGGCGGTGCGGCCGGGGGTGGCCAGCATCGTGTCGAGGAGCCGGTCGGTGACCTCCTGGACGCGCGGGCGGAGCGCCTCGACGCGGCGCGGGGTGAACTCCCTCGCCACCAGCTTGCGCAGCCGGGTGTGCTGCGGCGGGTCGGTCTCCAGCATGTTGGAGCTGATGGGGAGTTCGACGTAGCCCTCCTCGGCCAGCAGCCGCCAGTCCTTGGCGAACCGGGGGTCGGCGAGCGCGGCCCTGGCCTCCTCGTGGCCGACGATCAGCCAGGTCTCCCCGCCCGCCGGGGTGCGGACCATGTGGGCGGGTCCGTCGGCACGCAGCTTGGCGTACACCGGGTAGGGGTCGGCGTTGAATTCCTCGGCGTGCTCACTCAGATCGACGACCAGCATGGTCCCGCCCTCCGTTCCGTTCCGGTTCAGCCTACGTCGCGGTCCGGGCCGTCGAGCAGGCCCGCGTCGTGCACCAACAGGGCGATCTGAACGCGGTTGTTGAGGTCGAGCTTGGCCAGGACGCGGGAGACGTGGGTCTTCACGGTGGGCACGCTCAGATAGAGGCGGGCGGAGATCTCGGCGTTGGAGTGGCCGCGGCCGACGGCGACGGCGACTTCCCTTTCGCGCTCCGCGAGCAGGGCGATGCGGGCGCGGGCGCGGGCCGCCCGGTCGCCGGGTGCCGCGGACGACACCTGGGTCATCAACTGCCGCATGACGGCCGGGGACAGGACGGGATCACCGTTCGCCACCTGGCGTACGGCGGCGACGATCTCGGCGGGCGGGGTGTCCTTGAGGACGAATCCGGCGGCTCCGGCCCGTAGCGCCCGCAGCACCTGTTCGTCGGCGTGGAAGGTGGTCAGGACGATCACCTCGGGCGCGTCGGGGCGGGCGCGCAGCGTCTCGGTGGCGGTGAGGCCGTCGACGTGGGGCATGCGGATGTCCATGAGCACGACGTCCGGGCGCAGTTCCTGGGCCAGTTGACCGACCCCGGAGCCGTCGGCCGCCTCGCCGACGATCTCGATGTCCTCGGCGCCGCCGAGCATGAGGGTGAGTCCCGCGCGGACCAGGGGGTCGTCGTCGACGATGAGCAGGCGGATGGTCATGAGGGCCACGGTAGCCAGGCGGCGACCGAGAACCCGCCGTCGGGCCCGCGCCCGTGGTCGAGCCGGCCGCCGGCCAGGGTGGCGCGTTCGGTGAGGCCGATGAGGCCCTGTCCCGATCCGGGCACGTCGGGTACGGGTCCCGGGGGCGCGGGGTTGCGGACCTCGACGGTGAGTCCCTCGCCGGGGCGGCCGGTCACGGTGACGGTGACCTCGGCGCCGGGCGCGTGTTTGCGGGCGTTGGTGAGGGCTTCCTGGGCGATGCGGTAGGCGTTGCGCCCGGTGGCGGCGGGGACGCCCGCCGCGTCCGGGACGCGGCTGTCCAGGACGACCTTCATGCCGGCCTCGCGGGATTCGGCGACGAGCGCGTCGAGGGTGGCCAGCGTCGGCTGGGGCCGGTCGTCGGCGTCCTCGCCGGGACTGCGCAGGACCCCGATGATCTGCCGCAGGTCCTGGAGCGCCTCGTGCGCGCTGTCCCGGATGACGCCGGCGGCCCGGGCGACCTGGGCGGGCGGCGCGTCGGGCCGGAATTCGAGGGCGCCCGCGTGCACGGAGAGCAGGGTGAGCCGGTGGGCGAGCACGTCGTGCATCTCGCGGGCGATGGCCTCGCGGGCGAGGCGCTGCGCGTTCTCGGCCCGCAGCGCCGCCTCGGCCTCGGCGCGGGTGGCCCGTTCGCGCAGCGCGAGGACGAGCTGGCGCCGGGAACGTACGAGCATGCCCCAGCCGGTGACCAGCAGGATCAGCACGGTGCCCACGACGGCGTTGGTAAGGAAGCTGGTGGTCGGGTCGGGGCGGACCACCGGCTGGAGCAGCGAGCTCGCCACGGCGAGGCCGCCCACCGCGAGCACGGCGGGCCTGAACGGCCGGTGCACGGCGAGGCTGAACAGGGCGACCAGGAACGCGCCCGAAGCGACCGGCGCGAAGACGGACACCACGGCGAGCACCGCCGCGAGCCCCACCGGCCAGCGCCTCCGCAGCCACACCGCGCAGCAGGCCGCGGCGCCGGCCAGCTGGTCGAGGAGCAGGACGGTGTCGGAGTAGCCGGGCGTCTTGTCGAGGGTGTCGGCCGTGAGCATGCCGATGAGGGCGGCGGCGAGGAAGGCGCAGATGTCGACGACCCAGTCGCGCACGGTGCGCCGCGGCCGGGCCCGGTCGCCGGGCAGCTCGGGGTCGGCCACCGCCGAGGGCAGCAGCCAGCGGAACTCGGGTCCGGCTCGTGTCATGTCGACAAAGTTACGCAGCCCGGCGGGCTCGCGGCGTGATGCGGGCGCGGGACGCTACCAAAGTCGTACGGCCGGAGACTTTGGGTGCGGCGGCGGTGTCCCGACGGCCGACGCGGAGGCCGGGTCCGTCGGCGCAGGCTCGGGGCATGAGGAAGTTTCTGGAGGTCGCCGGGTTCCTGCTGCTGCTCCAGGGCATCGGCGGTCTTGTGCACGAGTGGACGGGGTGGTTCGGCCTGTGGGCGCTGGTGCACCGCCCCGATGCGCTGGCGGGCCACGAGGTGTTCGCGAGCATCGTGCTTGCGGCCGCGGGCGTGGCGGTGCTGATCGCGTCGGAGCGGGCCGCGAAGAAGTAGTCAGGCCACGGCCCGGCGCCCCCAGCCGGTGCCGGCGAGGACCAGGATCGCGCCCAACAGGCCGAGTGCGCCCAGGCGTTCACCGCCGAGCGCGATGCCGGCGGCCGCCGCCCACAGCGGTTCGGTGCCGAGCAGGAGGCTGACGCGGGACGGGGAGGTGCGGCGGACCGCCCACATCTGCACGAAGAACGCGAACAGCGTGCAGAACACGGACAGGAACAGCAGGCCGCTCCACTCGCGGACACCGAAGCCCGCGGCCACCGTCCAGGGCGCCTCCCCCGCGTCGGGCACGGCGGCCAGGACCGCGAACACCGCGACGGCGCCGCCCAGTTGGACGGTGGTCAGGGACAGCGAGTCGGCGTCCTGGACCGCCTTGATACGGGCCATGAACAGTACGTGCGCGGTGCGGGCGAGGGCGGCGAGCAGCATCAGGAGGTCGCCCGCCGAAGGCGGGGTGAAGCCGCCGCCCTGGGTCAGCAGGACCACGCCCGCCACCGAGAGCGCGGCGGCCGCGAGGAAGGCACGAGGTGGCCGGACCCGAGCGACGGCGGCCTCCGCGAGCGGGGTGAAGATCATGGTGAGGCTGATGATGAGCCCGGCGTTGGTGGCCGAGGTGTGCACGACGCCGTAGGTCTCCAGGAGGAAGATCCCGCTGAGGACGAGGCCGAGCAGGCCCGCGCCGCGCCACTGGGCGGCGGTCAGCGCACGAAGGCCGCGCCGTCCGGCGGCCACCAGGACCGGCATGACGACCCCGAAGCGCAGCACCAGGACGGCGGTCACGGTGTGCGCGGTGGTGATGTCCTTGGCGGCGAGGTAGCTGGCGCCCCAGACGACGGCCACCAGGAGGACCGGCAGGTCGGTGAGCCAGGCGCGGCGCGGGGCGAGGCCTGCGGAGGGTGCGGCGATCGACGACACGGGCCCGGTCTCCAGACGGTGCGGGGGTGTGGAGACGTCGGCGGCTCGCACGGGGACGATCACCGTACCCGTACGTGATCGGCCCGGGAAGGGCCGGTCCGCGTGCCGGGCGGGCTCACTCGTCGAGGTCGTAACTTCCGTACCGGGGGCGGCCGGTGGGGCGGTAGGTGTGGACGGAGACGCCGCTGGGGGTGGTGCGGACCTCGGCGACGGCGAAGGAGGTGGGCGGCACCCCGTCGGTGAACAGCCGGCGGCCCGTGCCGAGCACCACCGGGTGGATCATCAGGCGGTACTCGTCGATGAGGCCGTGGCCCATCAGGAACTTGGCGAGGGTGCCGCTGCCGTGCACCTGGAGTTCGCGGCCCGGCCGGTCCTTGAGCGCCTGGATCTCCCGGGCCACGTCGGCGTCGGAGCCCGCGACGACGGTGGTGCGGTGCCACTCGGGGTTCTTGAGGGTGTTGGAGACGACGTACTTGGGGAGCGCGTTCAGCGGGGCCGCGATCGGGTGGTCCGGGTCGGTGACGCGCGGCCAGTACCCGGCGAAGATGTCGTAGGTGCGCCGGCCGAGCAGGAAGGCGTCGGCGCCGGCGAACCACTCGGTGATGTACCGCCCGAGCGTGTCGTCGTCGAACGGGGCCTGCCAGCCGCCGTGGGTGAATCCGCCGCCGGGGTCCTCCTCGGGGCCGCCGGGGGCCTGGACGACACCGTCGAGGGTGAGGAACGACGTGAAGGTGAGCTTCATGGTCCGAGCCTTCCTGAGGGGCGCTCCGGTGCGGTCGTGCCGCGCCGGTCGCATCAGGGGAGACCCCGTGCTCCCGCGGAACTCATCGCCCGGCGCGGCGGCTCATCCCGCGTGGGTGGAGAAGAGCCCGCCCGTGGGGCCCTGCTTGTCGCCGCCCTGTGCCTTCTTCAGGGCGTTGGCCAGGCCTTCGATGGTGAGGGACTGGAGGATGACGCGACCGTTGCCCTCCAGGGTGGCGAGCGAGAGGCCCTCGCCGCCGAAGACGGCGTTCATCAGGCCCTGCCGGTTGAGGCCGCCGATGCGCTGCACCCCGTACTCGATGCCCTCCTCGAAGGCGACGATGCAGCCGGTGTCGACCTCGATGCGGCCGCCGAAGTCGGCCGGGTTGAGGTCGATGAAGTTGCCCGCGCCGCAGATGATCACGGTGCCCGTGCCGGTGAACTTCTCCAGGATGAAGCCCTCGCCGCCGCTCATGCCGGCGCGGCCGCCCTGGAAGGCGATGCCGAAGTCGACGGTGGACTCGGCGGCCACGAAGGCGTCCTTCTCGGCGAACCAGGCCCGGTTTCCGGTGAGTTCGAGGGCGCGCATCTCGCCGGGCAGCACGCCCGCGAAACCGACCGTGCCGTCGCCGCCGGTGGAGGTGAAGTACTGGAAGGCGAGCGATTCGCCGGCGAGTGCGCGCTGGCCGACCTGCATCGCGGTGCCCATGGCCTGGCGCAGCAGGCCGCCCATGCCCGCGCCGCCCTGGCCGCCGGCCTGGTCGCGGCCGCCCCTGTCGGGTCCGGAGAGCCGGGTCTCCATCGACACGTTGGCGGTCTTGAAGAGGAACTTCCCGGCCTCGCAGTAGACGGTCTGGCCGGGCGTGAGGTTCACGACGGCCATCTGCATGGCATTGCCGACGATCTCTTGCTGAAGGGTCACGGCCGGTCTCCTCAGGCGTGCGGGGTGGTGTTGCAGGTGGTCAAGGTACGACACGCGGTGCCCGGCTCCGCCGCCGGGGACTCGGTGTCCGAAGGCCGCCAGCGTAGAGGTCCCGCGAGGGCTTTGCTTGAACCCGCAACCAAACACGGATCTGCGAAACCCTAAGAAAAGGACCTCACGATGAACTCGCTCAACGGCAAGAAGGCCCTGGTCACGGGCGGCAGTCGGGGCATCGGGGCCGCCACCGCGCTGCGGCTCGCCGCGCAGGGTGCCGATGTCGCCGTCACCTACGTGCAGGGCGAGGAGGCGGCCCGCGAGGTCGTCGCGAAGATCGAGGCGATGGGCCGGCGCGGGCTCGCGCTGCACGCGGATCTCGGCGAGGCCGCGGCCGCGGCACACGCGGTCGAGCGGGCCGCGGAGGCCTTCGGCGGTCTCGACATCCTGGTCAACAACGCCGGGGTGGGCGTGCTCGCCCCGCTCGGCCTGCTGAGCCCGGCCGATGTCGACCGGGTGCTCGCGGTGAACGTACGCGGCGTCTTCCTCGCCTCCCAGGCCGCAGCGGCCCACCTGCCGCGCGGCGGCCGGATCATCACGATCGGCTCGTGCATGGCCCAGCGGGTACCGGGGCCCGGCGGCACGCTCTACGCGCTGAGCAAGGCGGCCCTCGTCGGCCTCACCAAGGCGCTGGCGCGCGAGCTCGGCGGACAGGGGATCAACGCCACGGTCGTCCACCCGGGCCCCATCGACACCGACATGAACCCGGCGGACGGGCCGACGGCGGCGGACCAGGCCGCGATGACCTCGCTCGGGCGGTACGGGACGGCCGACGAGGTCGCCTCGATGGTGGCGTACCTCGCGGGCGACGAGGCGGCGTATGTGACGGGCGCGGAACTCTCGGTGGACGGCGGCTACGCGGCCTGAGCGGGCTCGTGGAAGTCCGGCGCGGCACAGCCCCGAAGGGGAGCGGGGAACTGCGCGACCAGCCCCCACCGGCCCGCGGATGAGGCACTCCAGTTCCCGCGGAGCGCCTGCGTACAAGAACGCGAGGCACCCCGGTGCTGTCGGGTCGGGGTGCCTCGCGTCCGCGGGCGGGTGTCGTGCCGCCCTGCTCTTGGGGGAACGGGCAGGCTCAGCCGCCCAGTTCCTGGTGGCGGGCGGTCAGGCGCGCCGAGCCCTCGGCCGTCAGTGAGCCGAAGAGGCGCAGGCGCGAGATGCCGCCGTCGGGGAAGATGTCGATCCGCACGTGGGTGCCCACGACGGGGGCGTCCAGGACGAAGCGGTGGTTGGTGTCGGGCTGCAGGCGCGTGCGGGGCAGCGCCTCGGTCCACTCGCCCGACTCGCCGTCGCGCACCGAGAGCGCCGCCCAGCCCGCCGAGTTGCCCTTCAGGTACGCCGTGTCGATCTCGATCGCGCGGATCTCCGACTGCGCCGCCAGCTGGTAGCGGATCCAGTCGTTGCCCTTGTCGCGGCGGCGCCGGGTCTCCCAGCCGTCGTCCATCTTGCGGGAGCGGCCGGGCTGGATGGTGTTGGTGGCGGGCGAGTAGAAGCGGTCGGAGGCGTCCTCGACCTGGCCGCCGTTCTCCAGGGCCGCGAGGTCGAAGGTGCCGAGGGTGGCCAGCCAGCGCGGGTCGGGGGCGACCTCGCCGTGGACGCGCAGGCGGGCGACGCCGCCGTCGGGGTGCTGGTTGAGGCGCAGGTGCGTGAAGCGCTGCTCCACGTCCACCGCGAAGCCGTTGGCCGCGTGGCCGCCAACTGCCGTACGGGGTACGAGAGTTACCCACTTCACGTCGGGGGCGAGCAGTTCCTCGGGCGACGGGGAGCCCGGCACCGAGGCGGCCTCGACGGAGACGGCCTGCGGGTAGTTGCCGCGGAAGTGGGCGGTGTCCACGACGATGCCCCGGATCACGCCGGGGGCACCGAGGCGGATGAGCGCCCAGTCGTGGTCGTCGTCGGTGGGGTGCGGCTGCGCGGCCGAGACGCCGCGCCGGCGCCGGGTCTCCCAGCCGTCCATGATCTTGCCCTTGTGCCCGAAGTGCTCGGGGTCGAACTCGGCGGCCTCGGGCTTGAGCAGGTTCTCGCGCTCGGCGAAGAACTCGTCGTTGGCCGCGATCACGCCCGCGCCGAGGCGCCGGTCGGCGAGGTCGGCGTACTGGGTGAAGCCGAAGTCCGCGGTGCGGTAGTCGGCGTACGGGTCGCCGCCGCCGAACGGGCTGGCGTCACCGGTGAAGGAAGGAAGGGTGCTCACGGTGTCAGTTGTTCCTTTCGAGCAGGCGGCCGGTGGGCTCGGCGATGACGCCGTCGTGCTGGATGCGCTCGCCGCGCAGCCAGGTCGACTTGACGACACCGTGCAGCGTCTTGCCGGCGTAGGCGGTGACGCGGTTGCGGTGCTGGAGTTCGGCCGGGTCCACGGTGAAGGTCTCGTCGGGGGCGAGCACCGCGAAGTCGGCGTCGCGGCCGGCCTCGATGGCGCCCTTCTGGGTCAGCCCGACCAGGTTCGCGGTCGAGGTCGACATCCAGCGGACCACGTCCTCCAGCGTGTAACCGCGCTTGCGGGCCTCGGTCCAGATCGCGGGGAGGCTGAGCTGGAGACCGGAGATGCCGCCCCAGGCGGTGGCGAAGTCGGCGGTCTTGAGGTCGGCGGTGGACGGCGAGTGGTCGGTGACGATGCAGTCGATGGTGCCGTCGGCCAGCGCGTCCCACAGCAGGTCCTGGTTGGCGGCCTCGCGGATCGGCGGGCAGCACTTGAACTCGCTCGCCCCGTCCGGGACTTCCTCGGCCGTCAGGGTGAGGTAGTGCGGGCAGGTCTCGACGGTGAGCCTGACGCCCTCGCGCTTGGCCGCGGCGATCAGGGGCAGCGCGTCCGACGACGACAGGTGCAGGACGTGGACGCGGGCGCCGACGCGCTTGGCCGCGTTGATGAGGCCCTCGATCGCGGTGTTCTCCGAGACGCGCGGCCGGGTCGCCAGGTAGTCGGCGTACTTGGGGCCGGTCAGGTGTGGGGCCGCGTCCAGCTCGTGCGGGTCCTCGGCATGGATGATCATCAGGCCGTCGAACCCGGCGATCTCGGCGAGCGAGCGCTCCAGCTGCTTCTGGTCCAGCTCGGGGAACTCCTCGACGCCGGACGGCGACAGGAACGCCTTGAAGCCGAAGACACCGGCCTCGTGCAAGGGCTTGAGGTCCTTGACGTTGTCGGGCAGCGCGCCGCCCCAGAAGCCGGTGTCGATGTGCGCCTTGCTCGCGGCGACCTCCCGCTTGACCCGCAGGTTCTCGACCGTGGTGGTCGGCGGCAGCGAGTTGAGCGGCATGTCGACGAGGGTGGTGATGCCTCCGGCGGCGGCCGCGCGGGTGGCCGTCCAGAAGCCCTCCCACTCAGTGCGGCCGGGGTCGTTCACGTGCACATGGGTGTCGACGATGCCGGGCAGCAGCACGTCGTCACCGAAGTCCTCCAGGCGCGCGCCGGCCGGGACCTCGGCCTCGTACGGCAGTACGTCCGCGATCTTCCCGTCGGCGACGGCGACCGTCGCCGGGCGCGTCCCCTCGGGGGTGATGACGCGCGTCGAGCGCAGTACCAGGTTGACGTCGGACACCCGAGCCCTCACTTCCCAGCGGATTCTTTAACCGTGCACCGGATCTTTTCCGTACACCGGAATTCAACGATCTGTTGAAGGAGTTTGCGCCGCCGCCGACGAAGCCGTCAAGAGTGGCCGACGAGTGACGGTCGACACGGGGGCGAGTCTTGGAGGTTTCCACAGAATGGAATTAGAATTTCGCCAAGCAGAATGTAGGTATCGCCACGGGGCGCCGCGAACGAACGGACAAACCCGCTCTGACCGGCAGGGACACCCGACCTGTCCAGGGTGGGCCGGACAACCGCCCGATAGTCTGCTCCTTCGCCTGCCAGTACCGAAAGGAACGCGCCGTGCCGACGTCAAGCGCCAGCACCACCGACGCCTCCAAGACCCCCGCCGCCAGCGGAGGAGTCCAGTCTCTTGAGCGCGCCTTCGATCTCCTTGAGCGGATGGCCGACGCCGGGGGCGAGGTCGGCCTCAGCGAGCTCTCCGCGAGCAGCGGCCTTCCCCTTCCTACCATCCACCGGCTGATGCGCACGCTCGTGGCCTGCGGCTACGTACGCCAGCAGGCCAACCGGCGCTACGCGCTCGGCCCCCGCCTGATCCGCCTCGGCGAGTCGGCGTCCCGGCTGCTCGGCACGTGGGCGCGGCCGTATCTGACCCGCCTGGTCGAGGAGACCGGCGAGACCGCGAACATGGCGCTGCTCGACGGCGACGAGATCGTGTACGTGGCGCAGGTGCCCTCCAAGCACTCGATGCGGATGTTCACCGAGGTCGGCCGCCGCGTCCTGCCGCACTCCACGGGCGTGGGCAAGGCGCTGCTGGCGCACACCCCGCCGGAGGAGGTCCGCGCGCTCCTCGCCCGCACCGGCATGCCGGCCGCGACGGAGAAGACGATCACCACGGCGGACGGCTTCCTCGACGCCCTGGAGCAGGTGCGACGCGCCGGGTACGCGGTGGACGACAACGAGCAGGAAATAGGGGTGCGCTGCCTCGCGGTGTCGGTGCCCAACTCACCCACCGCGGCGGCCATTTCGATCTCGGGCCCGGCCGGCCGGGTCACCGAGGCGGCCACGGACCGGATCGTCCCGATCCTCCAGGGCATCGCCCAGGAGCTCTCGACGGCGCTGGCGAACACGGGCGCGCAGGCCTGAGCCGCACCCGGTGGGCCCCCTGTCGACTGCGGCAGGGGGCCCACCGGCGTTTCAGCGCACGGGCAGCACGCGGGTGTGCTCGCGCCGCACGGCCGCCAGGTCCTGCGGGTCCAGGCCGAGCAGGGCCAGGATGGTGGGCGCGATCTGCGTCGTGTGGACGCGGCTTGTCTCACGCACCCCGGCCGGGGTGCCCGCGCCGGAGACGATCAGCGGAACGTCGAGGTCGTCGGCGTTCGCGCCGCCGTGCTCGGCGATCTTCTTGGTGCCGCCGGTGTAGACGACGCCGTTCCGGGCGATGCCGAAGACGTCCGGGACCCGGGCGTCGTCGGCCGGCACACCGAAGTAGCGGGCCGCTTCCTTGCCCGCGTACGCCTTGGTCAGACCACTGGCGGTGAAGGCCTTCGGCTTGGCGTCGATGTCGGTGCCGGTGCCGTGCTGGGCCAGCAGGTACGCCTTGGCGAAGTCGGCGGCGGCCGCTGAGCGGTCGGTGAGCCACAGCATCACGCCGTCGTCGTCCGCGGAGTGCGCGACGAGGTCGCTGGCGCCCGGGTGGGCCCTCTTCCACGCCGCATTGAGTCCGGCCAGCAGCGGCGCGTCGTCGATACGGGTCAGCGCGGCCGGGTCGGTGGGCGACTGGCCGTGCTTGGCGGACAGGACGATCGTCGTGCTCGTGTCGAGGTGGCGGGCCTTGAGCTCGGCGACCAGCGAGCCGAGCTCGGAGTCGACGAAGTCGATGCTCTTCTCGACCAGCGGCCCGGGCACGCCCTTGGCCGCATACCCGCCCTTGAGGCCGTCGGAGGCGGGCAACTTCTGCGCGGTCGACACGGACTGGAAGTTCAGGCCGAAGACCGCCGGGGTGCCGGTGCGGTGGCTACGGCTGTGGTCGTAGCCGTCGATCTCGTTGCGGACCGCCTGGACCTTGTAGTGGTCGTACTGCTGGGTGGCCTTGTTGTCGTTGGTCCAGTCGGTGCCCTTGGGGTAGCCGATGGCGTCGGAGTTGATCTCGGGCGTGAACAGGTCCTGGATGCCGTTCCCCGAGGGCCCTTCGAGGATGTCGTACGCGGCGTGCTTGTCCGACCAGGCGGTGCGCAGCCCGGCCTGGCGGGCCACGTCGAAGACGGTGTTGACGCGCAGGTAGGAGTGCGGGGCGACCGGCTTGCAGGTCTTCGGGTCGACGGGCAGAGCGGCCGGGTTGAGCAGGGTCTGCGGGCGGCCGGTCATCTGCAGGATGCTGCCGGGCAGCCCGGTCAGGCCCTGGCCGGCGTCGAGGGCCGACTTGTCCTTGTCGAGGTCCTCGGTGAGGTCGACCTCGGCGCCCGGCTTGGCGTTCTCGCAGTCGGTGGTGCCGGCCGGGAGCAGGGTGCGGTCGTAGGAGTCGTCGTAGTAGACCCCGGTGGTACCGGGGCCGCCGCCGGTGACCTGTGCGGTCATGCCGGGGAACGAGTCGGAGGGCGTGGTGGTGCTCGCGTGCGTGTACTGCACTCCGCCGTGCGCGAGGCGGGCCAGCGCGGACTGCGGGTGCTCGGCGGTGTACCGGTCGAGGTCGGCCTGGTGCAGTCCGTCCACGGAGACGAGCAGGACGTGCTGGACGGCGGCTCGGTGCTGGCGCGCCGGAGTGGCGTCGGCGTGCAGCACGGCAGTTCCGGCGAGCGCGCCGGCCGCGCCGAACGTGGCGGCCAGCCGGAGGAGCGGGCGGTTCACAAGTGTCCCCTGACGTTGGTGGAACCGGGGTTTGGGGGGTGCGCGCTCATGAGTAGTGGCGCCCTGTGTACCGCCGTGGCCGGGGAGGTGAACCTCCGGCGCACGGGCGGTATGGAGCGCCCCATGCGCCGGCCAAGGTTGTGCCGCCGTGGATCCCGTGCTTGTCAGCCCGCCACCGCGCGCGCCGCGCTCAGGCGCCCGTCGGCCATCGTCACCACGGCGTCCATCCGCTCCAGGTGGGCGCGGTCGTGGGTGACCAGGACGGTGGCCGTGCCGCGGTCGCGGGTGAGGGTGAGCAGGAGGTCGAGTATCGCGGCGCCCCGCTCGTGGTCGAGGGCGCTGGTGGGCTCGTCGACCAGGAGGACCGCGGGCTCGTTCATGAGGGCCCGGGCGATGTTGACGCGCTGGCGCTGCCCTCCGGAGAGCTGGTGCGGGCGGCGGTGGGCCTGGTCGGCGAGGCCGACGGCGGCCAGGAGCTCCAGGGCGCGGGCCCGCACCTCGCGCGGCCGGCGGCCCGCGAGGTGGGCCATCACCTGGAGCTGCTCGGCGGCCGTGAGCGAGGGCAGCAGGTTGGGCTGCTGGAAGACGATGCCGATGGAGTCGCGGCGCAGCGCCGCCTTCTCGGCGGGGCCGAGCCCGCCGGTGTCGGTCCCGGCCACGACGACGCGTCCGCTGTCCGGGGTGACCAGGGTCGCGGCGACCGCGAGCAGGCTGGACTTGCCGGATCCGGACGGGCCGACGCAGGCCGTCACCGTGCCCGCGTCGACCGAGAGGGACACCGCGTCGAGGGCGGTGAGGCGGCCTTCGCCGTCGGGGTAGGTCAGCGTGATGTCGTCGAGGAGCAGGGTCGAGGAAGTCATCGGGCACTCCCGAGCGCGGTCAGCGGGTCGACGGCGGTGATGCGCCGGATGGACAGGGCGGCGCCGATCACGCCGAGGACGATCAGGACGGCGGCAGGACCGAGCGTCGTGGTGAGGTCGAGCACGAACGGCACCGCGCCGCCCACGAGCCCCCCGGCGAGCGAGGCGAGCCCGGTGCCGACGAGCGTGCCGACCGTCAACATCACGACCGCCTGGCCGAGCGCGTCCTTGAGGAGGTAGGGCGTCGAGGCCCCGAGCGCCTTCAGTACGGCGATGTCGCCGCTGCGCTGGATCGTCCACACCGTGAAGAACGCGCCGACGACCAGCGCCGAGATGACGAAGAGGAAGCCGCGCATCAGCTGGAGCGAGCCGTTCTCGGCCTTGTACGAGGGCAGCGCCGAGAGCGCCTCGGACAGCGTCAGGCTCTTGGTTCCGAGCTCCTTGTCGGTGGCCGCGAGGTCCGCGCCGCCGTCGAGGGTGAGCGCGACGACGGTCGCGGGCGCGTCGTCGGCGAGCGCCGTCCAGGCGACGGGGGTGTGGCTGTAGGAGTCCTCGCCCGCCACCGCCGACACGGTCAGCCGCTTGCCGCCCAGCGTCACCGTGTCGCCCGCCTTCGCGGCCAGGTCCTTCGCCGCGCCGTGCGAGAGGACGACGGATCCGGCGCGTACCGCGGCCGGCGCCAGGTCCGAGCCGGGCGGGACCGCGAAGGAGGACACCGCGGCCGTGCGCTCGCCCGCCTTCGCGTTCAGCGTGGACACGCCGATCGGCTGGGCCTCCTTCACCCCCGGAGCCTGCTGCCATTTGCGCCAACTGCCGCTCGGCACAACGGAGTTGGTGAAGGACACCGACTGGCCGGACGGCGGCGCGGCGAAGGCCAGCCGGTCGGCGGGCAGGGCGCTGACGGCCGAGGTGTTGTCCCTGGCAAGGCCGGCGGTGAGCCCGGACAGCAGCCCCACCAGCAGGGTGATGAGCACCACGACCGTACCCATCAGCGCGAACCGGCCCTTGGCGAACCGGAGGTCTCTCCATGCGACGAACATGGGGCCAAGCCTTCCGGGCGGAGCCCGCCGCCACATCGCACGCGGGCATGTGTCCCCGTATCGAAGGATGCATCCGCACATCAAACTTTCGGTTGACCGGGGCCGCCCGCCTCACCCGTACGCTGGAAGACCTATGGATTCCGCACGCCCCCACACCCCCGTCGCCGCCCTGCTGCGCCTGTGTCTGCACGCGCTGCTCGGCGGGCTGCTCGCGCTCGCCGCGGTACGGGCCCTCGGCGACGGCGCGCCGCACGCGGGGGCCGTCATCGCGGCGGTCGTCCTGATGGCCGCCGTGTACGCGGCGGGCGTCGCCCTGCCCGCGGTGCGGCCGCGCACCTCGGCGGCCGCGGTGTGGCTCGGGGCGCTCGGCGCGTCCTGGCTGGCGCTGCTCGTCCTCTCCCCCGAGGCGCTGTGGGCCGCCTTCCCGCTCTACTTCCTGCTGCTCCACCTGCTGCCGCTGCGCTGGGCGCTGCCCGCCGTGCTGGCCACGGCGGGCGCGGCCATCGCGAGTTTCGTGCTGCACGGCCAGCCGGTCACGCCGGGCGCGTTCATAGGGCCGCTGATCGGGGCGGCGGTCGCCGTCGCGACGGTGCTCGGGTACGACGCGCTGTACCGCGAGAGCGAGCGGCGGCGCGAGCTGATCGACGAGCTGGTGGCGACGCGGGCCGAGCTCGCCGAGGCCGAGCGCACGGCCGGCACGCTCGCCGAGCGCGAGCGCCTGGCCCGCGAGATCCACGACACGCTGGCCCAGGGCCTCTCCTCGATCCAGCTGCTGCTTCGCGCGGCCGAGCGCGCGCTGCCCGCCGGAGATCCGGCCCGCGAACACGTCGAGCAGGCCCGGCACGCGGCCCAGGACAACCTGGCCGAGGCGCGCCGGTTCGTGAAGGCGCTGACCCCGCCGGACCTGGAGCACGGCTCGCTGTCCGGCGCCCTGGAGCGGCTCTGCGCGGCGGCGCCGGGCCCGGCCGTGCAGTTCGGCGTGAGCGGCACCCCGGTCGAGCTGCCGACGCCGTACGAGGTGGCGCTGCTGCGCATCGCGCAGTCGGCGCTCGCCAACACCGTGCAGCACGCGGGCGCAGGGCGGGCCGAGATCACGCTCAGTTTCATGGACACCTCGGTGGCCCTGGACGTCGTCGACGACGGGCGCGGCTTCGACCTGGCGGAGCGGCGGCCGAAGGAGGAGACCAGCGGCTTCGGGCTTCCGGCGATGCGCTCGCGTGCCCAGTCGCTCGGCGGCACCCTCAGCGTGGAGTCGGCGCCGGGCCAGGGCACGGCCGTCGCGATCACGCTGCCGCTGCCCGTGGCGGGTGCCCGGTGACCGCGGCGCCCATCCGGCTGCTGCTCGCCGACGACCACCCCATCGTGCGGGCCGGGCTGCGCGCGGTCCTCGACACCGAGCCCGATTTCGCGGTCACCGGGGAGGCAGCCACCGCCGAGCGCGCGGTGGAGCTCGCCTCGTCGGGCGCGTACGACGTGGTCCTGATGGACCTCCAGTTCGGGGCCGGGATGCACGGCGCCGAGGCGACCGCGAAGATCGCGGCGCGGCCGGGCGCCCCGCGCGTCCTCGTGCTCACGACGTACGACACGGACGCGGACATCCTCGCGGCGGTGGAGGCGGGCGCGGCGGGCTATCTGCTCAAGGACGCCCCGCCCGAGGAGCTGGCAGCGGCGGTGCGCACGGCGGCCTCGGGCCAGTCGGCGCTCGCCCCGGCCGTGGCGCACCGCCTGATGGACCGGATGCGCACGCCCGCCGAAGCGCTTACCCGGCGCGAGCTGGAGGTGTTGCAGCTGGTCGGCGACGGGCTCTCCAACCAGCAGATCAGCAAGCAGCTGTTCCTCAGCCAGGCCACCGTCAAGTCCCATCTCGTCCATATCTACGCCAAGTTGGGAGTGGACTCGCGCACGGCGGCGGTCGCGGCCGCGAGCGCGCGCCGTCTGATCCGCCAGCCGGGCTGAATGCTCCCGTCCCTTGCGGTCACCGGCTGCAAGGCAGGGTCCGTGCGCCTCAGGTTCCGCCATGCTGCTGGCATGTCCCCGGCATGACACGGACAGCATGGAGGCCCTCATGCCCCAGACCTGCCGCCAGTACTGGTGGAACCTGCAAGGGCGGTGCAGGCTCAACTTCAACTGGGCCGCCATCAACCACGACTCGACGGTCGTGGTGACCGCGTCCGAGTACAACGTGGACGGCAACGACCCCCGGCACAGCCCGCGCTTCGTCGGCGCCGCGACCATCACCGTCGAGAACATCAGCCCCCACGCGCCGCCCTACGACCCCAACCACGGTGTCAGCTTCGTCGTCAACGTCGACTGGGGCGCGCCCCTGCACGTCGTCACCGACATCACGGTCCTGGACGGTCCGCCGGTCGACATCGAGTACCAGAACGGCTGAGGGGGCCCGATGCCACGCACCGTGCGCCAGTACTGGCACGGCCTCAAGGGCCGTACCGTGCTGAACTTCAACTGGAACGAGATCGACCACGACTCGACGGTCTGGGTCACCGTGTCCGAGTACTCGGTGGACCCGAACGACGTCAAGCACAGCCCCCGGTTCACGGGGGACGCCAATGTCCGGGTCGGCAACATCAGCCCGCACTCGCCGCCGTACGACCCCAATCACGGCGTGACGTTCGTGGTGACCGTCGACTGGGGCGCGCCGCTGAACATCGTCACCGACATCACGGTCCTGGACGCCAAGCCGGACTACCGGCTCTGGGACTACCAGCGCCTCGCGTTCAACATGCAGGCGCAGACCCAGACCAACTGGTGCTGGGCGGCGGTCGCGACCAGCATCGCGCTCTACTACAACGCGAACAGCACCTGGACGCAGTGCCAGGTCGCCAACTCCCAGACGGGGCAGACCAATTGCTGCACTCCGGCGGGCGCGTCCGGCACCGCGTGCAACAGCCAGCAGCCGCTGGACAACCCGTTGCGCATCGTCGGCCACCTGGACCGGATGGTCGCCAACCGGGTCGAGTTCGCCGAGGTGGAGAGCGAGATCAAGGCGGGGCGGCCGCTGTGCATCCGGGTCGGCTGGAAGGCCGGCGGCGGGCACTTCTTCACTGCCATGGGCGTGGACGCCCCGGCGGACCAGGCGATCGTGGCCGTGGACGACCCGATCTACGGCAAGTCCGACCAGGTGTACACCACCCTCGCCACCAGCTACCAGGGCAGCGGAACCTGGACCCACAGCTACTACACGAGGGGCTAGGACCACCCATGACACTCCAGTCACCACAGCCCCCCGAGCAGTCGCGCGAGGCGGCCGAGGCCGGTCTTCGGCTGCTTGCGGGGCTCGGCCGGGTCCGCACCGAGACCCTGCTGCCGGCCGCCCCGGACGAGCTGCGCCTCGCGGACCCGGTGCAGCTGTACACCGTCGGGCCCGCGGGCCCGCTCGCGGATGCCGAGCCGGTCGCCTGGCGCTATCTGGTCCGGCACGACAGCGACGCGGTGGCGCTCGCCGAGACGGTACGGGACGCGTCGGGCGAGCACGTCTTCAGCCAGCTGAATTACGGCCCGTTCGTGGCCGGTACGGCGGCCGCTCTCGATGCCGCGAGCGGCCACACCGGCGACGCCGAGGTGCGGCTGCTGCACATTCCGGCCGTACACCTGATCGCGGTCTGGCTGCACTCGGAGGCGGCCGACGCCCTGATCCCCGCGGCCCCCGCACCGCCGGGCACGGAGGCCGGTCGCGCCTATCCGGCGGACGAACTGCTCGGCCTGCTCTCGCAGTCGAGGCCGCCCACCCTGGCCCCGGACGACGATCGCGGCGGCGGCTGACCAGGACGGGGACGGTCCGGTGGGGGCCGGGCCGTCCCCCGTACGGCCCGGCCCCGGCTCTGTTCACCCGTGCAGGGCGAAGTCCTCCGCCCGGGCATGCCGCAGGGCCCGCACCGTGTGCCTGGGGAGGCAGGGGGCCGGGGCCGTCAGGACGGCGCTGTGCGCGTGCTGCTGGACATAGCGGCGCACCGGAGCCCGCCGCACACCCGGCCGCGCGCCGATGACCAGCAGGTCCTGGGGCCGGTCCGCGAGCGCGCACAGCACCCGCCCCGCCTTGCCGCGTACGACGAGCTTCCGCACGGCCACGTCCTCGGGCAGCCCGCCCAGGGCCTCCTCGACGGCCCGGTCGAGCGTTTCGCGCGCCAGGTCTTCGTGGTACGCGGCCCAGGCGCTGTCCGGGTTGCGCGCGTAGAGGATCTCGCCCTCCGGCGGCTCCCACGCGGTCACCGCCGCCAGAGCACGGCCGCTGTTACGGGCCTCGTCGACCGCCGCCCGCAGCGCGGCGAGGCTGCCCAGCGAGCCGCTGACGCCCACGACCACGTGCCCCCCGGTCACTTCGCGTGCCCCTTGCGCAGCCGCAGACCGCGGACCCAGGCGAGCGAGATCCCTCTGGGGCCTTCCTCGCGACGCCGCTGCATCTCCCGCTCGAACCGGTCCGTGACCGCCACATCGCGTTCCATGACAACTCACCTTTCTCGGCCTTCCAGGCCAATGCGCTGACAGGACCCGAGTCTGTACGCTGATTGGCCTGGAAGGCAGGGCCAATTCACGGAGGTTGGTATGGCAGGCATGCGGGTGGTCCGGTCCGTGGACACCGTCAGCAGTACCGCGCGCACGCTCGGCAGCCGCCAGCTCGCCGCCCAGGTCACCGCCATCACCGGCCCGCACCCCGGCTACCGCGCCCTCGCCCAGGGCGTGCGCACCCTGCTGCTCGACGGCCGCATCCCGCTGCACACGCGGCTGCCCGCCGAGCGCGAGCTGGCCACCGCCCTTGAGGTCAGCCGGGCCACCATCACGGCCGCGTACGACCTGCTGCGCGAGGGCGGCTACGCGCTGAGCCGGCGCGGTTCGGGCACCTGGACCGAGCTGCCCGAGGGCGCGGCCCCGGCCAATGTGGCCCGGTACCAGGCCCCCGACGGCGTCATCGACCTGGCGATGGCCGCGCCGAGCGCCCCGGCCGCCGAGCTGGCCGCCGCCTTCGAACTGGCCGGGCCCGAATTGGCCTGCCACGCCACCACCAACGGCTACCACCCGCTCGGCCTGCCCGAGCTGCGCGCCGCCGTCGCCGAGCGCTACACCCGGCGCGGTCTGCCCACCCTGCCCGAGCAGATCCTGATCACCACCGGCGCCCAGTCCGCGGTGTCCCTGGTCGTGAACCTCCTCGGCCGCCCCGGCGACCGGGCTCTGGTCGAGAGCCCCTCCTACCCCAACGCCCTCGACGCGGTGCGCCACACCGGGCTGCGGATCACTCCCGTGCCGGTGACCGAGGACGGCTGGGACATCGAGCTCCTCGAATGCACCCTGCGCCAGACCGCACCCCGGCTCGCCTACCTCATCCCGGACTTCCAGAACCCGACCGGCGCCCTGATGAGCGCCGAGCAGCGGGCCCGGCTGCTGCGCGCGGCCCGGGCGACGGGCACCTGGCTGCTCATCGACGAGACGATGGCCGAGATGTCCCTGGAGGGACCGGCCCCGGCGCCGTTCGCGTCGCTCGCCCACCAGGGCGAGTCCGAGCAGATCGTCACGGTCGGCTCGCTCAGCAAGACCCATTGGGGCGGGCTGCGCATCGGCTGGGTGCGGGCGGGCTCCCGGCTCGTCAACGAACTGGCCGCGCTGCGCATCCACGTGGACCTGGCGCCCTCACTCGTCGACCAGGTGCTCGCCAAGACGCTGCTGCCGGGCATGGACGACGTCCTGCTCACCCGGCTGCCCCAGCTGCGCGAGCGGCGCGACGCGCTGGCCGAGTCGTTGACCCGCCATCTCCCGGAGTGGCGCTGGCAGTTGCCGGTCGGAGGGCTCAGCCTCTGGGTCGACCTCGGCCGCCCGATCGCCGGGGCGCTCGCGCAGGCCGCCCTGGCCCACGGCGTGAACCTCCAGCCGGGTTCGCGCTTCGCCGCCGACCCCGGCACGCACGAACACCGCCTCCGCATCCCCTTCGTGCACGAGCCGGAGCGGACGGACGAGGCGGTGCGCCGCCTGGCCGCGACCCTGGACGCGGGCCTGCCCACCTTCACCGGCGAGCAGAACCGGCCGCACTGGGTGGCGTGAACTCGGCCTGAATCTGGGGGAGTTCAGACCGAGCCGCCACAGGAAAGCCTCCGGGCGATCAGTACCGGCCCGGCGGCCCGCCGAACAACTCGACCGCTTTCCTCACGTCGGTGACCGCGCCCGCCAGCGCGCTGACCGAGCCGATCGAGCCCGCTATCAGCAGCAGCGAGCGACGCAGCCGCGGGACCTCCGGGACGCCACTGATGGCCATCGCGTCAAGGGCCGCCAGCTCGTCCTCCGCCACGGCCCGGTCGGGAAACTCCGCCGGATGACCGGCCAGCTCCCGGCGCAGCCGGGACACGGCCGCCCGCAACTCGCTCACTCTGGGGTCCTCACCACTGCCGGCCACGGCCCTCTGCTCCACGCCTCGCAACAAAAGTCCTCCCCCACGCACGTCCTTGTGCAGGTGCAAAAAACCCGTGCAGCGAAGGTCAACTGCCGGGATTCGCGGGCAAGTTAACGCCATCCGGCGTGTCGTGCGCCACTGCGCGGACGGAATTCGACAGAAGCATTAGGTATATGTGGGGGCATGACGCAACCAATGACAAATGCGGCACCGGTCACGGGGCTGCTGCTCGCGGCGGGCGGCGGCCGGCGGCTCGGCGGCCGCCCCAAGGCCCTGCTCCCGCACCGCGGCCGCCCGCTCGTCGAGAACGCGGTCCGGGTCCTGCGCGAGGGCGGCTGCCGCACCGTGTACGTGGTGCTCGGCGCCGCGGCCCAGGAGGTGAGGGCCCGCGCGGACCTGGCGGGCTGCGTCCTGATCGACAACCCGGACTGGGCGGAGGGCATGGGCTCCTCGCTCCGGGCCGGGCTTGAGGCACTGGCCAAATCGGACGACGCGGCGCGGGCCGCCCTGGTCTCGCTCGTCGACCAGCCCGGCATCGGCGCCGAGGCGGTGGCCCGGGTGCTCGCCGCCCACCGTTCGGGCGATTCCCTGGCGGCGGCTTCGTACGACGGGAAGCGCGGCCATCCGGTGCTGTTCGGCGCGGACCGCTGGGCGGACATCGCGGCGAGCGCCATGGGCGACCGGGGCGCCCGCGCCTACCTGAAGGCCCACGAGGCGGAGATCGAGCTCGTCGAGTGCGGGGACGTGGCGGAGCCGTACGACATCGACACGGAGGCGGACCTCGGCCGCCTCCAGTAGACCTGGAGTACACAGGAAGACAGCCGAGACAGTCGGGATCGCGGACACCCCCGAGACCTCCGAAAACATGGAGTGAACGGGATGGCACCCAGCGCCATGGTCTGTCGACCCGGAGAATCTCGACATCAACAAACCATTGAACTTCCACCATGAGGAAACTAGTATCCACTGTTCAGAAGCGCCCGTCAGATCAACCGGCGCCCGCAGTCGTATCTCGGAGCCCTGGCACTGAGTGCCATCCATGGCGACCCGGCGGCCGTCAGGGCACCGCCCGCGAAGGAGTGACAGCTCATGTCCGCACCAGCGCCGTCTCCGCTGGCCATCGTCGATGCCGAGCCCCTGCCCCGGCAGGACGAGGTACTCACCGACGCGGCCCTCGCCTTCGTGGCGGAGCTGCACCGCAACTTCACGGCGCGCCGTGACGAGCTCCTCACCCGCCGCCAGGACCGCCGCGCCGAGATCGCCCGCACCTCCACGCTGGACTTCCGCCCCGAGACCGCGGAAATCCGCGCCGCCGACTGGAAGGTCGCGCCGGCCCCGGCCGCGCTGAACGACCGCCGCGTGGAGATCACCGGCCCGACCGACCGCAAGATGACCATCAACGCCCTGAACTCGGGCGCGAAGGTCTGGCTCGCCGACTTCGAGGACGCCTCGGCCCCCACCTGGGAGAACGTCGTCCTCGGCCAGCTCAACCTGATCGACGCGTACGAGCGCCGCATCGACTTCACCGACGCCAGGTCCGGCAAGTCGTACGCCCTGAAGGACGCCGACCAGCTCGCGACCGTGGTCATGCGCCCGCGCGGCTGGCACCTGGAGGAGCGCCACCTCCAGTTCGACGGCCGCCCGGTGCCCGGCGCGCTCGTCGACTTCGGCCTGTACTTCTTCCACAACGCGCAGCGCCTGATCGACCTCGGCAGGGGCCCGTACTTCTACCTCCCGAAGACGGAGTCGTACCTGGAGGCCCGCCTCTGGAACGACATCTTCGTCTTCGCGCAGGACTACGTGGGCATCCCGCAGGGCACCGTCCGCGCCACCGTCCTGATCGAGACGATCACCGCGGCGTACGAGATGGAAGAGATCCTCTTCGAGCTCAAGGACCACGCGGCGGGGCTCAACGCGGGCCGCTGGGACTACCTCTTCTCCATCGTGAAGAACTTCCGGGACGGCGGCGCGAAGTTCGTCCTCCCGGACCGCAACGCGGTGACCATGACGGCCCCGTTCATGCGGGCGTACACCGAGCTTCTGGTGCGCACCTGCCACAAGCGCGGCGCCCACGCGATCGGCGGCATGGCCGCGTTCATCCCCTCGCGCCGCGACGCCGAGGTGAACAAGGTCGCCTTCGAGAAGGTCAAGGCCGACAAGGACCGCGAGGCGGGCGACGGCTTCGACGGCTCGTGGGTGGCCCACCCCGACCTGGTCCCGATCGCGATGGCGTCCTTCGACGCGGTCCTCGGCGACAAGCCGAACCAGAAGGACCGCCTGCGCGAGGACGTCTCGGTGGCCCCCGGCGACCTGATCGCCATCGACTCCCTCGACGCCAGGCCCACGTACGGGGGCCTGGTCTCCGCCGTCCAGGTCGGCACCCGCTACATCGAGGCGTGGCTGCGCGGCCTCGGCGCGGTCGCCATCTTCAACCTCATGGAGGACGCGGCCACCGCCGAGATCTCGCGCTCGCAGATCTGGCAGTGGATCAACGCGGGTGTCGTGTTCGAGAACGGCGAGAAGGCCACGGCCGAGCTCGCCCGCAAGGTCGCGGCCGAGGAACTCGCCGCGATCCGCGCGGAGATCGGCGAGGAGGCCTTCGCGGCCGGCAAGTGGCAGCAGGCCCACGACCTCCTCCTGAAGGTCTCCCTGGACGCCGACTACGCCGACTTCCTGACCCTCCCGGCATACGACCAACTGGTGGGCTAGCCCCGGCAGTTGTCCCCCGTCTCCGCCCCCGGTACCGCACAGCACCGGGGGCGGAGCCGTGTCAGGTGAACGCCGCCCCCGCCGCCACGAACGCGCAGATCAGGACGAACAGGATGGCGAGGAGCGGGGCCACGAAGCGGAGGTACTTGTTGTAGCCGACCTTCGCCAGGGCCACGCCGCCGATGGTGACGGCGGTCGTGGGGACCCACAGGTTCATCCAGCCGCTCGCCGCCTGCCAGGCCGTCACCACCACCGCGCGGGAGACTCCCGCGAAGTCCGCCAGCGGGGCCAGGATCGGCATCGCGAGGGTGGCGTGGCCCGAGGTCGACGGGATCAGGAAGGCCAGGGGGAGGTTGACGATGAAGACGATCACGGCGAACAGGGCGGACGGGGCGCCCTTCACGACGCCCTCGATCGAGTGCAGCACCGTGTCGGTGATCTGCGAGTTGTTCATGATGACCGTGACGCCCCGGGCCAGGACGATGACCAGCGCCGGAGAGATGAAGTCCGCGGCGCCCTGGATGATCGTCGAGCTCAGTTCGGCCTCGCCGAGGCGTGCCGCGACGCCCACCAGGACCGCCGCCACCAGGAACAAGGCCGCCAACTGCGGGAAGGACCAGCCCAGTTCCCAGCCGTACGGGGTGGCGTCGGCCTTGCCCGTCAGGGCGCTGGACCACGGCACCACCGAGAAGATCATGAAGGCGAAGACGAGGGCGAGGAGGGTCAGGACCAGTTTGTGGGTCCTGGTCAGTTCCGGGGGCTCGGCCCCGGGAGACGCCTCGGCCGCCCCGTCCGCCGGACGCACCTGCGCCTCCCGGTGCTCCAGGTCCCCCGGCAGGAAGCCCGTCAGGGACTTCGACGGGTCCCGCTGGACGCGCCGCCCGTAGCGGACCACGTACAGGATCGACACCGCCGTCAGGACCACCCACATCACGAAGCGCAGGACGATGCCGTCGCCCAGGGAGATTCCGGCGGCCGAGGAGGCGACGCCCGTCGCGAAGGGGTTGACCGTCGAGCACAGCACGCCGATGCCCGCGCCCACGATGATCGTGCCGGTCGCGACCAGGCGGTCGTAGCCGAGCGCCAGCATGAGCGGCACGATCAGGCCGTAGAAGCCGAGGGTCTCCTCCGCGAACCCCTCGACCGTGCCGAGGACGGAGAAGACCGTCATCACGCCCGCGATGAGCAGCGCGCCGCGCTCGCGGAGTCGGTGGGCGAGGAGGCCGATGCCGCGGTCGAGGGCGCCGGTCGCGAAGACCACCGTGATGAACGCGCCGATGGCGAGGACGAAGAGGAACACCCCGGCGCTGCCGTACAGTTCGCCGGCCATCGTGGGGCCGACCCGGCCGGACTTGGCGTCCTGGATGCCGTACAGGCCGTTGACCGGCGAGAGGAACAGGTCGTTCAGGCGGTCCACGAAGCTCTGGCCGTTGTCGACCCGGTGGTACGTACCCTCGACGGGCGCCCCGTCGGCGTTGCGGTCGTACGAGCCGGACGGGATGACGAACGCCAGGATCCACACGGCCACCGTGACGATCGCGAGGATCGTCAGCGCGCTCGGGAAGCGGAATCCGCCGGTCTTGTGCGGCGTCGGCTCCTCGAACGGCGGCTCCGGGGGCGGCACTTGGGGCGGCTGTCCAGCAGGCGGACCCGTCGTCATGACTCACCCCCGAACGCCGCCGCGTACTCCCGCAGGAACGCCGCCTCCGCGATCACCGCGCCGCGCAGCTCGGAGAGGAGGACGCGTTCGTTCGGGGCGTGCAGGGCGCACATGCTGTCCTGTGCGCCGAAGAGCAGCACCTCCGCGCCGGGAGCCGCCTTGGCGAGGCCGTTGACCAGCGGGATCGAACCGCCGCTCGCCGCGAAGGCGGGCTCCGCTCCCCAGCCCTCGCGCAGCGCGGTGAGCGCGGCGCGGTAGGCCGGGCCGCCGGTCGCGGGCTCGAACCCGGGGCCGGCGTCGCCCGGGGTGACGGTGAGCGGAATTCCGAACGGCCGCAGTGCCTCCAAATGGGCGACCAGCGCGCCCTGCGCCTCCTTCGGGGCGTGCAGCAGGACGAGCAGGGCGTCGGGCGCGGCGCCGCCGAACTCCCCGCTGTGCCGCGCCTCGGCCGGCGTGCGCACCTCTACGATCACCTCGCTCGCGCCGCGCAGGCCCGTGGTGAGGGTGGGCGAGCCGGGGCGGATGTTGCCCATGTCGGCGATGACCATGGCGTCGCAGGCGAACCGTGCGGGGTCGGTGGGCGGGTAGTCGTCGAAGGCGCTGCCGTACTCCTCCTGGCCCTCGATCACGATCTTGATGCCGGTGGGCGGGCGTCCGCCGTACGCCCGCAGCATGCCCAGGTGGACGACGATGTTGGACTTGTCGTCCGCGATGCCGCGGGCCCGCAGCCCGTCCATCAGTGCGTCGACCGTCGATCGCAGGTCCTGGTCCGCGTTCATGGGCCCAATGGACCATGTGGGGCACGGCGCCGCATCCCGTGATCGACCCAGCACCCTCCTGTGCTCGCCACCCGTTCTGCGAGAATCCCGCGGGGGCGTGCGCCGTGCCGGGGAAGGCCGGCCCCCTGTCCGACGAGAAGTGCGAGGGGTGCGGGGATGCGTGGAGGGCGAGTTGCCATCGTGGGCGGGAGTGTCGCGGGGTGTGCCGCGGCACTGGCCGCACACCGCGGTGGCGCCGAGGGGATCACGGTGTACGAGCGGGCCGCGGGGCAGCTGGCCGACCGCGGGGTGGGGCTCGCGATGCACAACGACCGCTATGCCGAACTGGAGGCCGCCGGGTACGTGGACGCGGCGATGCCGTGGATCCAACTGGTCAGGCGCTGCTGGTACGTGCGCGACGGCGAGGCCCCGCTGGGCCGCCGCGTCGGGATCCTGCCCTTCCCGTTCCGCACGTACAACTGGGGCCCGCTCTGGCGCGAACTGCGAGCACGGGTACCGGAGTCGGTGGAGTTTCGTACGGGTACGGCGATCGAGCGGCTCGAACTGACCCCGGACCACGCCGAGTTGAGCACCGGCGACGGGCGCAGCGAACGGTTCGACTTCGTCGTGGGCGCCGACGGCTACCGCTCGGTGGTCCGCACCGCCGCCTACCCCGAGGTGCGGCCCAAGTACGCGGGCTATCTCGCCTGGCGCGGCGCCTTCCCCGTCGAGCGGCTGCCCGATCCGGAGCTCTGGCCGGTGGAGGACTGCGTGTACGCCGTCTTCCCGGGCGGGCACGCGATCATCTACCGCATCCCGGACGGCCGGGGCGGCCACCGCGTCAACTGGGTGCTGTACGCGGCGCCGCCGGACGGCCACGGTCTGCCCCTCGACTCCCCCACCAGCCTGCCGCCCGGCACCCTCACCGACGCGCTGCGCGCCTGCGCCCTGGAGATCGCGGACACTCAACTCGCCCCGTACTGGGGCCAGTTGATGCACCTGACGGCACCCGAGGAACTCTTCATCCAGCCGATGTACGACTTCACGGCGCCCCGGTACGCGGTCGGCCGGCTCGCCCTGGCCGGGGACGCCGCCACGGTGGCCCGCCCGCACACCGGAGGGGGCGCGGTGAAGGCGCTGCAGGACGCCACCGCCCTGGGTTCCGCGCTGACCTCGGCCGCGAGCTGGCCCGAGGCGCTGGCAGCCTACGACACCAGGCGTTCCACGGCCGGGCGCGGCATGGTCGACCTCGGCCGCCGCCTGGGCCTCGGACTCGTACAGCAGAGCCCGGACTGGAGCGCGATGGACCAGAGCGGCCTGGAGAAGTGGTGGCGACAGGCGGACGGATCGAGCACGTTCGGCGGCCGGAAGCTCTCCTGACAGCTCGGGGGCCCGACCGCGGTCGGCCGACTCCTCAGGGGACGACCACGGTCGGCTGCGCCGAGAAGTCGCGCCATTTCCCGCCCGGCAGCCTCGCGCCGGATCTTCACGCTGCAGCGGGTGCCACATGACGTGTACGGACCTGGCGCTGCTCGCCTGCGCGGTGACTCCGCCGGGCACGGACGGGCTCTGCCGGCCCTTGTCGCCCCCTGTGTCCCGCACGCGGTGAGCGGCAGCAGGGCGACGCCCAGGCCGGGCCCCCGCACAGATGCGTGGCGCGGCCGGCGATGAGTTTTCGTTCCCCGTGCCGTCTGCCTTGCATGAGCAGCGAAACGAACGCCCCAGCACCCCGCCCGGACCTCGCCCCCGCGGCGGCCGAGCTGACACGGCTCCTCGAAGGCGTACGCGACGAGCAGCTGGAGGTCCCGACGCCCTGCCCCGAGTACGTGCTGCGGGATCTCCTCTCGCACATCGCGGGCCTCAGCGTCGCCTTCCGGGATGCCGCGCACAAGGAGTTCGGCCCCTCGACCAGCACCGCCCCGGGCAGCGTCAGGCCGCCCGAGCTGGCCGGGGACTGGCGCAAGTCCATGCCGGAGAACCTCGCCGCGATGGCGGACGCCTGGCGGGACCCGGCGGCCTGGGAGGGCGAGACGCAGGCGGGCGGCCTCACGTTCCCCGCGGCGATCGCGGGCCGCGTCGCGCTCGACGAGCTGGTCGTCCACGGCTGGGACGTGGCGCGGGCCACCGGCCAGACGTACCGGCCCGCCCCGGTCGACCTGGAGGTCTCCTACGGGCTCCTCGCCCCGTCGAAGGACGACCCGGCCGCGCGGGGCACGGCGTTCGGGCCGGTCGTCGACGTGCCGGACGAGGCGCCGATGCTGGACCGCCTGATCGGCATGAGCGGCCGGGACCCGGGCTGGGCCCGCTGAGCGACGCTCCGCCGGGTGTGATCCTCACCAGTGCGAAGGGCGCACCAGGGACGGCGGGAGCTTCGTCGTCCCGTCACCCCGCGCCGCGTTCAGCTGGGCCTGGGTGAGGAAGAACGCCTCGGTCAGGTCGGCGCCGGACAGCCGTGCGTCGCGGAAGTCCGCGCCGATCAGGTCGGCCATGCGCAGATCGGCGCCGCGCAGGTCCGCGGCGATCAGGAAGGCACCCCGCAGGTTCGCGCCGCGCAGGTCGGCGCCCTTCAGCTTGGCGCCCATGAGGTCGGCGCCGCGGCGGTCCTTCTTCTTACCCTTGAAGTCGGCCCTGACCAGCTCGCTCGCCTTCAGGAGCAGCTTGTTGACCTTGTCGCGGTGGGTGGGCACGTCCAGCTCGGCGAGGGCCTCGGGGGCCAGCGCCGTGAACGCCTCGGTCTCCTCAAGGGCCGCGCGCAACTCGGCGTGGACGGGCCGTGCCTTCGGCAGGGCGAGCGCCTCGGTGACGTACCAGAGCAGCTCGTGGAGCTGGCGCATCACCGGGAAGACCTCGAACATCGAGGCGGCGGTGTCCGGCGCGGTACGCCAGTCGCGGCCCCCGAAGGTCTGCTGTGAGACCTTCTGGCCGGCGCCGAAGCAGTCGTACACCGTACAGCCCTGGAAGCCGCGCCCCCGCAGGTCGCGGTGGATTCCGCAGCGGAAGTCCTGCTGGAGGTTGGGGCAGGGCTTCCCGGCCGGTTTGTCGATCGCGAAGTCGGCGGACGCCGCGTAGGCGAGGGCGACACAGCACAGGCCGAAGCAGTTGCCGCAGTCGGAGACGAGGGTGAGGCGGGTCGCACCCGGGGCCGGGGCGGCTGCCTCGTGGTTCTCGGACAACGTGCGGGACTCCTTCTGGCTGGTCGTGCGACGTGCGGCGACGTCGGCCCGCCAGTTTAGTCGCGCTCCTCCCCCGCCGCCGCGACCGGCACCTTGAGCTGGTTGAAGCCGTAGTACACGGCGAGCAGGCCGTGCGCGGCCAGGGTCAGCGGGGCCGAGACGAAGGCGAGCGCCACCGTCGCCGGGTAGGCGAGCGAGCCGATGGCGAAACGCATACGGGTGGCGCGGGCGGCCGCGTTGTCGACCCGGTCGTCGAAGAGGTGGCCCGTACGGGTCAAGTGCCACCACAGGGCTTGATAGTTGAGGGCCATCACGACCATCAGGCCGCTGTAGACGACAGCCGCGACGTGCGAGGCGCCGGGCTCGCGGAGGTACTCCGCCATCAGCGCGGCCGGCCAGGGAATCGCGACCACCGTCATCAGGAGCAGCAGGTTGAGGAACATCAGGGTGCGGTCGATGCGGGCCACATAGCTGAACAGGGTGTGGTGGTTGACCCACATGATCCCGATGATCAGGAAGCTCACGACATAGGCCGCGTACGAGGGCCACAGGTGGCCCAGCTCCCGCCACAGGTGGTCGCCCGCGTGCGGCGGCACCTTGATCTCCAGGATCAGGAGGGTGATCGCGATGGCGAAGACGCCGTCGCTGAACGCCTCCACGCGGCTCGACTCGGAACGGCTGGTTTCAGTCACCCGGGCAATGAACCCCACAGCCGCCCCGGTCGCAAGGCCCTTCAACTTCCTTGTGCCGCAGGGGTGTACGGCCACTCCGCGGTAATGGTAGGAAAGTTTCCTAACAGAACACCGGAGCGACGAACTCCTCATGGAGGTCCAGGTGCACACCCCCCACCGCAAGACCACCGCACGTCGTACCAAGATCGCCGTACGCGCCCTGCTCGGCACCGCCCTCCTGGCGGTTCCGGTCACGGCGTACGCCGCTGAGAATCCGGCCGCCGCCACGGCGGACAATGCGACGGTGAACAACGCCGCCGCGACCGGGCTCGACGACCCGGCGAAGAAGGACATAGCCATGCAGCTCGTCTCCAGCGCGGAGAACTCCTCGCTGAACTGGAAGGCGCAG
Organism: Streptomyces sp. WM6378; assembly: GCF_001279695.1. GTDB lineage: Bacteria > Actinomycetota > Actinomycetes > Streptomycetales > Streptomycetaceae > Streptomyces. Next base: position 60,737 of record NZ_LGDD01000121.1, read on the forward strand.
TACAAGTACATCGAGGACATCAAGGACGGGCGCGGCTACACCGCCGGCATCATCGGATTCTGTTCCGGCACCGGCGACATGCTCGATCTGGTCAAGCTCTACACGTCCCGCAATCCCGGCAACGTCCTCGCGAAGTACCTGCCGGCCCTGGAGAAGGTCAACGGGACCGACTCGCACAAGGGTCTCGACCCGAACTTCACCAAGGACTGGAAGACAGCGGCGTCGGAGACGGCGTTCAAAGACGCGCAGAACGACGAGCGGGACCGGGTGTACTTCAACCCGGCCGTCAAGCAGGGCAAGTCCGACGGGGTCGGCACGCTCGGCCAGTTCATCTACTACGACGCCATCGTGATGCACGGCGACGGAAGCGACCCGACCAGCTTCAGCTCCATCCGCAAGAAGGCACTCGCCAAGGCGAAGCCCCCGTCGCAGGGCGGCAACGAGACGACGTACCTCAACGCGTTCCTGGACGCCCGGGTCTGGGCGATGAAGCAGGAGGAGGCGCACAGCGACACCAGCCGCGTCGACACGGAGCAGCGGGTCTTCCTGAAGAAGGGCAACCTGAACCTGGACACCCCGCTCGACTGGAAGGTGTACGGCGACCCGTACCACATCGGGTAACAGCCCCCACAGGAACGGCGGGTACGGCAGCGGAGGGCTGCCGCACCCGCCCTTTCCGTACGTTCTCCGACCGTACTGCGGCCGAATTCGGCCGAGTTGGCCAATCTCTCTTTACGTAACCTTTGCGGGCCGTATTCTCTCCTTCACCAGATCATCACAAGCACCCGATCGTCCGAAAGAGCCGCCGCATGCGCATATCAAGGCCAGCCGTCCGCACTCTGCTCATCTCCGGCCTGCTCGGTGCGCTCGCCTTCACCACGACCGGCTGCCAGGACGGCAACAAGCCGCTGAAGCCCCCGGCCGGCAGCCCGGCCGCCACCCCTTCGGCGTCCGCTTCCGCGACCCCGTCGGCCAGTGCGAGTCAGAGCCCGAGCGCCCCGTCGGCCTCGAAGCCCGCCGCCCCGACGCCCCCGCCCCCCAAGGCTCCGCCGAAGCCCAAGACGAACGGCCCCAGCCTGCCGCCCCCGAGGAACGACGGCGGGGGCAACGGCGGCGGGGACATCGGCGGTGGCGGTGCGGGCAGCGTCTCCTACAAGAACTGCGCCGCCGTCCGCGCCGCCGGAGCCGCTCCCCTCCATCGCGGCGACCCCGGCTACGCCGCCCACCTGGACCGGGACGGCGACGGCATCGCCTGCGAGAAGTAGGAGGTCAGGCGGCCTGTTGCTGGGTGAGCCGCCAGGTCATCCAGTCCGCGCCGTCCTCGAACCGGGCGCTCGGGAAGGCGGTCGCGCCGCAGCGCACGCGGTGCAGCCGCCCTTCCGCTTCGAGGAGCGCCAGATCGCGGTAGTGGCGAGCACCTTCTGGAAGACCAGGTATCCGGCGACGGCCGCGAGTCCGGTCGAGCCGTCCGCCTTCTTGGCGAAGCCGATCGCGATGCCCACGCAGAACAGCAGCGCGATGTTGTTGATGATCGCGCCGCCACCCGCGGACATATATCCGGCGATCTTGGTGACGACGGTCGGGAAGGACTCCCGGCCGAGCATGTCGGTGTTGCCGAGGCGTACGAGGAGGGCCGCCGCCGGCATCACGGCCACCGGCAGCATCAGGCTCCGGCCGACGCGCTGCATGACGGCCATCACGCCGGAGCCCTTTTTCTTCTTCTCGGTCGCGTCCGTCTGTGCGGCCGTACTCATCTGCTTCCTCCACGGAAAGGGTGGTGTTGCCGTGGCAGGGAGCGCAACATCCGAACGGGCCGCATCCCGTGGTGGGATGCGGCCCTTCCGTTCTAACACCGTGAACAGCGGATAAATGGGCTGAGCGGGCGAGGGGCGACCTAGGGCCCGGCAGGTTGAGCCACAGGTCCCGTGACCGGCCGGGACCTTCCGGGCCGAAGGACCGAGGGTTCAGTGCACGGCGACCGCCGGTTCGGCCGAGGCCAGGTCGTCGTCGGCCGCCTCGGCCCGGTTCCTGCCGAAGTGGTTGAACGCCAGGTTGAGGACGATGGCGACCACGCACCCGGTGGAGATCCCGGAGTCGAGGACGACCAGCGCCTTGTCGGGGAAGGCGTGGTAGAAGTCCGGCTTGGCGATCGGGATCAGGCCGATGCCGACCGAGGCCGCCACGATCAGCGCGTTCTCGCCCTTCTCCAGGGCGGCCGTCGACAGGGTCTGGATGCCGCTCGCGGCGACCGAGCCGAACAGCACGATGCCCGCGCCGCCGAGCACCGGCAGCGGTACGAGGGAGATCACCGAGGCCGCGACCGGGCAGAGGCCGATGACGATCAGGATGAGCCCGCCGGTGGCGACGACGAACCGGCTGCGCACCTTGGTCATCGCGACGAGCCCGATGTTCTGGGCGAAGGCGCTGGCCATGAAGCCGTTGAAGACGGTGCTGAGCACGGATCCGAGGGTGTCGGCGCGCAGGCCGGCCGCGATGGTCTCCTGGTCGGCAGGGCGCTCGACGATCTTGCCGAGGGCCAGCATGTCGGCGGTGGACTCCGTCATGCAGACCAGCATCACGATGCACATCGAGACGATCGCGGCGATGTCGAACTGCGGGGCGCCGAAGTGGAACGGCGTCGGGAAGCCGACGACGTCCGCGTTCTTGATGGCGTCCAGGCTGGTTTTGCCCATCGGGATGGCGATGACCGAACCCGCCACCAGACCGAGCAGGATCGCGATCTGCTGCAGGAAGCCGCGCAGGAGTTTGCGCAGTGCGAGCACGATGACCAGGGTGATCCCGGCGAGCGCGAGGTTGGAGAGCGAACCGTAGTCGGCGGCCTTCTCGTTGCCGCCGGAGGACCAGTTGAAGGCCACCGGGAGCAGCGATACGCCGATCAGGGTGATGACGGTGCCGGTGACGACCGGCGGAAAGAAGCGGACGAGCTTGCCGAAGTACGGGGCGGCTATGAAGCCGAGCAGTCCGGCGACGACGACCGCGCCGAGGATGACGGGGATCGCGTTGTGGCCGTGCTCCTTGCCGATGGCGATCATCGGGGTGACGCCGGCGAATGAAACCCCGTTCACGAAGGGCAACTTGGCGCCGATCTTCCAGATCCCGAGGGTCTGCAGAAGTGTGGCGAGGCCCGCGGTGAACAGGCTCGCGGCGACCAGAAAAGCGGTTTCCTTGGTGTCAAGACCCACAGCGGGGCCGACGATCATGGGCGGGGCCACCACACCCGCGTACATCGCGGCCACGTGCTGGAGGCCACTGGTGAACATTTTCAGCGGGGGGAGCGTCTCGTCGACCGGGTGCTTCTCGCCGGTCTGGGCGGGGCTGACTGCGAAGTTGCGAAACCTGGGCTGTGCGGCCACGGCGGTTCCTCCGGTCGGTTACACGTCGGCGGTGGACGCGGGTGTCATGGAGGTGGTGCGTTGTGGTGCGTTGAGCAGCTGGAACAGGTGGTGCAGGGGCAGTGCGAACAGCGCGGCTGGCTGTTTGACGCGGAGTGACACCGATCGGGTTCGCGGGTGGGGCCGAACGGTTGTGGGCCGGCCGAGCAATGGCCCGTGGTGCCGGGACGGTGCGGACAGCGCGGGGACCACGCTTCCGGTACGGCTGTGCGGTCGGCGCGGCTCGCGCCAACTCACGGTGTGCGTACGGGGATTGATACGTTCACCGTTCCGGGGAGTGCGTACGTCCTTGTAGTACGCACTCCCCGGTCCAGCTGCCGTGAACCCCGCTCGGGTCCACGGCGACCGGCCGAGGGCCGTCCCCCTCGGCCGGACTCCTTGGGGTCAGGCCTGCGCGACGATCCGGGCGAGGCGCTGGGCCTCTTCGCGGGTCGCCACCGCGATGGCGTCCTCGTCGACCGTGGTGAGACGGCTGTTCTCGACGATCTGCCTGCCGTTCACGAACGAGGCGGTGACGGGGGCCGCGGCACCGAAGACGAGCGCGGTGACCGGGTCGGCGATGGAGGCGTGGGCCAGGGTGTCCAGCTTCCACAGCACGAAGTCGGCGAGCTTGCCGGCTTCGAGCGAGCCGATCTGGTCGGCGCGGCCGAGCACCTGGGCGCCGCCGTAGGTGCCCAGGCGCAACGCCTGGCGGGCGTTGAGCGCGGCCTCGCGGTGCTGGGCGTTGAGGCGGTTGATGAGGAGCGCGTTGCGCAGCTCGGTGTGCAGCTCGCCCGACTCGTTGGACGCGGTGCCGTCGACGCCGAGGCCGACGGGGACGCCCGCCTTCAGCATGTCCGGGACGCGGGCGATGCCGGCGGCCAGGCGTGCGTTGGAGGACGGGCAGTGGGCGACGCCGGTGCCGGTGCGGGCGAAGGCGGCGATGTCGGAGTCGTTCATGTGGACGCAGTGCGCCATCCACACGTCGTTGCCGAGCCAGCCGGTCGACTCGAAGTAGTCGGTCGGGCCCATGCCGAACAGCTCCTTGCAGAACTGCTCCTCCTCCACGGTCTCCGAGCCGTGGGTGTGCAGCCGTACGCCCTTGGCGCGGGCCAACTCGGCGCCCTGCTTCATGAGTTCGGTGGACACCGAGAACGGCGAGCAGGGGGCGACGGCGACCTGGGTCATCGAGTCGAAGGAGGCGTCGTGGAAGCGGTCGACGGTCTCGGCGGTCGCGGAGAGCGCGCCTTCGAGGGTCTCGACGGCGAAGTCCGGCGGCAGGCCGCCGTCCTTCTCGCTGCGGTCCATGGAGCCGCGGGCCAGGGTGAAGCGCACGCCCATCTCGGAGGCGGCGCCGATGATCGCGCCGGACAGGTCGCCCGAGTTGCGCGGGTAGACGTAGTGGTGGTCCATCGCGGTGGTGACACCGCCGCGGGCCATCATCGCGAGCGAGCCCTGGGCCGCGACGCGCCCCATCTGCTCGTCGATGCGCGCCCACGTCGGGTAGAGGGCGACGAGCCAGTTGAAGAGGTTGTGGTCGGTGGCCAGACCACGCGTGATCCACTGGTAGAAGTGGTGGTGCGTGTTGATCAGGCCGGGGGTGACCAGGTGGCCGGTGCCGTCGATGCGGCGGACCACGCCCGTAAGGCCCTTCGGGGCCTGACCGGCTCCGATCGACTCGATCTTGTTGTCGGCGACGACGAGGTAGCCGGAGGCGTACTCGGTGTCATTCGCGTCCACGGTGGCGATCGCACAGTTCTCGATGACGATGCGCTGGGGGGCTGCCGAAGGTGCCATGGTGCTTCCTTCTTCGTTCAGTGGCGGCTGTTACTACGGGGCACGGCAGGACCCTACGAGGATTTGAGTACCGGGGCGGTGACGCTGCTCCGGGTGCCGAGATGGTGGAAGAAAAGGTTGAGCAGGACCGCGGTGAGCGCTCCCGCGCTGATGCCGGACCCGAGCACGGTCTGTGCCCAGGCGGGGAATCCGGCGTAGAAGGTGGGCGCGGCGAGCGGGATGATGCCCGCCCCGAGCGCCACGGCCACCAGGATGATGTTGGAGCTGTCGTCGAGCCCGGCCTCGGAGAGGGTACGGATGCCGCTCACCGCGATCGAGCCGAACAGGACGATTCCGGCGCCGCCGAGGACGGGCATCGGGACCAGTGAGACGACCGCGCCGAGCACCGGGAAGGCGCCTAGCACGAGGAGGGCTGCGCCCGCGACGGCGACAACGTACCTGCTGCGTACGCGAGTCAGCGAGACGACGCCGACGTTCTGGGCGAACGCGCTGGTCGGGAAGCCGCCGAAGACCGGACCGAGCAGCGTCGCGATGCCGTCGGTGCGCAGGCCGCGGGCGATGGTGCGCCCGTCGGTGCGGCGTTCGCAGATCTCGCCGATGGCCAGCATGCCGGCGCTGGACTCGGTCATCAGGACCAGCATCACGATGCACAGCGACAGGACGGCCGCCGGGTGGAACTCGGGGGCGCCGAAGGAGAACGGTGTCGGCAGGGCGGCGACGGGCGCGGACTTCAGGGCCGAGAAGTCGGCCATCCCGAAGGGGATCGCCGCGAGTGTGCCGATCAACAGGCCGAGCAGCAGGGCGACTTGGCGCAGAAAGCCGCGGCCGAAGCGCTGGAAGAGGAGGATCACGACGAGCGTGAAGGCGGCGAGCGCCAGGTGGTTCATGGACCCGAAGTCGGCGGCGTTCTTGTCGCCGCCCTGGGCCCAGGACACGGGTACGGGCATCAGCGTGACGCCGATGAGCGTGATCACGACACCGGTCACCAGCGGCGGGAAGAAACGCAGCAGCCGGCCGAAGAAGGGACCCACCAGGAGGCAGAAGACTCCGGCGACCATCACCGCGCCGTAGATGGCGGGGAGTTGATGGCCCTTGGCGCTGGTTTCGGCGATCGCGAGCATGGGCGCGATGCCGGCCGACGAGGCGGCGTTGACGAACGGAAGCCGGTTGCCGGCGAAGTTCGCGACGCCGAGGGTCTGCAGGACGGTGGCGAGCCCGGCGATGAGCAGGCTGGCCGCGATCAGACGGGTCTGTCCCGCGGTGTCCAGGCCGACGGCCTGGCCGATGATGAGCGGAGGGGTGACGACGCCCGCGTACATGGCGGCGATGTGCTGGAGCGCGGCGGGAACGAGCCGCGCGGCAGGAAGCTTTTCGTCCACCGGGTGCACGGCACCTTCAGGTGGGGTGGTACATGGGCCGTCGGCTGGTGCCGGCCCAACTGCGGGCTGTGCCATGGGATGTCCCTCCGGTCTGGCCGGCCCCCGCCCGACTGCGGGCGGGCGGGGGCCGGCTCAGTGCCGCGTCAGAGGTTGGTCATGTCGACCGGGATCTGCGGCTCGACGCCGTCGCGCAGGACGGTCGCCTCGATCAGACCGTAGGGACGGTCGGCCGCGAAGTAGACCTCGTTGTCGTTCTTGAGCCCGAACGGTTCGAGGTCCACCAGGAAGTGGTGCTTGTTCGGCAGCGAGAAGCGAACCTCGTCGATCTCGGACCGGTTGTTGATGATGCGCGAACCCATCTGGTACAGGGTCTGCTGGAGCGAGAGCGAGTACGTCTCGGCGAAGGCCTGCAGCATGTGCTTGCGCACCTGCTCGTAGGACTTCTCCCAGTTCGGCGCCTTCTGCTCGTCGTCGTTCCAGCTGAACCGCCAGCGGGCCGAGACCTGCGTCGCCAGGATGCGGTCGTACGCCTCCTGGAGCGTCGTGTACTTGTCCTTGACGTAGCCCCAGAACTCGGAGTTCGTCGAGTTCATCACGACGAGGTCCTTGAGGCCCGAGATGACCTCCCACTTCTCACCGTCGTAGGTGATCTGGGTGACCCGGGTCTCCTGGCCCTTGCGGACGAAGGAGTGCTTGACGTCGTCGGAGCCGATGAACTTCGAGTTGGCCTCGGAGGTCTCGATGCGCTCCCACGAGTACTCCTCGATGCGGATGCGCGCGACCTTGATCGGCTCCTGCGAGGTCACGAAGTGCCGCGCGAGGTGGATTCCGAACTGCTCGGCGGACTCGATGCCGTACTCCTTGGCGAACGCGTACACCGTGTTCTTGGTGGTGTCGGTCGGGAGCACGTTGGCGTTCGAGCCGGAGTAGTGCACGTCCTCCATGTCGCCGGACAGGGCGACGGAGACGTTGAGGTCCTTGATGTGGTGCGTGTCGCCGTCCCGCGTGATCTTGACGACGCGGTTCTCTGCTTTGCCGTACTGGTTCTGGCCGAGAATCGTGGGCATGTCTGCTAGCTCCCTCGGTAAACGGAGTAGCCGAACGGGTTGAGCAGCAGCGGTACGTGATAGTGCTCGCCCGGGGCGACGGCGAAAGTGATCGCCACCTCCGGGAAGAACGCACCGCTGTCCCTTACGCGGGGGGCGTCCTGCTGCGCCTCGGCTTGCTTCACTGTCTTGATTGAACGCGTGAAGTACTCCTCGACCTCGAAGTCGAGTCGTACGTGGGTGGTGCCTTCCGGCAGGGCCGGCAGGTCCTTGCAGCGCCCGTCCGCGTCGGTCGCGGAGCCGCCGAGCGAGATCCACTCGGCGTCGGAGCCCGAGCGGGCCGCGAGCGAGATGGCGACGCCCTCGGCGGGGCGTCCGACGCTGGTGTCCAGGATGTGCGTGGACACCGAGGCGGTGGTCGCGGTGCTCATCAGTCCTTGTCCTCTTCTACGAGACGGGTCAGCCGGATTCGGTTGATCTTCCCGAGTTCGGTGCGCACGGTCTCGCGCTCCTCCTCGGCGGTGTTGCCGATCCGGGTCTTCACCGCGTCGCGCATCTGCTCGCCGGTGGCACCGGTGGCGCAGATCAGGAAGACGTGGCCGAACTTCTCCTGGTAGGCCAGGTTCAGTTCGAGCAGCTCGGCCTTGAGGGCCTCGGAGGCCCCGGCCATTCCGCGCTGCTCACGTGCGGAGGTGGGGTCACCGGGCTTCGGCCGGCCGATCGGCGGGTGCCCTGCCATCGCCTCTTCCAGGTCCTTCACACCCAGCTCGGCCAGAGCGGCGTCGCTGGCGGTGAAGAGGTCCTCTGCGGTGGCGTACGGGCGCTGGGCGAGCAGCTTGCTCCCCCACGCCGAACTGGCGCACACCTCGTGGAGCGCGGCGAGCGCCGCATCGTCCTTGGAGGTGTTGAACCGGGCGAGGCCCGGCGTCGAAGTCGTAGTCACGGCGGCCTCCGTGGCCTTGGTGCTGAACGGGCTGCGGATAGCTAACGCCCTCCGAAACATCCCGTCAACACTTTGTTGAAAACTTGGGGTTACAAAAACCGCCGCCCGGTGGCCGGACGGCGGTTCGTTGCGCGGGGGGTGCCTGAGCAGGCACCGAGCGTGCTCGCTCAGTCATCCTTGGCGGAGTTTTCCCTGTTCAAGTAGTTGTACACGGTGAACCTGCTGACCCCGAGGGCCGAGGCCACGGTCTCCACGCCGTGTCGCACGGAGAAGGCGCCGCGCGCCTCCAGGGTCCGTACGGCGGACTGCTTGGCCTTGCGGTCCAGGGACGCGAGCGGCATGCCGTGGCGGCGCTCCATGGCGGCCAGGATGTGATCCAGGGAGTCGGAGAGCTGGGGCAGCCGCACGGCCACCACGTCCTCACCCTCCCAGGCGAGCACCACGTCGTCGGGCAGCGCTTGGGCGGGCGGCAATATCTCCGCGCCCATGGCGTCGACGAGCGGCTTGACCGCCTGGATCAGAGGGTGGTCCGCGGGTTCGATCACTTCTCACCCTCCCCGATCACGTTGACCTGGAGCGAGACGCGGGTGGCGCCCGCCGCCAGGGCCTTGCGCAGCAGCGCGTCCACTGCGGTCAGCACCTCGTCCGCGCCACCCTCCGCGGTATTGCCGAAGGGGCCGACGTCGACCGCGTCGAGCCGGGCCGCCTGAATGACGTCGCGGGCGACCACGGCATGCGGGGGCGCCTCGTCGAGGTCGAAGGGCTCGGTCGTGAACTCCACTCTCAATCGCACGCGCTCAACCTACTGCGCGGTCGACGAAATCCGGGAGGCCCCCTTGACAAGCTCGCCGGTCCCGCTGCAACCTTCCATCAAGCAGAAAACAACTTCCGCAATACGGAAGGAGCGCACACCCCTCATGGGCTACTCGAACCAGCGCTTCGATGTAAACCTTTCGATCCTCTTCACGGAACTCCCGCTCCTGGAGCGCCCGGCGGCCGCGGCCGCGGCGGGCTTCACGGCGGTCGAGCTGTGGTGGCCCTGGATCGAGACCCCCACCCCCGAGCAGGCCGAGCTCGACGCCCTCAAGAAGGCGCTCGACGACGCCGGCACCCAGCTGGTGGGCCTCAACTTCTACGCCGGCGCCCTGCCGGGCCCGGACCGCGGCGCGCTGTCGATTCCCGGTGAGGAGTCGGACCGCTTCCGCGCCAACATCGAGGTGGCGGCCGACTTCGCCGCCTCGGTCGGCTGCAAGGCGCTCAACGCGCTCTACGGCAACCGCGTCGAGGGCGCCGACCCGCAGGTGCAGGACGCCCTCGCCCTGGAGAACCTCGTCCTGGCGGCCCGCGCGGCCGACCGGGTCGGCGCGATCCTCCTGGTCGAGACCCTGAACAAGCCGGAGTCGCCGCTCTACCCGCTGGTGAGCGCCCCGTCCGCGATCGAGGTCGTGGACAAGGTGAACGCCGCGACGGGTCTGGGCAACGCCAAGTTCCTCCTCGACATCTACCACCTTTCGATGAACGGTGAGGACGTCGCCGAGGTCATCGAGGCGTACGCGGACAAGACCGGCCACGTGCAGATCGCCGACAACCCGGGCCGTGGCGCGCCGGGCACCGGCTCGCTGCCGCTTGAGGAGCTGCTCGACCAGCTCGCGAAGGCCGGCTACGACGGCTGGGTGGGCCTGGAGTACAAGGCCGCCGACGCCGCCGCCTCCTTCGAGTGGCTCCCCGCCGAGGCCCGCGCGGCCCGTTGAGGCGTAGGGGGACGCCCCCTGACCCCCGGGACCTCAACTTCTTGACGTACCAAAGCTTTTAGGAAGGCAGCACCCTCATGAGCAACCTCCCCAAGATCGCATGGATCGGCCTCGGCATCATGGGCTCCCCCATGTCCGAGAACCTGATCAAGGCCGGCTACTCGGTCACCGGCTTCACCCTGGAGCAGGACAAGCTGGACCGCCTCACGGCGGCCGGCGGCACCGCGGCCGGCTCGATCGCCGAGGCCGTCAAGGACGCCGACGTGATCGTCACGATGGTTCCGGCGTCCCCCCAGGTGGAGGCCATCGCGTACGGTGAGGCCGGCATCCTGGCCAACGCAAAGCAGGGCGCGCTGATCGTCGACATGTCGTCGATCACCCCGCAGACCTCGGTCGACCTCGCCAAGAACGCCGCCGAGAAGGGCATCCGCGTCCTGGACGCCCCCGTCTCCGGCGGCGAGGCCGGCGCCATCGAGGCCGTCCTGTCGATCATGGTGGGTGGCGAGCAGGCCGACTTCGACGCGGCGCTGCCGATCCTTGAGGCCCTCGGCAAGACCATCGTGCTCTGCGGCCCGCACGGCTCCGGCCAGACGGTGAAGGCCGCCAACCAGCTCATCGTCGCGGTCAACATCCAGGCCTGCGCCGAGGCCGTCGTCTTCCTTGAGAAGTCGGGCGTCAACCTCAGCGCCGCCCTGGACGTCCTGAACGGCGGTCTGGCCGGCTCGACCGTCCTGACCCGCAAGAAGGACAACTTCCTGAACCGGGACTTCAAGCCCGGCTTCCGGATCGACCTGCACCACAAGGACATGGGCATCGTCACCGACGCCGCCCGCAACGTCGGCGCGGCCCTTCCGGTCGGCGCGGTCGTGGCCCAGCTGGTCGCCTCGCTGCGCGCCCAGGGTGACGGCGGCCTGGACCACTCCGCCCTGCTCCGCGCCGTCGAGCGCCTCTCGGGCTCGCAGGTCTGACCCGCTGAAACACCCCCTCGGGGTCCCCAGATTTCCGGGCGGCGGCGGCGCTGACACCTGTCCTGTCGCGCCCAGGCGCCGCCGCCGCCCGGAAGCTCAAACTTCTCTTTCAACAAACTGTTGACGTTCCGTTCCGGGCGAATTTACGCTCCAGGGACTGCGGAACAAGTCACCAGTGCAGCTCCAGTACGGAAGGTCACGATGTCGAAGCGCGTGCTTACGACCGAGTCCGGCGCCCCCGTCGCCGACAACCAGAACTCCGCCACCGCCGGCGTCGGTGGCCCCATCCTGCTCCAGGACCAGCACCTCCTGGAGAAGCTCGCGCGCTTCAACCGTGAGCGCATCCCGGAGCGTGTGGTGCACGCCCGCGGCTCCGGCGCGTACGGCTACTTCGAGGTGACCGACGACGTCACCGGCTTCACGAAGGCCGACTTCCTCGGCGAGGTGGGCAAGCGCACGGAGACGTTCATCCGCTTCTCCACCGTGGCCGACTCGCTCGGCGGCGCGGACGCGGTCCGCGACCCGCGCGGCTTCGCGCTGAAGTTCTACACGGAGCAGGGCAACTACGACCTCGTAGGCAACAACACGCCCGTCTTCTTCATCAAGGACCCCATCAAGTTCCCCGACTTCATCCACTCCCAGAAGCGCGACCCGTTCACGGGCAAGCAGGAGCCGGACAACGTCTGGGACTTCTGGGCGCACGCCCCCGAGGCCACCCACCAGATCACCTGGCTCATGGGCGACCGCGGCATCCCGGCTTCGTACCGTCACATGAACGGTTACGGTTCGCACACCTACCAGTGGACGAACGCGCAGGGCGAGGCCTTCTTCGTCAAGTACCACTTCAAGACGAACCAGGGCATCCGCAGCCTGTCCTCCGACCAGGCCGCCGAGCAGGTCGGCAAGGACGCGAACAGCCACCAGACGGACCTCCTGCAGGCCATCGAGCGCGGCGTGAACCCGTCCTGGACGCTGTACGTCCAAATCATGCCCGCCGCCGAGGCCGCGGACTACCGCTTCAACCCGTTCGACCTCACCAAGGTGTGGCCGCACAGCGACTACCCGCTGCAGCGCGTGGGCCGCCTGGTCCTGGACCGCAACCCGGACAACGTGTTCCAGGAGGTCGAGCAGTCGGCCTTCTCGCCGAACAACTTCGTCCCCGGCATCGGTCCCTCGCCGGACAAGATGCTCCAGGGCCGCCTGTTCGCCTACGCGGACGCGCACCGCTACCGCCTGGGCGTCAACCACACCCAGCTGCCGGTCAACGCCCCGAAGGCGACCGAGGCCGACAACTACGGCCGCGACGGCCTGATGGCGACCCGCAACGGCCGCCGCACCGACAAGAACTACGAGCCCAACTCGTACTCGGGCCCCGCTCAGACGGACGCGGCCCTGTCGGCCCCGCTCGCGATCCACGGCTACACGGGCACGCACGCCGCCCCGGCCCACGTGAAGGACGACGACTTCTTCCAGGCGGGCGAGCTGTACCGCCTGATGTCGGACGACGAGAAGTCCCGCCTGATCGCGAACATCGCCGGCGGCCTCTCGCAGGTCTCCCGCGACGACGTGCTCGAAAAGAACCTGGCCCATTTCCACGCCGCGGACGCCGAGTACGGCAAGCGCGTCGAGGAGGCCGTCCGCGCCCTGCGCGAGGACTAGTCGCCCGGTTCAACCTCCAGACCGTGCAAGGGATTTGACGGGAGGTCAAACCCTTTGCACAGTCCGATCCGCCGACCCGGATGAGGGGTGGTCGGCGGATATGGACAACCCGAGGATCGCGGCGGTGTGGCGATGCCAGTGCGGTGGTGAAGGCGTGCGCGCCCCCCTTCCTGACCTGAAGGAAGGACCCGGGCGCCCACACCAATCGCCGCCGCCGCGATCCCCGCAACCTCCCCCGAGAACCCCGCCCGGCGGTGCGAACGTCCTGTCGCGCCAGCCTCGTTCCGCCGGGCGGCAACAACTCCACAGCCAGGACGCTGGGTTCGGTTTACGGTCCCGAACCGAGCGTCCGATGATCAAGGCCCTACCTGTGGTTTCAGGTGGGGCCTTGATCTTTTTCATGCCCTTGACGATGGCGCGCATGAGCTCGGCCGACGCGAGTCACGGCCCGAATCCGAGATCCCGAGCAACACCCGCTCGGGATGGGGCAGCCGGACTCATATTCACGTGCCGGCATCGCCATCCGCAGCTACCGTGGTGCTCGTCCAGGTGCGCAGGCAGCGGTTACTTCGTTTTGGGAACGGGCGGTTGCGGGTTCGAGTCCCGTCGTCGACTTCGGGTCGGCGTAGCTCAATGGCAGAGCACCATGTACCGCCGCCGACTTTGAACTCTGGACGCACGACGGGCCATCAAGGGCGGTGAGCGGGCGTGAGTGCCGGCTGGGAGTGGGACGACAGCCTGTTCCGGGGTGCCGCCGCCTATTACCGGCGCGGAAGGCTTCCCTATGCGCCCGGCCTTGCGGACGTACTCGCCGGCGTTCTCAAGCTCGATGGGCACGGGCGCCTCATCGACGTGGGATGCGGGCCGGGCACTCTCGCCCTGGGGCTTGCTCACTTGTTCAGCGAGGTCGTCGGGGTGGACGCGGACAGTGGGATGATCGCCGAGGCCACTCGCTATGCCGGCGGGCCGGCCGCAGCGTGCTGCCGCACGGAACGCCCGGCGATGAAGCGGCGGTGCTCACGCGGGCGGGATTCACCGGCCCCGATCGCCACGTCGTTCCCGGCGGACAGCCGCTGGAACGCACGTGTGACGACGTCGTGGCGTGGGTGTTCTCGATGTCGTACGCGGCTCCGCACCTGTTCGGCCCGCGCGGCGAAGCCTTCGAGGCGGACGTGCGTCGGCTGCTGAGGGAGGCCTCGCCGTCGGGGTGGTTCTCCGAGCGGCAGCCGAGCACCGAGGTCTTCGTCTGGCGGAAGAGCCCCGCCGAGATGTGATCCGGGGCCCGAGCGGCCTCGCTTCCCGCCCGGCGGGGCGCACCCGTAAAGGGCTCGGCATCCGCTGTCACCAATTCGGTGTATTCACCTGCAAAGGCAGTGATCTCGACCCCGAGTGCGCGTCACCCTGATCCCCGTGCGCAGAACCCGCCGTTCTGCCTGATCCGGCCACCCTCGGAGGGGTCTTGAAGACGAAGGCATCGAAGTACCTCGCCATTCCGCTGGCTTGGGGGCTGGCGCTGGGGCCGGCGTCGGCCACGAACGCCGCTGCCGCACCGGCCACCGCCCGGCCCCACCTACCCTCAACCCCCGCGGCCCACCACGCCTCCGCCGCCAAACGCGTCGTGCTGACGAACGCCGACGACGACCGGATCGTCGTCGTCACGACCGGCGACGACATCGAGGTCCGGCTCACCGGCTCTCGCTCCCAGGGGCTCACCTACACCTGGAACGTTCCGCAGTCCGGCGACTCCGGGGTGCTCCGGCGGACTGCCGCCCGCACCACACCGACCGGCGGTGCCAGCGCCGTTTTCCACGCCGGGAAACCCGGCGTCATCATGATCGCCTCCGTCCGGACCTGCCGCCCCGACCCCGGCCACGTATGCCCTCTCGTCGTCGTGCCCTGGAAGGTCACGGCAAAGGTTTCACGTGAGTGACCCAGCGGCCCCCTCCCCCGAGTCGGCGGCTCCCGGTCGACCCCATGAGCTGCCGCGCCGCGAAGCCCGGCAGCTCAACCACCGATGCCCCAACCACCCACGTACGTTTGCCACTTGAGCCGTCGGAAACGGCGCCCGGCACAGGGTCCGGCCATGCACAATGAGGCATGACCACGATGCTCGTATCCGCCGCCGCCCGCCGCACCCTCCCGGTCCCCGCGTCCGGCCCCCGCGTGGCGCTCGCCGCCCGCGCCGCCGCCCAGCACGCGGGGCTCGCCCCCGCCGCCCTCGACCGCATCACCACGCCGGGCGACACCGTGCCGTCCGCATCGGCGTTCCAGTCCGCGCTGTAGGGGCGTCGTCCACACATCGCCATGGCGCGCCGTCGACGTCGCAGTGGCGCCATCGGACCGCACCGCGGCGCCAACCGACTCGTAGTGGCGTCGTCCCACGTACATGCCCGCCTCACCGCCTAGGATCGGCCTCGATGATTGAGACGATCGTGCTCGACATAGGCGAAACACTGGTACGCGACGACCGCTACTGGGCATCCTGGGCCGACTGGATCGGCGTCCCCAGGCACACCCTCGCCGCGCTCGTCGGGGCGGTCGTCGTTCAAGGCCGCGACGCCTCGGACGCGCTGCGCATGCTCAAACCCGGCATGGACGTCCGCGCGGCGTACCTGGCCCGGGAGGCGGCGGGCCGTGGCGAGCACCTCGACGAGACCGACCTGTACGACGACGTACGGCCCGCCCTCGGCGGGCTCCGCGAGCTCGGCATCCGGGTCATCGTCGCCGGGAACCAGACGGCCCGCGCCGGCGAACTCCTGCGCGGCCTCGACCTGCCGGCCGACCTGGTGGTCACCTCCGACGAGTGGGGTGTGTCCAAGCCCCAGCCCGCCTTCTTCGAGCGGGTGCTGGAGGTGGCCGGGTCGGCGCCGCACGCGACCGTGTACGTCGGCGACCATCCGGTGAACGACGTGTTCCCCGCCAAGGCGGCCGGGCTGCGCGTCGCACACCTGCGGCGCGGGCCCTGGGGTCACTGGTGGGCGGACGATTCGAAGGTCGTCGCGGCGGCGGACTGGCGGATCGACTCCCTCACTCAGCTCACCTCCATTGCCACTGACAATTCGTCAACTCCCCTATAAACAAGTTGAGTTGGCGGCACGGGGAAAGACAGGGCCCCACCCCCCCGGTCTTGAGGGGTGGGGCCCTGGCCCTTCAGCGGGGCCGTATCGCGGTGCTACAGGGTGCGGTTGCTGCGCCCGTCGCAGTAGGTCCAGTTACCGGACTGCGAAACGGGCACGTTGCAGTACGCGGTGCGCACCTGGTGCGGCGAGTTGCGGACGCCTGTGATGGTGACCTGGCCCTTGTACCAGTAGCCGGCGCGGCCGGTGTAGCCGGTGCCGGGCTCGCCCCGGGTCGTCAACCGAGGGCTGGGACCGGGGTAAACCCGGGCGGTAAGCCCCCGGTTGGGGGCGTTCGGCGGTCAGGGGTTGTTGAACGTCACCTCGGGGTTGGCGGCGGTCGGTCCCGCGAGGACCGGCCGGTCGACGCCCCGCAGCTGCTGCTCGAAGAAGGCACCCACGTACGTCCGGACGAGGGCGACGGAGCGCTGCGCGGGCAGCGGCGAGTGCGGGAGACCGAAGCGGTCGGCAATTACCGGCTCGTCGGAGAACGTCATGTGCTCGGCTCCGGCGACGGTCAGCCAGCGCTTCCAGCCGTCGAGGGCGGGCCACGTGGCGTCCCATGTCTTGTCCTTGCCGCCGGGGCGGTGCGTCTCGTCGTCGGTGCCCAGCATCATGAACGGCCGCCCGCCGAGCCCCTTGGACGCGAGCGTGTCCCAGAACGCGCCGTCCATGTTGACCCCGGCATCGATGCGCCCGTCGCGCGCCATGGCCGCGAGGGCTGCGGCCCCGCCGATGGAGTGGCCGGCCATGCCGATGTGCCGCTTGTCGATCGCGGTGGAGTACCGCCAGGCCGGGTGCTTTCCGGTGAGGCGGTCCAGGAGGTACGACGCGTCCGCCGCGCGCGTCGCGGTGACCACGCTGCCTGATGTGCCGTCCTGCATGGCCTTGCAGGCGACGCAGGTCAGTAGACGACCGCCGGGGAAACTCGTGCCGAACGACTCGTAGGCGTGGTCCACCGACGCGACGACGAAGCCGCGGCTCGCGAGGTCCTCGGCGAGCGTGGTGAGCGAATAGCGCGGGGCGCCGAAGCCCGGAGAGAGCACGATCAGCGGATGGGCGCCCCGCGCGGGCCGCACGCCGATCCGGGCGTGTGTCCTCGTGCCGGTGACCTCTCTCGCCCTCGCGGGGTCGATGCCGAGCTCCTTCAGGAGGACCGGGGCCTCGGCAGAGGTCGTGTACGGGGCGGGGTGGCCGGCGCCGGGGCGGGCCGCAGGGTAGGTGAGGGTCACCATCAGCTCACGGTCCTGGCTAGACACCCAGGGGTCGCGGCGGGAATGGTCGACGAGGTGCAGGGTGTCCGCGCCGATCGCGTACTGGCCGATCGGGCGAGGGAGTTCGATCCGCTCGGCGGCGAGCGTCGAGGCGGCGGGAGGCTTCGGCGGGGCCGCCTGGGCCGTGGTCGCGGCGGCGAGCGGGGCCGCGAGGACTAAGGACAGGGCGACGGCCGTGGCCGCGCGGGAGATTTTGACCATGGACGACACGCTAGGCGGACCGTTCGTCCGACACGTCCGCCTCAGGTGTCGGAACACGTCCGCCTCTGGTGTCGGGACGGGCGTCGCTTCGTACGCCCCGGGTTGGACGCGGTCCGTATGGATTGCGGACGGTATGGATTGCAGGCCGTACGCATGGGGGCGGCGGGGCGGCAGGTTCACCCGGAAGGGCAGTCCTCGCGGGGCACGGTGGGCCAGGGGCGTGCCACCCGGGCCGGGCCGCGGCTGCGGTCCGGCCCGGCGGCTCTCGCCTGGCGGCGAGATTTAGAGCTTGTCCATGCGGGTGTACGGGCTGACGATTCGGGCCTGGCGGGAGCCGAAGTCGACGAGCATCGCGACGCCGTCCTCGACCCCGATGATGGTGCCCAGGCCGAACTGGTCGTGTGTGACCCGGTCTCCCAGGATGAAGTGCTTGGCCGCCGGAGCGTCCGGGGCTTTGAAGGGGCTGGTGGGCAGGTGGCGCCGGGGCGCGGATGGCTTCGTCATCGTCACCCCAGTATGCGCCGCGAAACGGCCTGAAGGGCAGGCCCGCCGGATGACGATGGGGAATCGATCCGGTATCTGCGCCGACCGGAACGCATCCTGGTGCGAAAATCGTCACGAATTGACACGCAACCCCATGGTTGCAAATCTGGAAATGAAGGTGCGCGAGCGGCGCCCGAGGTGCGCGTGCGCGACGTCCGGGGATTGCGTATGCGCGTCGCCCGAGGTGGGCGGGCGCCACGCCGCAGGGCAGGTGCGCACGACGCCGGAGGTGCGTGTGGACGACGTCTTCAGGGCGCTGGCCGACGCCAGCCGGCGGCGGCTGCTCGACCGGCTCCAGGCGCGGAACGGGCAGACGCTGCGGGAGCTGGGCGAGGACCTCGCCATGTCGCGCCAGGCCGTGAGCAAGCACCTCGCGGTGCTCGAAGCGGCCCGCCTCGTCACGTCCGTGCGGCGCGGCCGGGAGAAGATCCACTACCTGAATCCGGTGCCGATCCAGGAGCTGTCGGAGCGCTGGATCGGCAAGTACGAGCGCGGCCGGCTCGACGCGCCCGGCAGACCGAAGCGGAGCCTGGAGGAGCAACTCATCATGGACAAGCCCGAGTTCGTGTATGTCATCTATATCCAGACCACCCCCGAGCGGCTCTACGAGGCCCTGACGGACGCCGAGTTCGCGCAGGAGTACTTCGGCGGCTGGGGACCCATGTCCGACTGGCGGGTGGGTTCGCCGGTGCTGTGGAAGACGGGCCCGGACGGGACGTACGAGGATCTCGGCCAGGCGGTGATCGAGGCGGTGCCGGCCCGCAAGCTCGCGTACACCTGGCATCGGCTGCTTCCGATGCACCGTCAGCTCTTCGACACGGAAGGGGAGTTCGAGAGTGCGCGCACGGAGCAGTCCCAGGTCGCGTTCGACATCCAGCCGGCCGAGACGTCGGCGCTCGGGGTGAAGCTGACCATCACGCACGACGGCTTCGACAGCGTGGACAGCGAGATGCTCAAGGGCGTCAGCGACGGCTGGGTGATGATCCTCTCCACGCTCAAGACGCTGCTCGAACGCGAGGAGAGCCCGCGCTAGAAATGCGTCCGGCCCCCGCTCCCCAGTGCGGGGGAACGGGGGCCGGACCGTTTGGGTGGCTCAGGAGGCCTGGAGGGGGCGGATCGCCGTCGGGGCGTGGCCCGGCTCGGTCGCGATCTCCTCGAACTCCTTGACCGCGCTGATGTCGGACGTCGGGCTCATCGAGATGTTCGTGACCCGCTCCAGGATCGCCTCGACGACGACCGGGACGCGGAACTCGGCGGCCAGCTTCTTGGCCTCCTCGAACGCGGGCAGCAGCTGGTCCGGCTCGGTGACGCGGATCGCCTTGCAGCCCAGGCCCTCGACGACCTTGACGTGGTCGACGCCGTAGACGCCCAGCTCCGGAGAGTTGATGTTCTCGAACTCCAGGTTGACCTGGAAGTTGATGTCCAGACCGGTCTGCGCCTGACGGATCAGACCCAGGTAGGCGTTGTTCACGAGAACGTGGACGTACGGGATCTTGTGCTGTGCACCGACCGCCAGCTCCTCCAGCATGAACTGGAAGTCGTAGTCGCCGGACAGGGCGACGACCGGGGTCTCCGGGTCGGCGGTGGCGGCACCCAGTGCGGCCGGGATGGTCCAGCCGAGAGGGCCGGCCTGGCCGCAGTTGATCCAGTGGCGCGGCTTGTAGACGTGCAGCATCTGCGCGCCGGCGATCTGGGAGAGGCCGATGGTGGTGACGTAGCGCGTCTCGGGGCCGAACGCGCGGTTCATCTCCTCGTAGACCCGCTGCGGCTTCATCGGCACGTTGTCGAAGTGCGTGCGGCGCAGCAGCGTCGACTTGCGCTCCAGGTGGGAGGCGACCCAGGCCGAGCGGTCGGGCAGCTTGCCGGCGGCCTTCAGCTCCTTGGCGACCTCGACGAAGAGCTCCAGGGCGACCTTCGCGTCGGAGGCGATGCCGTAGTCCGGGGCGAAGATCTTGCCGATCTGGGTGGGCTCGATGTCGACGTGGACGAACTTGCGGCCCTGGGTGTAGACGTCGAGCTTGTAGCCGGTGTGGCGGTTGGCCCAGCGGTTGCCGATGCCCAGGACGAAGTCCGACTCCAGGAACGTGGCGTTGCCGTAGCGGTGCGCGGTCTGCTGGCCGACCATGCCCGCGTTCAGCTCGTGGTCGTCCGGGATGGTGCCCCAGCCCATGAGGGTCGGGACGACCGGCGTGTTGGTGATCTCCGCGAACTCGACCAGGAGGTCGGAGGCGTCCGCGTTGATGATGCCGCCGCCGGCGACGATCAGCGGGCGCTCGGACTCCAGGAGGAAGGTGATGGCCTTCTCGATCTGGGCGCGGGTCGCGGCCGGCTTGTAGACCGGCAGCGGCTCGTAGGTGTCCGGGTCGAAGTCGATCTCGGTGAGCTGGACGTCGATGGGCAGGTCGATGAGGACCGGGCCCGGACGGCCGGAGCGCATCAGGTGGAAGGCCTGCTGGAAGACGCCGGGGACCTGCGCGGCCTCCAGGACGGTCGTCGCGGCCTTGGTGACCGGCCCGGCGATCGAGGCGATGTCGACCGCCTGGAAGTCCTCCTTGTGGATCACCGCGACCGGGGCCTGGCCGGTGATGCAGAGGATCGGGATCGAGTCGCCGATCGCGGAGTACAGGCCGGTGATCATGTCGGTGCCCGCGGGGCCCGACGTGCCGATGCAGACACCGATGTTGCCCGGGTTGGAGCGCGTGTAGCCCTCCGCCATGTGGGAGGCGCCTTCGACGTGGCGGGCGAGCGTGTGGTCGATGCCACCGCCCTCCTTGAGCGCCTTGTAGAAGGGGTTGATCGCCGCGCCCGGCACACCGAAGGCGTGGCTGACGCCTTCGAGCTTGAGGATCTCAACTGCCGCTCGGGCAGCGGTCATACGAGGCATGGGGTGCTCCTGCTTCGGCCGGCGGACTCGGCTCCGACGGGCCGCCTGGCCGCGCCACCTTCGAGCCTTATTCCGTAATGCGGAAGTTTCATTCTGCTATGTGGAAGCAATGTAGGACGGGTTCGCCAGCGCGTCAAGGGAGGACCGGGATGCGCGAATGGGCCACGCCGCGGTCGCGGTTGATGGACCATGGACCGCGGAGCCCCCGGGCAGGCCGCGCCGGGGGGCCGAGTCCGGCGTGGAGCGGAACCCGTTCAAGTCGCGTCGTCATGGAGGTGGGGGCGGATGAACGGTGACGGCGTACCGGTGCGCTGCCCGACCTGTCGGCGCGATCACCTCTATGTGCCGCCGGCCTACCCCTGCGTCTGCGGTGCCCCGCTCGCGCCGCCCATCCAGCGGGGCGCCGCGCCCTCGCCGATCACGCACCGCACCTGGACGGACGCCTGGGTCACGGTCCGGTGCCGGGCGTGCGGGCGGCAGAGCCAGTGGCCGCAGCCCGAGCTCGGCTGCTCCTGCGGCTGTGTCCTCAGGGTGCCGGTGCGGCCCGTGACGGCGCCGCCGGCGCCCGCGCAGGTCCCACAGCCGTCGGCGGCACGGGCCCGCACGGCGTTCCGGCCACTCACGATCCGTACCGCGAGGGACGCGGTGACCGCGGCCGGGCTCTACCTGACCTGGCTCGGCTTCAGCGACATACTGCAGGCCGAGCCGCCCCCGGCCTCCGGCATCGACCTGCGCGGCCGGGGCCTGGTGGCCCAGGTCGACCCGTCGACGCGGCCCGCCTCACTGAAGGCCGTCGAGTGCCTGTGGCTGCACGGGATGACCGCGTCCGCGCGCAGCGTCCACTTCTCGCTCGCCGGGTACGCGCAGGACGCCAGGGCGCGCGCCGACCAGCTGCGCGTCCCGCTGTTCGTCCTGGACCTGACGGGCACGCCGCAGCCGGTGAACGACGCGGCTCAGGAGCTCGTCACGACGGGTGCCTGATCAGGCGCCGTAGCCCTCCCGCAGCTCCACCTTGCGGACCTTGCCGCTCACCGTCATCGGGAACGCTTCGAGGATCCGCAGGTGGCGGGGGATCTTGTAGTGGGCCAGTTGCTCGCGGCAGTACGCGGTGACCTCGTCCAGGGTGGGCGGGTCCGCCGGGTCGCGCGGGATGACGCAGGCCAGGATCTCCTCGCCGTACTTCGCGTCGGACACCCCGACCACCTGCACGTCGGCGATCTTGGGATGCCGGTACAGGAACTCCTCGATCTCGCGCGGATACACGTTCTCGCCGCCCCGGATGATCATGTCCTTGATGCGGCCGACGATCTCGACGTAGCCGTCCTCGCGCATCACCGCGAGATCGCCGGTGTGCATCCAGCGCCCCGCGTCGATGGTCTCGGCGGTCCGCTCCGGCTCGTCCCAGTAGCCGAGCATCACGCTGTAGCCGCGGGTGCGCAGCTCACCCGGCTCGCCGCGCGGGACGGTGACGCCGCTCGCCGGGTCGACGACCTTCACCTCGACGTGCGGCATGACCCGGCCGACGGTGCCGGTGCGCCGCTCCAGGTCGTCGTCGGTACGGGTCTGCGTGGACACCGGGGAGGTCTCGGTCATGCCGTAGCAGATGGACACCTCGGCCATGTGCATCTCGGCGACCACCCGCTTCATGACCTCCGCGGGGCACGGCGAGCCCGCCATGATCCCGGTACGCAGCGAGGAGAGGTCGTACGCTGCGAAGCCGGGCAGGTTGAGCTCGGCGATGAACATGGTGGGCACCCCGTACAGCGAGGTGCAGCGCTCCTGCTCGACGGCCCGCAGCGTCGCCTCCGGGTCGAAGGACGCGGCCGGGATCACCATGCAGGCGCCGTGCGAGGTGGCCGCCAGATTGCCCATGACCATGCCGAAGCAGTGGTAGAAGGGCACCGGGATGCAGATCCGGTCGGCCTCGGTGTAGGAGAGCAACTCTCCGACGAAATAACCGTTGTTGAGGACGTTGTGGTGAGAGAGCGTGGCCCCCTTCGGGAAGCCGGTCGTGCCCGAGGTGTACTGGATGTTCACCGGGTCGTCGCAGGACAGCCCGGCCTCGCGGGCCGCCAGTTCCGCGCGCGGCCGCCCGACCCCGTCGGCCATGAGGCGGCCCCATCCCGGGTCGCCGATGAACACGGCCCGCCGCAACGCCGGGCAGTTGCCGCGCACTTGCTCGACCATCGCCCGGTAGTCGCTCGACTTGTGGGACAGCGAGGCGAAGAGCACCGAGATCCCGGCCTGGCGCAGCACGTACTCCAACTCGTGCACCCGGTAGGCCGGGTTGATGTTGACCATGACCGCGCCGATCCGCGCGGTGGCGTACTGGACGAGCACCCACTCGGGGCAGTTCACCGCCCAGATCCCGACCCGGTCCCCCTTGGCGACCCCGGTGGCGAGCAGCGCACAGGCCAACTGCTCGACGTCCGCGCCGAATTGGGCGTACGTCCAGCGCCGTCCGGAGGCGATGTCGACGAGCGCCTCACGCTCCCCGTACGCCTGGACCGCGCGGTCCAGGTTGCCGCCGATCGTGTCGCCGAGCAGGGCGGTACCGCTCACCCCGTGGGCGTACGAGTCAGTCACCATCGCAGCGCGCCTCACTTCCTCAACCGTGACTCCCAGCATGCCCCGACCAGCCCTGACCTGCCTAGGCTTGCGCGTGTGGAAGATCGACTCGGTGGGTGTCCTGCTCGTCGAACCGGCTGGGGGCGACCGGCGGGGAGCCGCCCGGTGGGGCGCACCGTCCGGCCGGGGCTGACGGCCGGACGGGGGATGGCCATCCGTCAGGCGCTCGGCAGGACGGTGCACCCCGGCTTGTCGGGTGCGTTGGAGGGGCACCGGCGAGGCGTTCCCGGGGGATCGTGGACCGGGCCCACGATCCGTTCCGGGTGACTTCGCGGGCACCATCTTGCCGGGGCCGCACGAGGGCGCACATACGGACTTCAATAAGTCGCCGCGGACTGTGCTTCCCCCACCCTCTTCCCCTCGGAAACCGGCGCCCACCTACCCCGTTACGTCAACTGGGGCTCGGATTCGGGCCGTTCAATCGTGTTCGCTCCGCTCCGAGCGGGGCGGCCCGGTGGCGGAGGCCCCGTACAGAACGATGTCCCACAGCTCGGCGAGCCGGCCGATGGCATCCGTGGACGCTTCGGCGCCGGGGTCCGGCCCGGCGTGGGCGCGCAGGCGGAGTTGGGCGTCCACGCCCGTGACGAGGCTGACGGCGAGCGCCGTCACCGACTCCGGATCCACCGAGTGGCTCAACTGGCCCTCGTTTCGCGCCTGTTCGACGAGGCTGCGCAGTTCGGGCAGCCATGCGGCCGTCCAGTCGGCTGCCTCGCGCGGACGCTCCCGGGTCAGCCGGGCGGCGGCGCGGACCTCGGTCTGCTCCTCCAGGAGCCGGGCGACCGCCAACAGCACGGCCCGCGCCAGACGCAGCGGCGAGGCGGGGAGCACGAGGACCTGGGTCACGGCGGCCCGGGTCATCGCGCTCCCCCGAGCCTGGAGTTCGTCGGCCAGGGCGGTCTTGGCCGGGAAGTGGAACGTGAGGGCACCCAGCGAGATCCCGGCCGCGGCGCAGATGCGGACCAGCGACGTGCCGGCATAGCCGCCTCTGTCCATTTCGACGGCGGCCGCACGGATCACGGCGGCGCGGGTGCGGGCCGCGCGCAGCTGTTTCACCACGGCCGCCGCCCGGTGCGGTGCCCGGGACAACAGTGCGCCGCGGGCGCACCCGCGGAGCAAGAGGGGGGCGGGCAGCCGGGCCGGCCGCCCGGCCGGCACCTCCTCGTCGCCGCGCGCCATCGGGTGCCTATCAACCTCGAACACCTTTCTCCGCACCGACCTGCACAAGACGGACACCTTCCCCGGCCGAAGCGCTCGGCGGCAACGCCGACTTGCCGAAGTCGCGGCGGGGATCGCCCCGCCCGGCCATAAACAGAAATAGCGTTCGCTATATTTTGAGGTCCTGCCGGCCGCCGACGTTCAAAGGGATCCACCGTGGCTTTATCGCATCGAGCAGTCCTGCCGCAGCCTCAGCACGCGGACGACCGCATGACCGACTTCACGGGATTCACGCAGGACGTGTTCGGTCATCTGCCCCGCGTCGACCAACGCCGGTGGGCCGACGCCTACTTGTGCGGGCTGCTCACGGCCCCGGGCAAGAAGACGGTCTCGCGGCTGGCCAAGGGGGCCTGTCTGCCTCGCGGCGCGGCGCAGGCGCTGCAGCAGTTCATCAGCGCCAGCCCGTGGGACTGGAGCGCGGCGCGCGAGTCGCTGGCCCGCAAGGCGGCCGTACGGCTGCCCGGCCACAGCTGGACGGTCGGCACGACGCTGGTGGAGAAGCGCGGTGAGCACTCGGTCGGTGTGCACAGGCGCTTCGTGCCCGAGGCCGGCCGGACCGTCAACTGCCAAGTGGGGATAGGGCTGTTCCTCACCTCCGGATCGGAGAGCGTCCCCGTCGAGTGGTCCCTGTTGATGGACGAAGCCTGGTGCGGCGACGAGGTGCGCAGACGCCGGGCCAGGGTCCCCGACGCCGTACGGGCGAAGCCGGCGTGGGCTCATGTCCTGGAGCTGGCCGACCGGCTGGCCGCGTTGAAGGTGTCCGGCCCGGCTCCACTGGTGATCGACCGGCACTGCGCCCTCGATGCCGCTCGCCTCGCGGCCCATCTCCAGCTGCGCGAGCGGGACTTCGTCCTTGAGGTACGTCCCGACCAGCCCGTGCTGCCCGCGCCGCATGCGGCCATCGGCATCGGCACCTTGCCCGGACCGGACCGGCCGGTGAGCGCGCGGCAGTTCATGCGGGAGGGCGGGGCACGCCACCCGTCCGTCATCGACGTGGAGCAGGGCGGCCGGACACGGCGCGTCCAGGTGTTCTCCGCGCCGGTCCGGCTGCCCGGCACTTCCCCGGCCGCGCCCAGCACCGGGCGCGTCCACCGGCTGATCGCCGAGCAGTTCTCGGCGGGGCGCCGCCCGGCCCGGTTCTGGCTCACCAGCCTCGGCGACCGCCGGACGGACGAGGTGCTCTCGCTGCTGCGCGGGCCCTCGCTGACCCACGCCACCACGCAGCGCCTTGAGGACGACTTCGGGCTCCTCGACTTCGAGGGGCGCTCCTACCCCGGCTGGCACCACCACATGACGATGTCGTCCGCGGCCTATCTCTACCACCGCCTCCAGCACTGCGCGCGGCAGCCCGCCCGCCTGTGACCCGGCGGGCCCGGGGAGCCCCGGCACCGCGCCCGCGAGCTTCCGGGCGAACGAACCCGCCCCCTCGCCCCCTCTCAGGAGGCACTGCCGCGCTCGGCGGGGAATCCGTGGGCGCGGGCGGCCAGGACCACGACGAGGACCGGCGCGAGCAGGACCAGGATGCTCCAGGGGAAGGAGGTCGAGCCCAGTAGGTTCAGGAGGATGCCGCCGACGATGCCGCCACCGGCCATCGCCACGTTCCACAGCGTCACCAGCATGGCCTGCGCGGCGTCCGCGTGCTCACCGCCCGCGTCACCGACGGCGGTCTGGAGCAGCGTCGGGGCGCCGCCCCAGCCGAGCCCCCAGAGGGTGACGGCGACGTACACCATGGCGGTGCTGTCCGA
Organism: Streptomyces sp. WM6378; assembly: GCF_001279695.1. GTDB lineage: Bacteria > Actinomycetota > Actinomycetes > Streptomycetales > Streptomycetaceae > Streptomyces. The sequence continues at coordinate 87,278 of NZ_LGDD01000121.1, forward strand.
GAGGACGGCGAGGACGGCGGCCCCGATGGCGATCAGCACGGTGCTCGCGATCATCAGCGCACGCAGCCGGCGGTTGATCTGCGCTCCGACCACCCAGATGCTCACCAGCGAGGCCGCGCCGAACACCAGGAGCACCAGGTCGGTGGAGCTGCCCATGCCCAGCTGGTCGAGGAAGGTCGAGATGAACGTGTAGAGGATGGTGTGGGCCAGCACGAAGACCAGAGTGACGAACAGGACCGGGGTGACTCCGGGGACCTTCAGCGCCGCGGCCATCGGGGTCCTGCCGCTCCGGGCCTGGCCGGGGTAGTCCGGGACCATGGCGCCGATCCAGCCGAGCAGGACCACGGTGAGCCCGGTCATGACCAGGAAGGCGACCTGCCAGTTGACGGCCTTGCCCAGGAAGGTGCCGGCCGGGACACCCAGGGAGAGGGCGACCGGGATACCGGCCATCGCGATGGCGATCGCCTTGCCCTGGAGGTGCGCCGGCGCCATGCGGCGGGCGTATCCGGCGAGGAGCGCCCAGGCCAGACCGGCGGCCACCCCTGCGACGAACCGGGCCACCATCGTCACCGAGTAGGTGCCCGAGAGGGCGGTCACCGTGTTGGCCACGGCGAACCCCGCCATCGACGCCAGGAGCAGCCGCTTGCGCCGCCAGGCCGCCGTCGCCGCGGTCAGCGGGATCGCGGTGAGGGCCGTACCGATGGCGTAGATCGTGATCGTCTGGCCGGTCGCGGACTCGCTGACACGCAGGTCCGCACTCATCGCGGGCAGCAGACCCGCGGGCAGCGTTTCGGTCAGGCTCGTGATGAAGACCGCCGTGGCCAGCGCGAGGAGCGCGAGCATGGGCAGTTTCCGGTCGCTCTGGTTCTTGATTCCGACATGGGGGTCACGGGCATCAACTGGGGTCTGCTGCTCACTGATTGACATGGTGTGAATGCTCGAACCTTCACACCTATGTGAGGGTCAACGAGGAGTGGCGTGAGGTGGGTCACATGCCGTTCGGAGAGCCGGGAATTCCGCCGCCGGAGGCGGTTACGCCGCGGTCCACCCGCCGTCCACCGGCATGGCCGCGCCGGTGACGAACGTGGCGCGGTCGCTGCACAGCCAGGCGGCGGCCTGGGCGATCTCCACCGGGTCGGCCATCCGGCGCTGGACCGAGCGGGCCACGAAGCTCTCCTCCAGTTCCGGGGTCCCGGCCAGCACCTCCTCCATCAGCTCGCTGCGGGTGCTGCCCACCACCAGTGCGTTGACCCGGATCCCCTGCCGTCCGTAGTCGGCGGCGGCCGCCCGGGTCAGCCCCAACACGGCGTGTTTGGCGGCCACATACGCAGCCGATGCCCCTGTGGCCTGGAGGCCCGCCACGCTGGAGGTGTTCACGATGGAGCCGCCCCCCGCGTCGAGCATGGCGGGGATCTGGTGATGCAGGCAGTTCCACACCCCGCGCACGTTCACGTCCATGGTCCGGTCGAAGATCGCGGTGTCCGTCTCGTGCAGTGGTGTGCCCGCCGTGGCCCAGCCCGCGTTGTTGAACGCCCCGTCCAGCCGGCCGAACCGGCCCACCGCGGCCTTGACCGCCTTGGCCACGTCCTCTTCGCTGACCACGTCACCGGGGGCGGTCTCGGCCTTGCCGCCCGCCTCGACTATGTCGTGAGCGAGCGCGTCCAGCCGGTCCGCGCGGCGCGCCATCAGGACCACCGCGGCCCCTTCCGCCGCGAACAGCCGCGCCGCGGCCTCCCCGATGCCACTGGAGGCCCCCGTGATCAGAACGGTCCTGCCCGCGAGCATGCCGTGCGCTTCGGTCATGGTGCTTCTTCCCTCCCGGTGCCGGTTTCCCGGCCGGTACGTATGTGTGGGTGCGTGTGGGGCGGCCGCTTCTCGTGCGGCTCGCGCGCGGCAGCTCAGCGGAACGCCGCCGCGTGGCGGGATGCCCAGGCCCTGAAGGTGCCCGGGGGCCGGCCGGTGGCCTCCCGGACGCCATCGGTGACCTGTTCCTTCGCGCCCGCCGCCTGCCGTTCGGCGCTGGCCAGCAGGGCGCGGGCCAGGGGCTCCCCCAGCCTGTCCCGCCATCCCCGCAACGCCTGATCCGGCGTCAACTCCTCGTAGCAGACGGGCTGTTGGAGAGACTCGCCCAGTTGGTCCGCCTGCTCGCGCACGCTCAGCGCCTGCTGTCCGGTCAGCGCGTGGATCCGGCCCGCCTGGCCGCGGACGACCAGGGACCGGACGGCGGCCCGTGCCACGTCCTGCGGGTCGACGCAGGAGTTGCGCGAGGTTCCGTACAGCGCCCGCACCACTCCCTCCTTGCGCACCCCGGCGGCCCAGCCGAGGGCGTTGGACATGAACGCCCTCGGCCGCAGCAGCGTCCAGGTCAGGCCCGAGGCCCTGACCCGCTCCTCCGATTCGCGCTGCCAGCAGGTGATCCGGTCCTGGGCCAGCGGGTCGCACACCGCGGCTGCGGACAGCTTCACCACATGCCGAACTCCGCCCGCCCTGGCGGCGGCCAGCGCGTTCGCATCGTGCGTGGGGTTCAGCGGGTCGAACGTGACGAGCAGGAGGGCGTCCGCCCCCTCCATCGCGTGACGCAGCGTGGCGGGATCTCCTAGGTCCGCGCCCACGATGTGGCCGGCCACCCCCTGCCGGGCGGCCCGTGCCGGGTCCCGGGTCAGCGAACGTACGTCATGGTTCGGCGCCAGGAGACGGGCCACCTCGCCGCCCACGGTGCCGGCCGCCCCGGTGACCACGACACGCATGCGCCGCGTCTCGCCGAAGGCGGCGTCGCCGTCCAACTCGCCGTCGGCGCCCAGGGTTTCCCGGATGTCATCCGGCCACAAGTTCCGTTCACTCACGAGACCTGACCCCGCTCCGCGTCCAGGCTGATACGGCGCGCGGCACTGGGCACGGCCATTCCGGGGAGCAGCAGTTCCCACATCCGTACGGTGCGCTCGACGAGGTCCTCGCGGCCGTTCACCAGGTTCGCGTACAGCTGGATTCCCGTACACGCGCCGACCACGAACTCGGCGACGTCCTCAAGCACCACTCCCGGCATGAGTTCCTTGTCGCTCTCGGCGTCGGCCAGGCACTTGACCATGATCTCGCGCCACTCCAGGAACGTGGAGGCGTCGTGCATGCCGAAACTGCCCTGCTCAACGGCGAGTCGGACGCCTGCGCGCAGCAGCGGGTCGACGCGCAGCCGGTGCGCCCAGACCAGGGTGATGTCGACAAGTCGCTGTAGTCCACGCGAGTTGAGGTGTGGCTCTATCGTGTGCTTCTGCGCGTTCATCACCGCGACGGCGAGGTCCTCCTTCGACTTGAAGTGGAAATACATCGCCCCCGCCGTGAGCCCGGCCCGCGCGAGGATGTGGTTGATCAGCGCCGCCGCGTAGCCCTTCTCGTCGAACTCCTCCGCCGCGGCTCGCAGGAGCAACTCGCGGGTCCGCACCGCTCGCTCCTGTCTGATTTCCGCCATCGCTTCGCTCCCGAATTGGGTTCGACAAGAATAGAGAACGCCTTTTATATTATCGGCCATCGGTACGACGGTCCATCGATCTCGCGGACGCATCGACCGTTTCGGCTTGTGCCCGGGGGGTCGCATGACGTCGGGAATCCAGCGCGCGCCCACCGCTTCGTGCCGGTCACCTGCCGACCCGGTGCGCCCCGTCAGATCCTGCCCGGCGTGGCAGCAGTTGCCCCATCTCCTGCCTCAACTCGCGGTCTTGGCACGTCAGTTACTCCGGTTCGGCCATTCCAGTACGGCGCGTCCCTTCACCCCACGCACCCCCACCCCTGAGCCCGTCGTCGGCGCCCGCGCCGGCCGGCCGGCTGTGAGGAGTACCCATGCCGCCACTGCCCGCATGCCCCGCACTCCCCGTCTCCGCGGTCCCCAGAGAGCTGGTCCACAAGACGAATCCGGACGAGGTGCTGCTGACCGGTTGGCACCGCACCGCGCCCGACGCCTTCACCTTGACCGCCCGCTGGCCAGAGGGCCACCCCTTCTACGAGGTGCGCCACGGCCTGCACGACCCGCTGATCCTGAGCGAGACGATCCGGCAGATCTTCCCCCTGCTCTCGCACGCCGCGTACGAAGTGCCGTTCGGGCACCACCTGTTGTGGGAGCACTACCGCTTCAAGCTGCACCCCGCCGCCCTGGACGCCGCGTTACTTCCGCCCACTGTGGACCTGCACGTCACCTGCCTGGAGGCGGTCCGGCGCGGCCGGCGCACCACCGCCCTGACGCTGCTCATCCAGGCCTTCCGCGGCGGCATCCCGCTGGCCACCGCCCGCACCCGCTTCACCATCCAGACGCCGACCGTCTACCGCCGCCTGCGCGCCCGGTACGCCGACGCCCATATGTGGCCCACGCCCCAACTCACCCTCCCCGTACCGCCCACACGTGTGGCCCGCACCCATGCCCGCGACGTGGTTCTGTCACCCAGCCGCACCCCGCACCGCCATCAGCTCCGGCTCGACCCCCGGCATCCCGTGCTCTTCGACCACCCGGTCGACCACGTGCCGGGCATGCTGCTCCTGGAGGCGGCCCACCAGGCGGCCCACCATCTGCACCACCCCGAGCCGGTCATTCCCCTGGCCATGGACTGCCTGTTCCACCGCTACCTCGAACTCCACACGCCCTGCTGGATCGACACCCGGCAGCTCCCCCCGGACGCGCAAGGCCGTCCCCGCACGACCTTCACGTTCCACCAGAACAACACCCCGCACTTCACCACCACCCTCACCCACCAGCGCCTCGACTCCGCGAGCAGCACCTGGCGCGGGTGACCGGTGGGCCCACTCTCATCGCACGGCCTTCCACGCAGAACCGGCCGCTCCGAGGGTGCACGGAGCGGCCGGGTTCGCACGCGTACGCCAACTCGCGTATGACAGACGTCAGTTGATGCCGCGGTCGAGACCGGACCAGTACGGCTCGCGGAGCTTGAACTTCTGGATCTTGCCGGTGGCCGTCCGCGGGATGGCCTCGCGGAACTCGACCGAGGTCGGTGCCTTGTAGCGGGCGAGGCGCTCCTTGCAGTACGCGATGATGTCTGCCTCCGTCACCGAGGCACCTTCCGCCAGGACGACCAGCGCCTTGATCGTCTCACCCCACTTGTCGTGCGGCACACCGATGACGGCGACCTCGGCGACCGCCGGGTGACTGAAGATGGCGTCCTCCACCTCGATCGAGGACACGTTCTCACCGCCCGTGATGATGACGTCCTTCTTGCGGTCCGAGATCGTCAGGGAGCCGTCGCTCTCGTCGATCGTGCCGCCGTCACCGGTGTGGAACCAGCCGTCCTCCAGCGCTGCCGCGGTCTCCTCGGGCTTCTCCCAATAGCCGTCGAGCACCACGTTGGAGCGGGCGAGCACCTCGCCGGAGTCGGACACCTTCAGCCGGACGCCGAGCGCGGGCACGCCGGCCCGGGACAGATTGCGCGCCCGCTCGGCGGACGGCAGTTCCACCTCGGCGGGCCCGGCCCGGTTCATGGTGAGCAGCGGGGACGTCTCGGTGAGCCCGTAGATCTGGGTGAACTCCCAGCCCAGCTCATCGTCCATCCGCTGGATCATGCGGGTCGGCGGGGGCGCCCCCGCGCAGACGACCCGCACGCGGTCGCGGCCCGGGATCTCGCCCTGCCACGTCGCCGCCGCGTCCAGGACCATGTTCCACACCGCGGGCGCCCCGCACATCAGCGTGACCCCGTGCTCCTCCACCCGGCGCAGGATCTCGGCGCCGTCCACCTTGCGCAGCACGACCTGTTTGACGCCGAGTCCGGCCATCACGTACGGCATGCCCCAGCCGTTGCAGTGGAACATCGGCAGGGTGTGCATGTAGACGTCACCCTCCCAGGCCCGGGTGTGCAGTCCGAACGTCAGGCCGTTGACCCAGATGTTGCGGTGGGTGAGCTGAACCCCCTTGGGGCGGGCGGTGGTTCCGGACGTGTAGTTGATCGTGGCCGTCGCGTCCTCGTCGGGGTGGGACCACGGGCGCGGCGCCACGCCGAACCGCATCAGTTCGTTCTCGGTCTGCTCGCCGAGCACGAACCGGTGGCGGGCCTTGACGGCGGACAGCGCGTCGTCCACCTCCGGGTCGATGAGCAGCACCGAGGCCCCGCTCTGCCGCACCACGTACTCGATCTCCTCCGGCTTGAGCCGGAAGTTGACCGGCACGCAGATCCGGCCGCTCATCGGCACCGCGAACAACAGCTCCAGCATGCGTGCCGAGTTGTGGCTGACCACCGCCACGCGCTCGCCCTCGCCGACGCCGAGCGCGTCGAGCCCCGCCTGCCAGGCGCGCACCCGCTCGGCGACCCGCCCATAGGTGAGGTCCCGCACGGGTGGGCCCGGCTGGTCCGGCTCGTCGACGACGCCGGTACTGGAGGAGAACCCCAGCTCTGCCCGGTCGAGGAAGTCCGAGACCGTCATCGGAATCCGCATCGCTCTTCTCTCCTGTATCCGCAACATCAGCAACAGCTGTCAAGTGGGGAGTCTGGTACCTACCGACGCCCGCAGCGGCCGAAACCCCGAATTGACCTGCTGGAACCGCCGATCGAGGCCGGCCCTTCAGCGCAGCCGGCGCAGGGCCGCCTCGGAGCCGGGGCCGTCCGGCAGATAGGCGAGGAAGTGGTGGCCTGGTTCGTCGACCGCGGCGAGCTTGACCGAGCGAAGGCGCAGCTCGCCCACCGCCGGGTGCCGGAAGTGCTTGACGGCCGGGCGGAAGGCGGCGGTCTCCCGCTCGTCGAGCCAGCGCGCGGCGCGGGGATCCGCGCGGATCGCCTCGATGATCTCGGCGTACCGGGGATCGTCGGGATGGCGGGCGGCCCGCGCCCTGAACTGGCCGAGCAGCGAACGGGCTTCGGCCTCCCAGTCGGCGAGCAGCGTCCGGCACGGCGGCCAGCGGAACACCAGCCACAGCATGTTGCGCCGCTTGGGCGGCAGCCGGGCGAGATCGGTCAGGAGGGCCGCGTACGAGGCGTTCCACGCGAGCAGGTCCCAGTGCGGGTCGATGACCATCGCGGGGTGCGGAAGCATCGCGTCGACCAGGGAGCGCAGGTTCGGCGAGACCCAGCTGGCCGGGGCGGCGCTCGGCGGCGGCACGTCCTCGACGAATGACAGGACGTGCGCGGTCTCGGCCGCGTCAAGACGAAGCGCCCGCGCGACGGATCGCAGCACCTGCTCGGAGGTGCGCACCCGGCCCTGCTCCAGCCACGCGTACCAGGAGGCGCTGATTCCGGCGGATTCGGCGACTTCGGCGCGGCGCAGGCCGGGGGTGCGGCGGCGGGGCGCGGCCGGCAGTCCGAGGGCGTCCGGGGTCAGACGCTCGCGGCGCGAGCGCAGGAACGCGCCGAGTTCCGCGCGGGGGTCCGGTGAGTGCGTCACGGTGTGAGTGATGGTAATCGGCTGAGCCCACACAGCCGTTGGCACCCCTGCTGAGCTGGGGGCATGACCACTTCACCGCCCCGTGGGGGGCTGCTCTGCGCCGCCGGGTTCGTCAGCAACTTCGACCGTTTCTCCATCGCGCCGATGCTGGTGCTCATCGGCTCCGCGTTCGGTGTGCCGCTCGGCACGGCCGCGCTCGCCGCGAGCGCGTACACCCTCGGTTACGGGCTCGCACAGCCCGCCTGGGGGATGGCGAGCGACCGGTTCGGCAGAGTGCGGGTGATGCGCCTGTCGCTCGCGGCGTCCGCGGCCGGAGCACTCGCGTCCGCGGCGGCGCCGGGGGCCGGGTCCCTCGTCGCGGCGCGGGGATTCACGGGGGCGTGCTTCGCGGCCGCCATCGCGGGCTCGCTGACGTACGTGGGTGACACGGTCGCGCCCGACGGACGGCAGCGGGCGCTCGGCACACTGATGACGGCGTTCGCGCTCGGCACCGCCCTTGCCACCGTCGTCGCCGGGGCGCTGGCGCACTGGGTGAGCTGGCGCCTGGTGTTCGCGCTGCCCGGACTGCTCGCCGGGTATCTGGCGCTCGCCCTGCACCGCCTGCCCGAACCGGTGCTCGCGCCTCGCGCGGGCGGCGCCCTGCGCACCGTCCTGCGCTCGCGCTGGCAGTGGTACGTGATGGGGGTGGCCCTCCTCGAAGGAGGCGTGCTGCTCGGCTGCTTCACCTATCTGCCGCCCGCCCTGGAGTCGCTCGGCGCGGGCCCGGCGACCGCGGGCGCGGTGGCGGCGCTGTACGGGGTGGCGGCGATGGGCGGAGCCCAGGTGGTGCGGCGGCTCGCGGGCCGGCTCGGTCCGGTCGCGCTGATCGTGGCGGGCGGCGTCCAGCTGACCCTGGCGTACGCCGTCGCCGCCCTGTACCCGTCCCTGGTGACGCTCGGGCTGAGCGCGCTGCTGCTCGGCGGTGGCTGGGCGTTCCTGCACTCGACGGTGCAGGCGTGGGCGACCCTGCTCGTGCCGACCGCCCGCGCGACCGGGGTCGCCTTCTTCGGCGTCGCCCTCTACCTGGGCAGCGCCCTGGGCACGGGACTGGCCGCCGGATCAGCCCAACTGGGCCGATTCCAGGGCCTGTTCGGGGTGGCGGCCGTCGCCTCCGTACCGCTGACGGCCCTCGCGGCGTACGGCCGACGTCGTTACGGGGACGGCGGCCCGCCACGCCGGGAGGGTGCCCGGCGGGCGGCGGGCCTGCGGCCGTCCGACCCCCGTACGGACGGCCCGGCCCGGCGGCGGTGAACCGGGGGTGTGCGTGGCTACTTGTCGGCGGTCAGCGTGCCCGCCGCGCCCCAGCTGTCCGTGGGGACCTCGTGGATCCACACCTGGACGGTCTCGGCCGGGATCCTGTACGCGTCGACGAAGGCGTCGGTGACGCGCTTGACCAGTTCGCGCTTGAGCTCGACATCGCGGGGACCTTGCTGAATGGTGACGATGGGCATGGCCAACTCCTTGGTGGGCGGCGGCTTCCCGGCCTTTCCGGGTCGCTCACCGGCGTGCCGCCAGTCCATCGGATCTGCCGGGCCCGGCCAAGAAGCAGACCGCGACCACAGCGATCAGCTTTCGTGATCGTTACTGGTCACGGGCTTGTGGTCGAGGACGTCATGGAGGTCTTCATGGAGGTTGAGCACGCCTTCAGGAGCAGCTCGACGGTGGCCGGTATGTGGTCGGCACCCACTGCCAGACCAGTGGGCAGTGCGAGGCCGGGGGCGCGTACCGGGCGGAAGGCGACCCGGGGGCTGTGCAGCACGCGGGCATGGGCCGCGTACACCACGGTCCACAACTGGCCGAGTCCGATGGTGGCCAGGGTGTCCTGGAGCGAGCCGCCGACCGGGCCCGGTACCGGCTCGAAGCCCGCGGCGTGGCAGGCGCCCACGACGAGGTCGACGAGCGCGGGGTTGTTGCGCCGGGCAGTGATGCACAGGGGAAGCGCGGCCAGGTCCGAGAGCGCTATCTCGTCCTGGTTCGCGAGCGGATGCGCCGCGGGGAGGGCCACGACCAGCGGGTCTTCCCACAGGGGCAGGACGCGCAGGCCCGGCGCGGGCTGCGGCGAGCGGACGAACGCGGCATCGAGCCGCCCGTCGGCGACCTGGGCCAGGCGGTCGCGGGTGGGCGCGGAGACCAGCTCGACGGCCGTGCCCGGGGCGATCTCGGCGAACGCGCCGAGCACCCGGTCGAGGTGTTCGCCGAGCCCGGCGCTGGTGCCGAGCCGCAGGGTGGTGCGCTCGCGGACGGCGGCCCGGGCCCGCTCGGCAGCGGCCAGGACCTCGCGCGCCTCGGGCAGCAGCCGCTCCCCCGCCCCGGTGAGCCGCACGTGCCGGGGCGAGCGGTCGAAGAGGTCGGCCCCCAACTCCCTTTCAAGGCGCCGCACTTGCTGACTGACCGCCGACTGGACGATGTGCAGCCGCTCGGCGGCCCGCCCGAAGTGAAGTTCCTCGGCGACGGTGACGAAGTAGCTGAGCTGCCGCAGTTCCATGCGGGGACTGTATCCAGGCGGTTGGCGGCCTTTCCCGTGCGGGCGGCGGGGCGGCCGGGCCCGACGGTATGGGCGTGGGCCACGTATGGGATGTCCATGCCCTGGGCGCGCGGCACACAGGTGAGGTTGAATGACAAAATGGTGTCCACCGATCGCTTCCTCGCCTTCGCCGCGATGTCCCTCCTTGTGATCGTGATCCCGGGACCGAGCGTGCTGTTCGTGATCGGCCGCGCCCTCGCGCACGGCCGCCGCACCGCGCTCGCGACGGTTCTGGGCAACGTGCTGGGCTCGTACGTGCTGGTGGTCGCGGTGGCGCTCGGCATCGGCGCGCTGGTGGAGCGTTCGGCGTCGGTGTTCATGGCGGTGAAGCTGGCGGGCGCCGCGTATCTCGTGCTGCTCGGGGTGCAGGCGTACCGGCACCGCAAGGACATGCGGCTCGGGGTGGCGGCCATCGGCGAGACCGTGGCCGCGGTCCGGCCGGCCCACGGCGATCTGCGGACCGTCGCGGACGGCGTCCTGGTGGGCGTCACCAACCCGAAGGGCATCGTGTTCTTCGCGGCGGTGCTTCCGCAATTCGTGGACCACACGGCCGGGCACCTGCCCTCCCAGATGTTGCTGCTCGGCCTGATCCCCATCACCATCGGCCTGATCACGGACACCCTGTGGGGCCTGGGCGCCGCGGCGGCGCGCGGCTGGTTCGCCCGCTCCGAACGGCGCCTCTCGCTGATCGGCGGCGCGGGCGGCTTCGCGATGATCGGGCTCGGCGTGACGGTCGCGGCGACGGGGCGGGCCGACTGACGCGCTCGGGCCGGCTGGGCCCACGGCCCACCGAGGGCTCGGGTGGCGGCGGGCCGCCCGAGCGCGGTCCGCCGCCACCCGGTGGGATGAAGTTGTCGTACGGGGCCGCCGCCACCCGGTCGGCCGACCCTCCCGCGCCGACCTGCGCCAGGAGGGCGTCAAAATCCGGGGCGTCGAGGTCAATGCCGCGTCATGGCGCGAGAACGGGCCGGTGCCGGGGGCATAACTTCGGGTGTACGGGCGCATGACGCGTACGGCATCCACACTTCCGCACCGGAGGACACCATGGACAGCCTCACCATCGAGGACGCCGACCCCGAAGAACGCCGCCCGGCAGGGCCGCTGTACGTGCCGGTTCGGCTCGGCTCTGCCGGAGGACACCAACTGCGCTTCCTACGCGACGAGTTCGGCGCACGCACCGCCGTCGGATTCACCAGCCCGGACCGGCTCAACGCCGTCCTGGGCGGCGACCAGAGCTGGATCCGGCTCGCCGAACCCGCCCTGCGGGCGCTGTCGGCACCGCTCGGCGTGACCTTGGTGACGGTCGACCCGCTGCTCGCCCCGCCCGCCCCACGCAGGCGGCCCGGCCAGAGCGCGGCCGCCTGCGCCCGCCGGGACCACGCGCTGAGCCACTAGCTCTTCTCATCTCCGGCTCACGAACTCACCGAACCGTACGTCGTAAGAGGTGGCCGAGGTCATGTCGGCGAGCAGCCGCGCACCCTCCTCGGCCACCGCGGCGCGCTGGGCCCTGCCGAGCGCGCCGAACAGCTGAACCGTGAGGAGAGTGGGGGTGCCCTTCCGCTCCTCGATCCGCCAGATCCCGGCGAGGAAGCCGTCGACGAGCAGGGTGCAGTGGGCCTGGTTGCCGGTCCAGCTGCGGCCCTTGTACTCGGGCGGAACGACCCGGCCGCGGTCGGCGTGCGAGAGCAGCAGGTTGTCGAACTCGGGCAGGAAACGCGGCGGCGCCAGGGTGTCCTCGTCCGGCCGGACGGCGTCCGGCAGGTCGAAGAGTTCGACACCGTTCTCGTCCCGGAACACCGCGAGCCGGGGCCGCAGCCGCTCGAAGGCGGCGCCGAGCCGGGTGAGCCCGGACCAGGTCTGCATGTCCTTGACCGAGGCGGGCCCGAACGCGCCGAGGTAGCGCAGCACCGTCTCGTCGACCGCGGGCACGGGCCGGGGCGAGCGGCCGAGCCAGTGCTCGACGCTGGTGAGCGCGACCGGCCCGCTGCGGCCCCACACCCCGCGCGGGGTGACCTGGACCAGCGGGACCACGCAGCGGGCGGCGAGGGACAGCGCCAGGGGGTCCGCGTCGGGCCACACCGCCAGGAGTTCCTCGCGCAGCTCCTTCATGGTGTGCGGCCGCTCCTCGACCAGCGTGCGGACGATCCCGCCGAGGCGCTCCAGGTCGACCCCGGCGAGACCCTTGCGGAAGGTGTTCAGCTCCCGGTCCCGGGCGGCCTGCACGAGCGGGCGCAGCGTGAGCGCGTCGTCGGCGGTGTGCGTGTGGATGGTGGACCGCAGGGTGACGATCCGCACCACCTCGCGGGCCTCCATCAGCTCCGAGAGTGCCTGCGGCCGGAATCCGGCGAGCCGCGACCAGAGGGCGAAGTACGGCGGCTTCACGTTCTGCGCCTGGAGCCCGAGGAGGTGAGCGACGGCGTCCTTGGCGGAGAAGGCGTCGCTGCGCCGCAGCAACAGCTGGCGGTCGAGGGTGGCGCGGTTGAGGGCGCGGCGCGAGAGGACGGGGTGGTCGTGCCGCGCGCTGGTACCGGTCTTGGAAGCCATGCCGAGCACGGTACTCACCCAAGAGGACAGATCCTGTCCGCATTGCCTCCCGAAGGGGGACGGCCCCCTCCGGACCACCGGGCCAGTGCCATTTGAGCCGTATATCCTGCCCAGAGGCATTCACCGGAGGCATTCGGAGATGTCCCGGGCCATTCCGAGGGCATACAGGCGAACGTTTCGACCGCCCGCCGGGCCGGTTGCAGAGCGGGAGATGAGATCGTGCCCGAGCGACGGGGCCGCCCCGCGCGGCCGCCGAAGAAGCACTCCTGGCGCAGGCAGCCCCCCGCCGGCGCCCCGGCCGTCGCCGAGCCCGCACCTCCCACGGCCGACGACGGGAAGTCCGCCCCCGGCGACGTACCGGCGGGGAACGGGCGGGCCGGCAGCATCGTCCAGTCCGCCCTGTACCGCGACGGCCGGCACATCGCCTCGCCGGGCTCCCTGGCCGAGACGTTCCGCCAGCTGCGGGAGACCCCCGAGGGCATGGCCTGGATCGGCCTGCAACGCCCGTCGGAGTCCGAACTCCTTTCGCTGGCCGGCGAGTTCGATCTGCACGAGCTGGCCGTGGAGGACGCTCTGGAGGCCCACCAGCGCCCGAAGCTGGAGCGCTACGGGGAGACCCTCTTCGTGGTGCTGCGCGCGGCCCGCTACCTGGACGCCCCCGAGGAGGTGGACTTCGGCGAGCTCCACGTCTTCGTGGGCCGGGACTTCGTCATCACGGTCCGCCACGGCGCGGCCCCCGACCTCTCCGCGGTCCGCCGCCGCATGGAGGAGGACCCCGACCTGCTGGCGCTGGGCCCGGAAGCGGTTTTGTACGCCATCCTGGACGCGGTCGTGGACGGGTACGCGCCGGTCGTGGCGGGTGTGCAGAACGACATCGACGAGATCGAGACGGAGGTCTTCCGCGGCGACCCGGAGGTATCCCGCCGCATCTACGAACTCTCCCGGGAAATGGTCGAGTTCCAGCGCGCCACCCGCCCCCTGGTCGGCATGCTGCACGCCCTGATGGCAGGCTTCGCGAAGTACGGCACGGACGAGGAACTCCAGCGCTACCTCCGCGACGTCGCCGACCACGTGACCCACATCAGCGAACGAGTGGACGGCTTCCGCCAGGCCCTGACCGACATCCTCACGGTCAACGCGACGCTGGTGACGCAGCAACAGAACGCGGAAATGCGGGCGTTGGCGGAGGCGGGCTTCGAGCAGAACGAGGAGATCAAGAAGATCTCGTCGTGGGCGGCGATTCTCTTTGCACCCACGTTGGTGGGGACTATTTACGGGATGAACTTCGAGGCTATGCCCGAGCTGAGGTGGACGTTCGGGTATCCGTTCGCGATTCTGCTGATGGCGGTGGTGTGCGTGAGCCTGTACTTCATCTTCAAGCGGCGGCATTGGCTATAGCCAGCAGCGCGAATCCTCTGCGCCGGCTTCATGTCGGAACAACACGGACAGCCCCGTCCTCTTGCCGTCCCGCCATCTCGTGCGGATGGACCACGACCTCGGTGATCGCGAAGACGTGACCGGATGCGGTGAGCTGCTCGATGTTGTGGCAGTGGTCCGTGGAATCCGCGCCACCAGGTGCCGTCGCGTCGTACGGGGACAGGCATGGCGGCGCTCCCGATCTGGGCGTGCGTGCGAGGGGAGGGATCAACGTCCGTTCCGACGGCTCGAGTTCCGGGCCCGGTCATCGTCGATTCCGTCGAGGGATGCGCCGGACGGTCCGCTTCCGGCGGGCATCGTGGCCAACTGCCGTGTTGCCGCCGGGGTCTGGGACGTCTCTTCAGCAGCATAGCCCCGGAACGTACCGGCGGCGGAGCGGAGGTCCCGGGTTTGAGGACCGGGCGGCGGGCTACTCGCCCGGATGTCCGACAGGCATGCCGGGACGAAGGGCGCCGGCGGGTTGAAGACACAGCCCCCGGCGTCGCACCGCAAGCGGCCTCACGCCCGCTCCGCCGGCCTGCAGCGGCGCAGTGCAAGACGCAGCGCGCGGCGCAGCGCGGTGGGAAGCGGCTCGCCCTCCGAGGTGGCGACCAGGGCGGTCGCCACATCACGGAGCTTGACGTTGGAGTGCTGCGACACGTCGACCAGTACGTCCCATGCCTTGCCACACGAACACGGCGCGAGAGCCATCACCATGCCGCGCGCCTGGTCGATCGCGGCGCGGCTGTCCAGTGCCCGGCGCAACTGGGCACACTGGAGGCGCAGTTCGAGGACTTCCGCAGTCAGCGCGGCGTCCCTCGCCGAGGCGAGGGGCACGGCGGAATGCTGTTCCTCGTGGATCGCGATCGCCTCGTACACGGTGCACCCCCTGGCGCGGTCACCTGTGATGCTCGCGGTCCTAGTGGCCACGGAACCCGGAGTCGTCACCGCGGTCCCACCACGATCACGGCGGGACTCCCGGACGTGGACCGGATCATCGCCGCCGGGGACTGGGGCCTCGCCCGACAGCGTAGCCCTGCCCCATGTTGCGGACACCTGCCGATGTCGGCTCGGCATCTGTTCAGACCTCATCGAACTCCGGGTGGACCGGCCCGGATCGAGATCGGGAAAGAGTCGGGGGCCGCACGTACGGTCAGCGCACCCGGCGTCGGCCGGAGCGGCGCCAGCGCGCGGCGAGATGGACGAGCGCGCCGGCGAACAGCACGATCGCGATGAACAGCAGATACAGCAGTCCGTGCGCGAGCACGCCGATGACGCCGAGCACGATCGCCGCGATGACCAGGAGCAGGAAGAAGACCATGACGCGGATGCCTCCTCGGCCGGTGCAGGCGCTCTATCGGCGGGCGAGCTGCCGCTCACCGCCGGCACCGGGTTGGTAGGTCAGGCCGTAGTGCGCGAAGACCGCCTCTTCGTCCTCGGCGGGCAGCACGTCGTCCGTGCCGATCGCCGGGCACTTCTTCACCAGCGCCTTTTCGTAGGCGACCTTCACATAGCCCGGCCCGACGATCGCGTCGTCCAGGGGTACGAAGACCAGGCGGTGCCGCGTGGGCAGACCGACCTGCACCGTGGCCATCGCCGGCTCATCGGTACGGGTGTCCACATAGACCGCCTCCAACGAGCCGATCCTGTGCCCGTCCGGGTCGACGACGCCCTGAGTACGCCACTCACGGATATCCGCAGCCTGGATCATCCTCAGCCCCTACGCCCTCGACGGTGACTCCGGGTTCACTACTCAAGTCTGCTCCCGCCCGTCCACCTGCACCATAGGACGGGAGATCAAGCGAAGGCGTCCGCCAGGTCCGTCACAGCGCCACAAACCGCGGTGCCCGCGATGCCGGCGTCACTGAGCCATTGACAGGGCATGCGGCGCGGCGTTGAGTGGCGGACAGGGCGCCGGGCCATGACGCTCCGGGAATTCCGGGCGCGGCCTCCCGCCACTCGCTTCGCCGAGACCCCGCGGAACGCAGAGTGCACTCCTGCGAACCGGAGGTTCGGCCGTGCTTCTCTGGATCGTTCTGATCGTGCTGGCCCTGGCGTTGTTCGGGTTCGGCTTCACGATGCACGTCCTGTGGTACGTCGCCGCGGTGCTGCTGGTTCTGTGGGTCATCGGATTCTTCATGCGCGGCCGTATGGGCTCGGGCCGCTCCGCCGGCAGCCACCGCTGACCCCCGCCTGCCCGTCCCCTCGTCTGCGGGACGGGCGGCCCGCGCCGGGAGACTCCTCCCGGCGCCTCACCGAACGAGAAGAGGGACCCTCATGGGCCTCGCCGACAAACTCAGGAACAGCGCCCAGTCGCTCACCGGGCGGCTGAAGGAAGGCACCGGCCGAGCCGTCGGCAACAGGCGGCTCAGGAGGAAGGGCCGCCGTGAACAGGCCGCCGGCGACCTGAAGCAGGCCGGAGAGAAGGCCAAGGACAGCTTCCGGCACTGAACACCGATCCAGCGTCCCACTCACCCAGAACCATTCGCGAAGGAGCACCTCCGTGGACGAGAACGTGTGGGCATACCGGCCCGTGGCCGCCTATCAGTCCGGCATGGATCTGACCGGCTTCAAGGTCGAGGCGAGTGACGGCAGCATCGGCAAGGTCGACAAGCACTCCGAGGACGTCGGCGCCGCGTACATCGTCGTCGACACCGGAACATGGATCTTCGGCAAGGAGGTCCTCCTGCCCGCCGGGGTCGTGGTACGCGTCGACCCGAAGGAAAAGAAGATCTACGTCGACCGCACCAAGGACCAGATCAAGAGCGCCCCCGAGTTCGACAAGGAGAAGCACCTCGGCAACCCGGACTACCACCAGCAGGTGGGCACCTACTACGCGCACCCGCGTCCGCGACCGATGATGTAGGGCGACCGGCCTCCCCGCCAAAACCATGCTCCGGGTGCCCGGCCCCACTGGCCGGGCACCTGCCGTCGGCCGGGCAGGCAGCGCTGGGGTCCTTCCCGCCGGCCTTGGAGGTGCAGCATGGAGAGAGGTGAGAATCCCAGCTCCCCCGGGTGCAGCTCCAGGAGCTGCACCGCGCTGAGCTTCGCAGTCGGGACGGAACGCAGATGCCTGTTCAGAGGTATACGGCACAGGAAATCGTCCGCAAGAACGTGCAGCGGAAGGCCACCGGGATGACCCGCGAGCAGGTGGCGGCGGAGACCAGGACGGCGCAAGGCTGGGAGCGCGGGACCGAGCGGGGCCCGCAGGAGCTGGGAGGGCTGGAGCCGGGGCGGCTGGAGTCGCTGCGGCTGGCGCGGTGGAAGCATACGGAGTGGCGCCGGATCAGTTCTGTGATGGCCGAGGAGGCGATGGACCTCTACGCGCCGGAGCGTGATTCCAGGGTCCAGGAGTTGGAGCTGCGGCGTCTGGAGAGGGTGGCGGCCGAGGCCGAGGCGGCGGAGCGGGAGGGGCGGGGGCCGGTCAAGGTCGAGGAGAACCGGGTCTACCGGGTCGTGGCGGAACGCATCAGCGCCTCCCTGCCCGGTGTCTCGTCCATCACCGTGCACCTGGAGGCGCCGTCGGTGGCCGAGGCCGCAATGTTCGCCCTGCGGGAGAATGAACGGGAGGGCGGACTGTACGGAGTCGGCCGGTACCGGATCATCCGCGTGGAAGAGGACCTGCTCGGCGCCGATGGCGAGCTGGAGGCACTGCGGGCCTTCGTCCAGCGTGCGGCGCGCTCGGCCCGCGCCCACAGCACCGCGCGCCGCCGGGCCCTGGAGGCGCTCGGGGAAGCCGGGAACCTGTGCAACGCCACCACGATCCACTCCCCCTCCGGGGTCAGGGTCACCTGCACCCGGGAAGCCGGCCACTACAACCCGCAGGACCCACCCGCCCGCGGCCGCCCGGGCGGATGGCACATCGCGGACACCACCACATGGACCGACGACGAAGCGGAGTCCACCCCGCACCGACCGGCCTGACCCCCGGCCTTACCGCTGCTCGGGTTCCGCCATCAGTCGGCGGTGGAGTTCGGCGGTCATCGTGTGGATGGCCCGGGTCAGCTCGGTGTTGGTCTTGAGCTCCAGTTCCTGCTCGACGAAGTCGTGATCGGCTTTGGCCTGCTGGAACTCTGCCTGCCGATTCTGGCCGATCATGACGAACGTCGACAGGAAGATCGCTTCCAGGGACACGACGAGGGTCAGCGTGGGCCACGGGCTGGACTCCACGAACAGCATCCAGACCGCGAAGCCGACCGCGTGGAGATACACGAACGTCATCGAGCCTGCGAACTTGGTGATCGCATCAGCGATGCGCAGCTGGATGTCACCGGCACGGCTGGATTGATGGGCGACGACGACCGGGTGGTGCCGCGTCGCGCTGTCGGGTTCGCTCATCCGCTCCTGCCCGCTTCCCTGAGTCGACGCTGCCGTCGCACCCGATGGCGCTCGATGATGTCAGACAGTCCGAGGGACAGTCTGCGTGTGCTCCTCGGACGGTGCACGGGATAAGCCGAACTAGTCGCCCTGGTAGGCCAGTTGGACGGCTATCCGGCCCGCAGCGGCCAGGCGGCAGCCACCGCGCCGGGCAGGGGCGGGCAGTGCTGCACGATGCCGCGGACGTGGCCGATGTTCCCGCAGTCCCCGTGCAGCGCCTTGCCCTCGTCGGTGGCGGAAGAGGCCGAAGACCACCACCGCGGCGCCGAGCACCCACCACAGGGCATTCACGAATCCGAGACCGAGGAGGGCCATGACCAGAAGAACGAGCAGCGCGATCACGGCGGGCCTCCGGACGCGGAACGGATCATCGCAACCGGGGACCGGGGCCTGACTCAACCGCCCAGTCCTGTACGGAGGTTGCGAATACCCAGCGTTGGCGGCTTGACGTCTGTTCAGAGAATGCGGGCGGCGCTAGCGTGCGCGGAGCGGCCCAGGACCCCGGCAGCGTCGAGCAGTTACCGCGCCCCCCATTCCGGAGCGCACCGCGCGCATCGGCGCCCGCACCCTCGCACCATGTTCCCGACGCGGCCTCGATGCGCCTCATCCGGGCGGTACCGGCAGGACTCCGCTGTCACCGGCCCGAGCGCCATTCCAGACAACAGGCGGTACCCATGTACGCGCTACTGTTCCCCGTTCTGGCCCCCTTCGTCCTGCTCGCCATGCTCATGGGCCTGTCCTGGTGGGAGGATCACCTGCTGCCGTCGGCGACGCCGCAGGAGGCGGCCGCCGAGCCCGTGCGTGCTCCCGCCGTCCTGGTTCCGGATCGCGAACCGGCCCGTATCGCTGTCGCGTTGACAGGGCAGGGCGCCCGGAGTTGACTGGCCCGTACGGCGTCGGGCTATGCCGTTCCGGATCCCCCGGACGACGCGCCCCCCGTTCTGTTTCGCCCGGACCCCGCGGAGAACAGGGCTTGCGGCCCTGTGACTGCCGGAGGCCCCGCCATGATCGTCCTCATTCTCCTTCTCCTGCTAGTCCTGCTGCTGCTCGGGGTCGGCTTCACCGTGCACGTCATGTCGATGTTCGCCATCGTGATGATCGCCGTGGTTGTCGTGATCGGGGCCGCGGTCCTCTTCATCGGGTTCGGCCAGCGCGGTGCCGTACTCGGGGCTGAAGCGCCGCTTCGGCCCCGAGTACGGCCGAACCCTGGCCCACCACAACGGCAATGCCAAGGCCGCCGAGCAAGAACTGAGCGAACGCGTACGGCTGTACGGATCCCTCAAGGAGCAGCGACTTCCGCCCGAGGCCCGCGAGCGGTACGTCGCCCAATGGGCCAATATCCAGGAGCAGTTCGTCGATTCGCCGCACCAGGCGGTCGCCGAGGCCGACGCGCTCCTGGCCCGACTGGCCGAGGACCGGGGATTCCCGGGCCGGGAGCAGTTCCACGAGCAACTGGCCGCGCTCTCCGTCCACCACGCTGACCAGGTCTATGGCTACCGCGACATGCACACAGCGGTCCGCGGCCAGAGCAGCACCGAAGAGATGCGCGAGGCCATGGTCGAGGCCCGCGGCCTCTTCGCCGCACTGACCACCGAACAGGCAGCCGACTCGGGCCGGCACCGCACGCGGTCCCCCGGCGACCATGCCCAAACACCCACCACACACGGCCGACACCAAGCAAAGGGAAGTGGCACGTGATGCTGTACGACTCCGAACGCGCGAGGCAACCCGCGGCCGAAGGCCCGGATCCCACCAAGCAGCACGCCCCGCGGACAACTGGACCACAACCGTCCCAGGCGCCGGGCGAACCGTTCACCGGCGCCGCGGGCTCGGAGCAGCGGTTGCTGGCGGCGGGCGAACGGGACAAGCTGGCCGTCCGCCTCCAGCGGGCCGTCAACAACTTCGTCGACAGCCCGCGGCACGCCGTGGAGGAGGCCGACGGCACCGTCGCCGAGATGGTCACCCTCCTGACGAACGCCCTCGCGGAACGGCAACGCACCCTCCGCGCGAACTGGCAGAGCCAGGACACCCAAGCAGAGACCGAGGAACTGCGCATCGCCCTGCGGCAGTACCGCGAGACCGCAGAGCGGCTGCTGGCCATCTGAGCAATCGCGACCTCTGTGGTTCATGGGCCTGGTACGGCGAATCGCAGAACGCGGGTCCAGGTGGAGGCGTGGTGCTCGATCTGGTGGCCGAGGTTGCCGCTGAGGATGTGGAAGAGGGGTCCGCCGTCGTTGTTGGCCGAGCCCTGGATCTGCCGCAGGTACCAGCCGCCGCACGTCTCACCGTCGAGGTGTTCTTCGGTGAAGGTCCGGACGCCTTCGGGGAAGTGCCCGCAGAAGCTGATGGGGTGCGACCAGAGGTTCCGGACAGTGTTGGCGATGGGGTTGCCGATACAGGGCGGAGGGGCCGGCCATGGCCACGAAGAGGATGCGAGCGAAGGGCAGTTGACCGCCTCCACGGGTTGGCTCAGTGTCTAGGCCGCTTCGCGGAGATCCGGGCTCGTCGCCTCGGTGGCCGAAGCCCTGGCCGACGTGTCGAGAGTGGGAAAGACCTGGAAGAGCCGGATCAGCCCGCTGGTGCCGAGGGCCCTGGCAACGGCGGGGCTCGGGGCGACAAGGCGCAGGCTGCCGCCGAAGGAGCGGGCCCGGCGGGCGGTGGCGACGATCAGCCCGAGGCCCAGGGTGTCGCAGGAGGTGACGCCCGACAGATCGAGGACCAACCGGATTCCAGGGCCGTGGGACACCCGCAGCAGGCGCCCGCGCAGTTCTGGAACAGTGGCGAGGCCAAGGCTTCCGCTGACCACGACGACCGCCTGGTCCGCAGGAACACCGGTGGGCGCGGGCTGTCCGTCCGGAACGGACACAGGCAGCGACGGCGAGGAGTGGCCGCTCCGTACAGGCACACGTGTGCCCACCGTCTCAGGGGGCGAGCGGAGCGCGTCCGCGGGGATGGGAGAAGTTCTGGCACCTCTGGACACCGTGCGCCTCCTCGGAGCGGATCCTCACGCTGCCGGGGACTGGGGCCGTGCCGACAGCCTAGTCCCGCCCCTGCGCCGCGAACAGCCCAAGCCACGTACCAGCGCTACGGCACTTGAACGTCGAAGACGCCCTGGCGACGCCTCGGCTCAGCCGCGCTCCTCTTCCTCGGCCTCCATGAGCCGGATTCCCTGGTGGGTCAGCATGACCATCGCGGGTATGTTGCCCGGGTCCCAGTCGACGGTGATCAGGCCCTCACCCGCCAGGTAGGTGCAGGCAGCGGCCAGGTCCTGCTCCGGGACCCGAAGGGTGCTGCAGATCATTGCGCCGGTCACGCCGAGAAGGCGATTGCCCTCGGTGGCTTCGTACAGGGCTCGTAGAACCTGCTCACGGTAGGTCTTCCGCTCGCGCAGTGTCGCCATGGCCGCGTCCTCTCGTGCGTGGAGTGGTTGGGTGGGCGCCGAGGCGGAAGGCCGGCGGGCGGGGCGCCTGAGGCGTCCCACTCGCTGCCCCCGGTCAGATGGCGGTCCGGGTCATCGGCCTGTGCCGCCGCGGCCGGCGCGGCCGGTGGTGTCGGTCGGTCGACCGGGAGCTGCCGGTGTGTGCCTGTGGTGCTTCCTGCTTCGTCGGCCGACACCCGGCAGCACGTCGCCGAAGTGGTAGGACGCGATCCGCGCATGGTGCTGGGCATTGAGCAGTTGGACGAGGCGCACTCCGATGCCGGTCATGACGATGATCGCCGCGATGAGGATGATGGTCTCCATGTTCCTCACCTCCACGCGTCCGTGGGCGGAGGGCCGAACCGGCATCCCATCGGGTACCCGAAGGGGGACATGCACGCCCCGCCTTCGGTCTCCCAGGCGTCTTCCCTGCCCCGCGCTTCGACGGCACTGCCGGTCACGGCTTCGGCGGTCAGCAATGCGGCGGCGGTGAGAACGCTTCCCGGGATCGCGGCGGCGGACATCAGCCGGGCCGCGGCGGCCGGCTCGGTCTCCGGCGGGATCACCAGAAGGTCCCAGCGGCCGACCCTGCGGGAGAGCAGGATCATTTTGTCGGGGTCCTGCTCGGTGAACCAGCCCACGTGCACGGTGTGCCCGGCGACGGGCACCCTGTGCGGGATCACGGGCCAGTGAGTGGGGTTCACCGTGACGCGGGTGATGCGCTCCCAGGTCCCGTCCAGGGCATCGAGGAGTGTCGGAAGTTCGGCGTCGAGGTTGCGGGAGCGGGGCCACCAGGCGCCGTCGAGCTGGCCGGCGAGCGTGGTCTTGGGTGTGAGGGACAGCCGTGCCGGAAGCGGTGGAGCAAGGACGCGGACTGCCGCGCTGTCGACGGTGGTGGTCATGGCGCGAACCTGCCCCCGGGCCCGTCTGCGACAGCCCGGTGCTTATGATCGCCGGAAACGACATCCGCGTGGGAGCGGGCGTACGAAATGCTCCCGGTTCCTTCACTCTACTCCGGTCCAAGGCTCCCGAAGCGGCCGTGCGACCAGGCATTTTCCGGGAGATGGAAGGCAGTCCGGACGGGCGGTGCCGAGCCTCACGGCAGACACCGGGAGTACCGTGAATCAAGGGCGGCATTTCACCGGCCACCATCGCGGTGCCGACGTCAGTACGGGCGAAGGACGATGTGTCGCCGCACCTCGCGGGTAGGCGAACCGATCATGGCTGAATCCGACACCTCCACTCCTGCGAAGCTGCTTCCGGACGCCATTCACCAGGCGGTGAAACCCGGAACGGCCCTCCTCCGGCTGGAGACGACGCAGTCCCGTGAAGGACTCCTGGACGGCGCGTGGTGGCCTCGGTCCCGTGACATAGCGGCGGAGCTGCCGGCGCTGGTCAGCGCGCTGACCGAGCACCTCGGCCCCATCACCCGCGTGGGCCTGGACGCCACCGCCTGGAACGAAATCCCGACGCGCCTGGTGATCGACGACCGGGTCGTACACCTCGACTCCTTCCCGGTCGGTGACGACACCGTCCTCATCACCCGCGGTCACAACGACCACTTCGCGCTGCTCGTGGTCCCTCCGCACACGAGCGTCGAGGCCGCGCGCAACGCCATGGCCCGTGCGGTCCGCGCCGACAACACCACCCAGGCCGCACAACTCCTCATTGCCACCGCCCCCTCGGAGCAGCCGGCTCCCTGACACCCGCCGAGCCGCTCAAGCGGGTGGCAGGGCCGAAGGTGTCCGCGCCGGACGGCGAGCCAAGAGTGAAACCCGGCCAGATCCGGGATATGCCAGAGCCATGTTCCCTCGGAGCGAGGAGAGTGGGGAACAGGACCCCACGGTCCTCCAACCCCAGGGACTCGCATGACCAACTCGCCCTCACAAGACCAGCGCAGGGCCATCGCAGACATCGTGACCGCGGTCCACGACGGCCGGCAATGGCGCGTCAGCATCCTGCTCGACCGCTTCGTCACCGAGGCCGACCTGCCCTCCCTCATGGCACTGCGCCAAGCCCTCGCCAACGACGTTGCGCGGCAGCACCCCTGCTGACCCGGGGGGCATTACCGGCTCGTGCGTCAGTCGTCGTGCGCCGCTCCCGTCGGCCGTTCCGGCAGGGCGAGGCCCTCCCCGACAGGCCCCGGCGCCGCGGGATCAGGGCTCGTCGCCTGCGGCCTCCAAGGGTCCGGCCAGTCCGGAATCGGGCGCCCCGCGACGACATCGCGGGCTACCTCCGCGATCCTCAGGTGACGGGACCGTGTGTAGCGGCGCAGCAGGTCGAAGACCGTGTCCATGGGGAGACCCATGCGCGTGGCGAGGATGCCCTTGGCCTGTTCGATGACGATCCGGCTGGTCAGAGCGTGTTCCAGCTGAGCGCTCAGGGTGCGGCTCCTGGCCAGCTCCCGTTCCCTCACCAGAGCGACCGTGGCAGCGTCGGCCAGCGACTGCCCCAGGGCGAGGGCATCCGCAGAAAGCGGGATCGATGTGGTGCGCAGCAGGACGAGTGCACCCACTAACTCGTGGTGCCATCGCAGGGGCAGCGCCGCGGCCCCCGCGAACCCCAGCGCCCGTGCTCGTACGGAGTACTGCGGCCAGCGCAGCCGGGCCCGTGTCTCTTCGAGAGCGGTGTCGGGCAGGGGCTCGCCCGCACGGTGACAGTCGTGGCCGGGTCCCTCCCGCCAGTCGGCCGCATCCAGTTCCAGCCGTTCCACGCCCGGATCCGAGGCTCCCGCCCGGACGCCTTTGTGCGCGTCGGTGGCGACGAGCACTGCCCCCGCGGCGCCGGCGCCCATCAATTCAACGCTGCGGTGCGCGAGCGTGGTCAGGAAGTCCGCGGTGTCGAAGGCATCGCCCCGGGACTGGGCGAGCATCACGAAAGTGTCGGCCAGTCGCTGGTCCGGCGTGGGCATCGAGCTTCCCCTCAGTAGTGGAGCTTCAGATCTCCGGACACGATGCGGCGCGCCACCGACTCCGGGGGCTCTCCCCAGCTGAAGGCCCGCGCCTTGATGAGCGACAGCGCATTGCCGAGCGAGCAGTGGATCTGCTCGGAGAGCACTCCGGCAGCTTGGTGCACCACCGCCCGGTGGTCCGTTTCGCCGTACAGGCCGGGGTCGGCGTCCGGGCCGAGGAGCATGCTCTCGGCCAGGGCATCGGCCACCTTGCCGAAGACGCCGGACTCGGCGAGGCCGGGCCGGGGATCGAAGACCGTGAGCGCCCCGACGCAACCGGCCTGCGACTTCAGCGGCAGTGCGACCACCGAGGCAAGTCCCAGCTCGGCGAGCCGCGCGCCGTAGCCGGGCCAGCGCTCCTCCATCGCGGGTCCCGAAGCACACACCGTCCGACGGCTCTGGGCAGCGTCCCGGGCCGGGCCCATGCTGAGTACGAACTCCAAGTCCTGTGCGTTTCGCGCGAGTTGGTCGGACGCGGCCAACGCGAGCTGGGCCATGTCGGCCCCGACCAGAGTGAGAGCGGCGCTGGAAGTGCCGCAGGTCTCCGCAACGGCTGTCATGAACAGATGCCGGGCGCCCCTACCCGCCGACCGGTCCGCCAATCCATAGGCGTACTTCTTCTGGAGCTGCGCCGCGATGAGATGACGCTCGGCGACCCTGCGGTGCATCGCCGCCATGGTCACATGGAACTCGCGTCCCGTCTCCCCCGCCAGCCGCTCGTGGCGCTCGGCGGACGCCCTCTGGCACGCCGCACGTTCGGCAGCGAGAGCGGCCCGCCGCAGCGCGATGCCGATCTGCCCGTCTGCCGGGTGTGAACTCCCGCCCTGTGCGGTCATGTTCTCAGCGTACGGCTTCCGGCGTCAGCCGCCGGCCTCATTCCCGATGTCTTCCATCAGGAGTACGACGCCTCCGTTGTGGCCGTCGAACGGGGAGCAGACCACGGCGCAGTTGATGGTTCTGCCGATGCGGTTGACGGCGGGAACGTTCACCGGCCCCGCGCGTTTGCCCGATGCGATGCACTGCTGGATGACGTCTCGCAGTTCAGTGGTGGGCAGGCCGAAGTCCAGCGCGAAGAAGTGCACGTCGTGCACCTCGTCCGCGCGCAGCCCCCAGAGGTCGACCGCCCCCCGGTTCCAGCTCTTCACCTTCATGTCCGCGGACAGCACCACCACGCCTGCCGCGATGCTGCCGACCACGCCCTCCAGGAACGCCCTCGCCTCGTCGAGATCCTCGGTACGCAGCCGCATCTCGTCGTTCATGGTCTCAAGCTCTTCATTGCCAGACTGGAGTTCTTCGTTGGTGGTCTCCAACTCCTCATTGGTCGACTGGAGTTCCTCGTTGGTGGTCTCCAACTCCTCGATGCTCGACTGGAGTTCCTCGTTGGTGGTCTCCAACTCCTCATTGGTCGACTGGAGTTCCTCGTACGCCGTCTCAAGTTCCTCGCGGACGCGCTTGACCTCGGCCTTCAGCTGGGTGGCCAGCGTGACATCGGTGAACGTGACGTTGATGGCGACCGGCAGGCCGGGGCCGTTGGGGATCGGCTGGATGAGGATGTCGAAGTACTGGACCTCGTCACCCATGCGCCGTTCGGCGCCGTGGACCCGCAACGTCCGGCGCTCGTGCGTGGCCTGGTCGATCAAGGAACGGAGCTCGGTGGGCCGGTAGGAGAGTTCCAGGTCCTGGAAGGGACGGCCCACGTCGTTGGCCGTGAGGCCGAAGTGGGACCGCGCCTGACTGTTGATCATCACGACGATTCCCTCCGCGTCCAGGGCCACGGCGGCACCGGGAGTCGCGTCGAGGATCAGGTCGCGCAGTTGCCGGACGCGGGTCGCCGTCTGCATCTCCATGCCCATGCCGGCTCTGATCTTCACCGGCGCCGCAGTGTACGGCGGAGTGCTCTCGCCGGGGCGCCGCCGGAAGATCCGCTGGCGGATGCTGATCGCCTCGAACCGGTCGCCGTCGTTCAGCAGCATCTCGGCCTTGCCGAGGAAGAGGAAGCCGCTCTCGCGCAGCGCGAAGTGGAAGCGGTCGATGATCTGGCTCTGCGCCTCCACGTTGAAGTACATCAGCGTGTTGCGGCACACGAGCAGGTCGAGCCGGGAGATCGGGGCGTCGCGGGTGATGTCGTGCCGACCGAAGATCACCCGTCGCCGCAGATCGGGACGGAAGAGGTACTGGGTACCGCTCGGCTCGAAGTACTTGTCGCGCAGCTCCGTGGAGAGCGATTCCAGGGACTTGGCCGGGTACAGCCCCGCGCGAGCCTGGCGCAGCGCCTCCTCGTCGACGTCCGTGGCGTAGATCTTGACGCGATTCAGGCTTTCGTCGAGACCGAGTGCCTCCGCGAACATGATCGCAAGCGAGTACGCCTCCTCTCCGCTGGAACACCCGGCGCTCCACACCCGGATCTCGTCCTCGGGGGCAACGTTGGTGATCACCTCCGGCACGACCTCGCGCTGGAGCAGAGCCCACGCCTCCGAGTCCCGGAAGACCGAAGTGACGTTGATCAGAATGGTGTTGAACAGGGTGCGGAACTCGTCGGCGTCCGTCTCCAGGAGGTCCTGGTAGTCCGCGTAGTCGTGGACACCGGCATCCCCCATCCGCTTGCGGATCCGACGGCCGAGCGTGGAGCGCTTGTAACCGGTGAAGTCGAAACCGCGGGCGTCGCGAATGAAGCGGAGCAGGTCCTCCAGGCCTTGATCTGTCTCGGTCGCGGCTGACTCGTTCATCACTGCCTCTTGGTCTCGACAAGTCCACGGATGATCGCGGCGATCTCCTCAAGGGGCAGCACGAAGTCAACGGCCCCCGTCCCCACCGCCGACTCGGGCATCCCCTTGAATTCCGCGGTCGCGGGATCCTGGGCGATCACCGTGCCGCCCCTCGACTTCACCGCGTCCACCCCCATCGCGCCGTCACTGCCGGTGCCGGTCAGCACACAGGCGATGGCTCGCGGACCATAGGCGCCGGCCACCGATTCGAAAAGGAGGTCGGCGGAGGGACGCAGGAAGTGCACGAGTTCACTCTGGGACAACGACAGGGTGCCTTCCGGCCCGACGAGGAGGTGGCGGTCGGGCGGAGCCACATAGACGACCCCCGGCTCCGCGTGCTCCCCGTCCTCGGCCAGCTTGACGGGCAGGGACATCCGGCGGGCCAGCACCTCGGCGATGACGGTCCTGTGCCGCGGATCTAGGTGCTGGACGATGAGCACGGGTACGGGAAAATCGGCTCCGAGAGCGCCCAGAAGTACACCGAGACCATGGATACCCCCGGCCGAGGACGCGACAGCAACGATGTCGTACCGCTCCTCCGAGTGCTGTTCTGCTGCCACACACCGAGCCTAGCGGACCCCGGGGCTCTCACCCTGATAGTGGATACCGGCTGTCAGCGGGGGTGATCGACGTGGCTGATCCCTGTTCGTGGACGACGGGCGCAAGGCATCCGAATCGCGGCGGGCCCGCACGTGGCAGACCGCCACCCCAACACCCGTGGCTACCCCGCGCGGGCCCTTGGGGGCAGCCGGGGTGCGGGAGTACCCCGGTCACGTCTGCCGCAAGGACCGGGGAGCTGGAGCTGCGTTGTCGGCGATGCGACCCTGCCGATGGCCCATTCCGGTATGGCCCGCGGGAGCCGTGTGCGCCGTTGATCACACCGCACCTTGCCGTGTCCGGTCCTTGGGCGGCCGACTGCCGTTCCGGTGCTGGTCACGCGGGCTGTTCTGCCAAGCGACGGGATGCCCGCCTGCACCCCGAGGCATCCGACCGTTCACTCTTGAGGGTGAATATTTGCATGCTTGCACGTTTCTTCTCATTTGCGTGTTTGTAGGGTGATGGACGCATCACCCCAGACCTGGTGGCTGCACCCGATGACCGTTAACTCCCGCTGCTGTGGGGGACGTTGTGGGCGGGGAGCTACTGTGGGAAGCATCATTCAGCCAGGTCTACCGGAACCCGTTCCTCTCGTCGCGGGGCGCTCTTCGCAGGTGTTGGGTGGCGCGCGTAGCTGTCTGATGCAGGGATCCACCGTGGTCGAGATGTACGGAGAGATCGATCTGGCGACGGCTTCGGCAGTCCAGGCGCCCCTCGACGCCGCGACCGCCCGGCCGGGCGCCCGGCTGATCGTGGATTTGCGGGCGGTGGTCTTCTTCGACTGCGCCGCCCTGACACTGCTGCACAGGGCTCACCGCCGGGTGAGCGAGTGCGGTGGTGGGCTGGGTCTGGTCTGCGTCCGGCCATGGCACCGGAAGGTCCTGGCCGCAGGCGGCGTCACCGCCCTGGTGCCGATGTTCGCCACGGTGCAGGAGGCGCTCGTCGCGGCCCGGCCCGACTGAGCCCCGTCCTCCAGCGGCCCGCGGAAGCTGCGCGGTACCACTTCCGAGGCCTATCGGCCCGGTCGGAGTGCGCGGGAACCGCGGAGTCGGCGCCGACCGGGCAGGTGCCTCAATTCCCTTGCCCCGACGGCGTATCGGACGTGGCGTCGCCGAAACCGTCACTGCTCAGGGTTTCACGGGGACAGTCCTGGCGAGGACAGCCGGGACTATGCTGTTGAGTGGACGTCCCAGACCCCGGCGGACCTGTTGCTGCTCCGGACTGAGGCTCGGGAAGCGGACCCTTCGTCCGGTCGCCGACGCAACTCCTGAAGTGAACCGTGCGGGTCCCGCTCCCGATACACGGGCCGGCCGCCCGTCTGCTTCCGTCGTCAGTACGCCCCTGTCGACAGCACGCCAAGAGCGGCCGCGAGTCCGGCTCCGCCGCTTGGCGTTGCCCGGCGGGTCTACCGAACCGAGGCGTCATGCCCCTGCCCCAGCTGAACATCCACCGCCACGACAGAGGACAACGGGTGCTGGTCACCTCGGCAGGCGAGATCGACCTGGACACCGTCACGGACGGTGTGCTGTGAGCGGTCGGCCCCGGCCGGAGCAAGCCCGCAGGCCCAGGAACGACGACCCGTACCTCATGGCCGCGGTGCGGCTGCTCCGGGTGAGCCGCTGGCGGGCCCAGGACTTGAGGGAGGACCTGGCGGATCTCTACACGGAGTCCTGCGAGGCGACGACCGGCGAGACGTACCGCAGCCTCCGGCGGACGGGCTTCCTGCGCCGCCTCGCCGCCGACATCCGGCGACCGGGATTCGCCCTCGTGATCGCGGAGACCGACCGCCTGGTGGGGTGCGCCTTCGGATTCCCCGTTCCGAGCGACGGCCGGTGGTGGTCCGGGTTCGACGGGCCGCTCCCGTACGACGTCGAGCAACTCACCGCCTCCGGCGATGTCTTCGCGATCTCCAAGATCCTGGTCCGGCCGCACCGCGCGGGTCAGGAGTTGGCCTGCCGACTGCAGGAACGGCTCCTGACCGGCCGCCGGGCATCGCTCGGCGCGGCCTTGGTGGACCCGGCCGACCTGCCGGCCCTCGCCGGCCTCCGGGCCGGAGGCTGGCAGGACATCGGAATGGTGTGGCACCCGACCGGTCCACCGCTGCTCCGGGCCCTGATTCTCCCCTTCGCGGAACGAACCTTGGTACGGCCGACGGAACCTCCACACCCCAGCTGGCCCCGGAGAACCGCGTGACGCCCAACAGCCGGCCGTCCCGGATCCAGGCGCTCGTCGCCCAGCAGGCGGCCCTGCGCGATGCTCGGGTCAGGGTCGTGGACGTGTGCACCCGCCCCCGCCGGCCGTCCATGGGCGCATCTCGATGGCGAACCGAACCTCGGTGCCCCAGCCGGTCCTTTGGGCCCTGCCGTGGGAGTACGCTGGAGTTACCGAGAGCACTTCGCACCCCGGCCACAGCGTCGGCCTCGTTCTCGGCGAGCAATAACCCCCGGGCCGCTGTTCACGAACGGCGACCCGGAGACGGGTTCGCGCCACGTCCGC